>JAGWNK010000023.1 GCA_028871345.1 Alphaproteobacteria bacterium | reverse complement strand
GGATCGAGGCCCGGCGGAATCGGGAAAATCATCCTCGAAATCGCAGGCTTCCAACTCTCAAACACGCCTTTCCCTGCAAAATCGAATACTCGCCGACGTTCTCAAAATCTCGCCGTGTCAACGCGTTCCGCGTTCTTCACAGACGACTCATCAACTTCCATGTCGCCGGCGGTTTCGACGTCCCACCCCAGACGCTCCTTGAAGACGCGGTAGCGCATGCGGTGCATATCGGAGAGGGCGTTGACAAATTCGCCGTAACGGCCGGGTGTGATCAATTGGATCATGATGGGCTCCACGCGATGTCGCCCAACATGAAAGCGGAGTCTTATTTTAATGGGAGCCTGCCCAACTGGGGAGGTTAGCGACGGGAAACCTCCAGCGGCATATAACGTTGCGCGCGTTCGAGGCGCGCGATTGCTTGGGTAACGGTGCGGACGCCAAGTTTTGCCTTGGCATTGTCGAGATGAAATTTCACGGTCCAGGCACTGACCTTCAAGATCTGACCGGTTTCCCAGCGGGACTTGCCCTGTGCCGCCCAATGCATACATTCCCGTTCGCGCGCTGTCAGATGCACCCCTTTAATGTCGATGTCTGTATAGAGCTTGCGACGGGCGTGAGCGTGCAGCGAGATTGCCATCAGTTGCAGAACGCGTGCGTTGGCCTGGATAGATCGTTGAAATTCGGGACGGCGTACGTCGCTGGCAAAGGTGACGGCCGCCACAGGTCCCCGAGCATCCTTGATTGGAATCGTGAAGCCGCAGCGGATTCCGAACTCCGCCGCTTCGTCGAAGAAGGTCTGTTGTTGTTTGGAGAGGTCGAAGTCGTCCGCCCCCAAACCCCATTCAAAGGGTTCTGTCCGTTGATGGGCCACGCGGATGACAGGATCGAGCCGTTCGTAATGGACATTGAGATAGTGATCGGTCCAACCGACAGGATACGTCGATATCAACGCGGCGAGCGCGCGATTGTCGCGTGGCATGCGCAGATAAGCGAAGCAGGGAAGCTCAAACGCGCTGGCGGCTTCCGCCATCGCCACTTGGAAGGCTTCGGGTTCGCGGCTGTCGTTCAGCCGCTCGACAAACCTTTGGAACACATGGTGCATGGCGCAAAGCGTTTTTGGCGAAAAACGCGTCGACAATGGGCTGAACTTTGGCCAGCACCGTCGCTGCTACTTAAAACGGCAAGCCAGACGACATCCTCACCTCCGCGCGAGTTTTAGTTGATGCACGCGGTTGTGTGGTGCAATTGATGACATTGCCTGCAATGCGCTCATGGCTGTCACACCACAAATCTTGACTAGCAGAGCTGAGGATTCGCTAGTTATAGCCGTTTCTATGGGGATAAACTCGGCTAGGCCTCCTTGGCGGCTTGGTTCGGGAATCCCTATATGCGTTGGGGAGCTGCTGAGGTAACGACCAGCGGCTCCTCCATTTGCGTCGCTAACGCGATATTCCCAGACACTTTCGCAAATTGCTGGCTGCTGCATCGTCCAGAAATTAGAGAACTTCCACGGTGTCGTTCGAGGACCGTGGCGTGCGCAACAAGCTCCTGTCACTGATAGAAGAACAGCGGCGCAAAGGCGTCATCGCAATGAGCGCCGCGCCGCCGACGGCCGGACATTGCTCAGGGTAGCTTATGTTTCCTTTCAATTCTGACCCGCTGGAATGACGAACATCGGTGGCCGATTTTGATGTGGTAGCACGCAAGGAATGTCGCTTGGAGAAACTTTGCGCCGACCCTACCGTTCCGTTTCGCGAGCGGATCAGCTGCACCGTCGCCGAGGCTTGCGCGGCGACGGGTCTCGGACGAACCAAGCTCTACATGCTGATCGACGAAGGCGTCCTAGCGTCCGTCACCGTCGGGCGCCGGCGGTTGATCGTCGTGGATTCGTTGCTTGCTATCCTAAAGCCTAGAGCGCCCAAGACAGGCGTGCCAAGCTGATCGCTTGTAAGCAACGGCGGAGCCAAAACTCGATCTCAAAGATGGAAACGCCGTGCGCGGGTGCTATACTTCGCTTCGTGATTTAGCGTCGTCTCGCACTGTTCTGCGGTGGTGGGTAGGCTAGCGGGTAGTGAAAATCACATGACTGTAAGTGCCTGTATCACCTAGGAAATCTCAGGGGTTCGAATCCCTCCGGCTCCGCCAATGTTTTATTCAACAAAAATAATAGCTTAGTGTGATTTTGAGCGCTCCGCCAAACCCCGGAAATGTCGTGCGAACCTCCGGTATGCGAACTTCCGATACGGGATTCTGAATCCGTGGAAGGAGGCCACCACTGAGGACGAATTTCGGCGTTGCTGGCGTTGCACTCTCTGTTCGCCGCTTTCGGCAGTACGACTTTTTGCTGCTGTCGATTCCACCGGTACACATCTTCTGCGCGGTGCGATGCTTGATTGGCGCAGAATTCAGGGCAAGCCTGAAGCATGGCAAGCGCGCATTCACTTTCCGGACTGATGAAATGGCTGCAGCGCGATGAATGGCGTGAGCCGTTCAACGAACTTCTGGCGCTGCATGTCGGCGGGGCCTGTGCCGACGCCGGCATCACTGTCGAGGATTTACCCGCCATCATCGGCGAAGATTCCGTCGGCGTGCTTTGGGGTTGCGCCTTCGAGGACTTCCTTGCGTATGAGTTTGAGGATGGTCGCAATATCGTCGATGACTACCTCAAGCGACGCGGCTGGAACGAAAGTGTACCGAATAAGCGCTACATGGCGGCGCTTCGCGTATCGGTGATGAGCCTCTACGAGATCAGCGACATTGTCCGGGATGAAGGCTTTCTGGCACGCGATCTAGTGCGCGGCGGCGATCCCGTGCGCATAAGCGAGAAATCGGGAACGCATTCGCTCAAGCAATGGGACCGGATCGCCGTGCGCATCGTGCCGTGTGGAGAAAGGGTGGAAATGTCCGGCGGCGCTTTGCCGTTTGGCCACGATCTCTGCGAGGCCGTACTTGACGGCTTTGCCGAACTCAAAAAGGAAATGCGTTCCGAAATCCGCAAACACGTCGAGGACAAGGCCGTCGTGGGGAGGATCGACCAGTTCGCGCTCGACACAGAAGTTCTGCACCACGCCGGTTTCTTGTTCACAAACGTCTGGCTAAACGATGTCCTCGAGCGGGCTCTCAATCCCAAATTGCCGGAACTACGCAACAGCGACGGTGACGAGATTGTGTGGACGACCGCGACTTACCCTCTGACGCCAGGCGCGGACCCGCCGGCGATCAGGCTTGCGCTTGCGAGAATCCCTTCACTTCGCGTCGAAGGCGAAACGTTCTGGAACTGGATCGGCGTAAAGAAACGGGCTGGCAGAAAGTCTCCCAAAGCCGGGCAAACGATCACGACGACCCTCGATGACGGCTCCACCGTGCTCGGAACGCTGGAGTTGAAAGGCCGGACCATGACATTCGAAGCCAACTCGCCGGAGCGCTCGAAACGAGGCCGGGCGCTGATCGAGCCGGTGCTTGCCGGTCTCGTCGGGCCAGCCACCGTGGATTCCAAGACGGTGGCCGAAATGATGGCCTCCCGTCCGGCAACGACAGCGAAGGAGGTTTTGTCGCCTCTTGCTCCCGAGGAGGAACGCGCCGTCCTCCATACATTCCTGGAGCAGCACTACCGCAATTTGCTGGATGAGCCCGTGCCGATGCTGGGCAACGTCTCGCCGCGCCGCGCGGCAAAGACGGCTGCAGGCCGCCGCAAGCTGGTGGACTGGCTCAAGGTACTCGAAAACGGCGCGGCCAAAGACGTCTCTGCCGGTTACGATCTGCGTTGGATGTGGGACGAACTCTGCATCGCGGACCTGCGCCGCTGATGTCACCGCCCGGTTGTCCCGCGCCCGGTCGCGGCGGCGATGGTAGCAAGAGGCAAAACCAGCTTGAGCGGATCATCGAGCAACGGCATTGCGCCGAAGCGTTCGTACCATCTTGCCGCCTTCTCGTCCTTTGCATCGATGGCAAGCGCCACACCGCCCACTTCCGTTGCTACCGCGAGCGCCCGTTCGCCGGCCGCAAGCAGCAAATCGGCTCCCAATCCCTGGCCCTGGCAAGGAAGGCTTACGGCAAGCCTGGCGAGGCGGAATACGGGCACTTCATATCGGCCAAGTTTTTTCGTGACCTTGGCAGGCAAGCGCGTGAATTCAATCGAGCCGGGGCTGATCGAATAGAAGCCTAGAACGCAGGACGGTTTGTCGGGAGGTACTGCAACAAAAGTCTTTGCGCCACCCGATTCGTGATTCTGCCTGGCAAAGCGATCAAGATACTCATTGAGGGCGGCCACTCCGCAATCGAAGTTCTTGCGATCGTGATGTTTGGCGATCGGCTCCTCGCGCCAATCGAGAGCGGTCATCACCTGCGTGCGCTACGGCGCTTGGCCGCATCCAACAAGGCGCGCGTCGGCTTCGGAGGATTCTCGAGCAGATCAAGCACGCGCGTCGTATCCCGCTCCGACAGGACAATCCGCTCACTTCGATCGACCAACTCCCGAGCTGCCGGCAATACGCGGCGCATGATGAATCCTGTCAGGTCAAGCCGTTCCTGGGCGGCCGCCGCAACCAGGACACGCTTCTCTTCCTTTGTGGCCCGGATTTCGATCCGGTCATCGCGAGCGACGGCATCCGATGCCATGTCAGCCTCCTGCTACCCGCACCACGTTGTACGGACGCTGTCCGTACATGTCAAGTTCGGCAAACAGGGGCAATCCCGGAGTCCTGGCCGGAAAACCAGGAAGAACAGGCAAAAAGCAATATCGGTTGTTCGAACTGTTGCAGCCCCCAGTGTTTTTATAAATAATATCAGATAGTTAGAAAGATTTCAGGCGCGCGGTCAAGCGCCGAAAATGTCGTGCGAACTTCCGATATGCGAACTTCCGATACGGGATTCTGAATCCGTGGAAGGAGGCCACCGCTGAGGACGAATTTCGGCGTCGCTGGCGCTGCACTCTCTGTTCGCCCAATTCCGCCGTACGACTTTTCGATGCCGTTGGCCCAGCATCGCGGACCTGCGCCGCTGAATGTCATCGCCCGGTTGTCGCGCGCCCGATCGCGGTGGCGATGGTGGCAAGCGGCAAGATCAGCTTGAGTGGATCATCGAGCAACGTCATTGCGCCGAAGCGCTCGTACCATCGCGCCGTCTTCTCGTCCTTTGCAGCGATGGCGAGCGCCACTCCGCCGTTGCCGGCGGGCTCGTCCTTCAACGCTTGACCGCACCGCAGGATTCGCGGATCACCAGCTTTGTCGGCAACACGGTGTCTTCGGCATCCTCGCCGCGCATCAGCTTCATCAGCGTGTTGACGAGCACCTCGCCCGCCAGGCGCGTGTCCTGCTGCATGGTGGTAAGCGGCGGCGTCACCATGCAGGCCGCCGGGATATCGTCGAAGCCCACCACCGAGACTTCTCCCGGCACGTCGATGCCGGCGTCTCTCAGCACCCCGAGTGCGCCGATGGCGATCAGGTCGCTGGCGGCAAAGATCGCGTCGAACGGCCTGCCGCCAGCCATCAGTTTGCGGGCGGCCGCCTGGCCTGAGGGGATGGAGCTGATCGCGTCTGCCTGCAGATCCCGCTGAAGCTCCAGTCCCGCAGCGTCGAGAGCCTTGAGGTATCCCTGATGGCGTCCCTGGAACTCGGGATAGCGGGCCGACGCATGGCCGAGAAAGGCGATGTTGGTCCGCCCCAGCGATATCAGATGGCGCGTTGCCTCGAAGCCGCTCTGGCGGTCGTCGCATCCGACGGCCGGCCCCGGGTGGCCATCCAACGCAGCGCCGTAGTGCACGAACTTGGTGCCTAGCTCGGCCAGCTGCTGGAGCTGCGTGCGGTACGCCAGAAAGTCGTCATAGCCGAGCAAGATGATGCCGTCCGCCCGGCGGCAGTCCTCGTAGTCCGTGCGCCAATTGTGCGACATGTGTTGAAGCGAGATCAGCAGGTCGTAACCGCGCACCGCCGAGGTTTCCGCAATCGAGCCCAGCATCGACAGGAAGAAGGGGTTGATGAGCGAAACCGCCGAACTGTGATCCTCGAAAAACAGGATCGCTACCGTGCGCGAATGCTGGCCGCGAAGATTCGAGGCATTTTTGTCGACCTTGTAGCCGAGCTCTTCGGCGATCACCTCGACACGGCGCCTGGTGATGGCGCTGATGGTCGGATCGCCGCGCAAGGCCCGGGATACCGTGGGCTGCGAGACGCCCGCCCGGCTGGCGATGTCGAAGGAGGTCGGCCTCCCGGCGGTACTCGTTCCGGTCTTGCGGTCTCTCTCCGCCATCGCGCCCCCTGCTCCCAGCGGGTACACGCCCGCGGAACCATCCTACCATGCGCGGATTGATTTTTGCACGAAGGCACAGGAAGAAGCGGGGATTGTTGCCGCAGTAAACAGGCGCGCGCTTAACCACGCCTTTGACCGGCGGCAAGAAAGCGGCGCCGCTGCAGAAATCTGCAACGGCGCCAAGTCGTCCCGGAAGAGGCTAGTACTTGATGCGGACGGCAAACTGCAGCAGCCGGCCGCTCTTGCTCCAAGCGGTGTCGAGTTTGACGGGCTTGGCCTTGGGCGAAAGAGAGGTGTCGCCGAATACCTGCTGCTGGAAGATGACCGGCGTATCAAGCAGGTTGGAGCCGTCGAGCGAAACCTCGAGATGGTCGTTCAGCGAATAGCGGATCGAACCGTCCAGGAAGCCGGCCCCCTTCTGATACATCGGCAGACCGACGCAGCAGTCCAGATTGTCGGTCAGGAAAGACGACCGCCAGTTGTACGCCAGGCGCACGCCGATCGGTCCCTTCTCGTACAAGGCGATGGCGTTGAACGAGTCGTCGGAGATGCCGGCCAGGCGGTGCGAATCGATGACCGCATTGTCGACCTGCAGACCGCCACCGAAGGCGATGGTGCTGCCCGCCAGGTAGCCGGGCTGGACCGCCAGGTTGGAGTTGTGAATGCCAGCCTGATGGGTGTGGGTCCAGTTGACCTGCGCTCCGAGGCCGTCGAACGGATCCGGGAGGAAGTCGAAAAATGCCTGATAGGCAAGCTCGAACCCCCACAACTCGCCGCCATTCGGAGAGTTGACCGGGCCGCGCACCAGGATGTTCTCCGTCGCCCCGTTGTTGGTGATGCTCCGCGTGACATCGCCGTAAGCGATGCTGTTGTTGAGCTCCTTCAGGAAAAGGTCCGCGGTGAACGAACTGGAGTTGCTGAAGTAGTACTCGTACGAGGCGTCGTATTGGTAGGCGGTCATCGGCTTCAGTGCCGGGTTGCCCGCGTTGGCCACGAAGACGAAGTTGTAGCCCGTGACGTTGGCCGCCGTATGCGCCGCCGTCGGCGAATTGTAGATCACATACGGCGAACTCGACGTGGTGTCGATGGCCGGCGCACTGATGCCGATGTAGTTGCGCAGATAACCGAAGTCCGGCCGCGACATCGCCTCCGAAACGGCGAAGCGCAGGATCTGACTGTCGGTCAGGCCGAACTTGATGTTGAAGCTCGGCAACAGATTGTAAGTGGTCTTGCCGTAGGTATTGAGGCCGGAGCCGCCATTGCTGAAGGCGCCCAGAGCCGGCGTCAGCCAGCACGAGATGTTGGTGACGTTGTTGCCCGTCAACGGCGCGTTGCACGGCGGCGTCGTCACCGACGTGTTGGCGGCGTACCAGTCGTTGGTCGGATAGGAGATGCCGCCCGTGCTCGTCAGCTGAGTCTCGATGTAGCGCACGCCGATATTGCCCGACACGGTGACGTCGCCGAAGATCGTCAGATCGTCGCCGCCGAAGCCCACCATCGCATAACCCGCCGTCGTCTTTTCCGTGACGTTGAGCAGTTCCGACGGCAGGTAGCAGTCGGTGGTGCCGCCGCGGTAGCAGATCGGTGTCCACCAACCGGGGTTTCCGGTCGACTTCTGGTCAAGCGCCAAGCCGGCGGCATCGGGGTTCTCCAGGACGGAGTTCTTCAGCCAGACGGTATTGCCGGGCTGGAAAACCTTGCCGTCGTAGAAATTGCCGAGATTTCCGGTTTCCCAGATGCCCGCGCCGTAGCCCTTGAACATGTTGGGGTTGCCGCAGGACGCCGGATAGGGCGCGGGCGACGTGTTGTCGATGCTGAAAGCCGGACCGTTGCACAGCCAGGGTTGCGCCACGGCGCTCCAGTTGTAGGCCGAGTAGCGCACGACCTGTTTGCGATCGGCATAGCGGAAACCGACCTTCAGATAGCTCAGCCAGCCGTTGTCGACGTCGTACTGGGCATCGCCGCGCAGAGCGACTTCCTGGGCGTTGTTGCGCTCCTTATGGTCCTGCACGAAGGCGCTGTAGTAATTGTGCGGATTGGTCAGGAAGCCCGGAGCATAGTTGACGTTGTCGCCCGGCAGGAGCTTGATTTGCGGCGGGCCGTCGCCGTCGCGCTCGTACTGCGCGTTCACCAGGATGTCATCGGCGACCAGCATGTCGTTGTTGCCGGTCTTGGCGCTGATGTACTGTCCGTCGAGGGTGGTGTGCAGGCGGTCCGTCACATCCCATTGCAGATTCGCGGAAAGGTCGCGCGTGCCTTCCGAATGATCGAAGACGCGCGACTGGTTTTCCAGCGTGACGCCATTGGTAAACGGGTTGACGCAGGTGTGCCCCGGATCAGGACCGCAATAATTGACATAGGGAAGACCCGGAACCACCGACGCGGCGTCGACGGCGTGCTGATAGCTGCCGCCCCAATTGCCCATCCAGCCGCCCAGCGGATCGGCCAACACGCCCGACTTCAGCGTGCCGTTGGGATTGAACGTGAAGGCCGGCGTGCCGAAGGCGGGCAGCAGCGGCGTTCCGGCCATCGGGTTGAAGCCCGGCGCCGCCCACAAGCCGAACAGGTTGATGTTGGAGCTGTGCTCGAGCCAGGCGTTGCGATAGTCCGATTCGTTGTACTCGAAGAGGAAGCGCAGGTCCTTGTTGGGATTCTCGTACTGGAAGGCAAAGGACTTGCCCTCGCGCTTGCGGTTGTAGTTGACCCGCGAATAGTTCACTTCGTCCGGCAGATACTGCCAGCCGGTGCCGCCGTAAGCCGTGGCGGTGCAGGGAATGGAGCCGTCGGCGTTGACGATGGCGGTGCCGTCCGGGTTGGTGGCGCCGGCCGAGCACATCGTGCCCGTGCGCATCATCACGACCGAGTTGGTTTGCGTCACGACGTGCGAATTGGCATAGCCGATGAGGACGCCGAAGCGGCCATAGGGCGTGTCGAAGTTCTTGCCGGCCACTCCCGAATAATCGAAGGTGCCGTCCTCGGATCGGTCGTTGTAGTTCACCTTGCCGGAGACCGCCAGGATGTGATCTTCGGCATCGAAGGGCTTGCGGGTGCGGATATCGACCGTGCCGGCGATGCCGCCCTCGATCATGTCGGCCGTCTGGTTCTTGAAGACGTCGATGCCGCCGATCATTTCCGGCGAGACGTCGTTGACGTTCAGGCCGCGATGGCCGTCGGCGGAAAAGCTGTCGCGCCCGTTGAAGTTCGTGCGCACGAAGGTGAGGCCACGGACCAGCACGCCGGTCGCTTCGCCCGACGGATGGGTGGTGTCGTCGTCCGACTGCAGATGCGACACGGTGATGCCGGGCACGCGTTGGATGGCGTCCGAAACCGATTTGTCGGGGAACACGCCGATGTCGGTGGCGGTGATGGAATCGACGATCGTATCGGCGTTCTTCTTGATGAGCTGTGACGTCTCGAGAGACGCGCGAACACCCGTTACCACGACCGTTTCCATCGTATCGGAATTTTGCGCCCAGGCCGCGCCCGAGGCGAGGACGGCGACCAGCGCCAGCAGCGATACACTCCCCCTCAGCATGACCGTGCGATCGCGGCCAAGACCGTAATTACTCATCCTCTCACTCCTCCCATGCGTTCCACGGCCGTCTTCCGCTTCGCGGGTCATGCGGCTGCGGCTGGTTGAATCCCCTCGGTGAAGAACCTGGCCTTGCAGGCGGACCACGTTCCGGCGCAGGAATCGTCGTGGATGGGCCGACCGGCCACGCTTGCCGGACTACGGCTCGCATCGCCTGTGCGGAGCATTCGGGCCGTTGATGCCCTGTGTGAATCCACTCGTGCCCCTGCCCTTGTGCGCCCTTCGGCGTCGTATTTCGGGCAGCCCCTGACGTTTCACTCGCGTGGCAGTCGGATATCGACCACCGGCGCGCATGTTCCCGCCACACCTGCCTTCATGCCAATGTGTCCGTATACGTATACGTGGCGCGCTGCTTCCCGCCGGCAGCGCACGTATTGCTTTTCCGCCACAGCGCAGCGGCTCTCCGACGCAGGAAACGCCGAATTATCAGCGCCAATGAGGTGAACGAATATCGGCTGGCAACGACGATCCCGGCGGATAAGCGGCGCAGCGTCCGCGTATACGTATGCGTGGCGGTTGGCTCGGCGGTGGCCCGCTCGATACTGTCGGATGGCGGAGCGTCCGAATTATAGGGCGGGCAAGGCGAAGAGCGGCCGCCACGGGGGAGGTTTTGTAATGCTGTTGGCGATCCTCTTCCATCGACGCCGCGTCCCGGCAGGTCTTTTGCGCTGCGCGGGAATGTGTAGATTCTGAGCTGCCGCCATGTATCCGCGTCGCGTCCTCCGCAGTTCTTGGGCCATCACGGTGCGGCATTGCTTCGAAGACAAAACTCCACACGCCCGGGGTGACGCATGAGACACAAGCCCAGCCTCGGCTTCTGGCAGCTCTGGAACATGAGCTTCGGCTATGCGGGCATCCAGTTCGGATTCGCCCTGCAGAACGCCAATGTCAGCCGGATCTTCGAGACCCTCGGCGCCAAAGTCGAGGACATCCCCATCTTGTGGATCGCGGCGCCGGTGTCCGGCTTGCTCATCCAGCCCATCATCGGGCACATGAGCGACAAGACCTGGAATCGGCTGGGCCGCCGTAAGCCGTATTTCCTGGCCGGCGCCATTCTGTCGTCGCTCGCACTGCTCCTCATGCCGAACGCACCGGCGCTGTGGGTCGCTGCCGGTCTTCTGTGGATGATGGACGGCTCGATCAACGTGACCATGCAGCCGTTCCGCGCCTTCGTGGGCGACATGCTACCGGACGGGCAGAGAACGCAGGGGTTCGCCGTCCAGACCTTCTTCATCGGTGTCAGCTCGGTGATCGCATCGTTGGCACCTTATCTGCTGACCCAGTGGCTCCACATCGCCAACACCGCCCCGGCGGGCCAGATTCCGCCCTCGGTCAAGTGGTCGTTCTACATCGGCGGCATCGCCTTCCTGGCGACCGTCCTGTGGACCGTGCTGCGAGTCAGGGAATATTCGCCCGACGAGCAGGCGGAATTCCACGTGGCGGCGTCAGGCCGAAGTGAGCCCGCGGCCGCCGCGAGCCTCAACAGGGGACGCTGCATCGTCGAGGGCGTGCTTCTCTCCGCTGGCGGAGCGGCGCTGACCTACATCGTCTGGAGGCAAGGCTGGTACCTCGGGCTCTACATCCTGTCTGTGGGCCTGGCGGTCTACGGCGTCCTGCAATTGGTCGCCACGGCGCGCGCGGCGAGCGGG
Organism: Alphaproteobacteria bacterium; assembly: GCA_028871345.1. GTDB lineage: Bacteria > Pseudomonadota > Alphaproteobacteria > Micropepsales > Micropepsaceae > Rhizomicrobium. The sequence goes on along the minus strand of JAGWNK010000023.1, from coordinate 49,105 downwards.
CGCACCGTCGGCGTGGTCGAGATCATCGCCGACCTCCAGGCCATGCCGAAGACCATGCGGCAGCTGGCGCTCGTGACCATGCTCACCTGGTTCGCCCTGTTCTCCATGTTCATCTATTCAACCTCGGCCGTGACCAGCTTCCACTTCGGCAGCACCGACGTGACGTCGGAAGTCTACAACACCGGCGCCAACTGGGTCGGCGTTCTCATGGCCGCCTACAACGGGGTGGCCGCGCTGGTGGCCTTTCTGCTGCCGCCGCTGACCCGCAGGTTCGGCCGGGTCACGACCCATGTCGTCTGCCTTGTCATCGGCGGCGCCGGCCTGATGTCAATGTACGCCTTCAAGAACCCCGAGCTGCTGCTGATTTCCATGACTGCCGTCGGCATTGCATGGGCCAGCCTGCTGACCGTGCCCTACGCCATCCTGTCGAGCGCGGTGCCCCACACGAAGATGGGGGTCTACATGGGCATGTTCAATCTGTTCCTGGTGATCCCGCAGATCCTGGCCTCCGCCATTCTCGGTCTTCTCGTGCGCACGGTTTTTCACGGCCAAGCTATCTACGCGATCGTGCTGGGCGGCGCGGCGATGGTGCTGTCAGGCCTGCTGATGGCCTTCGTCAAGGATACTGCCGGAGACGTACCACGCGCATGAGAGACTCCTGGAAAATCACCGGTGAGACGTTCTCAAACGACACCGAGAGCATCATGCGCAACGGCAACATCTACCAGATTGCCAACGGGTACATGGGTTATCGCGGCACGCTCGACGAGTTCGGCGCAGAGGAGCGCGTCGCCGTGACGCTGGCGGGTGTGTTCGACCGCGTCGGCGACGCCTGGCGCGAGCCGGTCAATGCGCCCAATGGCGGCTTCACGCAGGTCATCATCGACGGTGAGCCCGTCTCGGCCCGCCACACGGCCGTGTTGCGCCATTCCCAGACATTGAACCTGCGTAACGCATCGTTCGAGCGTGAGACGGTCTACAAGACCCGCGGCAAGACCGTGACGATCGCCTCGAGCCGGTTCCTGAGCGCGCAGCACCCCAATCTCGGCGTCATCCGCTACAGCGTCCGCTGCGACAAGGCGGCGGACCTCGGCATCAGCACCGGCATCGACGGCAATATCTGGGATCTCAATGGTCCCCATTTGGGCGACCTGCGGACGGAGCGCCACGAGGACATCCTGCTCGTCAGCGCCGTCACCAGCGAGGCCTCGAAGATCGTGGCCGTCGCCGAAGGCATCGCTTTCGGCGTCGGCCGCGAGAGGGACTGCGACGGATCGCTCAGACTCGTCGAATTCGCCGCCGAGGCGGGCAAGACGTACAGCTTGACGAAGTTTTTCGCGGTCCACACGGAATTCGACCGCATCGGTCTTGCCGCCGCCGATGCTGCCGTCGAGAGCGTCAGGCGGGCCAAGGCGCTGGGCTACGACGCCTGCCTGGCGGCCCACAACGATTGCTGGGCCGAGAAATGGCGACTCTGCGACGTCGCGATCGAAGGCGACGAAGCAGCGCAGCAGGCGCTGCGCTACAGCATCTTTCAGCTCCTGATCGCGGCCCCGATCGCCGGCAGCCAGAATTCGATCTCGGCGAGGGCGCTTTCCGGACAGGTCTACAAGGGCGCCATCTTCTGGGACACCGAGATGTTCATGCTCCCGTTCTTTCTCCACACCTATCCGGAGAAAGCGGTCGAGCTTCTGCGTTATCGCATCCGCACGCTCGACGGAGCCCGGCGCAAGGCGCTCACCGAGGGCGCCGGATTCAAAGGCGCCTTCTACGCCTGGGAAAGCCAGGAGACGGGAGACGACGCCTGCACCTATTTCAACATCGGCGATCCGCTGACGAAGCGGGACCTGCGCACCCATTTTCGCGACAAGCAGGTCCACGTCAGCGGCGACGTGGCGATCGCCATGTGGGAGTACTTCAAGCTGACGGGCGACGATTCGCTGCTCTTGCAGGGCGGCGCCGAAGTCATCCTGGAATGCGCCCGGTTCTATTATTCCTACGCCTACTTCAAGAAGGACAAGAACCGCTACGAAATCCTCGATGTCATCGGACCGGACGAGTACCACGAGCGCGTCAACAACAACGCCTTCACCAACATGGTGGCCAAGGCGACCTTCGAGATCGCCAACGCGACGGCCGAATACCTGGCGCAAAACCATCCCAAGGCGTTCCGGGCCCTGATCGACAAGCTTGCCATCGCGCAAGAACTGCCGCTCTTCGTCGACGCCGCCAAGCTTCTCTATGTGCCGGAACCTGATCCCAAGACCGGGCTGATCGAACAATTCGAGGGCTACTTCAACCTCACGGACACAACCATCGAGGAGCTGAAGGCCAAGAAGATCCATCCCGACGAATATCTGGGCGCCGGGCAAGGCTTGGCGGTGCCTACCAAGGTGATCAAGCAGGCCGACGTCGTCATGATGCTGAACCTCTTCAAAGACCGGTATTCGAAGGAGGTGAAGCGCGCCAACTGGGAATACTACGAGCCCCGTACCGAGCACGGCTCCAGCCTGAGCCCCTGCGCCTATGCGATGCTGGCAGCCGAATTCGGCAATCTCGATGTCGCCTACCGCTACTTCATGAAGACCGCCAAGATCGATCTGGAAGCCCGCTACAACATCTATGTCGGAACGACCTTCACCGGCGGATCACACCCGGCCGCCAACGGCGGTGCCTGGATGGCCGCCGTGTTCGGCTTTGGCGGCGTCAGCGCCGACGAGACCCATGTCGCTATCGCGCCGCGGCTTTACCGGAACTGGAAGAGCCTGCGCTTCAACCTGGCCTACAAGGGCGACAGCTTCACCGTCACCGTCGCGCAAGATGCGGTGGAGATCACAGGGGCGGCGGGCAATGCGGCAGCGCGCAGCTTTGTGGTCTGGGGCGAAGCGGCGCCTTGTGCGCCGGGAAAGTCGCTGGTGATCAAGCGAGACAAGAAGGTCGCTTGAGCCGATGATCAATCGCAGAACCCTGCTTGCCGGTTCCGCCGTGGCCGCCTTGCTGTCCGCCACCCCGCTGCCGGCCAAAGCACGCCGGGTCGTGGGCGCCGCGAAACCGTGGACCACCTATCCGGGCGCCCGGATGAAGACCACGGGAACCGTGATCGGTCCGGCCTATGGCCCCTACCGGATTGAGATGGAATCGACGCGCCAGCGCTGCCTGAAGCTGCTGCCGGGCGACACCGCGACGTTCACCGTGCGCGACCGCGCCAATGCGATGATCATCCGCTACAGCCTGCCAGATTCCGACGACGGGCAGGGCATCGCTGGCAGCATCAGGCTGTCGTGCAACGGCAACCTGCTGCGGCAGGTGCCGGTGACGTCGAAATATGCCTGGCTTTATGGCGACTATCCCTTCACAAACGATCCCAAGGATGGCCAGCCCCGCCATTTCTACGATGAGGTGCGGCTGTCTGGACTGTCGCTCAAGAAGGGCGACGTCATCACGCTGCAGAATCCGCCCGGCGGCGCGCCGTATTGCATCATTGATCTCGTGGACCTGGAGAATGCCGCGCCGCCGGCGCGCCGGCCGGTCGACTCGCTGTCGGCGATCGACTTCGGTGCGGACCCCGGCGGCGAACGCGACAGCACGGAGGGCGTGCGCGCCTGCGTAGCGGCGGCGGCGGCGCAACGGCGCATCGCCTGGGTTCCTGCCGGCCGCTACAGGCTGACCGGCGACATCGTCCTGCCCTCGGATGTGACGCTGATGGGCGCCGGCATGTGGCACACCACGTTCGTCGGTGACGAAGACCTCTACGGCCAGGCGGACCGTCGACTGCGCTTCAAGCTGACCGGCAACAATATCCATCTTGCAGACTTCGCCCTGATCGGGCGACTGAAGTACCGCAACGACAGCGAGCAGAACGACGGCATTTTCGGTGTCCACGCCAGCCAAAGCAGCGTGAAGCGGATCTGGGTGGAACACACCAAGGTCGGCATGTGGTTCTACGTGTGCCGCGCCATCGCGGTGGAGGGCTGCCGCCTGCGCAACACCATGGCCGACGGCATCAACCTCTGCGTCGACACCCGCGACAGCACGATCGAGAACTGCTCGGCCCGCGGCACCGGCGACGACTGCTTTGCGATCTGGCCGTCGCCTGGGGACCAGGGCTTCCGCCAGGAAACCCCCAAGCCGGGCAACAACGTCATCTGCCGCTGCACCGGAGAGCTCAATTTCCTGGCCCAGGGAGGGTCGATCTACGGCGGGGCCAACAACCGCATCGAGGATTGCCTGTTCCGCGACATCGCCTCGGGTTGCGGCATCCTGATCAGCACGACCTTTCCCACCTCGGACGCGAACGTCGACAACAATTTCAGCGGCACCACGCTGGTGCGCAATTGCGAGATCGTGCGCTGCGGCGGCTATGACCACGGCTGGGCTTGGAGGGCGGCATTCGAGATTTGCCTTGATCGCCGCGACATTTCGGGTCTGCGGATCGCAGACGTGCGGATAAAGGACAGCCTCTCGGACGGATTCGCCATCATGGCGAGCGGCGAGCCGCGCACGCTCTCGGATTGCGCGGTCGATGGCATGACAGTTCCCAATTGCGGCATCGGTTCACCCGACCGCCATGGCCTTCACGTCAAGGGAAACGTCGACGGCCGCCTCGCCGTCAGCAACTCGCGCTTCGTGGATGTCAGGAACGAGTCCGCGAGGTTCGAAATCGCCTCGACGACTTTGCCATCTTCTCCAACTTGAGCAGCAGCAACTCGCTTGTCCGTATTGCTCCATGTGTGGACCAAAGAGTGGACGGGATCAAAGCCGATTCTGCAAATGGCTGAAAGACAAAGCATTTTCCCCGCAAGTTGACGGATCCGGCTCCGCCAGTCGCTTCGCTGCGGTTCGCCTCTGCCACAAACTTTCGGGAGCAAAGAGCTGCCGCCCGCTGGCGTTCCGAAACTTCCCATCCCCTTGTTTCCATGCCTGTTTGTGTATTGGACCGATCCCCTGTACACTGTGTCGCACGTGGTTCTTACGTCTCGTCAGACGAAGCGCTCCAACTGTTACGACCGCCACTGCGCGCGCCGAACGAGACGGAACCTTCCCAACTCTGATGCTCTCGTTTTCCACGTCCGTCCGCGCATGTTGCGCGTCCGGAACCCCGATCGTTCAAAGGAAAACACATGACCATCGGAACCGTGAAGTTCTTCAATACCGCAAAAGGCTTCGGCTTCATTTCGCCGGAAGGCGGTGGCAAGGACGTGTTCGTCCACATGACGGCCGTCGAAGCAGCCGGCATGCGCTCGCTGTCGGAAGGCCAGAAGGTGTCGTTCGACATCCAGCCCGACGCCCGTGGCGCCAAGGCCGCCAACCTCAAGGCGGTTTGAACACAAGGCGGCGGAGGCAACTCCGCCGCCCCTTCCTTCGGGGGACAGAGAGATAATCCGCATGTCAGACGACAAACCCCAGACCTTCACACCGCCTCCCGCCCAGCGCGAAGCCGCGCGCAAGAGGGCGCAGAACCATTTCGCCGCCTCCGAGCAGCGCGACAGCGACGTGCGCAAGGAGATCCTGCGCCAGCAGGCGGCCACCGCCAGCAAGACGGCCAAGCTGCGCGCCCTGCGCCTGCAAAAGGAAGAGGCCGAGCGCGCCGCGGCCGCCGCCAAACCGCCCGTCACCAAGGCGCGCAAAGTCAAGCCCGCGGGCTGAACCGAAGCCCACAATCCGCTTTGGGAAGCAGCGCCCCCTCCCGGGCGGGAGAGGGCGGCTTCATCACATCTTGATCGACAGGCTGACGAACACGCTGCGGCCAGGCTGCGTCCAGTAGAGATTCTCCGACGAATTGGCGATGTTGGGATTGCCCACCGTGGATCCCGCGATGTTCACGACCTTGGTCACGTCGGTCAGGTTGTTGACCTTGACCTCGAGCCAGCTGTCCTTCACCGCGTCGGTCAAGTTCGCCAAATTGTAGCCAACCGACATGTCCACGGTGAAGAATGGATCCAGCCCGTCGCCGACGCGGGCGCCGACATACTTGCCGATGATCGAACCGTACAGTCCGTCGTTGGAATAGATGCCGCCGAGCGACCAGGTGTCCTCCGGGGTGTTGGAAATCCACCCGCCGCCGCCGTTCTGCTTGGCGCTGTTGAGCGAACCGTTGGCATAGATCGAGAAGCCCTCGCCCAGCATGTAGGTGGCTTCGCCTTCCACGCCCTTGTAGGTCACGCCGCCGAGGTTGGTGAAGATCGTGTTGCCGCCCACATGCGTGGCCTGGATGAAGTTGGTGAAATCGATGTAGTAGACGTCGCCCGACAACAGCAAGTTCGACATCTGGTAGGAGGTGCCTGCCTGATAGTTCCAGGTGGTCTCCGGCGAGAAGTGGCTGCTGCCCGGATCGTTGCGGTTGAAATAGTTCTCGTTCGGCGCCAGGAAGCCGCGCGCCGCCTGGGCGTAGGCGCTCCAGCCGTCGCTGATCATGTAATGGGCCTCGAACGAAGGCAGCAGCGAGCCGAACGACTGGCGATAGTCCTGCGGCGCTCCCGTCTTGACGTTGACCAAGGCGTGCACGTCGCGGACGAAGTAGGAATAGCGCACGCCCGGCGACAGCGTCAGGGCGTCGATCGGCTGCCAGTCGACCTGGACATAGGGCTGGGCCGTCTGCAGCGTCTGCGTCAGCTGGCGGTCGATGCCGAACTGGTTCTGCGATCCCAGCGGGCCGTAGGCCGCGCCGGTGAGCGGATCGAGGTTGGGCGCCAGGTTGTCGCTCATGTCGACTTCCACAAGATGGCGGGCGTTGAACTGCTGGTCGTACCAGAAGCCCGCCTTGATCTCGCCGAACATGACCTTCTTGCTCAGCCGCGTGATGGTGCCGAAGGAGCGGTAGGAGTTCTGCAGCACCTGTCCCGGCACGCCGGGAACTTCCGTCACGCCGTCGAACGACACCACGTTGGGATAGCCGTTGGGCCCGCCGTTGGGGTCCTCGCCGTTGTAACCGGCGTGATAGTAGGCGTAGGTGTAAAGCTTGGTGTCCAGGCTCCAGCCGTCGCCGAACTGCGAGGCCAGATCGAAATATTCGAAGTCGGTGGCGATGCTGTCGTAGTTGTAGCCGAAATAGTTCTGGTTGGTCGGATCCTTCGACAGGCCGTAGTCGGGACCGAACTGCGCGATCTGCGACGCCGTGGCGCCCAGCGAGATGTGTTGGTGGATGTGGTTGTACATGGCCACGAAGGCGAGCGTGGTGTTTTCGCCGAGCGGCTGGACCACCTTGAAGAAGACGTTCTTGCGGTTCTGCCCCTCGTTGGTCAGGTAGCCAGAGCTCTGCAGGCCCTGCGCGTCCAGCGTGATGCGCGTGCCGCCCGTGGAATCGATGGTGCCGCTGTCGAGTTCGAGGCCGTAGTTCAGCGTGTCGTAGCTGCCGTAGCTGACATAGGGATTGACGGTCATGTCGTCGGCGGGCGCCTTCGACAGGATGTAGATCGAGCCGCCGAACGTGGCGTCGCCGATGGTGGCCGCTGTACCGGGACCGCGGTCGACGCTGATGGCGCCCAGGTCGTGGGCCATGAAATACGATGTCGTGTGATGGGTGAAATCGTTGGAATCGCCCCACGGGATGCCGTCGAAGGTGACGTTGAACTGGCCATCCTGGAAGCCGCGGATCGAGATGTTCTGGCTCTCAGCCAGGCCCGGACCGTTGGGCGCCGTGTCGAACACGCTGGGCGAGAACTTGATGGCCTCGTCGTAATTCGTCGACAGCGGCAGGTTCTTCTCGATGAAGTCCTGCGAGATGACCGAGGTCGGTTCCACCGCATCGAGCGGCGCCGAGGTCGGCGCCACTGCGGCGGCGGTATCGCGCTCCAGGTGTCCCGTCACCGTGATGGTCTCGATCGGCGAGGTCTGCCCCCAGGCGGCCGATGACAGCAGGGCCGACACGAATGCGGCGCCCGCAAAAACCGATGATGTTCCGTATAATGAATGCTTCATCCCTGCCCTCCGTTTGCGCCGCAGCGTTAGAGGAAGCGCGTGACAGGGCCGTGAAACATTTTTGAATTGAAAAATGTAATACACAGAATGCATATTTATTGGGCGACGATGCCATCGACACTTTGCGAAGAATGGCGTCAGGAATCGCGACACCGGGCCGACGCAGTCGTGCCATGCTCGGCGGGGACCCGGTGCCGAGCAGTCCACGCCGCCTCTTCCGTCCGCCGGAAAGTCCTTCCGACACGGCACCGCCCCCCTTCCCGCCCGCCTGCGGCACGCGTTACCATGCCCAAGGGGTCGCGCCGCCGTCCCGCACGGCGGCCTTCCAGAAAGACGCCATCCGTCCGGAACCGCAGTTCCGGTTCCGGCGTTGCGGTCGCGGGGTGGAGAGGGAATCTCATGCAGCGTGTGTTTGCCGCGGCTTGCGTGCTCGTCGCGACCGTGCCGTCGTCCGCGGCCGTGGAAGGCCAGTCGCCCTGGCAAGGCTATGGCTCGGTCGGCGTCGGCCTGCTTCCGGATTTCGAGGGTGCCAGGACCTATGAGACGCTGCCCTATGTCGAAGGCCGCTTGAACTACGACAACTATTATGTGCGCATCGAAGGCAGCGAGGTGCGCTTCAACGTGGTCGATGACGACAGCTTCCATGCCGGGCCCCTGGTCGGCTTCCGCCGCGGGCGCCACGACATGGACAATTCGCCGGTCTCGCTGCTGCGCCATTACGACGACACCGAAACCGCGGGCGGCTTTGTCGAATATGAGCACGTGGCCGACGATCCGCGCTCGGGCGAGACCGTGACGTTGCTCGCCGAAGACGCGATAGTGGGCGCGGCGAGCGGCTGGACGGCGACGCTGCGGGCCACCATCCGCCGGCCGGTGGAGTTCGTCGATCCCGGACTGATCGCGACCGTGGAGGGCGACATCGGCTGGGCGAGCACATCCTACATGCGCACGGGCTTCGGCATCGACCCGGCCTACGCGGCGGCCAGCGGCCTGCCCGCCTTCGCGCCGAAGAGCGGCTTCGAAGTGGCGGGCGTGGCGTTCTCGCTCGACCAGTTCCTGTCGCGCCACTGGAGCGTGGGGCTCGACCTGCACTACGGGCGACTGCTAGGCGATGCCGCCGCCAGCCCCGTGACTGCGATCGCGGGTTCGGCGAACCAGTACTTCGCCGGCTTCACGGTCGGTTACGTGCTGTAGGCCTAATCGCCGTCGCTGTCGTGGTCGCCGCCGTGATGGCCGTGGCCTCCGTCGTGACCGCCGTCATGGTCGCCATCGTGGCCGCCGTCCCTGTGACCGCCGCGACGTCCGCCGTCACGATGCCTGTCGCGGTCGCCGTCGCGGTGATGATCGCGATCGCCATAGGAGCCGTCGTCATAGGTGCTGCCGTACGAGCCGCTGTCGTACGAGTCATAACCGCAGCCCTCGCAATATGGCGCGCAGCCGCCGAGCGACAGCGCTCCGACCGCCAGGATCGACAGAATGAACCGCATTGCACCCCCCTTGCCCGCGCCCCTGCGCGCCCCGCCGTCATTCTCCTCCCCTCCGGGCGCAGCGACCAGCGCCACAGAGTCGCGCAACCGGAAGATGCCGGTCGAACAGCCATTTCATGAGATTACGCGCCGCCGCCCCGATTGTCGCCCCTGTCGCGGCTCCCCCCGGTCCGGAATTGCGGGCCGAGGCCTACCCGTATTTCAGGTATTGAGGATACACATTTCTCCCCGACAAGCGACCGCCGGCGGAGGGCCGCCGGCGGCAAGCTTGAGGACGACATTACGCGTCGTACATTATTCGTCGTCTTCGTCGTTCTCGTACGACCGGTAATACGACCAGTGGCAGCGATCGCCGTCGCTGTCGCACACCCAGTGGCGATAGTTGCCGCGATCGTAGTCGTGTCGGTAGTAGTTGTTGTAGTAGTTGTTGTCGTAGTAGCCCGTGGGGTTGTAGATGCGATGGCAGTTGTCGCCGTCGTCATCGCAGAGCACGCGATAACAGCTGTAGGTGTCGCATCGCGTATAGCTGCGGTCCGCCAGGGCCGGCGTGAAGGTCAAACCCGCGATGCTCAGACCGAACAGCGCCGACAGGCCGGCCTTCTTCCATGCGTTCGAGATCGGTTGCATGTCTCGTCTCCTCGCTATGCCCCATGCATTCTCAACGATTGGCACGCGGAACCGTGGCGAGGGGAACGAGTCATCGGTGTGACATCGGGACCGTCAGTAACCCTGACGATATTCCCAATGGCAGTCGTCGCCGTCCGCATCGCAGACCCAGCGCCGATCGCGGTCGGAATCGTGGCGGTTGTAGTAACCGTCACGATCGTAATAGCCGCCATGGTAGTAGTGATAGTTGCCGTCGCGGTCATAGTAGCCGCTGGCACAACCGCCGACGATCGCCGCCAGCCCCGCCACCAGCACGGCCGCTTTCAAAACCCGTGAAAAACTCTTCATGATCTCACTCCCACGCAGCCGCCCGCTTGCCGGAGGCCGCCTCTGCGACGGCAACCGGCAGCGGAGCGAACAAGGTAGATCTGCTGCATTCACCAGCGGTAATACGACCAGTGGCAACGATCGCCGTCGCTGTCGCACACCCAGTGGCGATAGCGGTCGCGGTCGTAATAGCGGCTGTTGTAGTAGCCGCGATTATAGCCCGAATAGTAGTTGCGGTCGTAGTCGTTGTACGAATTCGTACGGCGGCAGTCGTCGCCGTCGTTTTCGCAGACCACGCGCCAGCAGCGGTCCCCGTCGCGGTCGCAGCGCGTGGTCGTGTAATGCGCCAGGGCCGGGCTCGCCGCCGTGACCGCAAGGCCGACAAGAGCGGCCATCGTGCCAGTCTTGAGAAGGTTCATCGGTTCGCTCCGTTCTTCGGTTGCCCTTCCGGGTGAAAGCCTGACGCGCGAACGGTGCCGCAATGGGGCGAAATCCGCCGCCCCGCGGGACATTATGGTGACAAAAAGCGGGATCAGCCGCGCGCGGCGCGAGGATCCGCAGGAGCGCGCCTGGCGGCGTCAGGCGGTTCGTAGCAGCCGCGGCAGCGCACCTGGTATTGCCCGACATCGCCGACGACGAGCTGCTTTTCGCCCGGCACGATGCGCTGCGAGATGTAGCCGGCGTCCGAACCGCACACCATGCAGACGCCCGTCAGCTTGTCCACCGAATCCGCCAGCGCGAGAAGCCCCGGGATCGGTCCGAACGGTTCTTCGGCGAAATCCATGTCGAGCCCGGCCACGATGATCCGCAGGGAACTGTCGCGCCGCTCGCGCAGCAGGTCGCGCAGCGAGCGGCCGAACCAGCCCAGCGCGTCGCGCGGCGGCTCGTCGAGCGGGAAGAACTGCGCCTCGTCGACCGCCAGGACGTCAAAGTCGCAATCGCCGATCACCCGGCGGAAGTCGCGCTCGCTGCGCACCATCACCGCCGACAGCGTGTCGGTGACCTCCGTCGTGCCGTCGGCGTTGACGGCGCGCGAGGCGATGAAGCCCTGCGTGCGCGTGTCGTGGGCCGGCTTGACGATGCGAACGCGCTTGCGGGCATATTGGGCGCGATGCAGCCGGGAAATCAGAAGCTCGGTCTTGCCCGAGAACATCGGCCCGACAATCACCTCGAGACGCGCCGTCATGGACCGGCTCTCCTTCATCCGCGCGGCATCAGAGCATGATTCCGCCGCGGTGCCGCCGATCAGGCTGTGGACAACACCGCCGGCGCGGCGCGGCGTCCCCTCTCCAAAAGGGGCGTCAGGGCGCGCCCGTGCTCTGCGCCCCCTTGCGCGGCCTGATCGCCTGTTCCTGGGTGATCGAGCGCACCCGCGGCGGCGCGACGTCGTTGGGTTCGTCCAGCGCGTTGATCTGCAGCGTGACATAGGACTGCTCGCGGTAGTCGCCCGCCTGTTCCTGCCACAAGGGTTTGCCGCCGTCGGCAGCGAAGCGGTCCTTGCGGCTCTGATAGTTGAGGTCGCCGTCGCTATGGGGATTGCGCGAGGCGATTTGCCCGTTGGTGTCGCTGCGCGTCGCCGCATAGACGAGCCGGCCCGTGTTATTGTCGAGCTGGAGGCGGTCCCATTCGAAGGCGTTGTCGCGCTTGTCGTGGCGCATCAGCACGTAATTGCCTGCCTCGAACCGCGGATAAGGCAGGCCGGCGATACCGCCCGAGGGCAGCAGCGTCAGCGTGTAGCGCGTCGAGTAGCCGTCGCTGTCGATCAGGTTGAAGAGGTCGCGCTCGCGCGCCTCCCAGGTGCGGCGCTTGCCGGCGTCCGGGCCTACCAGCGCCGATTGCGCGCTGTCGGAGGCGCCGAGCGCCGGACCGTCGTCGCATACATCGTGGCCGCTCGACGGCGCGTGCGCCCCAAGCGGGCAGTTGGGCTCCTCGGCAAGATCCTGCAGCAGTTCCTTGATGTGGTTGGTGGTGCCGCGCAGATGCACTTCGTCGACATCGATGGTCACGACGCCGCCCTTGTACTCGGTGGGCCCGATGGTCAAGAGGTTCGAGAAGTTGAGGAACTGGCCGCCCAGCTTGACGTCGTCGGTGAAGAACACCAGCCGTCCGGGACGGCTGCGGTCGTTGGAATCGTGCACCCGCAGCACCAGGGCGACCTGTTCGTGCTCGTGGAACCAGTTGGTGCCGCCGACGCGCGTCTCCGGTCCGACGAAGGCCTGCAGCAGCGAGACGTAGTACCGCCGGCCCTGATTGATGGGGATCGCGGCGTTGCCGGCATACTCCGTCGTGTCCGACAGCGCGTATTTCTTCGAGATGTCGGTGGGAGCGCCTTGCGCCGACTGGGCCGAGATCGTCGCCTTGCGGTAGTCGGTGACGCCTTCATCGACGGTTTCGGCACAGCCCGCCAGCATCACCACCGCGGCGGCTGCCGCCGTCGCACGCGCCACCCGAACCATGGTTTCCCCACCGCGTTATCGCGCCGGGATTCCCGCGCTGCGGGCAAGCGAAGTCAATGTTTACCTTCTCGACAAGCGACGTTCCCTGTGGGCATTCCGTGCTTGTCGAGGCCCGTCAAAGCATTAGCGCAATGCCGTTTCAGTCCGCGGCGGGCGAAGTGAAATGCAGCACGACGCGTTCGTGGCCGCGCTCGGGGGGCCGGAAGCGCGCCGATTCGGTTCCGCCTGGACCCGGAGCGATGGTCGCCGTCACCTTGTATTCCTCGGGCGGCAGCCCGCCGAGCAGCACCCAATTGGCGGGGCAGCCGAATTGGGCGATCGGCCGACCGTCGGAGCGGGAGACCGTGACGTCGGCGCCTGCCGTGTACTCGCCCCGGTCATTTGCGAATTCGACGCGGACCGGGAAGCCGTCCGGCGTGCTGTCGTCGCCGGAATGGGCGATGCCCGTGCATTCCGCCGTGATGCCGTTCACCGATACAGGCCTGTTCATGGGCAGGCTCTGTTCGGCCTGAGGCAGGTTTTCGTCGCTCTGGGCCCAAGCCACGCTTGAGACCGCCGCGAGCGCTGCGAGTGTAACAAGTTTCATGTTCACCTCCGCTGCCGCGACTTTCTGTCCAGTCCCCCGGAACAGAATCAACGCGAAGATCGCACCCTGCGTTCCCGCCGGGAACTTCGGAGGCACCATGGGCTTCAAACCGGCACTCGTGGGGATCCTGCTTGCGGTCGTCGCGACCCAGGCTTCGGCAGCCGGCAAGGCGCATGCCGTCGCCAAGATGATCGGACTCGACGGACGCGTGACGGGCACGGCGGATTTTCGCGCCACATCGCACGGCGTCCTGATCGAGCTCGAGATGCGCGGGCTCGCGCCCGGACCGCATGCGGTGATGGTCCACACCACGGCGTCCTGCGATCCGAAGTCGTCCTTCACATCCGCGGGGCCAGATCTCTCGCTTGATCCGAAGAAGCTGCACGGCTTCCTGGCGCAGGGCGGACCGCGCGCCGGCGATCTGCCCAACCAGTTCGCGGGCGCCGACGGCGTGCTGCACGCTTCGATGTTCACCAGCGCCTTCACGCTGGGCAACGGCAAGAAGTCGATCTTCGACCGCGACGGCGCCTCGCTCATCGTCCATGCCCGCGGCGACGACTATACGACCCAACCCGACGGCCGGGCCGGCGCGCGCGTCGCCTGCGGCACCATCATCCGCACCGTGGCGCCGGGGAGCCGCGGCAGGAGCCGCCGTTCGCACTGATGCACGCCTGCTGCGCCTTCTGCGCATGCGGGAATCGTGCATAGTCGGCCCTCACCCTGAGGAGGCTCCGGCGCAACGCGGCGAAGCCGTCTCGAAGGATGAGGGGAGAAATGGGGGCGGCGATGATGATCCTTCACCAGATGCAGATGTCGGGCAACTGCTACAAGGTGCGCCTGGTGGCCCGCCGCCTCGGCCTGCCGATGCGGCTCAAGGAATACGGCCTGATGGACGGCTCGACGCGCACGCCCGCATTCCTCAAGCTCAATCCCAACGGCCGCGTGCCGCTGCTCGAATTCGAGGACGGCCGTCTGCTGCCCGAATCCGGCGCCATCATCTTCCACATGAGCGAAGGCTCGCGCCTGCAGCCCGACAATGCCTGGGACCGGGCGCAGATGCTGCAATGGATGTTCTTCGAGCAATACAGTCACGAGCCGTACATCGCGGTGGCGCGCTTCTGGCTGCGCTACGCCAAACCGCAGGAGCTGGAGAAGCGGCGCCACCTCGTCCCGGAGTGGCACGCAAAAGGCAAGGCAGCGCTGTCGGTGATGGAAAGCCACCTGAATGCGCATGATTGGTTCGCCGGCAGGGCCTGCTCCATCGCGGACATTGCGCTCTACGGCTACACCCATTGTGCCGGCGAAGGCGGCTTCGAACTCTTGGATTTTCCAGCGGTTTCCGCCTGGCTCGCGCGTGTTGCGGCGCAACCGGGGCACCTGCCGCTGGGCGAGGGATGGTAGGCCCAGACTTGCCTTCGGAAGGGGCCTCGCCTATACGGAAACTCGTCGAGGCCGCGCAAGCCACAGAGACAAGTTTCAAGCGCGCCCATGCGACGCTCCCCGTGGGAGCGAATGGCTGGAGTGACGACTACGACGCTTTTCCTGAAAAAATGGTGCGACTTTGACAACCGCAACGGACATGGTGTTCGCGGCGGAGTTTAATGCTTTCAGGAGAAAGCCGTCATGACCATTGGTCAAGTCAAGTTCTTCAACACCACGAAGGGTTTCGGATTCATCGCGCCGGAAGGCGGCGGCAAGGACGTGTTCGTCCACATGACCGCCGTGCAGGCCGCAGGACTCCGCGGCCTCAATGAAGGCCAGCGCGTCAGCTTCGACGTCGAAGCCGACAAGCGCGGCCCGAAGGCCGTGAACCTCAAGCTCGTCTGAGGTGAAGGACTTGGGGAGCGACAGCCGGGAAAAGTGCTAAGCGGTTTTCCTCTGGCTGCGTGACCAGCAAGAAGTAAACGGGCGGCGCGGGAGCAATCCCGCGCCGTTTCGTTTTGAGCGCATCAAGGCGAAGGCGAACAGCGGTTCGTCCGGGAGGGGCCCCTATTCCAGGTTTCTCAAAGCGGCGCGCCGGTCGCGGTAGGGGCGAGGCGGGCCCCACACCACCGGGGCGGGGGCGCCGTTCCACTGATCGACCAAGGTTATGTTGTGGTCGCCCGACTGCGCGGAGGACGCGTTCAAATCCGATCCGGCTTGGTTGAGGTACATGACATTGGCCGCGCCGCTCTGGCGGATGGCTGCGTTGTCGCCGCTGCCGTATTGGGCTGCGGTCGCAAAATGGCCTCTGCCGCGCTGATCGAGCGTGACGGTGTCGTTCCCGCGGTAGGGAGGCGGCCCTCCCTCGGCGGCAAACCGGGACACGCTCATCATCTGGTCGCGAAGCTGAAGGTATCGCTGCGCGTCTATTTTCTGGCGGACCACCAGCGTATGCCCGTTGTATTGGCGGACCCATGTGAAGGTGTAGTCGTTTGCCCCATCCTCGGCGAGCGCGGCGGAAAACAGGGCGATGCAGGCCAAACCTGCGAAAATCGAACGGCGCAATTTCATCTCCATCAAGCAGGCTCTTCATCGTCAATATGGACACCCTTCCCTGAGTCCACCCTGAGCGCGCCGTTCAGCCGCGGTTCAGGAAATGCACCTCGGCCGCGCGTTCTGAACATCCGATGAACCGCCCGTTCAAAGTCCGCTCAGACGCGACGCTCTAGAACAAGCGCCACGGACGCACCACCACGGTCGTTCCGAACGAGGAGAACACCAATGAGACGGATGCTATTGGCGACTGCGGCTGTGGTTGCCTTCTTTGCTGCCGACATGACCGCGGCGAGTGCGCAGAACTCGGCAGCGGTCTATCAATACGGCTATTGGAATTCTGGATCATTCGCGCAGCACGGCCGCGACAATCGCGGCACGGTGCGTCAGAACGGCGAATGGAATTACTCGCGTGCGGTGCAGAGAGGCGAGTGGAATTACCTTTATCAGATGCAACTCGGCAACCACAACCGCGCGCTGACCGATCAATACGGAAGCAGCAATTACGCCGTGACCGGCCAGCAGGGCTGGGACAACGCCGCCGCCACCTATCAGACCGGCCGTTCCAACACCTCCGGCGTCGCCCAGATCGGCGCGCACCACCGCGCGGTCGTCGAACAGACCGGCCAGGACAACACGATGGCGACGATCCAGGTCGGCAATGGACAGCATGCCGAGGCGCATCAGGTCGGTGACGGCAATATCGGCGTGATCATCCAAGGCGGCGATGAGTGACGCGGCCATCGGGGGAGGCGGACACAATGCCGCCTCCTGCCGACGCTGCACGCGCAGAGGAGTCCTGGCAATGAACAAAGTCTGGATCCTGGCGGGGCTCGTTCCCGTGGTATTGGGCACGCTGGCCTTTTCCCACCCGTCGGCCTTGCCCGGCGCGCTTGCGCAGCCGTGTCAAATCCGGGTGACGCGCAGCGGGCCGGTCGTGCATATGGAAGGCGTCGTCGACGGCCCCGCAGGTTCAAGAGGCGAATACCGCTTCATCCTCGCAAAGAGCGGCCCCAACGGAGATTCGCAAAGCGGCCAAGGCGGCGAATACGTGATCGGCCGCTCCGGAGAGACCGTCGTGTCCACCACCGAATTGAACGTCGAAAGCGGTGATCACTACCGCGCGGTGATGCTGATCACCAAAGGTTCCGGCAATTTGAGCTGCAGCGACGCCGGCGATTGACGTTGTCCGCGATGAGCATCGGCCCGCGGCCGAAAAAACGGCCGCCGCCGGGCTCGCGGATTGCTAGATCACGCCATAGCGCTGCTGCAGCCTGGACACCATGGCGGCATAGCGCGCAGTGGCGATTTCAAAATCGCGGCCGGAAACGGCGTGCGCCGTGGCCCGCACCTCGCCGAGGATGCCGCGCAGAATGCGCTGGCGATCCGGCGCCTGCCGGATCCGTTCCACGATGCGCGGCGCGACCCGATAATACTGGTCGATCACGAGACGTCCCTCCTGGAAGCGGGCGAGGTAACGGTCGCGAAGCGCCCGCATCAGCATGAGTTCATCGCAATTGTCGGCAAGACCGGCGTACTCAACGCAGGCCGTTGTCAGGAAGCAACCTTCGGCATAGCTCACGGTGGAACCGCGGTAGACGCACTGCTTGGATACGGCATTACCTCCCGGAAACGTGCCGGAATACACGCCCTGGTCGCTGCCCTGCTGATTCAAATACGCCTGACAGGCGTCCTGCGAGGGAAACGGGCCGCCCAACTTCGTAAGGGAGGAGGCGCCTGATTTGTCCGTGACCATGTATTCCGCATAGTAGCCAGGCCCGTCCCAGGTATCGTCCTGGTTCTGCGCGGCGGTAGGCTGGGCGCGCGCCGCGCCGCCCGCGAGCAAAAGCCCGATTGCAGTGGAAACCAGAAGCCCCTTGTTCATTTTCGCCCCTCGAATGCGATAGCCATGAAACAACATACGCGACCGCCGAGGCCGATTCCACGGCTCGGTGCGGGTGGCCGGATTCACGCCGTCCGCCTGCCCCGCTATACTTCAGGCATGAGCGAATTCGTCTTCCTCTACTCCACCTTCCCCGACGAGGCGTCGGCCAGGCGGGTCGCAGAAGCGCTGGTCACCGCCAGGTTCGCCGCCTGCGTGAACATCCATGCCCTGACCAGCGTCTACGAATGGCAGGGCAAGCTGGAAAGCGGCGCCGAGTTCGCCGCCTTCATCAAGACGCGCCGTGCCCTGGTCGAACGGGCGACGGCGGCGGCCAGGGCGCTGCACCCCTACACGGTTCCCTGCTTCCTGGTGCTGCCCATCGAAGGCGGCAATGACGACTATCTGGCCTGGGCGCGGGCCCAGACCGCGCCGGCCTGACTTGCGTTTGGCGGCGGCAATGCCTTCTATGCGGCGAGAAGAAGGAATACGCCGTGTTGGGTGCTGAAAAGCTGCATCGACCTCCGCTCGACGGAGAGATTCTCCAACGCGATCTCGATGCCTTGGCGCGGCGCATCCCGGACAAGGGCCAGTTGCGCAAGGAAGCGCTCCTCGTCGTCAAAGGGGCCTTCCAGAGCGCCCGCGGCCGCGTCAAGGACCAGGTGCAGGGCGGCCACCTGTCGGGACAGGCGGCGGCGCGCCTGCTCTCCCTGATCCAGGACTCGACCATCCAGGCGATCTACGATTTCGCCGTCGCCGAGATCCATCCCAGGGGGTCGAAGGCGGAACACCGGCTCGCGGTCGTCGCCACCGGCGGCTACGGCCGCGGCGAGATGGCGCCTGGATCCGACGTCGATCTCCTCTTCATCCGACCGGTGAAGCCGACGCCGTGGGACGAGAAGGTCATCGAGTTCGTCCTCTACATGCTGTGGGACCTGGGGCAGAAGGTGGGCCACGCAACGCGGTCGGTTCCGGAATGCGTGCGCCTGGGCAAGCAGGACATCACCATCCGCACCGCGCTTCTGGAATCGCGCTACCTGTGGGGCGACCAGCGGCTGTGCGAGGAACTGCGCAGGAAATTCTGGTCGGAAATCGCCACCGGCTCGGGGCAGGACTTCGTCGAGGCCAAGCTCGCCGAGCGCGACGAGCGCCACCATCACCAGGGCGAGAGCCGCTACCTCGTCGAACCCAACATCAAGGAGGGCAAAGGCGGGCTGCGCGACCTGCAGACGCTCTACTGGATCGGCAAGTACCTCTATCGCGTCTACGACACCGCCGAGCTCGTCCAGCACAACGTGTTCACCCGCGACGAGTACAAGACCTTCCTCAACGCCGAAGCGTTCCTGTGGGATGTGCGCGTGCGGCTGCACTATCTCACCGGCCGCGCCGAAGAGCGCCTCGGCTTCGACAGCCAGGCCGACATGGCGGCCCAGCTGGGCTATGGCGGCGACACGCCGCGCCAGGCCGTCGAGAATTTCATGAAGGCCTACTTCCTGGTCGCCAAGGACGTCGGCGACCTGACGCGCATCTTCTGCGCGGCCCTGGAAGTGCAGAACCGCAAGCGTCGCGCCAGCCTGTCGTCGATCATGCCCGGCTTCCTCAAGATGCGCGGCTCGGCCGACGACTTCTTCGTGGAGACCGGCCGCCTTAATGCCAGGGCCGGCGTCTTCAGCCGTGACCCGGTCAACCTGATCCGGATCTTCCAGCTGGCCGACGCCAAGGCGGTCGACATCCACCCCGACGCCTTGCGCACCATCACGCGCTCGCTCGACCTGATCGACGACACCTTGCGCGCCGATCCCGAGGCCAACAAGCTGTTCCTGCAGGTGCTGGCCTCCCGTCGCGATCCGGAGCGCGCCTTGCGCCTGATGAACGAGTCCGGCGTGTTCGGACGCTTCGTGCCGGAGTTCGGCCGCGTCGTGGCCCTGATGCAGTTCAACATGTACCACCACTACACGGTGGACGAGCACTTGATCCGCGCCGTGGGCAACGTCGCCGCCGTCGAGCGCGGCGCGCTGAAGGACGAGCATCCCGTCTCCAGCGACGTTGTCAAGCGCATCGCGACCCGCGAGGTCCTCTATTGCGCCATCCTCTTGCACGATATCGCCAAGGGCCTGCCCGGCGATCATTCCGACGTCGGCGCCGCCATCGCCCACAACTTGTGCCCGCGCTGGGGTCTGTCGCCCGAAGACACCGCCAGCGTCGCCTGGCTGGTGGAGAACCACCTGATCATGAGCGACACGGCGCAGCGCCGCGACATCGCCGATCCCAAGACCGTGCGCGACTTCGTGGCCGTGGTGCAGTCGCCCGAGATGCTGCGCCTGTTGCTGATCCTGACGGTGGCCGACATCCGCGCCGTGGGTCCGGGCACCTGGAACGGCTGGAAGGGCCAGCTCCTGCGCGAGCTCTATTACGAGGCCGAGGCCGTGATGTCGGGCGGCGACACGGTGCGCGCCCATTCCGCCCGCGTCGAAGAAGCCAGGACGACGCTCGCCGGGCGCATCGCCGATCTGCCGGCCGAGGCGCGTGAACGCGCGCTGGCGCGCCATTACGATTCCTACTGGCTGTCGCTCGATGCCGAGACGCACGAGCGCCACGCCCACATGATGATCGCCGCCGACGCCAAGGGCGAGCTGTTGTCGCTCGGCGCCGTTTCGAACGCCTTCCGCTCCATCACCGAGATCACCGTCTACACGCCCGACCACCCCGGCCTGTTCGCCCAGATCACGGGCGCCATCTCGGCGTCCGGCGGCAGCATCGTCGATGCCAAGGTCTTCACCACCTCCGACGGATTCGCTCTCGACATCTTCTCGGTGCAGGACGCCGAAGGCGGCCCCTTCGGCGACGCCGGCCGCGTCGAGCGGCTGCGCCAGACCATCTTGCGCACGCTGACGGGCGAAGTCGTGCCGCGCGCCATCATCGCCCGGCGCCCTGCCCGCGCGCGCGCCAGCGCCTTCAAGGTCCGCCCCCGCGTGAACTTCGACAACGACGCCTCGCACACCGCCACCGTGGTGGAGGTGCGCGGCCCCGACCGCGTCGGCTTCCTCTACGACGTGGCGACCGCGCTGTTCGATTCCGGCCTCTCGATCTCGTCGGCCATGATCGCCACCTACGGCGAGCGCGTGGTCGACGTGTTCTATGTGCGCGACGGCTACGGCCACAAGATCATGCACACAGACCGGCTCAAGTCGGTCGAGGCGCGGCTCTTGAAGGCGGTGGCGGGGGACGCGGAGGTAAACTAGCCGCCGGCGCCGCTGCTTGCGGACCGTGCTGCTTGCGGACAAGGCCGCTTCACGGCATAACGCGCTCGCCATCTCCTTTCTCCCCCCGTTTACGGGGGGAGTGCCACCGTAGGCGGCGAAGGGGGCAAACGCGGTTGCGTCGCCCCCTCCGCCTCGCTGCGCTCGGCCCCTCCCCGTAAACGGGGGAGGAAACCACCCGGGTTCTACCCATGTCCGACGCGCCCAAGCCTCTCGTCTTCTCCGGCATGCAGCCGACCAACACGCTGCATCTGGGCAACTATCTCGGCGCGCTGAAGAACTGGGTGAAGATTCAGGAGCGTATGCCCTGCATCTATTGCGTCGTAGACATGCACGCCATCACGGCGGAGGCGGGCTATGCCAAGCCGGCCGAGCTCATCCGGTCCACGCGCGAAGTGGCGGCGGCCTATATCGCCGCTGGCGTCGATCCTACCCGCTCGATCCTCTGCAACCAGGCGCAGATCCCCGCCCATGCCGAGCTCGCCTGGATCTTCAACTGCGTGGCGCGTCTGGGCTGGCTCGACCGCATGACCCAGTTCAAGGAGAAGTCTGGCAAGCACAAGGAGCGCGCCTCCGTCGGCCTCTACACCTATCCGGTGCTGATGGCGGCCGACATCCTGCTCTACAAGGCGACGCATGTGCCGGTGGGCGAGGACCAGAAGCAGCACCTCGAGCTGGCGCGCGACGTGGCGCAGAAGTTCAACAACGACTTCGGCGCGCCGGATTTCTTCCCGCTGCCCGAGCCGGTGATCCAGGGCCCCGGCACGCGCGTCATGAGTCTGCGCGACGGCTCCAAGAAGATGTCGAAGTCGGACGAGAGCGATTATTCGCGCATCAACCTGACCGACGGCGCCGACGCCATCGCCCAGAAGATCAGGAAGGCCAAGACCGATCCCGCGCCGCTGCCCGATTCCGAGAAGGGGCTGGAAGGCCGCCCCGAGGCCGAGAATCTGATCAACATCTATGCGGCGCTGGCCGACGAGCCGCGCGCGGCCGTCATCGCGCAGTTTGCGGGACAGCAGTTCTCGGCGTTCAAGGTGGCGCTCGCCGACCTCGCGGTGGCCAGACTGACGCCCGTCGCCGCCGAGATGCGCCGCCTCCTCGCCGACCCGGCCGAGATCGACCGCACGCTGAAGGCGGGCGCCGCGCGCGCATCTGCCATCGCGGAACCGATCCTGGCGGATGTCAAGAAGCTGGTCGGGTTTCTGGTTTGATTCTCCCCGCAGGAAATCAATTGTCATTCCGGCCGAACCGCGCTTAGGCGCGGCGGGAGCCGGGATCCACCCCAACAAGGTCGTAGACTTCAAATTGGGTCCCGGGTCCCGCTACGCTCGCTCGGGTAACAACTCGTTCAAACGGGGAAGAAACTGATTTATTCTCCCCCCATGACCGACGCCAAGACCGTGCTGATCACCGGGGCCGCCAAGCGGCTGGGGCGCGCCATCGCGCTTGACCTCGCCCGCCACGGCTGGGCGATCGCCCTGCACTACAATTCCTCCGAGAAGGAGGCGCGCGCCACCGCCGCCGACGCCCAGACCGCCGGCGTCAAGGTGGCGCTGCTGAAAGCCGATCTGTCGCGCGAAGGCGAGACGGCGGCGCTTGTCGGCCGCGCGGCGGCGGAACTGGGGCCGCTCACCGCCCTCGTCAACTCGGCCTCGCTGTTCGAGAACGACGACTGGTACAGCGTCACGCGCGAAAGCTGGGACGCCCACATGGAGACCAACCTGCGCGCCCCCTTCGTCCTGGCGCAGGCCTTCGCCCGCCAGGTGCCGCGCGACGCCCACGGCGCCGTCGTCAACGTCATCGACCAGCGCGTGCTGAAGCCGACGCCGCAGTTTTTCTCTTACAGCCTGTCCAAGGCGGGCCTCAAATGGCTGACGACGACGCTGGCGCAGGCCCTGGCGCCCAAGGTGCGCGTCAATGCCGTGGGGCCAGGCCCCACCATCATCAATGCGCGCCAGAGCCCGGCCGATTTCGCCCGCCAGCGCGAAGCCACGCCGTTGGGCCGCGGCGCCGAGCCTCAGGACGTCTGCGACGCGGTGCGCTATCTGTTGGAGGCGCCCGCCGTCACCGGCCAGATGATCGCGGTGGACGGCGGCCAGCATCTCATCTGGCAGACGCCCGATGTCGGCGTGAAGGAGTAGCCATGACCGCCCAGCCGCTCAAAATCGCCGATGTCGACAAGGCCATCCGCCACGTCTTCATCCGCAATCTGGAGCTGTTGGCCCAGATCGGCATTCACGGCCACGAGAAGGGCCATCTGCAGCCGGTACGCATCAACGTCGATCTGGCGGTCGAGGATGCGGTGGTGCTGGAGGACCGCCTCGATCAGGTGGTGGATTACGAGGCGATCACGCGCAAGATCCGCGGCCTGGTGGGCAAGGGCCACATCAACCTCGCCGAGGTGATGGCCGAGCGCATCGCCCAGCTCTGCTTCGAGGACGCCCGCGTGCGCCGCGTGCGCGTGCGCGTCGAGAAGCTGCATGCCCTGCCCGGCGCCGAGTCCGCCGGCGTCGAGATCGAACGGCGAAGGCCGTGATTCCACTTCCTTCACCTCCCCCTGTGGGGAGGCGAAATTGCCCCTACCGCTTGCGTCCGTTCAGCTTGTGTTCGAATTTCAGGATCAGCAGCCTGAGCTGGGGTTCGTCGACGATGGCGGCGGCGACCTGAGCGGTGCACCAGCGCCGCTCGCGCGCGTCCTTTTCCGGCCAGGCGTCATGGACCTTGGTCACCTTGAGCGGGAAGACCTCGACCCAGCAGGGCAGATCCACCCCGCTCTTCAGCTGCTTGGCATAGCGGAAGCGGCCGATGGCGACTTCGCCGATGTCGCCGGCGATGCCGGCTTCCTCGAGCGCCTCGCGCGCGGCGCAGCTGGCGGGCGTGCGCCCCGGCATCGGCCAGCCCTTGGGGATGATCCAGCGATGGGTGCGCCGCGAGGTGACGAGCAGAATCTCCAGCGTGTCGTCGGCCATACGATAGGGCAGCGCGCCGTACTGGACGCCCGTGCCCCGCGCCGCCGCCGCCTTGCGCGATACCGTTGCTGTCGTTCCCATCAGGTCAGCCCATACAGGAAATAGGCGAAGGCGCCAATCGCGCCTGCGGCAGGCATGGTAATAAACCAGGCAATAACAATATCTTTCGCCACGTTCCAGCGCACGGCCGAGGCCCGCTTGGCGGCGCCCACGCCGACGATGGCGCCGGTGATGGTGTGGGTGGTCGACACCGGGATGCCCAGCCCGGTGGCCAGAAACAACGTGATAGAGCCCGCGGTTTCGGCGCAGACCCCCTGGAACGGCGACAGGTGCGTGATGCGTGAGCCCATGGTCTTCACAATACGCCAGCCGCCGCAGAGGGTTCCCAGGGCCATTGCCGTCTGACAGCTCAAGACCACCCAGAACGGCACGTAGAAGCTGCCCTTGAGGGCGCCATGGGCGAACAGCAGCGCCGCGATGATGCCCATGGTCTTCTGGGCGTCGTTGCCGCCATGGCCGAGCGAATAGGCGGAAGCGGAAATGAACTGTACCTTCCGGAACACGGAATCGACGCGGCTCGGCGTCTGGCGCACCACGATCCAGGACACGACGAGCACCAGTACCAGGGCGAGGACGAGCCCCAGGGCCGGCGACAGGAAGATGGCGCCGATCGTCTTGCCCAGACCGTTCCACATGATGACGTTCCAGCCGGCATGGGCGACGCCGGCGCCGACCAGGCCGCCGATCAGGGCGTGGGAGCTCGACGACGGGATGCCGGCCAGCCAGGTGATGATATTCCAGGCGATGGCGCCGATCAGCGCCCCGAAAATGACCTGATCGGTGATGACAGCAGGCAGCACGATGCCGGTGCCGATCGTCCTGGCCACATGCAGGCCGAACACCAGGAAGGCGACGAAGTTGAAGAACGCCGCCCAGAACACCGCGTAGCGCGGCGCCAGTACCCGGGTGGAGACGATCGTGGCGATCGAATTTGCGGCGTCGTGCAGGCCGTTCAGGAAGTCGAACAGCAGCGCGGTCGCCACCAGTCCGATGAGAAGCGGTTCGGTCACCAGCCGCTCCGCTAGGACTGTTCGATGGCGAGGCCGCTGATGCCGTTCGCCACGTCTTCGAAGCGGTCCATGACGCGTTCGAGGTGGTTGTAGATCTCGGCGCCGACGATGTAGTCCATCGCGTTGTTGTTCTTGTGCTTCAGGTAGAGCGCCTTGATGCCGTGGTTGTTGAGGTCGTCGGCGCTCTCCTCCAGCTTGATGATGCATTCGGTGATGCCGTTGACGCGATGGGCCTCGCGCCGCAGCGATTTCAGCAGCCCCACGGCGTCGGCGGTGAGCCTGGCGGTCTGGATGATGACGTCGCCCATCGCCGCCATCTGCGGCTCGAATGCTTCCACTTCATAGAGCTTGATGGTCTTGGCCGTCTTCTTCATCTGGTCGATGGCGTCGTCGAGCGTGGTGATCAGCGCCTTGATGTCGCTGCGGTCGAAGGGCGTGATGAAGGAGCGTCGCGTCAGCGTCAGCACGTCCTGGGTGATGGTGTCGGCCTCGGCCTCGAGGTCCATCACCTTCTGGCTGGCTTGCGCGCCGCCGCCGTGCAGCAGGGCGCCCAGCGCCTTGGAGCCTTCCACGATGGTTAAGGCATGCCCGTTGAAATAGTCGAAGAAGCGGTCTTCCTGCGGCATCAGGATGTGAAACCAGCTGAACATGTGCGATCACCCACGGCTTCGAGGCGGTCTCCTGCCAGAGCCGCACCCGGTGGTCCAACCGCATAAGGTCGCGGCAAGTCCCGTGACAGACGGCATAATCCGATTCGTGCCCGTCGCGCCTTGGGAAGGCCGCCGGGTCACGGAAATAGTTTCCCTTGCCGTCTTGCTGCACTGCGCCATTTGCGGTCGCCGGCGGCGCGCGATAGCCTGTGTGCAGGGGACAAAACCATGCGCGATCGGATTGCTTGTGGAGTGCTTGCCTTGATGCTGGCCGGCTGCGGCGGCGTGCTGCCGCATGAGTCGAACATCGATACGGCCAAATTCGAGACTTACGACCAGCTGATGTCGGCCTATGGCGAGATCAGCCCCGGCACCACCAAGGCGGAGCAGCTCGCCGCTCTGGGTTTCGACCCGATGACGACGCCCAATACCGAGATCCTGTCCTATACGGGAATCGTGCAGCGCTTCATGCCCACCGATGCGGTGACCTTCAATCTCGTCCCCAAGCCGGTGCAGGCTTGCATCGCCGCCGAAAACGGCTGCTCGGGCTATGTCTACCGCTTCCAGAACGCGAGCAAGCAGCGCAACGGCGGCGTGGTGCCCGACCTGCTCGGCATCGAGCGCAACACGCTCGATCTTGCCTGGGCGGCGGAGATCGTGCTGTTGGTCCAGAACGACCGTGTGGTCTACAAGGTGATCTCGACGCGCCAGCAGTCCAATCTCAACGATTCGTCGCAGCCCTTGGGGCCGATCCAGAACATCGAGAAAAACATCGGCAATCCGTCGTCGCCGTAACGCGTATCATCGAGGGCACGCCGCAGAGCAAGCTCACGCCGCCAACGTGCAGGGCTTGCCCACCCGCCGGTACAGCATCGCGGCGAATGCCTCGAAGATCTTGCGCATCTGCGGGCCCTTGTAGGGAAACTGCGTTGGCGGATCCATGTTGTGGATGATCGCCGTGTTGTCGGCTTCGAAGACCAGAAGCTCGCCGCTCTTGGTCTCCGCGCAATCGACCATGAAATAGTCGAGCCCCATGCGCGCCTGGATGCCGTCGAGCGCCGCTTTGTGACGCCTGGCGAAGGCCTCGTCGAAGGTCGCCATGAAGTGCGCCTCCTCCGCCCGCTTCGCCGCGCTCAAGGTCATGTCGGCGTTCAGGTACCAGATCTTCCACTGCTCCGAGATCGCCATGTGGCAGGCGAACCAGAGCCCGCCGATGCAGCAGATGCGGTACTTGCGGAACTGACCGTCCGCGCCGGCGTAATCGATGAAGGGCGACAGGAAGAATTCGTCCTCCTGACGCAGCCGCAGATAGGGCAGAAGCTCGGACGCCGCGTTCACCTTGCACAAGCCGCGCCCGGCATGCGAGCCGATGGGGCGCACGATCAGCGGGAAGCCCGGAGTATCCGTGGCGCACGCGCCGGTTTCGCCGAGTAGCGTCAGTTCTGGGCGCGACAGGCGCACCGTTTCCGGGATCACCAGGCCGCGCACGCCGTCGAGCGCTTGGAAGAGCCGGTCGCGGTCGAGTTTGCGGACGCGGTCCGGCGGATTGAGCATGACGGTCGGCCAGCCGGAAATGCGCTGTTCGATCTCGGCCAGGGCGCCATGGGCGCGGTCGTCGTCGGGCGCGACCACGACGGCGATATCGTGCGGCGGAAGCGGGCTCGGCCAGGGCTTGCCCGGGACGACGTACAACGTCGTCAGTTCGACGTCCGAATCCTCCAGCAGGAACTCGATCGGCGTGTTGCCGCCGATGTCCATTTCCGCCGCCAGCGCCAGGACGCGCAGGCGCGGCGACGGCGTCCGGCAGGGCGAGCGATAGAGCCGCTGGTACGCCAGGACGTCCCGCTGGATGGCGAGGCCCGTTTCCTGGTCGCCCAGAAGCTGCGCGATGATCGAAAGGTCCATCCCCATGCCCGCGCCCTGGGGATCGTCCGTCGCCTTGTCCATCAGTTCGTGCCACAGTGGACGCAGATCGATGCCGTCGAACGCCATCTTGGCGAGGCGGGCGACCCCGATGCGGTCGGCGCAATAGGCAGATGCCGCGTTGTCGGCCATCACGCGGTCCTCCGCAGCAGGCCGGGCGGCGTTGCGGTAACCGGCTGTTCCAGGACGCGGCGCACCGCATCGAAGTGGCGCATGATGATCTCCAGCTTGGCCGCGATGGTGGACAGTTGTCCGGCGATCGCGGCGATGTTGCGTTCCGCCTCGCCCGGCTCGGACGACCAGGCTTCCGACACCGTACGCGCGCCGACGCAGAGGCGCAGGACCGCCTTCGGGCCGTCCTGGCCCGCCGGCAGCTTCACCGGCTGGCCGATATGACACAGAGCGGCGGCGATCTGCAGCGTGTCCGGAGTTTCGTGGCCGGGCAGCGCGCCCGACAGATCGCGGTTGAGGGCGCGATAGACGAGGACCGCGTCGTCGTACCCCAGATGGCCTTCTTGATGCTTCACGAGGAACGGGAAGACGGTGCGCACCGTCAGTTCCTCGTCGAGCGCCGCGTCGGCGCGCGGCTGGGGCGGCAGCACGAAGGGTTCGAGGATCGCCGACGACGCCCTGACACGCCCGATCGTCTCTTCCAGGCGGACCAGGAGCGATCGCCGGAAATCCGGCGGCACGGCGTAATAGGCGCGCATTTCCTCGAGCGCCGCGGTCCAGCGCAGCCATTGCCCGATATTGGCGGGCGCCGCGAAGCCGGAGCGGATGCCGCGCCACGCCGCCGGGAAATCCCAGCGCGTGGCATAGCCGGCAAGGCCGCCCGCCGCCGGCTTCATCGCAGCCAGTCGCGCGGCGAGCGATGCCGGCACCAGCGATGCGCCGCAGAAGGGGGGCCCGGTGAAGAACTTCGATCCGGTCACCAGCACGATGTAGCCCTGCGCCAGGTACTGGCGGATGCGCGGACGGCTGATGCGCATCTGGCAGGCGTCGATCATGATCTGCACGGCCCCGGGCCACGTCCGCGCGATGCCTTTCAGGCATTCGTCGGAGGGCGCGCGCAAGCCGAGCTTGGAGGATTCCATGGCGTGCAGGACGACCTTGCGGCCCGCCCCGACTTGCCCGGCGACGGCACCGATCACGGCGCCATCCACTTCGTCGGCGGTGCGGACCGTCCCCTCGGGCGTCAACAGCGCGATCGCGATGCTGTCCCCCGCCAGCTCCTCGATGGGCGCGCCCTTCGCGACGGCGGTTCCGAGCGCCGTTCGCGCCGAGAAATGCTGTCCCCTGCAGGTGAAGGCGGTGCCGCTTCCCGTCTGGTCGGCGCCGACGATCACGGTGGTCACGGGACCGCCGAGGATCTGGCGTGCCAGGAACAGGGTGTGGAGCTGGGAATCCGTGCCCGACGGCGACAGGACGATGGCGCTGCCGTCCAGTTCGAAGCAGGTTTCGAGCGCGCGGCGCAGGCCTTCGACCTGGCGGTCGAAGGCCTCGGGCCAGCCTTGCGTTCTGCTGTCTTCGATCAGCGCCTCGTGCGCGCACTGCACGCGGCGATAGGCCCGTTCGGAGATGGAGGTCGCGGTGGACGACGAAAACGCCAGCGCGTCGCTGCGCGGGAACGGCTGGCAGCCATAGACATTCGAAAGCGTGGCGGGGTCCAGCTCCAGGCGGCTGTCGCCCCCGGAGATCAGAAGATCGTTCAGCGCTCTCGACAGGGTCGTGCGCGAGAAGCTCGCGCCTTCGAGACTGGGCACGTCATCCGCCTCGCCGCTCTGTTGCGCATCGACGTTTTGCATGGCTGCACCTGCGCCGTTCAGAGGACGGCAAGGGAGGGGTTCACGGCTTGTTAGGCGAATAGTTCTCGATAACGGTAGGCGGGAACGGTTAACGGTTGATGGACCCGGCTGGCGCGGCGCGGGCGCCATCCCCGCTCACCACCGCCGGAGCGGTCGAATGGGCCGCAAGTCAAGGCGTCTTCCCCGACCCCGCAGTGCAGCATCACCCGTGGGACCAATCGCGCAGTTGCAATGCAACTTCAGGTTCTGAAAGCTGACGGTCTTGGGTGGGGGGAAACATGAAATCTCGGCGGATATTTTGCGCGCTGGGGCTCGCGGCGGTCTTGGTTCTTGCGGGAGCGGCCCAGGCCGTCCCGCCGGTCGAGGCGTTCGGCAGCTTGCCGTTCATTTCATCGCCCAAGCTGTCGCCCGATGGGAAGTTCATTGCGGCTCTGCAGCCCTATCAGGGTCACCGCGCCGCCGTGGTCTTCAAGACTCATCCTGGCGCCAATGAGCAGCCCACCATCCTCACCTACAGCGGCGCCGTCGTGGACGACATCCGCTGGGTGAAGAACGACCGCCTGGTGTTGATCGCGTCCGAAAACAAGATCGCGGCCTGGGACAACCAAGTCAGGACCTGGGTCAGAGCGATGGCCGTTGACCCCGACGGCAAGAACGGCGTGCTGCTGCTCAAGAACCGCCCCACGATGCGCAACAACACGAACAACGGTTTGATCAACGACCTGATGCCCGACTCGCCGGACGATGTCCTCATGAACATCTGGGAGTGGGATCAGGGAATCGCCTGGTTCCACGAGGACCTGCTCAAGGTGAACGTGCGAACCGGCGCGGGGGATCTCGTGGTCTCCGGCAACGACAACACTATCGAATGGATTTCGGACGGACACGGCCACGTCGTCGCACGCGTCGACCAGACGGCAAGCCCGCTGACGGACCATCTCTACGTGAAGGACGGCGACCGATGGCGTGAATTCGGCTCGTTTGACGCCACGACCGACCGCGGCGCGAACGCGGTGGGACTGACGGAAGACGGCAGCGCCCTGGTGCAGGCCGAACAGAGCGACCAGCACTTCTGGATCCTGACCAAGCGCGCCTTCGACAGCGGCACGCGCGTCACCCTGTTTGCCGCGCCGAACTACGACGCCGACGGCGCCATCGTCGATGAATGGACCGGCCGGGTCATCGGGGCGAGCTACGTCGCCGACAGGCCCCAGCATCGCTATTTCGACGCCAAGCGCCAGGCCTTGCAGTCCGGCCTCGAGCAGGCGTTTCCGGGCCTTACCGTCGGCATCGTCTCGTGGGACAGAGCCGCGGACGCCGTCCTCTTCGTGGTGGCAGGCCCGCGTCATCCGGCGACCTACTACTTTCTCGATCGCAACACGCACGAAACGGCGACCATCGCTTCGGCCTATCCCGCTCTGCAGGAAAGCGACCTGGGCGAGATGGCGCCCTACAACTACGTCGCGCGCGATGGACTGCCGATCCCCGCCTATCTGACCTTGCCGCCCGGGAAGACGCCCAAGAACCTTCCCGTCGTCGTCATGCCGCACGGCGGACCGGATGACCGCGACGACCTCAGTTTCGATTGGTGGGCGCAATTCCTGGCGAACCGCGGCTACGCCGTGCTGCAGCCGAATTACCGCGGCTCGGCCGGCTACGGCCACAAGTTCACCGACGCCGGGTCCCAGCAATGGGGTCTCAAGATGCAGGACGACATCACCGACGGCGTCAAGAAGCTGATCGCCGACGGCATCGCCGATCCCAAACGCATCTGCATCGTGGGCGCGAGCTATGGCGGCTATGCCGCCTTGGCCGGCGCCGCATTCACCCCCGACCTCTACGCCTGCGCGGTCAGTTGGGCGGGCGTCTCCGACCTTCCCGTGCAGGTGCATGCCGAGTACCTCACCGCCGGCAACGAATCCAAGCTGTTCTCCTTCTGGGGCTCGCGCATGGGAACGGAGGATATTTCGAAGCTTGCCGCGACCTCGCCGAGCCGCAATGCCGCCGCCGTGAAATGCCCCGTCCTGTTGATGCATGGCGAGGGAGACACGACCGTGAAGATCGAGCAGAGCGAGATCATGGACGAGGCGCTCAGGAAAGCCGGCAAGAAGGTGACGTTCATCCGCTTCGACGGCGAGGACCACTACATGGAAACCTCGGCGACGCGCATCCGCATGTTGAACGAGCTGGAGAAGTTCCTGAAGGAGAACATCGGCAGCTGATCCGGTCGGGCACCGGCATGTTGCGGCTCGACGGCATCGCTTGGATGGCCGGCGCCGCCCCTCAATCCGAGGCGCAGTTGATCTGCAATCCGTCGCAGCCCGGCTGCCGCATGAAGTTCTGCTCGGCGAAGCGGTTGAACGTCTCCTTGATCGCCAGGCCGCCGTTGGTGTGATTCATGTTGTGAAAGACGACGAGATAATGCAGCTGCTGCGACTGACCCGCCGGCGGCGACAGCGGCAGCATCACGACCTTGCACAGCGCCATCAGAGGCGGCGGCGTGTTGTCCGCCACGCAGGGGTCGCCGGTGTTCATCGGCGTAAACGAGATGGGGCAGGACTTGTCGGGCGCGGCGAGCGATGCCGGCAGCGGTGCCCCGACGGGGCCGTCGATGCAGGGCTCGCTCGACGGCGGCGACACGCCGGCGGGACCGACAAAAATATTGGTCGCGCCGATGTCGGCCGAAATCTCCGCGGGCTGTGACAGGGGGACCGGATTGAAGGCGTCGATGTCGCCTTGCAGGATCAGGATCGGCATGGTGCTGAACTTGCGGATGGCCAGATCGCCGCGCGCTGCGAAATAGTGCGCGGAACGCCAATTGTAGCCCATCACGCCGCTGGCATCGGGCTGGTAGACGCTGACGCCCGGCTGGAAGGCGCCCGATCCGATCGCCGCCTGCACGGGAGTAAATCCTGCGGCCCGTCCCGTCAGATAGCCGAGCCGCATGTCCGTGAAGCCCTCGATCACCGAATAGGCGGTGACGGGCGCTCCCTGCTCGACCGCGCGGTGCGTGATGCAGCCGCCATGCGAATATCCCACCATGAGGAGCTTGCCGTTGACGGCGATGGGCACGCTCTGGCTGGGGCTGCCCAGGGTGATGGCGCCGGCGTGATGGACGAGGAGATCGGTGAGCGCCAGGACGTCGGTCACCTCGCCCATGCAGAACTCGACGCTGCCGTCCGAGGTCCAGCTGCCCGACGGAAACGCCGCGCTCGACGAGGTGATGTTCACCTTCTCGCCGCGATAGGATGAGGTCGCGAACACCCAGCCGCGCTTGGCCCAGTCGAGGCACTGGCCGAGACCGTCGGGAGCCCCCGCCGGCTGGCTCGTCCAGCCTGCAGCGGTCACCACGCCCGTGATGTTGCCTCCGTTGGTGCCGTCGGTGCCGCCGTGATTGTACACCACCACAGGGTAAGGTCCCCCCGTCGTCGGCGCACAGATGAGGCCGTAGATCTTCTTGCCGCCTTCGACGGTGTAGTAGCCGACGCTCCAGGCGACCGGCGAATAATAGGGCGAATGCGAGTCTGAGATCATGCCCGCCACGGTCACCCACGGACCTTCGGGTCCCGAGCCCACGCCGGTCTGATCGAACAGCACGGTGGAGGTGCCGTCGGAGTAGCGGCTGCCCGCCGTAAGCGGGTCGGTGCCCGAAGCCAGCACGGCGTCGAGCGCGGCTGGGCTGAAGGTGCGGAAGGTGTAGCCGCCGCCGGAGGTCACCAGCTCGAGATGGCCCTGACTGGTGGCGAGGTCCGCTACGATCGACTGGGGCGACCAGTAGTTGGGCGCCAGCACGCCGGCGTTGAACGACCAGGGATAGAGCGTGTAGGGCGTGCCGGACGGCGTCGTATACGAGGTGCCGGACATCGCCGCGGTGGCCGTGCCCAGGGTTGCGAGATTTCCCGTGTTCTGGTCGACCGCTTCGACCGTGATGGTCTGCCCGGCGGATACGGTGTAGCCGCTGAGCGTCACGGCAGCCGAGGATTCGGCGCTCGTCCGGCTGAGCGGATGGGTGACGCAGCCCGCAAGTGAGATGCAGGCAATCAGAAGCAAAGCGGTTCGAGAATTGAGCATGGCAAGCCCCCCGGCCAACACTGCACCATCTTCGCTCGAATGCACATGAATGCGCGCTTGGACTATAGACGCCCCCATGCGTCATGACATTGCGTCGCAGAAGCCAAATTTAATTTCCGGCGCCTCTTGAAATAAAGGATTTCTGTCTTATCTACGATGCGGGGCATTCCATCTTGGTCGGGGCCCTCGGCGAATAAGCCGCCCGACCAGCTGGAATCGGTGGTAAGGGCTTGAATGGACGTGAAGCCGAACAGCTCAGGAGAGAATATGCAGCGGGACAGGGCGGCCTGCGGACCGGGCGTTCCGACGTTCAATCCCCCGCCAGGATTTGGACAGGTTTCCGACATCTGTCCTATCACCCCTGGGGGGGGGGAGGGAGAGGGGCCGGTTTGCCGGATTCCGTACATCAATGATCGAGGGCTAGTGGAATTGCAGAACGGCACGACTTGATATGGTGGAGAGGCACCGCCCGCCGGAGACCCCCCGATGACGGACGCCCAGTCCGCGCTGATCGGCATCGCCTGCATCGCCGCGCATGTGAAGACGCTGCCGGACCACCCCGGCGTCTACCGCATGCTCGACCGCAAGGGTGATGTCCTCTATGTCGGCAAGGCCAAGAGCCTGAAGAAGCGCGTGGCCTCCTACGCCAAGTCGGGCGGCCACACCGAGCGCATCGCGCGCATGATCGCCGAGACGGCCGACATGGTGTTCGTCACCACGGCGTCCGAGACCGAGGCGCTGCTACTGGAATCCAATCTCATCAAGCGGCTGAAGCCGCGCTACAACGTCTCGTTCCGCGACGACAAATCCTTCCCCAACATCCTGCTGCGCCAGGACCACGCCTATCCGCAGCTGCTCAAGCACCGCGGCGCCAAATCGGCCAAGGGCCTCTATTTCGGTCCCTTCGCCAACACCGGTGCGGTCAACCGCACGCTCAACACCCTGCAGCGGGCCTTCCTGCTGCGTTCCTGTTCCGACTCCGTCTTCGAGTCGCGCACCCGCCCTTGCCTGCTGTTCCAGATCAAGCGCTGCAGCGCGCCTTGCGTGCAGCGCATCGACGAAGCTGCTTATCGCGAGCTGGTGGCGGAAGCCGAACGCTTCCTGCAGGGCAAGAGCCGCACCGTGCAGGCCAAGCTGGTGAAGGAGATGGAGGAGGCATCCGCAGCGCTGGACTTCGAGCGCGCCGCGCGGCTGCGTGACCGCGTGCGCGCCATGAACAGCATCCAGTCGACGCAGGGCATCAATCCCTCCACCTTCGCCGAGGCCGATCTCTTCGCGGCCTTCAGCCAGGGCGGTGAGACCTGCGTCCAGGTCTTCTTCTTCCGCGCCGGGCAGAACTGGGGCAACCGCCCCTATTTCCCGCGTCATGCCGCCGACCTCGCACCGGGCGAGGTGCTGGAGGCCTTCATCGGCCAGTTCTACGACGAGCGCCCGGCGCCGTCGCTGATCCTGTTGAGCGAGGAACTGCCGAACCGGGCCTTGCTCGCCGAAGCGCTGGAGATGCGCGCCGGACACAAGGTTCACCTCGTCGTGCCCGAACGCGGCGAAAAGCGCGACCTGGTCCAGATGGCCCTGACCAATGCCCGCGAGCAACTGGCACGGCGCCTGGCGGAGAACTCCGCCACCCGTGAGATCCTGGAAGGGGTATGTGAAACCTTCGGCCTGGATTCGGCACGCCGCATCGAGGTCTACGACAACTCCCACGTTCAAGGCGCCCATGCCGTAGGCGCCATGGTCGTGGCCGGGCCCGACGGCTTCGAGAAGAACGAATACCGCAAGTTCAACATC
This sequence comes from Alphaproteobacteria bacterium, assembly GCA_028871345.1. Lineage (GTDB taxonomy): Bacteria > Pseudomonadota > Alphaproteobacteria > Micropepsales > Micropepsaceae > Rhizomicrobium. The sequence goes on along the minus strand of JAGWNK010000023.1, from coordinate 13,830 downwards.
AAGACCGCCGACATCGCCGGTGACGACTACGCCACGATGCGCGAGGTGCTGACGCGGCGCTTCGCCCGGCTGATGAAGGAGGATGAGGACGCCAAAGCCAAGCGCCCGGACCTGGTGCTGATCGACGGCGGGCCGGGCCAGCTCTCGGTCGCCTGTCAGGTGTTCGCCGACCTGGGTGTGGAGGACGTCACCTTGGCGGCAATTTCCAAAGGCGCGGAACGCGACGCCGGCTATGAGCATTTCCATCAGCCGGGGAAAGCGCCGTTCCGTCTCGATCAGAGGAGTCCGGTGCTCTACTACCTCCAGCGGTTGCGCGACGAGGCCCATCGCTTCGCCATCGGCAGCCACCGCAAAAAACGTTCGAAGGCGATCGGCGCCAATCCGCTGGACGAGGTCGCCGGCGTGGGTGCCGCCCGCAAGCGCGCCTTGCTGCAGCATTTCGGGTCGGCCCGAGCGGTCGCCGGAGCCAGCCTGGGCGACATCGAAAGTGTCGAAGGGGTTTCCTCGACATTGGCCCGCAAGATCTACGACTTCTTCCATCCCACGGGATGAGGGCCTAATGTCGTGACCGTGATGTTCCGGCTCCCCAATCTCATCACCATCCTGCGCATCGTGCTGGTGCCGGTATTCGCCGTGGCGTTCTGGATTCCGGGCGACACGGCGCGGCTGACGGCCTTCGGCGTGTTCTGCGTCGCCGGCATCAGCGACGCACTCGACGGCCTGGCGGCGCGCAAGCTCAATGCCGGCAGCGATTTCGGCCGCATGCTCGACCCCATCGCCGACAAGATCCTGGTGGGCGTGGCGCTGATGATGCTGGTGGCGGAAGGCCAGTTCGACGGCTGGAAACTGGTGCCGGCGCTGGTGATCCTGTCGCGCGAGTTCCTGGTTTCGGGGCTGCGCGAGTTCCTGGCCGGCGCCGATGTCAGCGTGCCGGTGAGCTTCTTCGCAAAGATCAAGACCACGATCCAGATGATCGCCATCGGCGCCATGATCTTGGGTCCCATCGCCGAGAAGGTCGTGCCGGGAGCGCTGGCCTTCGCCTATGTGGCGCTGTGGGTCGCCGCCGCGCTCACCGTCGCCACCGGCTATGTTTACCTGCGGGCGGGGCTCGCCCATGCCCGCCCGCGGCGCGAGACGCCGGCGTGAAACTCCTCTACTTCGCATGGGTGCGCCAGAAGACCGGCAGGGGCGAGGAGACGGTTCCCCTTCCCGCCGGTTGTTCAAATTTGCGCGACCTGGCTTCCCGCTTGGCGGTCCGCAGCGCGGGCTACGCCGACGCCTTCGGTGATCTGAGGCGCCTGCGCGCCGCGATCAACCAGGAGCATGCCGACTGGGATGCCTTGATCGGCGAAGACGACGAGATCGCCTTCTTTCCGCCGGTGACCGGCGGATGAAAACGCGCATCGCCATCCAGTGCGAACCCTTCGACGCGGCCGCCGAGATCGCCGGCCTGTCGGACGGCGCCGGCGCGGTCGCCACCTTCACCGGCTTCGTGCGCCGTGAAGGCGACCTCGCCACCCTGCGCCTCGAGCACTATCCCGGCATGACCGAGCGCGAGATCGCCCGCCACATCGGGGAAGCGCAGGCCCGCTGGCCGCTTCTCGCCGCCACCGTCGTCCACCGCGTGGGCAGCCTCAAGCCAGGCGAACCCATCGTATTCGTGGGCACGGCCGCCCTGCACCGCCGCGAGGCCTTCGCCGCCTGCGAGTTCCTGATGGACTATCTGAAGACCCGGGCACCCTTCTGGAAGGAAGAGACCAGGGCCGGCGTAACGCGCTGGGTCGACGCCAAGGCCACGGACGACCACGCCGCCGCCCGCTGGAAACAATAGGAGGGGCCGGGAACGCGTCAGGCGCCGAGATGCACCAGCGATATCTCCCGCCGCACGTCGTCGGCATAATCATGCATCAGCGTGCGCGAAATCTCCCCTGGGGTGAAGCGGTAGGATCCGATCTCGGACACCGGCGTCACCTCCGCCGCCGAACCCGTCAGGAAGCATTCCGAAAAACCTTCCAGTTCCTGGGGCTCGATGCGCCGCTCGGCTACCGGAATCTGCCGGGCCCGCGCCAGCGCCATCACCGATTGCCGCGTGATCCCGTTGAGGAAGCAGTCGGCGATCGGCGTGTGCAGCTTGCCGTCCTTGACGAAGAAGATATTCGCGCCGGTGGCCTCGGCCACGAGGCCGCGATAGTCGAGCATCATGGCGTCGGTGTAGCCCTTCGCCTCGGCATTGTGCTTAGACATGGTGCAGATCATGTAGAGCCCCGCCGCTTTCGCCTGCGTCGGGGCCGTATCCGGCGCCGGGCGGCGCCACTCGGAGATGTCGAGCCGGATGCCCTTCATCTTGGTCTCGGGGTCGAAGTAGGACGGCCATTGCCACGCCGCGATCGCGACGTGCGTCTTGGTCTGCTGGGCCGCCACCGCCATCATCTCGCTGCCGCGGAACACCACCGGGCGCACATAGGCGTCGCTGAATCCCTGCGTTTCGCAGGCCTCTATGCAGGCTTTGCTGATGTCCTCCTCCGTATACGGAATCCGGATGCCGAGGATGCGGGCGCTCTCGAACAGGCGATGCGTGTGCTCCTTGAGCTTGTAGATGCGCCCAGAGTACAGCCGTTCGCCTTCGAACACGCACGAGGCGTAGTGCAGGCCATGCGTCAAGACATGGGTCTTGGCGTCCTTCCAGGGCACCAGCTTGCCGTCGTACCACAGCGAACCGTCGCGCTGATCAAAGGGGATCACTTCCGCCATCGTCTGTTCCTCCAGCACTTGCCTTGGCTCGGCATGAGGCCTATTTGTGTCAGCATGTCTGACTTAAAATTCGGCGGAAGCCCGCCGGAAACCGCCGCATTATACCTTAGCGATGAGGCGCTAAAGCAAGGATTGGATTTGCTGTTCATCGCGGCGCGCAACCTGTCCGCCCAAAGTGCGGAGGCGTTGAGCAAAGCAGGATTGGGACGCGCTCATGCTCGCGCCTTGCATTTCATTGCTCGACGCCCGGGGCTTTCGGTGGCCGAATTGCTCGATTGTCTCAAAATCACCAAACAGAGCCTCAACCGCGTTCTCAACGACCTGCTGCGAGGCGGATACGTGGAACGCAAGACCGGCATGCAGGATCGTCGCACCCGTCGGCTTCAGCTCACGCCGGCGGGCAGGATGCTCACCGATTCCATCTGGAGCGCACAGCGCCCGCTGATGGTTTCGGCCTTCAAGGGCGCGGGCCAGGATGCGGTCAACGGCTTTCGTAAAGTGGTTCAGGGCATGATCAGAGAGGACCGGCTCAGGAGCCACAAGTCATGAGCGCCGTCGAAGATCCGCATCTGCTCGTTGTGGACGACGACGAAAAACTGCGCTCCCTCCTGCAGCGGTATCTCTCGGGCAACGGTTTCCGCGTCAGCGTTGCCGCCGATGCCGCCGACGCGCGGGCGCTGATGAAGAGCATGGCGTTCGATCTTCTCATCCTCGATGTGATGATGCCCGGCGAGTCGGGATTCGACTTTGCCCAGTCGATGCGCGCCAATTCCTCCGTGCCGATCCTGATGCTGACCGCAAGGAGCGAGGCCGGCGACCGCATTGCGGGCCTGGAACGAGGCGCCGACGATTACCTTACCAAGCCGTTCGAGCCGCGCGAGCTGGTGCTGCGCGTCGGAGCGCTGCTGCGGCGCGCCGCGCCCCCCTCGCGTGCCGCCCACGCCGAAGTCCGCATGGGGGATTGCGTGTATGATGCGGAACGCGGCCAGCTCAAGAAGAAGGGCAAGCCCGTGCGTCTGACGAGCTCGGAAAACGCGCTGCTCCAGCTGTTTGCGGCCAATGCCGGTCGCTCTTTCTCGCGGCAGGACCTGTGCACGCGCCTCGGCGTCTCGCTGGAGCGCTCCATCGACGTGCAGGTTACCCGGCTGCGGCGCAAGATCGAAGAGGATCCGAAATTGCCACTCTACCTGCAGACCGTGCGCGGCGTGGGTTATGTCCTCGTGCCCGACCGCGTGAGTTGACCATGATCGCGCGCCTGCGCCCCGGCCGCTTCATCAAGCGCTTCATGCCGCGCGGGCTGTTCGGCCGATCGCTGATCATCATCGTGGCCCCTATGGTTCTGCTGCAGGCCATCGTTTCCTACGTGTTCTTCGAGCGGGATCTCGAAACCACCACGCACCGCATGGCGCTCGACGTCGCTGCAGACGTCGCCCTGTTGGTGGCGCAAGAGGACCGGTATTCCGAGCCGGAGCGGAGTCGGCTGCGTGCGCTCGCTGCCGAGCAGCTGCGCTACGACATCACCATGGAACCGGGCGGCAGGATCGCCCACCGTGAGGCGCCCTATCGATCGAGCATCGACCGCGCGCTGGACGACGTCATCGGCCAGCAGATCGGCGAAGAGCGCGATTTCGCGACCAGGAGCATCGCCGGCAAGCGCAAGATCGAGATCACGGTGGAGGTTCGCGGCGGCGTCCTGCGTGTCGTGGTGCCGCGCGATCGGATCACCGTTTCGAGCCCGGACATCTTCATTGTCTGGATGCTGGGATCGTCGCTGATCCTTCTTGCGGTGGCGATCCTGTTCCTGCGCAACCAGGTGCGCCCCATCGAACGCCTGGCCCGCGCGGCCGACGCCTTCGGCAAGGGGAGGGCCGTTCCGGACTTCAAGCCATACGGTGCCACTGAAGTGCGTCGGGCGGCGCAGGCTTTTCTCACCATGCGTGAACGCATCGAGCGCCATGTCCAGCAGAGAACCGAGATGCTGGCCGGCGTCAGCCATGATCTCAAGACGCCGCTCACCCGCATCCACCTCCAGTTGGCGATGATGAAGCCTGGACCCGACACTGCCGCGCTGCAGGAGGATGTCACCGAGATGGAACGCATGCTCGATGAATATCTCGATTTTGCGCGCGGTGAAGGCGGCGAAAGCGCGGTGCCGACCAATCTCGGCGAATTGGTGGGCGACGCCGCGCAGGCCGCGGCGCGGGCGCGGGCGGCAGGCCCCGATAGGGTATCGCTCGATCTGACGAATGGACTCATGTTGTCGGTCAAGCCCAGCGCCCTGCGGCGCTGCGTGACGAACCTGATGGACAATGCCTTGAAGCACGGTCGCCATGTGTCCGTCTCGCTGGTGCTTGACTCGCGCTTCGTCGAAATTCTGGTGGATGACGACGGCCCCGGCATACCGGAAGACAAGCGCGAAGAGGCCTTCCGACCGTTCCATCGGCTCGACGAAGGGCGCAATCTGCAGAGTGGAGGCGTGGGCCTCGGCCTGGCCATCGCCCGCGACATCGCCCGCGCCCATGGCGGCGAGCTCGTCCTCTCCGACAGTCCGCTCGGAGGGCTGCGAGCCATGATCCGCCTGCCGGTGTAATCGACAAGCTCACAACTCTCCGGGCGACAGAAATATAATTTCGAGGCGAGTTGCGGAAGCAATTCTTGCGCAGGATTCTGATCGCTGCGCCTCCTCGCAGACGAGCCTATAGTCGCGTCGGTCGCAGTGATGGAGCAACTGATGTCCTTCGAGCCCCTCGACGCCGTTGGCGCCCTGCCGCCGGCGCAGAACGAACCCGTGCGGACCTATGCCCCTGGAACTCCCGAGCGGGCATCGATCAAGGCGCGCCTCGCCGAAATGGCGGCGCAGCGCATCGAATTGCCCCTGGTAATCGGCGGCGAGGATGTCCGGACGGGAAAGCTCCAGCCATCGGTCGTACCGCACCGCCACGCGCATGTGCTGGCAGACGCGCACGCGGGCGGTCCCAGTGAAATCGAGGCGGCCATCGCGGCCGCGTTGCAGGCCCGCAAGGCCTGGGGCGTGACGCCGTGGCAGGAGCGCGCCGCCGTTTTCCTGCGCGCCGCCGACCTGCTGAGCGGTCCTTACCGCGACACGTTGAATGCCGCGACCATGCTGGGACAATCCAAGACCGTGCACCAGGCGGAGATCGACGCCGCCGCAGAACTCGCCGATTTCTGGCGATTCAACGCCGCCTTCCTGGCGCAGATCTATGCGCACCAGCCCATTTCGCCGCCCGGCGTCTGGAACCGCGTCGACTACCGTCCGCTCGACGGTTTCGTCCTGGCGGTCACACCGTTCAACTTCACGTCCATTGCCGGCAACCTGCCGACGGCTCCGGCACTGGCAGGCAATACCGTGCTGTGGAAGCCCGCCTCTGCGGCGAAGCTGTCGGCGCACTACATCATGGATATCTTGAAGCGGGCCGGATTGCCGGCAGGGGTCATCAACCTCGTTTACGGCAAGGCATCGGAAATCTCGGATATCGCGCTTGCCCATCCATTGCTGGCGGGCGTGCATTTCACCGGCTCGACAGCCGTTTTCAATGCCATCGTGAAGCGGACCGGAGAAGGCCGCTACCGCAGCTATCCCAGGCTGGTCGGCGAGACGGGTGGAAAGAACTTCATCCTGGCGCATGCGAGCGCCGACATCGATGCGCTTGCGACCGCCATCATTCGCGGCGGTTTCGAATACCAGGGACAGAAGTGCTCGGCCGCCTCGCGGATCTACGTACCGAAGAGCCTGTGGCGGACACTGAAGGATCGACTGGTTTCCGGGATCGAAAGCATCGCGATGGGCGACATCGCCGACTTCCGCAATTTCATGGGCGCCGTCATCGACGAATCATCCTGGCGCAAGTTGAATGCCGCGCAGGACGAGGCGCGCCATGATCCGCGGTACAAAATCGTCTGCGGCGGCACCGCCGAGGCGAAGGACGGGTGGTTTGTTGGACCGACTCTGGTCGAGACAAGCGATCCGCAAGCCCGACTCATGAAAGAGGAGCTTTTCGGCCCCATCGTAACGGCCTACGCCTACGATGACGGGGATTTTTCCGCTGTCGTCGCCTTGATCGATCAGTCGAGCGATTATGGGCTGACGGGATCAATCTTCGCCACCGACATCGCCGCCGTCGCAGCCGCCCAAGCGGGTCTTCGCCACGCAGCGGGGAACTTCTACATCAACGACAAGCCGACCGGCGCCGTGGTCGGGCAGCAACCGTTCGGCGGCGGACGCGCCTCGGGCACGAACGACAAGGCTGGCTCGATGTGGAACCTGATGCGGTGGCTGTCGCCGCGCACGATCAAGGAAACGTTCGTGCCGCCGAAGGACTGGCGCTATCCCTTCATGGCGGAACGCTAACTGCGCGTCAGCTCTTCCGCACGCGCTTTTGCGGCAGCGACCGCGCGTGTCATGAGCGCCTCGAGCCCGTCCTCGGCGAGCAGAATCTTGAAGGCCGCTTCCGTCGTACCACCCGGGGTCGCCACATCGCGGCGCAGTTCGGAAGGCTCGCGCGGATCCGCATCCAGCAGCGCGCCCGTCCCCGCCACTGTCGCTCGCGCGAGGGACATGGACGTTTCGTGGGGGAGGCCCGCCGCAACCCCCGCCGCCGCCAGCGCCTCGACCAAGGCATAGACATAGGCCGGACCACTGCCGGACACCGCCGTCGCGGCGTCGATCTGGGCCTCGCTCTTGAGCCACACGGTCTTGCCGATGGCCGACAGCAGAGAGGTCGCCAGTGTGCGGTCGTGGGCGGTCGCCGTCGGTGCCGCATAGAGCGCCGTGATGCCGCGGTCGACGGCACCCGGCGTGTTCGGCATGGCCCGCACGATGCGGGCCTGGGCACCCCAATGTTTGGCCATGAACTTCACGCTGGTGCCGGCGGCGATGGAGATCATCGGCGTGCCCTTGTCGGCGATGGCCTTGAGGTGCGCGGCTTCCGCCCGCAACACCTGCGGCTTGAGCGCTACGACGCAGGCGCGCCAGCCGTCGTGCGAGACGCGCTTCAGATCGGTGGCGAGCATCGGTCCCTCCAGCTTCCGCAGCAGGGGCGAGGGATGAGGCTCCACGGCCGTGATGGGACCCAGCCCGGCCTTGATCCAGCCCTTGATGAGGGCGGTTCCCATCTTGCCGGCGCCGATCAAAAGTATGGGAGCGCTCATGGCTTCTCCTCCTCAGGACCTCCGCAGGGTCCGCACGCGCCTCGCAAGGCAGGCAAAAGCGCCTATTGCCGATATTCCAGCTCGGCGTCAGGCCTGCCCCTGGCACTCCAGAATCGCGGCCGCGACGGCTTCCTCGGCGGACTTGCCGCCCCACAGCACGAACTGGAACGCCGGGTAGTAATGCTCGCAGGCTTCGAGGGCGAGGTTGAGAAGCGCTTCGCACTGCGCGGCACTGGCATGCGCGTCCGGAAAGATCATGGCGTGGCGAAAGACGATGGTGCCGTCCTCCGGCCAAAGGTCGAAATGCCCGATCCACAGCCTTGCATTGACGAACATCAGAAGCGCCGCGACGTCGGCGCGCCGCGTATCGCCCTTGACCCGCATGTCGAAGGCGCTGGAAAGGTGCAGCGACTGCAGGTCCTCCCGCCAGGTGAAGCTGAAATGGTGGTCGGACCAACGGCCGGCCACCGAGAGGTTCAGCTCGTCCGCATTCGATCGCTCGAAGGCCCAGCCGTTCTCCTCCACCGTCCGCTCCAGAAGATCCAGCGGATGCGAGCGGCCGGTGGATTCGATCTGGTGGATGACAGTCATTCCCGACTCCCCAAGCGACGCAAAACGAAGCAGTTGAGTGTCAACCTGACACAAGATTTTGCGGGGTGACAAGAGTCTGTCTGCGATGGGCGTTGGACGATTTGGGCAACTCACAGCTTCGGAGCCGCGACCCAAATCAGGGGGCGGACCGCCGCTTTTTGGCAGGAATGCGGCGCCTCGGACTCGCATTGCGCCGCTCCAGCGCCGCAACGCGCGCCTCCAGCCGCTCGGCATCGCTGCGCGCCCGGCTGGCCATCGCCTTCACCGCTTCGAATTCCTCGCGCGATACCAGATCCATGTCCGCGATGAGCTTTTCGAGGCGCTGTTTCACGAAAGTGTCTATTTCGGCGCGCACGCCCTGCGCCGCGCCGGCCGCGTCGGTCATGATCTTCGCCAGCCCATCGAGGAACGGATTTTGGGTCTGCATCGGCACCTCCAGGGGTTTGACCCCTTACTTAAGCAGCGGATCGGGATTAGGGAATAGGGGCCCTCCGGCCCTCCGGAGTGCTGCGAGACACCTTCTTGACACGACACGCGAAGCAGCCCGTCCTAACCCGATGCTCGAAGCCACCCTCACCTACCCCAACATCGACCCGGTCTTCATCCACCTGGGACCGTTGGCCGTGCGCTGGTACGCGATCTCCTACATCACCGGCCTGCTGCTTGGCTGGTGGCTGCTGGTGAAGATGGTGCGGCAGGCAAGCCTGTGGAAAAATCCCCCTTTCAACGGCAAGGCGCCAGCAAAGCCTGACGACATCGGCGACCTCTTCGTGTGGACGACGCTCGGTGTCATCGTCGGCGGCCGCCTGGGCTATGATCTGTTCTACGGCATATTCTTCTGCGGCTTCTGGAACGGGCGCGACTGCGGCGACCTGCCATGGGGCTATGTGCACAATCCCCTCCGCCTGATCGCCGAATGGAATGGCTGGGTGCCGCGCCTTCTCGGAATGTCCTTCCACGGCGGCCTGATCGGGGTCGTGGTGGCGATCGTCCTGTTCTGCCGCAACCGCAAGCTCAGCGTCCTGACGATCGGCGATCTCGTCGCCTCGGTCACTCCGATCGGCTTGTTTTTCGGACGCATCGCCAACTTCATCAATGGCGAGCTGTGGGGCAAGGTGACCGACGCGCCCTGGGGCATGGTGTTCTGCAACCGGACCGTGATCGAAACATACGGGCGGTGCCCGGCCGGCCTTTCGCCGCGCCATCCAAGCCAGCTGTATGAAGCGGGTCTCGAAGGACTGGTGTTGTTCCTGGCCCTGCAGCTCTGCATCAGGCGATACCAGCTGCATAAGCGGCCGGGGTTCATCACGGGTCTGTTCTTCGCCGGGTATGGCGCAGCTCGATTCTTCGTCGAGTTCTTCCGCGATTCGGAATCAATGATTGCCGGATCGAGCTGGTTCAGCATGGGCATGCTGCTCAGTATTCCCATGTGGGCCGTCGCCGCCTTCTTCATCTGGGCGGCGTACAAACGCCCGCAATGGGCGTGAACACGCTCGGCCACCGCATCGCCGAACTGATCGGCGCCGAAGGCCCGCTGTCGGTGGCGCAGTTCATGTCGCTCTGCCTCTACGACCCGGAGGGCGGCGCCTATGCGGCGGGAGAACCGATCGGACAGCATTTCATCACGGCACCGGAAATCAGCCAGGCGTACGGGGAGCTTGCGGGCCTGTGGGTGGCGCAGACCTGGCTGGATCAGGGCCGGCCCGATCGCCCCCGGCTGATGGAATTGGGACCAGGGCGCGGCACCCTGATGGCTGACGCACTGCGTGCCCTCAAGGTTGTGATGCCCGACTTCCTCGATGGCGCGGAGATTGTTCTCATCGAATCGAGTCCCGGGCTGCAGCGGCGGCAGGAGACAGCACTCGCCGGGCACGATCGCGTCCGCTGGCATAAGCATTTCGGGGACGTGCCGGCCGACCGCCCCCTGTTCCTCATCGCCAACGAGTTCTTTGATTGTCTTCCGGTGCGTCAGTTCGTGAAGACCGAGAAGGGCTGGTGCGAGCGGATGGTGATCGTCCGGGAGGGCAAGCTCGCCTTCGCCGTGGCGCCGGCGGCCATCGACCCGTCTCTGCTCCCCCCCGACCGGGTCGAGGCTCCGGAGGGCGGCTTCTACGAGGTGTCGCCCGCCAGCCTGGCGCTGGCGGCGGAGATCGCCGCCACCATTGCGGCGTGCGGGGGCGGCGGACTGATCATCGATTACGGCTACGACGGGCCGGGCTACGGCGAGACTCTCCAGGCGGTGGCAGGACATGCCTATGCGGACGTGCTCGTCGACCCCGGCAAGGTCGACGTCAGCGCCCATGTCGATTTCGTGGCGTTGACCCGGGCGGTGCGGGCGGGCGGAGCCGCGGCCCACGGGCCCGTCCCTCAGGGCCGCTTCCTGCAGGCTCTGGGCATGGCTGCGAGAGCCGAGCGGCTGATAGCGGCCAACCCGGGTCAGGCCGACGCCATCGCCGCGGCCATCGACCGGCTGGTAAACCCCGACAAGATGGGGTCCCTGTTCAGAGCCCTGGGCGTCGCCCCCAAGAACGCGCCCCCGCTGCCCGGCTTCTGACGCACGACCTTTATTGTGGAGGGCGCGCCAAACCGTGCTATCCGTCGCAGCATGCTGATCCTGTCCGCCGACAACCTGATGCTTCCGGGCGTCGCCCACGCCTTCTTCGGCCGCCAGGGCGGCGTTTCGCAAGGCCTCTACGATTCCCTCAACTGCGGCCCAGGCTCGAACGACGACCGCGCCAAAGTCATCGAGAACCGGCGCCGGGCGTTGCAGGCGCTCGGAGCGTCCACGCTTTCGACACTCTATCAGGTGCACAGCGCGAAAGCGGTCACCGTGACGGAACCGTGGAAAATCGAGCACAGCCCGCAAGCGGACGGGGCTGTCACCAATGTCCCCGACATCGCGCTTGGCGTGCTTACCGCCGATTGCGCGCCGGTGCTCTTCGCCGACGCAGAGGCACGGGTGATCGGTGCCGCCCATGCCGGCTGGAAAGGGGCGATGGGCGGCGTCACCGATTCGGTGCTGGCGGCGATGGAAAAGCTCGGCGCCGTCCGCAGTCGCATTGCCGCGGCGATCGGACCCTGCATCGGACAGGCGAGCTACGAGGTCGACCACCAGTTCCGCGCGACATTCCTGGAGGCCGACCCGGACAACGCCGCCTTTTTCGTACCGAACACGCGCGAAGGCTTCTTCCGATTCGACCTGGAAGGCTATGTCGCCATGCGCCTCCAGCGCGCCGGGGTCGGCACCGTCACACTCCAGGCGGCAGACACCTATGCCCGCGATGCCGATTTCTTCAGCTTCCGCCGGGCCACGCACCGCGGCGAAACCGATTACGGGCGCGAGTTGTCGACCATCGTGCTGCAGGGTTGAAGAATGGCGCTGGAGTCCTTCGGTCCGGAATTCTGGAGCGCCGAAGGCCCCATCTTGCCGTTCTGCGGATTCCCCTACCCGACCCGGGGAGCCGTGATCCGGCTCAGGAACGGCAGCCTTTTCATCTGGTCGCCGGTGCCCCTCGACCAGGCGATGCGCGCCGAGATCGATGCCTTGGGGACCGTCCGCCACATCGTGTCGCCCAACAAGCTGCATCATCTGTGGCTGGCCGAGTGGAAGCGAGCCTATCCCGCCGCCCGGCTCTACGCCCCGCCAGGGCTGGCGCGGAAGCGCCGCGACCTTCCATTCGACGCCGTCCTGGACGAAGCGCCCGAACCGGACTGGGCGGACGACATCGACCAGGTCCTCGTGCCGGGCAGTTCGGTGCTCACGGAGATCGTTTTCCTCCACAAGAAGAGCCAAACGGCGATCTTCTGCGACCTCATCCAGAACTTCCCCCGGGACTGGTTCAAAGGATGGCGCGGCTGGCTGGCGCGCCTTGATGGGATCGTCCAGCCCAACCATGGGGCGCCCAGGGAATGGCGCGCCACCTTCCGCCACAGGGAGCGCACCCGACAGGCCGTGCAGCGAATCCTCGATTTCGCGCCGGACAAGGTCTTCATTCCGCACGGAGAGCCGGCCCGTCAGAACGGAACGGACTTCGTTCGCACAGGATTCGGCTGGCTGCTGCGGTAAACCGCGCCATTCGTCGCCATGCCGCAACCGGCGCTGCATGTTTGCCGCGTGGAGCAGCCCAAATCCGCCGATTCGCCACGCGTCGCAGCGGCTGCGCAGCGACGTTTTGGAGCATTGTGTTGGGAAGTCGAGAAGACGGTTTACCCACCCCCCTCCCCTTGCTAAAAGCCGCTTCATCAGAACGTCATAAAGCGGGGTGTGCACGCCATGGGTGAGACGGCTTCGACTCAGGGCCTGAAACTGCTCGCCGGCAATTCCAACCGGGCGCTGGCGGACGCCATCGCGGCCTATGTCAAGCTGCCGCTGACGCGCGCCGTGGTGCGCCGCTTCGCCGACATGGAGATCTTCGTCGAGATCCAGGAGAACGTGCGCGGCGAGGACATGTTCGTCATCCAATCGACGAGCTTCCCGGCCAACGACAACCTGATGGAGCTCCTGATCGTCATCGACGCGCTGAAACGCGCCTCGGCGCGCCGCATCACGGCGGTGATTCCCTATTTCGGCTACGCCCGGCAGGACCGCAAGGTGGGACCGCGCACCCCGATCTCGGCCAAGCTCGTCGCCAACCTGATCACCGGCGCCGGCGCCAACCGCGTCCTGACCGTCGACCTGCACGCCGGCCAGATCCAGGGCTTCTTCGACATCCCGACCGACAACCTCTACGCGATGCCCGCCATCGTGAAGGACATCAAGGACTACCTCGGCCACGGCGACCATCTGATGGTGGTGTCGCCCGACGTCGGCGGCGTGGTGCGCGCCCGCGCCCTGGCCAAGCGCATCGGCGCCGATCTCGCCATCGTCGACAAGCGCCGCGAGCGCGCCGGCGAGAGCGAAGTCATGAACATCATCGGCGACCCCAAAGGCCGCTCCTGCATCCTGATCGACGACATCGTCGATTCCGGCGGCACCATCTGCAACGCCGCCGAGGCGCTCATCAAAGCCGGCGCCAAGGACGTCTGCGCCTATGCCACGCACGGCGTGCTGTCGGGCGGCGCGGTGGCACGGATCCAATCTTCGGCGCTGAAATCGATGGTGGTCACCGACTCCATCGCCGCAACCGACGATGTGCGCAAATGCGCCAATATCCGCCGCATTTCCATCGCGCCGCTGATCGCGGAAGCCATGCGTCGCATCAACAACGAAGAGAGCGTGTCCAGTTTGTTTGATTGAAATTGCCCCCCTTTTCCTCGTAGGCGCTGATGTCCACGCCCGCCGATGTCCGCAAGATTGCCCTGGCACTGGAGGGAGTTAAC
>JAGWNK010000100.1 GCA_028871345.1 Alphaproteobacteria bacterium | reverse complement strand
AGGCACATCGCCGGCACCAACTGGTCGACCAAACGATACCTCAGCATGGATGCATTAATGCAGAGACAGCAGAACCTACTGACCGCTTGAGCCAGGGACGGGAGCCGCTTGATCAGATTCCATTTTGCGAAAGACTCTGGACACTACCGCGCGGGCCATCTGGGCGAAGCCCTGGTGCGGACGCTGCGCGGTCTCGGCCGCGATGTCCTGGGCGTCGATCTCAGGGCGTCGCCGTTCACGGCCGCGACGGGCTCCATCGCGGACCGTGCCTTCGTGAAGACCTGCATGGCGGGCGTCGACGCGGTGTTCCACGTCGCCACTCTGCACAAGCCGCATGTCGGCACCCACAGCCGCCAGGACTTCGTCGACACCAACATCACCGGCACCTTGAATCTGCTCGAGGCCGCGGCGGGCGTGCGCGCCTTCGTCTTCACCAGCACCACCAGCGTGTTCGGCGATGCCATGAGACCCGCCGACGGCCGGCCCGCGGTGTGGGTCACCGAGGATCTGGTCCCGGTGCCGCGCAACATCTACGGCGTGACCAAGGCGGCGGCCGAGGATCTTTGCCAGCTCTTCCATCGCAACCACAAGCTTGCGGTCGTCGTGCTGCGCACCTCCCGCTTCTTCCCCGAGGAAGATGACGCCAAGGATGCTCGCGAGGCGTTTGCCGACGCCAACTTGAAGGCCAATGAATACCTCAACCGCAGGGTCGATCTCGAAGACGTCGTCAGCGCACATCTCTGCGCCGCCGAAAAGGCGGCGGAGATCGGCTTCGGGAAGTACGTCATCAGCGCCACCTCCCCGTTCACCGAGGATGATCTCGTCGGCTTGCGCCGCGACGCCGCCGCGGTGGTGCGCCGCCATGTTCCCGAATATGAGGCGGAATATGTGCGCCGCGACTGGCGCCTGCCCGTGGCGATCGACCGGGTCTATGTCAACGACAAGGCGCGCCGCGAGCTCGGCTGGCGGCCGCAGGTCGATTTCCGTGCCGTCGTTGAGCGCCTCAAGGCCGGCGACGACATCCGCAGCCCGCTCGCCCGCGTCATCGGCTCCAAAGGCTATCATGACGAGCGTTTCACCGAGGGACCTTATCCCATCGGCAATTGAGTCCGCAGCCGCTTTGCCGCACGCTCGCGCATTGCCGGGAGGACCCGATGGCCGTTGACCAGCTGGAGCATTTCACCGTGCGTTGCGCCGATCTCGAGCGCACCAGGGATTTCTACGCCGAGGTCCTCGGTCTGAGGGTCGGCCCGCGTCCGCCCTTCGATTTCCAGGGCTACTGGCTCTATCTGGACGATCAGCCGGTGGTGCACCTGGTGTTGGAAGCCGAACGCGACGACGGACACGAACCGCGTGCGGCCGGCAGCGAACCTCTCGAAACCGGGGCGCTCGATCATATCGCCTTCCGCTGCCGGGATCTGGCAGCGACGCGGGCCGTCCTCAAGGGTCGCGGCCTTGATTTCCGCGAGCGCCAGGTACCCGGCAAGCCGCTGCACCAGATCTTCGTCCGCGACCCCGACGGTATCATCATCGAACTCAATTTCCGAGGTTGAGCCGCCATGCGCGTCTTCGATTTCGACCACGCCATCGTGCGCCTGCCCGGCCGAAGCGTCATCCACGGCCTGCGCCATGACACCCAGGCGCTACCGGATTACGACGGCGTCGCCGATGAGCATCGCACCTACGTCTCCGCCTTGCGCGATGCCGGGCTCGACGTCGATACGCTTCCGCCTCTCGAGGATTTCCCGGATTCCGTCTTCGTGGAGGACCCGGCACTGGTGTTTTCCGAGGGGGCCATCCTGCTCCGTCCGGGTGCTGCGTCGCGCCGGCACGAAGCCGAGGAGATGCGCGGCGCCCTGCGGCGGCACTTCCACCGCGTGCTCGAATTGGGGGAGGGCGCCTGCGTCGACGGCGGTGATGTACTCGTTACGCCCATGTCTGTCCTGATCGGGTTGTCAAAACGGACGGTTCTGGAGGGGGCGCAGGCTCTGTGCCGCGCCCTTGCCGAACTTGGTCGCCAGGCCCGGATCGTGGAGACGCCCGGCAGCGTCCTGCACCTGAAATCCGCAGCCGCCCTCATCGGCGAGGATACCGTCGTGACGACGAGGGCATTGGAGGGCAGCGGTATGTTTTCCGGTTTCAAGGTGCTGCTCACTCCGCCCGGCGAGGAGGCCGCCGCCAATCTCGTGCGCATCAACGATGTGGTCTTGGTGGGAAGCGGCTACCCGCGAACCATCGACATGCTGACGGGACACGGTTTCGAGTTGCGAACGCTGCCGGTCGGCGAAGTCGCCAAGCTGGATGCCGGGTTGTCGTGCATGTCCTTGCGCTGGCACGCGGCGCGGACGGCTGCATGACGGAGTCGTCCGTTAAGAAGCCGGTTTGAGGGCTGATTTTGGTGCGAGGGTGGAGAAGATCGCGGCGAGGATCAGGGGCAAAAGAAGCCTCAGCCAGTTGAGGATGAGGCGGAGATTGTGGCCGACGGCGCTGAGCACGGCATTGGTGT
>JAGWNK010000059.1 GCA_028871345.1 Alphaproteobacteria bacterium | reverse complement strand
AGGAGTCAGAAGTGTTCCTTTTTTATCATACATCAGCCTGACGGCGAGTTTCCCTGTGAGCGCCCATTATGGAACTATGCCCACCCGCTCAAACGCGGCCCATGCCAGTGGCCACATCGCGCACAAACGCGCGTTCACTCAACTATTTGTATTTTAATAATATAATCTCGTGGCGTGGCCTGGCGCCTCACGCCTATGCGTTCCCAGCCTGCCTCCCAGACATCCGAGTTATGCAACAGTTTGGCCGGCCACGCACAGTGTGTCATTTTATCAACATTGAGTGTGACTTTCTTGACACACAACAAGGAACGGCCGTACTCTCCGCCACACTGCTCGCTGACGGTCGATTAGGCGACGTGGTGACACGGACTGGGCAACGAGCCTGCAGCATCCGCCCGTGCGTTCAAAGGCAGGAACCGCCAGCGCAGGGAGTACGCAACAAATGACCAGCCAATTCCCAGACCCCGCCAAAAACCTGAACCGCGCGCTCGCCGTCCACTCGCGCGCGCGTGGTCGTGCGCGCAAGCAGGCCGTGATCGCCGACTCCACGGCGGCCGTGAAGTTGCGCAACGACATCCTGCCCACGCTGACCGTCGTAATGCGTCCGCTCTTCGAGTTGAAGCTCGCCAAGCAGCGCCTCCGAAAGGCCGAAGAAGCCCACGTAGTCGAAGTCGTGCACTCGATCCAGGCACTGGGCATCTGCCGCCCGATCCTGGTCGACCGTCATGGCGAAATCATCGACGGCCAGATCGTCTTCCTGGCGGCGCAGCGACTTGGGCTCGATCGCATCCCCACCATCACCATCGACCATCTTGATGACGCGGAAGTGCGGGTCCTGCGCATCGCGCTCAACCGGCTTGCCGAGAAGGGTAGCTGGGATATGGATGCGCTCAAGGCCGAGGTCGAGGAACTGATCACAATCGACACCGACATCGAGGTCACGGGCCTGACCGGGGAGGAGATCGACCTCCTCATCCTCGACCGGAGTAATGACCCGTCCGCAGACGACGGCGTGATCGAACCCGATCTCGCTGCGCCGGCCGTCACCCAGCTTGGGGACTGTTGGCTGCTCGGCGAGCACCGACTGCTCTGTGCTGATGCCCGGGAGGCGGCGAACTACACCCGGCTCTTCGGTGACGGTCCCGTTGCGCGGGTCGTCATCACCGATCCGCCGTACGGCTGCAAAATCGCCGGCCTCGTAAGCGGCAATGGCGCCGTTAAACACCAGGACTTCATCGACGGCTCGGGCGGGATGGCCTCCGAGGAGTTGGAGGCTCTCCTGTCGGTGGCACATGACAACGCGGTGCGCCACCTTGCGGAGGGCGGACTCGTGTTTTCGTTCATGGACTACCGGGAGATCGAGACCCTGCTCCGCGTCGATCGCAAGCTCGGGTTCACTCTGTTGAACATCCTGGTGTGGGACAAGGGCCGGGGCGGCATGGGCGGCCTCTACCGCAACGCCTGCGAGTTCATCTGCTTGTTCAAATCCGGAAAGGCGCCCCACCTGGACCGGGTAAAGCTCGGCAAGCACGGCCGTGATCGCACCACCGTGCTGTCGTATCCCGGCGCCACGACGCCGGGATCGTCGGCGCGCGAGCAACTGCATGCGCACCCGACCCCGAAGTCCGTCGAGATGGTCGCCGACATCATGATCGACACCACCAATCGCGGCGAGGTTATTCTCGACCCGTTCATGGGATCGGGGACCGCCGTGATTGCCGCCCAAAGGACCGGACGCGTGGCATACGGGCTGGAGCTGGACGCGCGCTATTGCGACGTGATCGTGAGACGTTTCGAGAAGTCGGCCGGCATCGAGGCCGTCCATGCCGGCAGCGGCATGACCTTCGCACAGGTCGTCGCCGAACGTGGTGCGCTCGGTGCAACCAGAGCCGCCACCACCACGCCCGTGACCGTGGTCCCCGACGACGTGGCCGTATCCGTCACCGCGCCGTCGGCGACCAGTTTGCCGAACGAATGAGGCCCGCCATGTCCGAAGACACACAAGGCCATCCCCCGGCCAGCGTCCCGACGCCCAAGGTCGGCTATCGCAATCCGCCGGTCGCGACCCGCTTCAAGCCGGGTGTCTCCGGCAACCCGAAGGGCAAGCCGAAGGGCGCGAAGACCTTGAAGTCGGTCGTCATCAAGACGGCTAAGAGCAAGATCGTGCTCAAAGAGGGTGGCACGACCACGAAGCTGAGCAAGCTCGAAGCCACGGTGGCGATCCTGACGATGAACGCGTTGAAGGGTAACGCCAAGTCCATGTCTCTCCTGCTGGCACTGTTCAAGGAGCATCTGCCGGCCGAGACCGAAAACGCGATCAAGCTGCCGGAGCCCACGGCCGAAGACCTCGAGGTTCTCTCGAGCAAAGCCAAGCTCCTCGAACTCCTAGAACAGGCCAGCCATGAGCACGATCCCAGCACTGGCGGATAAGGCGCTCCGGGACGACTTCCCGTTGTTCGTCCAGCGCGCCTTCCGCCACCTCTACCCGAACCGGCAGTTCGACCACGCCATGCACATCCTGGCGATCTGCCACGAACTGGACCGCGTTCTGGCCGCCCGGGAGCAGCGCCTGCTGATCACCGCGCCGCCCCGGCATCTGAAGTCATTCATCGCCAGCGTCTGCTTTCCCGCCTTCGCGCTCGGCCACGAGCCCAGCCTGAAGATCCTGTGCATCAGCTATTCCGCCGAACTCGCCGAGACCTTTGCCCGTGACACCCGCGAGATCATGCAGTCCGACTGGTATCAGCGCCTGTTCCCTGGGACGCGCCTCGACCGCACGGCCGTCGAGAAACTGGAGACCACGGTCCACGGGTTCCGGGCCGCCAAGTCCATGAGCGGCTCCATCACCGGCTCGGGCGGCGACATCATCATCCTGGATGATCCCCTCAATGCCGGCGCTGCCGCTTCTGACGCCGAGCGCAAGACGGCCAACGACACGTACGCCGGCGTCATCACCAGCCGTCTGGACGACGCGAAGACCGGCGCCAAAGTTGTCGTCGCCCAACGTCTGCATGTTGACGATCTTCCCGGCCAGCTGATCGCCCAGGGCGGCTGGCGGCACCTGGACTTTCCCGTCACCGCCTATCTCCCCCAGGCGATCGAGATCGCGCCTGGCAAGTTCTGGCATCGCAAGCCCGGCGACATCCTTCACCCCGAACGCTTCGGAGAGAAAGAGATCGCCGAGCGCAAGCGCGAGATCGGGACGGCCGCGTATTCCGCCCAGTACGACCAGCGTCCGGTACCGCCGGAAGGCCACATCTTCAAGCTGGAGTGGTTTCCGCCTTACCAGGAAATGAGCTTTGAACGGAGCTTCTTCGAGTTGATCGTCCAGAGCTGGGACACAGCCTTCATGAGTACCGAGGGAGCCAACTATAGCGCCTGCACGACCTGGGGCATCAGAGGCAAGAAGTCATACCTGCTCCATGCTTATCGCGATCGGCTTGGCTACACCGATCTGCAGCGCAAAGTCTTCGCTCTGAAGGAGCATTTTCGTGCCGGCCTGGTGATTGTCGAAAAGGCTGCAAGCGGCCTGTGCCTTGCCGAAGACCTGCAAGGAAAACCTGGCAATGAATGGTTCAGATCTATCAGCAACCATAATCGCGACAGCAAGATCGCGCGAGCCGAACACCAGACGGCAAAAATTGAACGCGGCGATGTCCTGCTGCCTGCACATCGTACATCTTGGCTTGAGCAGTTCGAAGCCGAACTCGCTGCTTTCCCGCATGGCAAAAATGACGATTGGGTCGATAGCATGACGCAGTATTTGCGCGCGCTCGACTTCCACCAGAACGTCAGCCAACTCCAGGAGCTGACGATGTTTCGGGAGTGAACTGTGCAGATCCTGCAATCACTCTTCGGCAATACAGCGCCATCATCCTAACCTGCTGAAAAATTGATCGCCGAGTTCATCATCGCGGAAATGGCGGCATTGTAGGTCACCTGCATTATCCAGACGATTTGTCTCGACCCGATGCCGGTTACCGTCGAACTCGCAACATGCCGTCGAAACAGGCGCCGCGTGCCAAGGGCAAATCAGCTGGACGAAAAGGCCGACGGCGAGAGATGCCAGGACGCCGTTCGACCAGACGACCTGTGGCCGCGAACCCGCTGCGCCATATTGCTCAGCTTCGCGCCGAATACGCTCATCGGTGATGATTCCAAGGCATCGTAGGCACGGACCGCCGGCCGACGACAGGACGACCTGACCACCGATGCCGAAGCCGCTCGGAACCGGGTGCACGTCCATGCCCAGGTCGATATAGGGGATCAGATAACGGCGCGCGAAACGCTCCAGTTCGTCCCGTTCACGAAACGAGTCGACGCAGCCAAAGATCACGTCGCAACCGCACAGCGCGTGAACGTGAACGACGAACAGACAGTCTGGAATGGAAGAAAACGCCTTCGGAATGGCATCCTGCGGGCTCGATGGCGGCAAGCGCGCCCGTCTAACGAGCCCTGAATAGGAGATATTTACGATCAAAGAGGAGACCGCAATGCGTCAGCGTTGCGAATCCAAGCACGCGATAAAGTCACGCCACCCGTTTGCGGAACAGCCAACCAGCGGCCGCGAGGGTCGCCACGCCGATCACGGCCATCGGCCAATACTGAGATGCGAGCGATGACAGGCTCGCGCCTTCCAGGAACACACTGCGCACGATCACTAGGAAATAGCGCATCGGGTTGAGGAGGGTTAGGCCCTGTACCCATCCCGGCATATTAGCAATTGGAGTGGCGAACCCCGACAGGATGATTGACGGGACCATAAACAGGAATACACCCAAAAGCGCCTGCTGCTGCGTTGCTGCCAGGGCTGAAATCATCAGGCCGATCCCGGTGACGGCGATCGCAAACAGCAGCAACCCGGTGTAGAGCGGCAGGAACCCGCCGCGGAATGGAACCTCGAACCACCAGACTGTGGCGCCGATGATGACGGAAGCCTCCACGGTTCCGATCAAGAGACCGGGGAGGCCCTTGCCGAGGAGGATGTCGATTTGCCGGAGCGGCGTGACCAGAAGCTGGTCGAAGGTCCCAGTTTCGCGTTCGCGCGCGATCGACAAGCCGACCACAAGCAGGGTGACGACCTGCGTGAGCAACGCGACAATTCCGGGTATGATGAACCAGCGCGAGTTCAGTGTGGGATTGTAACGCGCGCGCATGGCCAGCACCGCCGGTGGCGTCGGCCCGCCATGCGCCGCACCCCATGCCAGGGCGAAATCGCTTAGGATGGAATTCGCATAACCGCTGATCAGCAGCGCTGTGTTGGAGTTGCGGCCATCAACGATTATCTGCACCGGCGCCGGGTTGTTTGTAAGAAGATCCCGTGTAAAGCGCCGATCGATGACCAACACCATCTGCACTTGGCGCGAATCGATCAGATCGTTGATCCGCTGATCGCTATGGAGGGTGTCCACGAGGCTGAAGGTCGGCGAACCGGTGAATCGTGCAACGAGATCGCGGGATGTGGCGCTGCGATCCTGGTCGTAGATGGCGACCGGAACGTGATTGAGATCGTAGGTCGCCGCATAGCCGAACACGATGAGTTGGATCAGCGGTGGTCCGATCAACACCATCCGACTTTTCGGATCCCTCAGAACCGCAAGTAATTCCTTCACGATTAGTGCAATTACCTGCCGCCACATGCGCGTCAATCCAACCGTTTATGCGTGATGGCCCGTGCCGCACCGAGGAAGATCACCGCCATCAGAGCTAAGGCGGCCGCATTAGGTAGGATTATTGACCACACATTACCGGCAAGAAACAGAGACTGGAGGATCGTGACTAAGTAGCGAGCTGCAACGATATGCGTGATTACTTGTATGGCGCGAGGCATGCTGTCGATGTCGAATACGAAGCCAGAAAGGATGAAAGCCGGCAGGAAGGTCGTTATGATGGCGATCTGTCCGGCGACGAACTGGTTGCGTGCAAAGCTCGAGATCAGTAGCCCCATCCCCAGCGCCGCCAGCATGAACAAGGCGGATTCGCCCGTTAGCACTGCAAGCGAGCCGTGCAGCGGCACCGCGAACAGGAACACCGCGATCGCCACGGACGCGGCCATGCCGCCCATGCCAAGCAGGAAATAGGGAATGAGCTTGGCGAGCAGAATCTCCCGCATGGTCACCCGCGTCACCATCAGCGCTTCCATCGTGCCGCGCTCCCACTCGCGCGCGATCACCAGCGCGGTGAGCAAGGCGCCGGTTAGTGTCATGATCACCGCGATCAAGCCCGGCACCAGATAATCGCGGCTGCTCACCGCCGGGTTGAAGCGGACTTGCCTCTCGACTGCGATCGGCAGCGGCGGAGCCCGTCCGGCCGCCCGTGCCCGTGCGATCAGCCAGTTGGACCAAACCTGCTGGGCATAGCCTTCGATGATGCGTGCGTTGTTGGCATCGACGCCATTCACGATAACGCCGATCGGCGAATTGCCGGTGACAACAGCCCGCCTGGCGAAATCGCTTGGCAACCAGATGATGCCCTGCACCTTTCGCGCGGTCATCGCCTTCTCGGCGTCTTGGATGTTGAGGAAACGCTGCGGGCGGAAGA
This sequence comes from Alphaproteobacteria bacterium, assembly GCA_028871345.1. Taxonomy (GTDB): domain Bacteria; phylum Pseudomonadota; class Alphaproteobacteria; order Micropepsales; family Micropepsaceae; genus Rhizomicrobium. The sequence continues at coordinate 7,445 of JAGWNK010000059.1, read as the reverse complement.
AAGGGGACTGCTCGAACTGGCTGGTGAAGCTTGCCGCGATCGCACTTGGCTGTTGTACGACCACAGCCAGCGGCACGTTCCGCGCGTCCAGCGAGACCCCGTAGCCAAAAAGCAGCAGCAACACCGCGGGCAACAGAATGGCGATGGCGAGCGCCGAGGGGTCCCGCAGCACCTGCAGGAACTCCTTGCGCAACAGTCCGCGGAGGCGCCGCAACGAAGCCGTGTTCATGCCGCCTCCGCCAGCGCGGCGGCAGCCTCGATCACTGCGATGAAGGCGTCCTCCATGGTCGGGTCAGGCCGCTCGGCCGTGCGCACCGAAGCCTTGATCGCTTCCGGTTCTCCGGTCGCCAGGACGCTGCCCTGCGCCATGATCACCAGGCGGTCGCAGTACTCCGCTTCCTCCATGAAATGGGTCGTCACCAGAACCGTCACCCCTACCTCCGCCAACGCATTGATGCGGCGCCAGAATTCACGGCGGGCCAGGGGATCGACGCCGGAGGTGGGCTCATCGAGGAACAGAATTTCCGGTTCGTGCATCAGCGCGCAGGCGAGCGCGAGACGCTGCTTGAAGCCTAGGGGCAGATCGCGTGCGGTCGCGTCCAACATTGGGCCGAGACCAAATTCTTTCTCGGCCCATGCGATGCGCTCCCGCTGCCGCGCGCCAAAAAGCCGGTAAGCGCTGCTGAAGAAATTCAGATTCTGCCGCACCGACAGATCTCCATAGAGCGAAAACCTCTGTGCCATATAACCGATCCGCCCGCGGGCGGGCGCCGCGGCCTTACGAAGGTCGAAGCCGGCCACCTGTAATGTGCCCTCGGACGGCGGAAGCAGACCGCAAAGCATTCGGAAGGTGGTGGATTTTCCGGCACCGTTGGCGCCGAGCAGGCCGAAAATCTCGCCGCGCGCGACAGTGAAGCTCACATCGTTGACCGCCACGAAAGCCCCGAAGCGGCGTGCGAGGTGCTGGACAGCGATCACATCCTGGGCCGGTGTCCAAGCGGCAGGCGGAGGTGCCAAAGCTTCTGCCGCTGCGGCCGGTGCGGTTTCGGCGGCCCGCTCACGCAGCCGCGCAACGAAACTATCCTCAAAGCGCGGGAGGGCCGGTGTGAACGCCAGATCCGGCACTCTTGGATTCATCTGTTCCGGATTGGGTGGCTCGGTCGCGGAGGTTACGACGCGGACCCGACTGCCCTGGATCACTGCATCAATCATACCTGGCGCTCTGGCCAGTTGTGTCTGCAGTCGCCTGCGCCCCAGACTCGCAGTGGCGAAGAAGCAGTGTCCCGTCATTTCGGCTGTGAAGGTGGCCGGCGGTCCGCTCCCCAACAACCGGCCTTCGTGAAGCAGCAGCACGACATCGCAGCGCTCGGCCTCATCCAAATAGGCCGTGCTGAACAGGACAGTCACATGCGCGTTGCGGGTCAGGTGGTCGATGATCTCCCATAGCTCCCGCCGCGACACCGGGTCCACGCCCACCGTCGGCTCGTCGAGCAGCAGCAGTTCTGGCGGATGCACAAGCGTGCAGGCCAAACCCAACTTCTGCTTCATGCCGCCGGACAACCGCCCCGCCATGCGTGCAGTAAAGGGGCCGAGCCCGGTCATATGAAGCAGCTCGCCGTATCGCTCTTTTCGCTCCGCCATCGGCACGCCCTGCAAATCGGCGTAGAGGTCCAGATTTTCCTGCACGCTGAGATCTTCGTAGAGTCCGAAGCGCTGCGGCATATACCCAAGCCTCGCCTGTACGCCGAGTGGATCGCGTGCAACATCGATGCCCAGCACGTCGGTCCGGCCGGAATCAGCACGCAAGACACCGGCGATCACCCGCATTAGTGTGGTCTTGCCGGCGCCATCCGGCCCGATCAGGCCGGTGACGGCGCCTCGTGCCGCAGTTGCGGTGATCCCATCGAGTGCCGTGACGATGCGCTCGCCAGTGCGAAAGCTCCGGCGCACATCGTCAAGCCGCAAGGCTGGCGTCGTATCGCTACGGGGCGGCATTGATGGTGCCGCAGCTAGGGCGTGTTGTGGTAGCTGGCTGGTTCAGATCGATATGCACCGTGGCGGGCATGCCCATCTTAAGCTCGCCCCGCGAATCGCAGACATAGACTCGGATCTGATAGACGAGCGACGTGCGCAGCTCTGGCGTCTCCACGGTCTTTGGAGTGAACTCGGCGGTCGGGGAGAGATAGCCGATCCAGCCGCGATAGCTTCGCCCCGGATAGCTGTCGGTGTTGACGGTCGCGGTTTGGCCAAGCCGCATGCGTCCGACGTCACGCTCGGGAACATAAGCGCGCACCCAAAGTGGGTTCGGCAAGGCCATCGTGTACGCGGGCGTTGAAGGGGAAGCCATGTCGCCCGGTTGCAGGATACGGTCCTCGATCACGCCGTCGGACGGCGCATAGAGCCGTGTATCGTCGAATTCCCGCTGCGCCAGTGCGACCGCCGCGACGGCAGCTTCAAAAGACGCGCGCGCCGCATCGAACTGAGCCTTGGCGTTGTCGCGCTGCTGCTCCGACGCCGCGTTGGTCTGGGTCAAGGATGCATAGCGCCTGTAGTTTACCTCGTCGTTGAGATAGGTCACCTTGGCTGCAGCCATGGTTGCCTTCGCTTGCGCGAGCGCTGCGGCGTAACGCGTATCATCCAGTGTTGCGAGCAGGTCGCCCCGCTTCACCGTGGCGCCTTCCTGCACCAACATCGCCGTAATGTGGCCACTATCGTTGAAGGCTGGCTGTACCTCGCGGATATCGACATTGCCATATAGCGTGAGCATGTCCGTCGATTGCGGCCTGACGCGCTGCAGATAGAACCAGCCGCCACCCAGTGCGAAAATGACCAGAACAGCTAGAAGAATGCGAACCTTCTTGGGCATGGTGAGCCTTGTTCCGCTATACCGACTCTCTTGATATACTTCTCAGTTGACATTTCACAGACGGCCACCTGCTTCGTACTCAAGCCGACAATCTCCAATAACTCGATGTTCACACCCTTCTGTTGCTCCGGTGGCATGCCTTGATCTTCGAAATCTGCCGGAAGCTCGCCTGCGGTACCGCCGTGGTCCCGATGAGCGACCACGATCTGAAATCGCTCTAAAACCAGTTTACGCGGAAGAGGGCCGCCGAGCCTTCACCCTGTGCACGCGGAAAGGATCGCCAGCGCTTCTCACGGGTCAGATGGCCCCTCCATCCCCAACGGCCCTGGGGCGCGCCAGCGGTCCGCCATAAAGAACGACGAAGAGGCCAAACGCTGCGCACCATGATGCGCCGGCGAGCGACAGCGTGAGCATCGTCTCGGCGCCGACCAACGGCACAAGAAGGCGCAAGACGGCGGACAAGGTCACCAAGACGTAGATCGCTTTGGTGCCCGGCCCAGCGGATAGTGTCCTGCCGGTGTGGCCGAGCGACGCCCGCGTCATGACCGCAAGCGTCATTGTACCGACGGCCCCAACGGTCAGCGCATGCAATGCCGTCGTCGGCGGCAGCAACGAATAGAAGCCATTGAGGCCAAGGAGCAGCAGACCCGCCGCGAGCCAGCCGTAGCCTATATGAAGGATCAACAACAACGGCTCGCGGAATGTTCGCGCACCGCGCCAACGGGACAAACGCAGAGATACAGCCGTACCAGCGGCAAGCTCCGCCCAATGCGCGACTCCGGCGTCCGGTGCGAATACCCAGACCGCCAACCCCAGTCCGGTCACTACAAGCGCGACAAGATCAAGTTTTCCCGTCGGAGCCGGTGAAGTAATATCCGGCCGGTTCTTTGCGAGCCAATTTCGCGTAAAGCTGGGAACAATGCGGCCGCCAACTAAGGCTATCAGTGTCAGTAGTGTTCCTATTCCGATACGATTTCCAAGTTCGGCAGTATCTGCTAACCCCATTGCATCAAGATGAACAAACAGATTGCCAAGCAGCAGTAGGGCTAAGGCCCCCAGCATCGGCAGGTTCCGCCAGTTTCGCCCCGTCAGAATTTCTCTTGCAACAACGGCGAGAAATGTCACGGGAAAGGACAAATCCGCGACGGCCGCCCATGGAGTGCCAATCCAGGTGGACAACAGCACGGCGATGCGCCCGATTACCCAGAGCGCCACCAGCGTCGCCAACGGCCAGCCTTGCAACGGCATCCGGCCCGTCCAGTTTGGGATGGTCGTCAGCAAAAACCCCGCGACCGTTGCAGCGGCGAAGCCGTAGATCATCTCGTGAGCATGCCAAATGAAGGGTGGAAATGCGCTCGGTAGCACGATCCCCGTCATATAGGCGGCAAGCCAGAACGGAATGGCCAAAGCGGCCCACGCTGCAGCCATCAGGAAAAATGGTCGAAAACCGCTCGAAAGCAGCGCAGGACCCGCATAGGCGCGGTAACGGGGGATTGCGGTTCTTTGGCTTGCCGATGACATTTCTTGACGCCCTATTGGTTTGGTCGTGTTTGAAGGCCGGTTACGCCAAGCATATAGCTGACAGGCGTCTTACTGTCTGGCTGCTCGGGCTCGCTTGTCTGTCAGCGCGACGGCACGCGACCGCGGTAAGCAGTCGGCAAGTGTGTGCCCATCGAGGCTGCGATAAAAGTCTTCTCGAGCATCCGCGATCATCCCGCGCAAACGGCACCCGGTGGTCAGTATGCAGTCGCCGCCGTCAGCCCGAAAACATTCGACGACAGGTTGATCGCCCTCCAACTGCCGGATCAGGCTCCCTATCCGAATTTTCCGCGGCGCAGCCGCGAGAAGAACACCGCCGCCAACCCCCCGCACTGTGCGCACGACACCGAGTGCGGCAAGCTCCTGGACGATCTTGTGAAGATGATTGCGAGAAAGATCGCCAAGCGCTCGCGACAATGCCTCAACGTTGAGCGGCCGCTCCGGGGGGCTGGTGGCGAGCAGCATCAGCACGCGCAGGGCAAAATCCGTTGAGACGAGAAGCCGCATGGTCACACCCATAAATTGGTATTGACAATACCATATTCTGTCATAATCTTAAGTAGTATCGTAAATACCACTTAACACGTGATATCGTCTCTGTCTGCGATGCATTGCGGATGACACGCCCGCATCAGGCGGGCCGGGAGATTGTCGTGTCCTTTACTTCCGAAACCCGAACACGCTTTAAAGATCGCACGCTCGGAGACATCGCTGGTTCGTTGCCTGGTGCCACTGCCGTATTTCGGCGGAGCAAGCTGGACTTCTGTTGCGGGGGACAGGTTACGTTATTAGAAGCTGCAACGGCTAAAGGGCTCTCGCTCGCCGATCTGGAGGCCGAGCTCGAAGCCATCGCCGCCACATCGGGACCTGCTCCGCAGCCTCATACGACCGAAAATCTCATCGACCTGATCGAGACCCGATATCACGCTGTTCACCGGCGCGAACTCCCGGAACTGGTGCGGCTCGCAAAACGGGTCGAGGCCGTCCACAAGGGAAACCCAGCTGTTCCCCAAGGCTTGTCCGACTTGCTGGCGCGGATGTTGGAAGAGCTCGAATCGCATATGCAAAAGGAAGAGGAAATACTATTCCCCATGATGCGTCGGGGCGGCAGCGCGATGATCGACGAGCCGATCGCGATGATGATGGCCGAACACGAAGAGCACGGCGCGCATTTGCGAGCGCTCGAAGCGATCACCAACAACTTCGAGCCGCCAGCGGAGGCTTGCACCACATGGCGCGCACTTTATTCCGGAGCCCGAAAGCTGGCAGACGATCTCGTCGAGCACATTCATACCGAAAACAATATCCTCTTTCCCCAGTTCGTCGCATGAGCCTGGCCAGTGGCTAAGCATCCTTGTCGGCTATGGCACGTATCTACGTCAGCCCCTTATCGAAATTCCCCTGCCGGAGATTCTAACGACGCTGTGTATCCTGGTGAACACCGTCTATGATGGAGCCCGCAATACAAAAAATGAGGTGAATACCATGTTTATCGTTATCATCAATTTCCCACCGATCAAGACGGGAAAGGACGTTGAGTTTCGTGAGTGGTTTGTCCAGACAAATAAGGAGTTTGCCACCCACAAAGGATTTATCAGCCGCCGGCTCCTCAAACCCATCAAGGGCGGCAACTATGCCGCTATCGTAGAGCATGAGAGTCATGAAACCTTCATGGCCATGCACAATACCCCTGCTCACGATGAGGCCGGCAAGCGTGTCGAACCCATGTTTGATGGCAGCCGTTCGCCTCAATTCTACGAAGTGATTGTTGGTTGAACGACTTTGAGGCCATCAGTTTTGACTGATAACGCTATTCGACGTGTTGCTCGGCATCCTTTCCGAGCGTCGCTTGGCACATATTGGATAACGAGCGAGGCGCAGTTGCGATCGAAGGCGCTGCGCGGAGGCATCCGGAGCGACGTGCGGAGGGCGTTAGACTAATGTATCGCGAGCGCGTCATACGCTCAGGTGCGCCCATTGTTCGAGCTTGGCCTGGTCACGAATGCGTATGTAGGTGCGCTCAAGTGTAATTGCACCATCGCGTTCCAGATCCTTCAACGCGCGCTGCACGACCTCGCGCACGGAGCCCACCATAGACGCGATCTCCTGGTGCGTGATGCGCGCGCAGGCGTTTGGTGCTTGCTCGACGATGTGATCGTGCTGACCCATGCAGCCGAGAAGAAGCCGCGCCACCCGGGTCGTCACGTCGCGTAGCGCCAGGTCTTCGACGATGTTGCCGAGCGTTCGCTGACGCGACGACAGAAGCTTCAGCGCGGCCTTGGCAACCTGAGGATGGTGGTCGATGAGCGCCGTCACGTTTGCCTTTGAAATGAACCCGATCGTGGTGGGGCCGACCGCCACCGCGCCGTCCGAATTCGGTCCACCGTCGAACACGGCGATGTCGTTGAAGGTCGCGCCCGGCCCGAGAACGCGGAGCACGTGTTCGCGTCCTTCGGTGGATGCCCTGATCAGGCGAACCTGTCCCGCAATGACAAAATGAAGGCCATCGCACGGCTTGCCCTCGACGAGGACAGTCTCCCCGGTGGCCAAAGTGCGACGCCTGACGGTGTGTGTGATCTCTGCGAGCGTCTGTCTGTCCAGCCCCGCGAAGTAGGGAATCTGTGCCAACAGATTGTCGGTTCGTATCGCTGTTCCCGCGCGCGTGATCACCGTATGTTCTCCGTCTCAGCCGGATATTTTTTGTTTTCAGTGACTTAAGTCGCTGAAGTTGGCCCCAGGATGGACCATCTTTCTCGACAGGCAATAATCTACTCATCGAGGAGACTATACATGATCAATATCAAAACTCTGACAGCCGCGATCTTTACGGCCGGGCTGCTTTTGGGTTCGCAAAGCGCACAAGCCCACTGCGACTCAATGGACGGGCCGGTCGCCAAAGCCGCTTTGGCGGCTCTCGACACGAGCAACGTCAATCTGGTGCTGCCCTATGCGCCGGCCACGGCTGAAGGCGAGATCAAAGCGGCGTTTGCGCAGTCGCTGAAGGTCCGCGTGCTCGGGCCCGAGGCTAAGGCCCTCGCCG
>JAGWNK010000022.1 GCA_028871345.1 Alphaproteobacteria bacterium | reverse complement strand
TTGACTTCGTCAGCGCCTACAACTTCGCCAAGAGGCTAAAGACCCTCAAAGGTCTCACGCCCTACGAGTACATCTGCAAAGTATGGACAAAAGAGCCCGAGCGGTTCACGCTTGATCCTCTCCATCAAATGCCGGGACTAAACAACTAGGTCACTTCGTCTCATCCCCTTGAACCGGTGATTCCGCGCCCCCATTTCCAGCGTGAAGTTGGTGGGCCGGGAACCCCATCGGCCGAATCTCCCCCCGCAGTGACCGAAAGAGACGTCTGGAGGAGGAAAGTGCAGCGCAGCGAAGGAAGGTTGTTTCGCTTAAGGATCAAAGCGTTGGTTGCGAAAGGAGCCGAATTGTTTTCACGTTTGCCGGGGGGGATCGCTTGTCGGGGGTGAGGCGTGTCAGTAACGTCGCGGACATGGACAAAAACTTTCAAAGTTTCGACGACCAGAGCGACGCCGCCACCTGCGCGCCGCGCCTCAAAGCCCTAAGGGGCGAACTCGCCAAGCGCGGCCTCGATGGCTTCATCGTGCCGCGTTCCGACGAGCACCAGGGCGAATACGTGTCCAAGCGGGCCGAGCGCCTGGCCTGGCTCACCGCCTTCACCGGATCGGCGGGCGCCGCCGTGGTGCTGGGCGACAAGGCCGCCATCTTCGTCGACGGCCGCTATACCCTGCAGGTGCGCCAGCAGACCGACGCCGCGCTGTTCGAACCGCGCGATCTGGTGGCCGAAGGGCCGGCCACCTGGATCGAGAACACCGCCTCTGCCGGCCGCAAGATCGGCTACGACCCCTGGCTGCACACGCAGTCTGCCATCGAGACGCTGCGCATCTCGGCGGCGAAAGCGGGCGCCGTGCTGGTGGCCTGCGAGACCAATCCCATCGACGCGGTGTGGCACGACCAGCCCGCGCCGCCCCTGGCCAAGGCCGTCCCCCACGATTTCGCGCTGGCGGGAGAGACCGCCGAATCCAAGCGCATGCGCCTGGCCGAAGAGCTGAAGAAGAAGGGCGCCGACGCTTCGGTGCTGACGCTGCCGGATTCGATCTGCTGGCTGCTCAACCTCCGCGGCGGCGACATTCCCCACACGCCGTTCGCACTGTCCTTCGCGATCCTGAATTCCGACGGCTCGACCGACCTGTTCATGGACGAGCGCAAGAGCTCGCCTGAGCTGGCCAAGCACCTGGGCAATTCCGTGCGCCTGCGCCCGCCGGGCGATTTCACGCCCTGTCTCGATGCGCTGAAAGGGCGCAAGGTGGCGGTGGACCCCGGAACGGCGGCGGCGGCCATCTTCGACCGCCTCGACAAGGCCGGCGCCGGCGTGCTGCGGCTGGGTGATCCCTGCCAGCTGCCCAAGGCCTGCAAGAACTCCGTCGAGATCGAAGGCATGCGCAAGGCGCACATCCGCGACGGTGCGGCGCTGTCGAAGTTCCTCTGCTGGTTCGCGCGCGAGGCGCCCAAGGGCGGCCTCGACGAGATCAGCGCCGCCGAGCAGCTGGAAGGCTTCCGCCAGGCGACGGGTGCGCTGGCGGACCTGTCGTTCGATTCCATCTCGGCCGCCTCCGAGCACGCCGCTATCCCGCACTACCGGGTGACGCGCTCGTCGAACCTGCCCGTGTTGAAGGACCACATCTATCTGATCGATTCGGGCGGGCAGTATGCCGACGGCACCACCGACGTCACCCGCACCGTGATCGTGGGCACCCCCACCGCCGAGATGAAAGACCGCTTCACCCGCGTGTTGCAGGGCCACATCGCCCTCGCCACCGTGACCTTCCCCGAAGGCACCATGGGGGCGGCGCTCGACGCCTTCGCGCGGCGGCCGCTGTGGGAAGCCGGGCTCGACTACGACCACGGCACCGGCCACGGCGTCGGCAGCTATCTGGCGGTGCACGAGGGCCCGCAGAACATCTCCAAACGGCAGGTGCCCCAGGCGCTGAAGCCGGGAATGATCGTCTCCAACGAGCCCGGCTACTACAAGGCTGGCGAATACGGCATCCGCATCGAGAACCTGATCGTGGTGCACGAGGTGCCGCCGCCCAAGGCCGGCGACCGCACGATGATGGCGTTCGAGACCATCACCCTGGCGCCGATCGACCTCGAACTGGTGGAGCCGGCTCTGCTCACGGGCGCTGAACGGGCCTGGCTCAACGCCTATCACGCGCGCGTGCGGGAGACGCTGGCGCCGCTGGTGGACGGCGAGACGCGAAGCTGGCTGGAGAAGGCGACGAGGGCGATATGATCGTCGAGATGCGCAGCGACAAGATCCGCCCTGGCGCCCGCGACAAGTTCGTGCGGGTGATGACGGACAAGCTGCTGCCCGAGCACAAGCGCCTCGGCATTCCCTACGCGGGCGGGCGTCATCTAGTGTCCGATCATCTTCAGCCAGGCGTCCTCGTCGATCACCGCAACGCCGAATTTCTGCGCCTCGGCGAGCTTCGAGCCGGCGCCCGGTCCGGCCACCACGAGATCGGTCTTCTTCGACACTGAGCTCGCCACCTTGGCGCCGAGCGATTCCGCGCGCGCCTTGGCCTCGTGGCGGGTCATCTTCTCGAGCGAGCCGGTGAACACCACCGTCTTGCCCGCGACGGGCGAACCGGAGGCTGCGGGCGCGGCGACTTCGAGCACCCTCACTTCCTTCGCCAGGTGCTTGAGCACCGTGCGGTTGTGCGGCTCGTCGAAGAAGTCCTTGATCGCCTCGGCGACAGTCTCGCCGATGCCGCCGATGCCCTGCAGCTCCGCCATGGCGCCCTCGCCTTCCATCGCCGCAGCGAAGGCGTCGAGGGTGTGGAAGTTGCGGGCGATCAGCTTGGCCGTGGTCTCGCCGACATGGCGGATGCCGAGCGCATTGATGAACCGGTCGAGCGGGATCTCGCGGCGGCGGTCGATGGCGTCGAACAGCTTCTTCGCGCTCTGCTCGCCCCAGCCCTCGCGCTCCAGGATCGTCCTGGCGTGCTTCTTCTCCAGCAGGAAGATGTCCACCGGCTCCCGGATCAGCCCGTCGTCGTAGAATGCCTGGATGTTCTTCTCCCCCAGGCCTTCGATGTCGAAGGCGTCGCGCGACACGAAATGGCGCAGCCGCTCCACCGCCTGTGCCGGGCAGATCAGCCCGCCCGTGCAGCGCCGGTCGACGTCTTCCTTGCCGGTCTTCTCGTCGATCTCGCGCACCGCACGGCTGCCGCAGGCCGGACACTTCTCGGGAAACTTGTAGGCCCTCGAATTCCTCGGCCGTTTGTCGAGCACCACGCGCACCACCTGCGGGATGACGTCGCCGGCGCGCTGCACCACCACCGTGTCGCCGAGGCGCACGTCCTTGCGCTCGATCTCGTCCTCGTTGTGGAGCGTGGCGTTGGCCACCACCACGCCGCCTACCGTCACCGGCCTCAGCTTGGCCACCGGCGTCAGCTTGCCGGTGCGTCCGACCTGGATGTCGATGTCCTCCACCACGGTCTCGGCCTGTTCGGCCGCAAATTTGTGGGCGATGGCCCAGCGCGGGCTGCGCGACACGAAGCCGAGGCGAGCCTGCAGCTCGAGACTGTCGACCTTGTAGACGACGCCGTCGATGTCGTAGCCGAGCGCAGCGCGCCTGGCTTCGATGTCGCGGTAGAAAGCAATAAGGTCGTTCGTGGTGGCGCAGCGGCGCACCAACGGATTGACCTTGAAGCCGTAGGCTTTGAACGCCTCGAGCATGCCCGATTGGGTGTCGGCGGGCAGCTTCGCCGCCTCCCCCCAGGCATAGGCGAAGAAGTGCAGCGGCCGCACCGCGGTGATCGCGGGATCGAGCTGGCGCACCGAACCCGCCGCCGAGTTGCGCGGGTTGGCGAAGATCTTCTCGCCGGCCGCTTCCTGGCGCTTGTTTAACGCCGCGAAATCCTTGTGCGTCATGTAGACTTCGCCCCGCACCTCCAGCACGGCCGGCGCCTTGCCGGACAGGCGCAGCGGAATGTCGCGGATGGCGCGCAGATTGGCGGTGATGTCTTCGCCTTCGGTGCCGTCGCCGCGGGTGGCGCCCTGCACGAAGACGCCGTCCTCGTAGCGCAGCGACGCCGACAGGCCGTCGATCTTGGGCTCGGCTGTGAACGCCAGCTTGGCGTCTTCCTTCAGACCGAGGAAGCGACGCACGCGGGCGGCGAAATCCGCCACATCCTCGTCGGCGAAGGCGTTGTCCAGAGACAGCATCGGCTTGGCGTGGATGACCTTGGCGAACTTCTCGGACGGCTTGGCGCCGACGCGGTGGGTGGGGCTGTCGGGGCGGATGAGCTTGGGGAAGCGCGCTTCGATGGCTTCGTTGCGCCGGCGCAGGGCGTCATATTCGGCATCGGTGATGATGGGCGCGTCCTCGCCGTGATAGCGGCGGTCGTGTTCGGCGATCTCGCTGGCGAGACGTTCGAGCTCCTTTTCCGCTTCGGCCGCGGTGAGCTTGTCGACAGGCTTGGCACTCATGCGCGCTTCCGGGGTTTCCTGGGCAACTGCGCTTCGGCGATGAGGCGCCTGGCGGCCGCACGCGCTTCGTCGGTCACGGCGGCGCCCGACAGCATGCGCGCCACCTCTTCCAGGCGTTCCTCGTCGTCGAGCAGCTCGACGGCCAGTTTGTCGGCCTTGCGGCGGACGCGAAAATGCCGTTCGGCGCGGGCGGCCACCTGCGGGGAATGGGTGACGAGCAGAACCTGGGTCGACTGCGACAGGCGCTGCAGGCGAAGGCCTACGGCGTCGGCGACGGCGCCACCGACGCCGCGATCGACTTCGTCGAAAACGAGCGCGGCCGGCGGCCCGCTCTGAGCCAGCGACACCTTGATGGCCAGCGAGAAACGCGCCAATTCACCGCCTGAAGCGATCCTGGTCAGTGGTCCGAACGGCGCGCCTTCCACCGTCGCCACTTCGAAGGCCACGCGCTCCAGGCCTTGCGCCCCGGCTTCGGCGTCGTCGAGCGGCGTCAAGGCGGCGCGGAATTTCGCATGGCCGAGCTTGAGCGGCGCCAGTTCTTCGGCAACGCGCCTCTCCAACTGCCCCGCCGCCTTCTTGCGTGCCGCGGACAGATGCTGCGCAGATTCGCGGAAGGACTTGCGCGCCTTGTCGACGGCGGCTTCGGCTTCCTTCAGCTTGCCGCCGCCCAGATCAAGCGCATCGAGCTTCGACCGGAAATCCGCCAGCAGTTGCGGCAGACGGTCGGGCTGAGTCTGGAACTTGCGGGCTGCGGCGCGGATGGCGAACAGGCGCTCCTCCTTGCGCTCCAGGGATCCGGTGTCGACTTCGAGGCGTGACAGCAGCGCGTCGAGTTCGCGCCGGGCCTCCTCGGCGAGGGCAAAGGACTGCTCCAGGGCCGAAATCGCCTGGGCGGCGGCCTGGCGGGCTTCCTCACCCATGCGCGACAGGCGCTTGAGCGCCACCGCCAGCTGGGCCTGCGCCCCGCGCTCGCCCGACAGCGAATCGGAGGCTGCCGAGATGTCCTCGGCGATGCGGGAGGCATTCATCAGGAGCGCGCGCTCGGACGCCAGCGATGCCTCCTCGCCTTTCTGGGCATCGAGGGCCGACAGTTCATCGGCAGATTGGCGGACATAGTCGGCGTCGGCCGCAGCGGCGGCCTGGGCGAGGCGAAGCGCGTCGGCGGCAGCGCGGGCGGCGGCATAGGCGGCGAAGCGTGCGCCCACCTCGACAGCGAGATCCTCGTGACCACCAAAGGAATCCAGGAGGGCGCGGTGGGTGGCGGTGTCAAACAGGCCACGGTCGTCGGACTGGCCGTGCACTTCGAGCAGGCTGGCGCCGATATCCTTGAGCAGCGCCACGCCGACCGGCTCATCATTGACGAAGGCGCGTGTGCGCCCATCGGCGGAGAGCGTGCGGCGCAAGACGATCTCGCCATTCGCTACGATCGCCTGCTCGGCCAGCAGCGCGCGTGCGGGATGCCCGGCCGGAGGCTCGAACACCGCCGTGGCGGAGCCTTGCGAGGCGCCGGGCCGGACGCTGGCGCGCCCGCCTCCCCTTCCGCCGGCGGCCAAGCCCAGGGCATCGAGCAGGATCGACTTGCCGGCACCCGTCTCGCCCGTGAGCACATTGAGACCAGGCGCGAATTCCAGCGCGGCAGTCTCGATCAGGACGATGTCGCGGACCGTCAGAGCGGCGAGCATGGCCGCCCCCTCCGCTTCGCTACGCCCCGCACCTCCCCCGTAGACGGGAGAGGAAAGTTCGTTACAGTATCTTGCTGAAGGCCTTGCTGATCCATGAGCCCTTGTCTTCCTCGGGCTTCAAATTGTGCCCTTTGAGAAGATTATAGGCATCTTCATACCATGGACTACCGGGGTAGTTAGCCCCGAGAATCGCAGCCGCGGTCTGCGCCTCCTTGTAGATGCCGAGGGCGTAATAGGCCTCGGTGAGGCGCTCCAAGGCCTCGGCAATCTGCGAAGTCTTCTGGTACTGCTGGACCACGACGCGGAACCGATTGATCGCGCCGATGTAATCGCCGTTGAACAGATAGTAGCGGCCGACCTCCATCTCCTTGCCCGCCAGGTGGTCGAGCGTGAGGTCGATCTTGAGCGTGGCGTCGCGGGCGTACTCGGTGTCGGGGAACCGCTGCACCACGTCCTGGAGCGCTACGAGCGCCGCCTCGGTGTTGGACTGGTCGCGCTCGACGTCGACGATCTGCTCGTAAAGCGACACGGCCTTCAGGTAGAAGGCGTAGGCCACCTCCTTCGAACCGGGATGGAGCGAGATGTACTCGTCGGCGGTCGAGATGGCGTCGGTGTACTTGTTGCCCTCGTAGGAGCAGAAGGCGCTCATCAGCATGGCGCGCCGCGCCCACACCGAATAGGGATGCTGGCGCTCCACCTCATCGAACTGCTTGGCGGCATTGACCCAGTCACGATTGCGCACCTGCTTCCAGGCGTCGGCGTAGATCTGGTCGATCGGGCGTTCCTTGTAGACGGCGGGCTCGTCGTCCTTGGACTTGTCGCTGTCGCCCAGGCCGAGCCAGGAACAGCCGCCGAGCGCCAAGGCGGCGGACACGGCAAAGACGCAGGCAAGGCGACTGGACAATCTCGACATGGGGCTGAGTTTCCCGTTGGGCGCGGAATTTTCCGAGGAAGGCCAGCCCGTTATGCCATCTCAGCGGCGGCCGGGTCCAGAGCGGCATAAAAACCGGTGAATCTGGCCGCCGCGGTCACGGCCCGGACACGTACCGGTAATTTCCGGCATCCGCAAAAAGCGCCCGCAACAAGGCGTTGTTGAGGGCGTGGCCCGACCGCACGCCTTCGAACCGGGCCAGGAGGGGGGCCCCCGCCAAGGCCATGTCGCCCACCGCATCGAGGATCTTGTGGCGGACAAACTCGTCCGGGAAGCGCATGAGATCGGCGTTCACCACGCGGTCACCGTCGATGGCCAGGGTGTTCTCAAGCGAGGCGCCATGGCCGCGGTCCAATACCTTGAGCCGTTCCAGATCGGAGACATGACCGAAGGTGCGCGCCGGGGCGATTTCTCGGCGGAAGGCATCAGGTGTCAGTACGAAGGAATAGCGTTGCGCCCCGATGGCGGCCGAGGTGAAGGCAATCTCGAAATCATAGACCGGCGCCGCCGAAGGATAGAGGGCGGCGCGGCCCTCCCTGTGCGAGACTTCGACGGGCTTCAGCACCTCGATGAAGCGCCGGGGCACCTTCTGGTCCCGGGTTCCGGCCTTGTCCATAAGCTGCAGGTATCCGAGCGCGTCGCCGTCGAGGATCGGCGGTTCGGAGCCGTCGACGATCACCAAGAGATCGTCAATTCCGGCGCCGGCCACCGCGGCCATGAGATGTTCGACCACGCCCACCGTGGCGCCGCGGCGCTCCAGCATGGTGCCGAGGTTGGTGTCGGCGACAAGGTCGTAGCGCGCCGGGATCTCGATGCCGTCAAGATCGACACGGCGGAAGACGATACCGACCTCGGGCGCCGCCGGCGCCAGCATCATGCGCACCTGGGTGCCGGCATGCAGGGCGATGCCCTCGGCAGCGATCTCGCGGGCGATGGTGTGGCGGTGATTCATGGGCGTGAGCCTAATGCACGGCGCCACGCGGCGCACATCACGGTTCTTGTCCGTTTGCGACTCAAGGCCGTGAACTCCCACAGGTAGGCCGGCCATACCACCCGACCACATCACGTTGACCATTGATTTCCGGAATTTGCACCAGGACGGTCCCCCTCCCCCCCTCGGTCCCTGACCGGGCGCGGTATTCGTCGCGCCGTGCACGAACGGGCAAATGGGGTCGCAGCGCCGGCGTTTCAAGGTGGTGCGGCGACGGTGCGGCCTGGTTGCCGCGACGCATTCTTTTGCCCTTCCCCGAGACGGAGGAGGAAAGGCGTGTGCGGTTGTCCTGCCCTTTCAGGAGAGGAAAAAGACATGCACATTACTCGCACGATCACACCCTCTGGGGCCGCCGCTCGCATGATATTGCCCGCATGACGGAGCAACCGCCGTTGTCCCGCACTGCGCTGACCCTGGTCGGCGCCCTGATGCTCGCGCCCGTGCTGCTGTTCGCGATGCCGCCAGTGTTGGATTTTCCCAACCATGTGACGCGCCTATGGCTGCTCACCGGGGGAATGGCGCCGCCGCTCAACCGCTTCTATGGCGAGGACTGGAGCGGCATCGGCACCAATATCGGCATAGACGTTCTCGCCAAGCTGTTCGTCCCGCTGATGCCCGCATTCACGCTTGGGCGCGTCCTGCTGGCACTCGCGGTCGTTCTCCCGCCGCTCGGCGCCATGGTGCTCAATATCGCCACCTTTCACCGACGCGAGCCGTGGCTGTCGGTGTTTGCCTACTTCGCCTTCAGTGAGACGCTGCTGGCGGGCTTCCTCAACTTCCAGATCGGCCTCGGCCTGGCGTTGCTGGCAGCGGCGGCGGATATGTCAATTGCGAAGGTGTGGGCGCGATGCATCTTCAGGCTGGCCGCCGCGAGCGTGGTGTTCATCTTCCATCCCTTTGCGTTGATGTTCTACGCCCTCTTGCTCGGCGGGATTCTGATCGGCGCCACGCTGCCGACGCGCCGGGAGGTCAGATCTCTCGCGCAGCGTCTTGCCGAGGCGGCGGCCATCTGCGCTGTTCCCGTGGTCGCCTTCTTGGCCAAGCGCGCCCTGCCCGGTGACCCGCGGCTGCACTTCGTCGCGTTGTTCAATGATCCTCTCGAGGCGGTGGGTGCCCTGCTGTCGCCTTTCGCCAGCTACAACGCAATCGTCGATCTCGCCTTCGCCTATCCGCTCGTGCTGCTTGTGGGATACGCAGCGGCGACGCGGCGCATCGAGGCGCATGCGGGTCTTCTGGCGGTGGCGGCGGGGCTGGCGCTCGTCTCGCTCGTCATGCCGCGGATCACCAACGAGGCCGGGTGGATGGACCGGCGGCTGCCGATCATGGCGGTCCTGACAGCGCTGGCGGCCACGCAGGTGAGCCTGGGCGCTTCGCGCCGGATGCTGCTGACGGTAGGGACGATGACGTTCGTCGCTCTGCGCACCGCATGGATCACGTGGAACTGGAGCGCGGGAGACGCGATGCTGGACTCGATCCGCGCAGCGACCGCTGCTCTGCCGGCGGGTGCCGCCGTGCTGCCCGTGCAGCAGGAGCCAGACCGGCACGACCGCTTGTTTCCGCCTCCGGGGCGACTTCTCGGGCTCTCCTCCTATCCCTATGCCCATTATCCTGCGCTGTTGGTTGCATGGCATCACGCCTTTGTGCCGAGTCTGTTTGCCGAACTGGGCAAGCAGCCGGTGAAGGTGCGCGCGCCCTATGACCGTATCGCCGTGCCGCAAGGCGGCGACATCCCGTCGATCGCTGCGCTGATGCACGTTCGGGACCTGGAGCCGGCCTATCGCGGCTGGCGGCGCGATTTCGGCTATGTGCTGGTGCTGAATGCCGACCGGCCGCGCCCCGCTGCCATGCTGCCGCACGAGTTGCTCCTTGTGCGGGATGCGGGCTTCGCGAAGCTCTATCGGGTGCGCAAGCCGGACCGCCGGAACTGATGCCACAACAATTGTTGGTCGCGAACATATTGTTCGCGGTTCCCGCTTCTTCCGTAACGTCACGGCGCCATAAAGGGCCACAATTCCGCCGATCGATCTGCCCATCGCCACCACATCGCCCGCGCATGCTTGTCCCGTGTTGCCAAAGGAGTGAGCGATGAGCGATCTGCGAGGATACGATCCGGCGACCTACGAGAAGCCCAGCCGCGACCGGTTGTTCGGCGCGCTGGCGATCGCCGCCGTGATCGCGGCAGCAGGCGTGGGCTGGTACGAAACGGGACTGCAGAGTCCGCCCCGACCGCCCAAGCAACAGATGGCGGCCAATGACAACGCCTCGACGCCGGCGATGACGCCACCCGCCGCGCCCGCGGCATCCGACACCACGACACCGGACACGAACGCCCTGCAGCCGGCGGCGGCCGCACCGCCGCCTCGTCCCGAGCGGCATGCCGCGCGACACGTGCTTCCCGCGCCCGCCAACGACACGGACACGACGCCAACCGATGCTTCTTCCGCGCCGGCAGCGGCGCCGAGTGCGCCGCCGGCGGCACCTGCGGATACGGCACCTGCAACGAACGCGGCCGCCCCCAGCGATCCGCCCGCGGCTCAGCCTCCGGCTGAACCGGATCAGACTCCGGCACAACCGCAGCCGTAACCGCTACCCTGCGAGAAGCGCCCCGCCCGGGCGCTTCTCCGGGAGTTGGCGGCTACATCGCGTGGGTCCCTACCAGACCGAGGTCATCCAGCGCAGGTAAGCGCGAAAGGCTCGGCGGCCGATCATGGGATCGGTGTAGTCGGCCTTGCCCGAAGCGCTGCGGGACAGCCCGTCGGGCAAGGCATGCACATAGGAACCGGCGGCGAGCCTCGTGCGACGGCCGGAGCGCAGGCAGGTGGCGGAAACCGGTACGTTCTTGAGGATGCTGGTCTCGAACCACTGGCTGCCGCCCTTGCGGTCGGCGACCGACGCCAGCGGCAGGCGTCGCTCGCGGGCGTAGGCGTAAGCGATCTCGGCAGCGCTCGAGAGGGGCGACGGGTCACAGTCGAGACGAGGCAGCGCGGAGGGACCGCCGCTGCGCCAGCGCTCGATGAGACCGATCAGCACGGCACAGGCCACCACCAGGATTCCGGCCAGAATCAGACGGTCTTCCATGTGGACGACCTGCAGAATTAGTTTCTACGCGGTCTATTAATACGTCACGCATCAGTTGTCATATGATTTTTATTTGTTCTAATGCGGGCAGCTCTGTGGCGCAGCAAGCCAAAGGCAGTGCCCCGGCGCGCCCCGGGTCGGGGAAGAAAGTGGGTCGCCTTTCCCCGCCCTTGAAAAGGGAGGGTCGGACCGCCGAGAGGCGGGCCGGGGAGGGATCAAGCCACCGTTCGTGGAATGACCCCCACCCGACATGCGGGCGCGTCGGCCTCCCCTTGTCAGGGAGAGGAAGGACCGCGTCAGTTGGTCTGGCGGCGCAGGAAGGCCGGAATTTCGAACTGCTCGTCCCGCTTGTGATCGGGGAACAGGTCGTCGGCCTTGGTCTGCGCTTGCTGCGGGGCAGAGCGCAGCGCTTCGGGCTGTGCAGCACGCTGGATCGGGGCGGCTGCGGCCCGCGGCGCCGGACGCGTCACGGCCACCGGCTCCTGTCGCGGCTCCTCACGATGTTTCTTGCGTCCGAGGAACCAGCTGCGGCGCTCCGGCTCGGCCTGGCGCGGTTCGGCCGGGCGCGCCGGTTCGCGGGTCGCCGCCGGGCGCTGAGCTTCGCCCGGCAAGGGCGGGACGTCGTCGGAGCCCAGGATCAGGGCCTCGGTGGCGGAGCGCGGCGCATTGAGCTCCTCGCTCAGCACTTCCACCTGGCGATGCACCGGGTTGGCGTGAACCTGCATCTGCACGGCGGGCATGGGTGCCGCCATGGCGGCGCGCGGTTCGACCTTCACAGGCTCGGGCATGCGCGGGGCGGGACGGATGTGCGGGCGGATCGGCTCGACGTTCTTCGGCATCTTCATCTCGGCCGCATCGATACCGGTGGCGACGACGCTGACGCGCACGCGGCCTTCCATGTTGTCGATGATGGTATTGCCGAAGATGATATTGGCGTCGGGATCGACCTCGGCGCGGACTCGGTTGGCCGCCTGTTCGACCTCGAACAGCATCAGGTCGGGGCCGCCGGTGATGTTGATGAGCACGCCGCGGGCGCCCTTCATCGACACATCGTCGAGCAGCGGGTTGGAGATGGCCATGTCGGCGGCCTTCTGGGCGCGGTCCTCGCCTTCGGCTTCGCCGGTGCCCATCATCGCCTTGCCCATCTCGGAGATCACCGACTTGATGTCGGCGAAGTCGAGATTGATGAGGCCGGGCATCACGATCAGGTCGGTGACACCGCGCACGCCGGCATGCAGCACGTCGTCGGCCATGGCGAAGGCTTGGGCAAACGTGGTGCGGTCGTTGGCGACGCGGAAGAGGTTCTGGTTCGGGATCACGATCAGCGTATGCACGAACTGCTGCAGTTCGGCGATGCCTTTTTCGGCGATGCGCATGCGGCGGTCGCCCTCGAAGGCAAACGGCTTGGTGACGACGCCGACGGTCAAGATGCCCTGCTCGCGCACGGCCCGGGCGATGACCGGCGCCGCGCCGGTGCCGGTGCCGCCGCCCATGCCGGCGGTGATGAACACCATGTGCGATCCGGAGAGCTGCTCGAGAATCTCGTCGAGGGTTTCCTCGGCGCCGGCGCGGCCGACATCGGGCTGGGCGCCTGCTCCCAGACCTTCGGTGACGTGCACGCCAAGCTGGATGCGCCGCTGCGCCCTGGACTGCGCCAGCGCCTGGGCGTCGGTGTTGGCCACGATGAATTCCACGCCTTCCAGCTTCGATGCGATCATGTTGTTGACCGCGTTGCCGCCGGCACCGCCGACACCCAGCACCGTGATGCGGGGGCGCAGCTCCGTCGGTTCGGGCGTTTTGAAGTTGATCGCCATATCTAACTCTCCTTGGCTTCGCGCGTTATCGTCGCCATTGCCCAAACGAATCACGAGAATCGCGTGGTTAACGGTTGAATCACCCGAACAGCCCTCCGGTCAACCGTGAGAGCCATCCTTTTGTGCCCGATGTCTCGGGCGAAGATGCGAGTTCCGGATTCAAGACGTCGGGCGGCATCGTCGCCCCCGCGGTGAGAAGACCCACGGCGGTGGCGTAATCCGGACCGGTCGACGACGCAGGCAGGCCCGGAATGCTTTGCGGACGGCCGATGCGCACCTGCTTGTTGAGCACACGGCCGGCCAGTTCGCGCGCGCCCGCCAGCTGGCAGGCGCCCCCGGTCAGAACGACGCGCCGCCCCGCGGCGACGTCGTAGCCGGAATTGCGCAGGCGCGTCTGAACCTCGGCGAAGGTCTCTTCCAGACGCGCTTGAATGATTCTCGTGAGCATCGAGCGCGGCACGCGCAGATCGCTCTCCTCGCCGTCCTCGCCCATCTGGGGCACCGAGACGACGTCGGCGCCGACCTCGAGATCGCCCAGCGCGGCGCCGTAGAGCACCTTGGCGCGCTCCGCCGCCGAGATCGGGGCGGCGAGCATGCGGGCAAGATCGGCCGTCACCTGCTGGCCGCCCATGGGAACCACGTCCGCATAGACGAGATGGCCTTCGAGGAACACGGCAATGGAAGTCACCCCGCCGCCCATGTCGATGACGGTGGCGCCGAGCTGCTTCTCGTCCTCGGTGAGGACCGACAGGCCCGAGGCATAGGGCGCGAACAGCGGCGCCGCCACGGTGAGATGGCAGCGCTCGACGGCGAGCTTGAGATTGGCGAGCGGCGACGGCTTGACGGCCACGGCATGCATCGAGACGCCGATGCGCTGGCAATACATGCCCGAGGGATCGCGCACGCCGCGCGCCTCGTCGACGACGTAACCGGTGGGCGATGGCTGGATGATCTCGTAGCCTTCCGCCTGGCATTTGGCGCGACCTTCCGCCAGCAGGTCGCGCAGATGCGTGTCTGAGACCAGGGCACCCTCGAGCGCCATGGCGGCGCGCGAAGTGACGCTCATCGGACTGCCGCAATTGACGGAAATCAGCACGTTCTGGATGCGGGCATCGGCGAGGTTCTCGGCGGCGGCGACGCAATCGCGGATCGATTCCTCGGCTGCGACCAGGCCGGTAATGGTGCCGGCGCGCACGCCTTGGCATTCGCGCAGAGCGGCGCCCATGACCTTCAGACTGCCGGTCTCGGCGCGCGCGATCAGGCACACGACCTTCGACGAACCGATGTCGAGCACGGCCACCAGCCCCGGCCGGTAGGCCGGTATCTCCATCGCGGTGCGCAAGCGAACCGTCTCCCCCATCAGATCGCACTCCCCCCTTCGGGCTTCTTGTCCTTCTGGTCCGTCCCCGTGGTCCTGCGGACGAAGAAATAATGCGTCGGCGACCTCAGATCGATTTCGCGGATGTCGTTCTCGAGGATGCCCTTGTCGACGATGAGATGCTCCAGCGCGTCGAGCTGCTTGTCCCAGCCGGCCTCCGGCAGCTTCACGACGACACCGTCATCGAGCAGCAGGTTCCAGCGGCGCTCGGACACGTACTGGAAGGCCTGCACGCGCGCGACGACGCCGCGATGCTTCGCCACTGCCGCGATGATGGGCGGCGCGGTCTCCGGCGCGCCCGGGCCCAAGAGAAGCGGCAGGCGGGTAAACGTGTCGACACGCTCGGCGGTGATCGGCCGGCCGTTGCGCTCGACGACGTAGAGCGCCGTGGGCGACTGCCAGCGGGCAAACGGGATCTTCTCCGTGATGGTGACGGCGATGTCGTCGGGATAGCGCCGCTGAACTTCGGCGTTGGCGACCCAAGGCAGTTCCATCAGCCGGGCGCGCGCGGCGCGCAGATCGACGCCGAAGATCGACTGGCCGGGCGTGAAACCGAGCGCGGCCACGATCGTGGCGGTGGGCGTGCGCATATTGCCGGCGAGATGGACCTGTTCGATGCCGAAGCCGGCCTCGGCGATCAACCTGCCGATCGCGGCGTCGGTGCGGTGGATGGTGCGTCCCACGAACCCGGAGGCGAACAGCGCCGCCAGCAGCGTGAGAGCCAAAGTGCCCGCCGTCATCCAGAACACGGGGCGGCGGCCGGCGAGCAGCGCTTTGAGCGGCGAGAACAGGCGCGACAGCGGGCCGGGGCGCTTGCCGCGGCGGACGGGAGACGGGCGCGCCGCACCCCGCCTGATGCCGCGGGCGGGCGAGCGGCCGGACTTGCCGCGCACGTCGCGAGGTTTGCGCTCCTTGCTCACCGGTCGCACGAAGCGTCCTCCACGATCCATCGGCATAACGCGCCGTAGCTCATGCCGGTGTGGGCGGCCTGCTCGGGGACGAGGGAGGTGGGCGTCATGCCCGGCTGGGTGTTGGCTTCGAGCACGACCAGGCGATGCTTGCCCTCGGTGTCGTCGTAGCGGAAATCGATACGCGACACGCCGCGACACCCCAAGGTGGCGTGGGCGCGTTCGGCCAGGCGCATGGCCTGCTCGGCGACGAAGGGAGGAACCTTGGCGGGCAGCGTGTGGGTCGAGCCGCCGGCGGCATATTTTGCTTCATAATCATAGAAGGCGAGAGTGGTCGTGATCTCGGTGACGGCGAGCGCCCTGGGGCCTTCCTTCAAACCCATCACCGCCACGGTCAGCTCGCGGCCGGGCACGAACTCCTCGACCATCATCTCGTTCGACAGGTTCCACGTGTCGCTGCCCAATGCTTCGGGCGGACGGTTGTCTCCCTGGCGGATGATGAAGACGCCGACGGAGGAACCCTCGTTGACGGGCTTCACGACATAGGGCGGCTCCATCAGATGCCGGGCGGCGGCCTCGCGCCGGTCGACGACGATGGACTTGACCAGGGGCAGGCCGGCGGCGGCGAACACGTCCTTGGCGCGCTGCTTGTGCATGGCGAGCGCCGAGGCGAGCACGCCGGAATGGGTGTAGGGCATGCGCAAGAGCTCGAGCAGCCCTTGGACGCAGCCGTCCTCGCCCCAACGGCCGTGCAGGGCGTTGAACACCGCATCCGGCTTGGCGGCATTGAGCTGGGCCGCAAGGTCGGACTCGCTGGGATCGATCTCGATCGTCTCGAAGCCTTCGTCGCGCAAGGCCTTGGCGCAGCCATGGCCGGATACCAGGCTGATCTCGCGTTCCGACGAGCGTCCGCCGAGCAGTACCGCAATCTTCCGCAGCGTCATGGCACACCCACTCTTCTTATTTCCCATTCAAGCACGATGCCGAACTTCGCCTTCACCCGGGCGCGGACTTCCTCGCCCAGCGCCTCGATGTCGGCCGCCCTGGCGTCGCCTGTATTGATGAGGAAATTGCTGTGCATCTCGGAAACCTGGGCGCCGCCGACTTTCAGGCCGCGGCAGCCGGCATCGGAGATGAGCTGCCAAGCCTTGTGACCCGGCGGATTCTTGAAGGTGGAGCCGCCCGTCTTCGAGCGCACCGGTTGGGAGCCTTCGCGGCGCCCGAGCAGCTGCTCCATGCGCGCGCGCACGGCGGCCGGCTCGTCGCGCATCCCTTCGAACAGCGCCTCGACGAAGATGACGTCGTCGGGCACCGCGCAATGGCGGTAGCTGAATCCCATCTGGGCCGAGGTCCATATCTGCTTCGCGCCCGTGCCGTCTATGGCCGTGCATTCGACGAGGATGTCCTTCACTTCGCTGCCGTAGCAGCCGGCGTTCATCCGCAGGGCGCCGCCAACGGTGCCGGGAACGCCGCGCAGGAATTCGAGTCCCGCGATGCCGGCATCGGCGGCGGTGCGCGCCGCCGCGGAATCGAGGGCCGCCGCCCCCGCCCGCAGACGCGTGCCGTCGACGATGATCTTGCTGAAGGCTGCCGGCAGGCGGATCACGACGCCGGGAATGCCGCCGTCGCGCACCAGAAGGTTGGAGCCCACGCCGATCACGGTGACGGCCATGTCGCAAGGCCGCGCGGCGAGGAAGGTCGCCAGGTCGTCCGCATCGGCCGGGCGGAACAGCACCTCCGCCGGACCGCCGACCCGGAACCACACGAGATCCTTGAGCGGAGCGCCGTGGGTGTAGGTGCCGCGGACGGGCGGAAGCGCATCACAGGGACGGGTCATGACAACCCCTCCAGCTTGCCCTGCAGCGCGGCGGCCCAGGCGGTGATCGATCCGGCGCCCAGGCACACGATGGCACCGCCCGGCTTGGCATGGGGCGCCACCGCTGCGGCCAGATCGGCGTCGCCTTCGATCGTCAGCACGTTGCGATGGCCGTGGGCGCGCAAGGCGTCGGCGAAGGTATCGCGGTTGATGCCCTCGATCGGCTGTTCGCCCGCGGCATAGACCGGCGCGATCACCGCGACGTCGGCGTCGTTCATGCATTTGGCGAATTCGGCGAAGGTGTCGCGCAGGCGCGTGTAGCGGTGCGGCTGCACGACGGCGACGATGGGTCCGGCATAGGCTTGGCGCGCCGCCTTGAGCGCGGCGGCAATCTTGAACGGGTTGTGCGCGTAGTCGTCGATGATGGCGGCGCCGTTCCATTCGCCGACGCGGGTGAAGCGACGGCCGACGCCGCGGAAGGTCTTGAGAGCCTGACGGATGACCTCGTCTCCGACACCCAGCTCGCGCGCCACCGTGATGGCCGCCAGCGAATTCTGCACATTGTGCTCGCCCGGCATCGGAAGGCAGAGGTCTTGCAGGCGCCGCTCCGTGCCCTTGAAGCGGTCGGTGAAGATGACGTCGTAGTGCGAGGCGCCTTCCGAGAAGCGCAGGTTGACGGCGCGCACTTCGGCCTGAGGCGACAGGCCGTAGGTGGTGAGGCGGCGGTCGACGATGCGGCCGACCATGGCCTGGACCTCGGGATGATCGATGCACAGCACCGCAAAGCCGTAGAACGGCACGTTCTCGACGAAGCGCTGGAACGCCTCGCGCAAGCGGTCGAAGGTGACGTAGTAGTCGAGATGGTCGGGGTCGGCGTTGGTGACGATGGCGATGGTCGCGGGCAGGCGCAGGAAGGTGCCGTCGCTCTCGTCGGCTTCCACCACGACCCACTCGCCTTCGCCCAGGCGCGCATTCGTGCCGTAGGCGTTGATGATGCCGCCGTTGACGACGGTGGGATCGAGGCCGGCGGCGTCCAGCAGCGCCGCCACCATGGTCGTGGTCGTCGTCTTGCCGTTGGTGCCCGCCACGGCGATGCACGACTTCAACCGCATGATCTCGGCCAGCATCTCGGCGCGGCGCACCAGCGGCAGGCCCCTGAGGCGAGCGGACTCGAACTCGACATTTCCCGGCTTGACGGCCGAGGAATAGACGACGACGCGCGCCTCTCCGATGTTGCCGGCGGCGTGGCCCACCGCCACGGGCACGCCCATGGACCGCAGCCGTTTAACGTTGGCGTTGTCGGAGGTGTCGGAGCCCTGAACCTTGTAGCCGAGATTGTGCATGATCTCGGCGATGCCGCTCATGCCGATGCCGCCGATGCCGATGAAATGGATGGCGCCGATGTCGAGCGGGACGCGGGTGCGGGCGCGCTTGGTCATCCTTCGGCCTCCAGCGTCTCGACGAGATCGGCGAGCTTCGCGGTGGCGTCGGGCTTGGCGAGGGTGAGCGCCGCCGCGGCGCAGCGCGCCAGAGCCTCAGGATCGGCGAACGCGGTCTCGAGCATGTGGGACAGGGTCTCAGGCGTGAACTCCTTCTGGGCGACGCGCCAGCCGCCGCCGACCTTGGCCAGGGCATCGGCATTGGGCGTCTGATTGTCGTCGAGGGCATGGGGCAGCGGCACCAGGATCGCCGGACGGCCGATACAGGCGAGTTCGCTGACCGTGCCGGCGCCGGAGCGCGCCACGACAAGATGGGCCCAGGCGATGCGGACAGGCATGTCGTTGAAGAACGGCGCCACCTCGGCCTTGATGCCCATGCGGTCGTAGACCCGGCGCACGCCGTCGATATTCTCGGGGCGGCATTGCTGGACGATGTCGAGGCGGGCCTGCAGAGTCTTGGACATCATGCCGACGGCGGTCGGCACGCGCTCGGCGAAGACTCGGGCGCCCTGGCTGCCGCCGAACACCAGCAAACGCAAGGGATCGGACGGGCCGGGGGTCTGGTACGGCGCGCGGTGCAGCGCCACGACGCCGGGGCGCAGCGGGTTTCCCGTGTAGACGATCTTCGAAGGATCCTTGGGCAGGAAGCGCACCAGAGGCAGGTTGGCCGCAATGAAACGGACCTTGTTCATCATCAGGCGGTTGGCACGGCCGAGCAGCGCATCGGGGGTCAGGATGGCAGTCGGCAGGCGCGCCAGCCACGCCGCGAGCATCACCGGCACGCTGGGATAGCCGCCGAAGCCGATCACCGCCCTGGGCTTGAGCTTCGCAAGCTTGAACAACGCCACCACGATACCGGCGGCGATCTCGAAGGGCGCCGCCATGAGACCGAGGATCGAGCGATCGGAGAAGGCGGCGGAGGGAACGAACGCGATTTGGGCGCCGGGGAAGACGTCGCCGTAGCTCTTGCCGCGGGAATCCGTCATCACGACGATGGAACTGCCGCGTTTCTGGAGCTCTCCCGCCAGCGCCTGCGCCGGAAAGAGATGGCCGCCCGTTCCGCCCGCCGCCAGCACGACCGTCATGGCCGGCCCCCGAGGAACGGAATCAGCGGTTCATCATCGCGCACCGCCAGTTTGGGGCGCTGGCGGATCAAGGCCAGCGCGAAGCCCATGGTGAGAGCAACGGCGAACAGCGAAGAGCCGCCGTAGGAGATGAAAGGCAGGGTCATGCCCTTGGCCGGCAACAGGCTGATGGCGACGCCCATGTTGATGAAGGCCTGCAGCGCCACGACCATGGCGAGTCCGGCGCCCGCCAGCTGGGTGAACGGCTCGCGCGAAGCGGCCGAGCGCAGCAGGAGGCGCACCGCCAGGAAGCAGAACAGGAGCACGATGACGGCGCAGAGAAGCAGGCCGAACTCCTCGCCGGCGACGGCGAAGATGAAGTCGGAGTGCACATCGGGCAGATGATACTTGACGGTACCGGCGCCCGGACCGACGCCGAACAGGCCGCCATGCGAGAAGGCCTTGAGAGAAGTGCCGGTCTGGTAGCCCTTCTGGTCCGGGTGGAGGAACTGCTCGACGCGGTGGTGCACGTGGGGAAAGAGAAAATACGCCGCCATTCCCAGTCCTGCGCTGCCGCCGCCGATGGCCCAGATCCATTTCAGCGACATGCCGGCGAAAAACAGGAGCGCGCCCCACAGCGCCACGAGGAGAAACGACTGGCCGACGTCGGGCTCGAGCAGCAGCACCGCCAGCGCCGGCACCAGAAGCACAAGCGTCAGCCCGGGCTTGGGAACGGGCAGCGGTTCGCGTTCGGCCAGGATCGCGGCCACCAGAACGGCGAAGCTCGGCTTGAGAAATTCGGAGGGCTGCAGCGTGATCCAGCGCAGATCGAGCCAGCGGCGCGCACCCAGCGTCTCGGTGCCGACCACAAGCACGGCGATACAGGCGATCAGCGACACCAGGAAGATGACGAGCGCGGCGCGGCGCACCTGAACCGGGGTCAGCGACGAGGCGGCGCACATCACGAGCACGGCAACCGCCGCAAAGGCGATCTGCTTGGCGGCGTAGTTGAAATTGCCCGCGGTCAAGGGTCCGGCGCTGGCGGCGGGACTGGCGGCGAATGCCAGCATCAATCCGATGCCGAACAGAGAGACGATCGCCAGGACGGCGAGACGGTCGACCGTCCACCACCAATCGGCAAATCCGCCCCTGCTGGCCCGGCTCAGGCTCATGAGGCCTCCCGTTGCGGGCGCGCCGACAACTTGGCAACGAGCGCGCGGAAGGCGTCGCCGCGCTCTTCGAAATCCTTGAACTGGTCGAAGGAGGCGCAGGCGGGCGACAGCAGCACCACCGGCGCCGGCAGCTCGGCGCGCGCCGCATCAGCCGCCGCCGCGACAACTGCGCTCTCCAGCGTGCCGCTCATCTCGCAGGGCACTTTGCCTTCGAGCGTGGCGGCAAAGTCCGCCGCGGCTTCGCCGATGAGATAGGCCTTGCGGATGCGCGGGAAGAACGGCGCGAGCGGTGCAATGCCTCCCGCCTTGGGGCGGCCGCCCGCGATCCAGAAGATATCCGGGAAGCAGACCAGCGCCCGTTCGGCAGCGTCGGCGTTCGTGGCCTTGGAATCGTTGATGAAGCGGACCTTGCCGATGCGCCCGACGTCCTCGATGCGATGGGCGAGACCGGGGAACGACACAATGGCGTCGGCGATGAGTCGCGGATCGCGTACAAAACGGCGTACCGCGGCGTAGGCCAGCGCCGCGTTCTGCCAGTTGTGGGCGCCCGGCAGGTGAGCGGCGGAGCGCAGATCCATGACGCGGGCGGCGCGCTCGCCCTGGGCGTCGTAAAGCACGCCGTCGAGCACGAAGACGCCGCGGCCGAGCACCTTTCCCACCGAGACCGGCACCGTGGGGGCCCCGCCGTTGGAGGTCAGCCTGGTGAAGATGGCAGCCCCATGGGAATCGTCGACACCGAGCACGTTGAGTCCCGCCTTGGGCGTCTGTTTCAGAAGCCGCGTCTTGACCGCAACGTAGTTTTCCATCGAGCCGTGCCGGTCGATGTGATCGGGCGTGATGTTGCTGAGGACGGCGATATCGGGCTTGAGGCCCGCCGCCAGGTCGATCTGGTAGGACGAGATCTCGAGGACGTAGATCGTCTTGGCGCGGGGCGGCGCCAGCTCCAGCACGGACTTGCCGATGTTGCCGCCGATCTGGACATCGTAGCCCGTCGCCGCCAGGATGTGGCCGATCAGGGCGGTGGTCGTCGATTTGCCGTTGGTGCCGGTGACGGCGATCACCGGCGACAGCCCCGACAGCGCCGGCTGCGGGCGAATCTCGCGCGCGAACAGCTCGATATCGCCGATCACCGCAACGCCCTTTTCCTGAGCGTTGAGCACGACGTCATGCGGCCTGGGGTGGGTGAACGGCACGCCGGGACTGAGGACCACGGCCGTCAGTTCGCTCCAAGGCCAGTCCTGCCAGGGCGGAACCTGGGCGCCCTCCGCTGCGGCCGCCTCGCGCGAGGCCGGCTTGTCGTCCCAGGCAAAGACCGTGGCGCCGCCTGCCTTCAGAGCGCGCACGGCCCCGAGCCCCGAGCGGCCGAGGCCGAAAACCGCCACACGTCTGTCAGCGAAGCTGCGCACCGGGATCACGGCATCACCTCAACTTCAGAGTCGACAGGCCGACCAGCGCCAGAACCACGGCGATGATCCAGAAGCGGATGACGATGGTGGGCTCGCGCCAGCCGAGCTGTTCGAAGTGATGATGGATCGGCGCCATGCGGAAGACGCGCTTGCCGGTCAGCTTGAACGAAATGACCTGCACCACGACCGAGATGGTCTCGAGCACGAACAGGCCGCCGACGATGGCGAGCACGATCTCATGCTTGACGGCGACCGCCACCGCGCCCAGCGCGCCGCCCAGGGGCAGCGAGCCCGTGTCGCCCATGAAGACCATGGCCGGCGGCGCGTTGTACCAGAGGAATCCGAGGCCGGCGCCGATCAGGGCGGCGAGGAAGACCGCGAGTTCGCCTGCATCGCGGATGTAGTCGAGCTGCAGGTAATTGGCGAACTTCTCGTTGCCGACGAGATAGGCGATCAGCACGAAGGCGCCGGCGGCGATCATCACCGGCATGATGGCCAGGCCATCGAGCCCGTCGGTAAAATTCACGGCGTTGGCGGCGCCGGCGATGACGCAGCCGCCGAACACGACGAATAGGACGCCCAGGGGCAGCATGACCGACTTGAAGAATGGAACGACGAGGATTCCCGCCAGCGATTTGTCCTCGACCACCATGATGAGCCCGGTGGCGAGGAAGGCGATGCCGAACTCGACCAGCAGGCGCAGGCGGCCGCTGATGCCGTCGGAGGACCGCTTGGTGACCTTGAGATAGTCGTCGGCGAAACCCAGCGCCCCGTAGGCCAGCGTCACCATGAGCACGATCCAGACATAGGCGTTCGACAGGTCGGCCCACAACAGCGTGGCGATCACCACGGGAAGCAGGATCAGCAGGCCGCCCATGGTTGGCGTGCCCTGTTTCTCGACGACATGGCGCTGCGGACCGTCGGCGCGGATGGGCTGGCCCTTGCCCTGCTTGACCTTCAGCCAGCGGATGAGCGCGGGGCCCATCCAGAAGGCGACGAACAGCGCCGTCAGCACCGCCCCGCCGGAACGGAAGGTGAGGTATTTGAAGAGGCGCAGCACAGCCAGTTGGTCGGCATGCGGCAGATAGAAGAGAAAATGAAACATTCCGCCCCCTAAACGGTGTGCGCCTTGAGCGCCTCGATGATCACCGACATGCGGCTGCCGTTTGAGCCCTTCACTAGCACGGTATCGCCGGGCTTGAGCGCGGACAGGACGCCCGCCACGAGCTCGCGCGAACTGGGCGCGTAGACGGCCCGGCGACGCGGCGGCAGCGCCTCCCACAGGTTGCGCATCAGCGGCCCGCACAGGAAGACGAGATCGACCTTGGCCTGATCGATCGGTGAGACGAGACCGGCATGCAGCACGGGTGAACTCTCGCCTAGTTCCAGCATGTCGCCGAGCACGGCGATGCGCCGGCCCGCCGCCGCACCCAGAGTGGCGAGCGCTGCAGCCATCGAGGCCGGGTTGGCGTTGTAGCTCTCGTCGATCACCGCGACGTCGCCGGCCGCCAAGCGCGCGCCGCGGCCCTTGAGCGGGACAAAGGCCTTCAGCGCCGCCGCCGCGTTGAGCACGTCGCCGTCGGCGGCCGCCACGCAAAGCAGCGCGCCCAGCGCGTTCGAAGCGATATGGGCGCCCACGGCGCCGATGCGAAAATCGACCGGCTTGCCGACAACCTCGGCCTTGATGTGCGCGCCGTCGCCGGACTCCTCGTAGCCGACGAGACGGGCGTCGCCGCCGCTCCCGAAGGTCAGGATGTTGGCCACGCCATGCTGGCGGGCGCGCGCGTTCAGGCGACCCGCATAGGGGCTGTCGGCCGGCAGGACGGCGATGCCGCCGGGCGCGACGCCCTCGAAGATCTCCGACTTGGCGTCGGCGATGGCCTCGCAATTGCCGAAGAACTCGAGATGGGCCGGAGCGATGGCCGTGATGAGCGCCACATGCGGGCGGACGAAGCCGACAAGAGACCGGATCTCGCCGAAATGGTTCATGCCGATCTCGAACACGCCGTACTGGTCGGCGCGCGACAGCCCGGCGAGGCTGAACGGCACGCCCCAATGATTGTTGAACGAGGCTCCCGAAGCATGAACAGACCCCAGGGCGCCGAAGGCCAGCCTCAGGATCTCCTTGGTCGTGGTCTTGCCCGCACTGCCGGTGACGGCAACCACCTTGGCGCTGGAGCGGGTTCGCGCGGCGACCGCAAGATCCTCCAGCGCCCGCTGGGTGTGGGCGACCATGACGAACGGCGCATCGGTCGAGACGCGGTCGGACAGCCTGGATACCAGGGCGCCCCCCGCTCCGGCCGCCAAGGCATCGGCGACGAAGTCGTGGCCGTCGCGGGTCTCGCCCTTGATCGCAATATAGAGATCTCCGGGCTTGAGAGTCCGAGAGTCGATCGACGCGCCGGAGACGGAGAAGGGGCACGCGGCCTTGCCCAGCGTGGCGGCTTCGATCTCGGCGGAGGTCCACAGGGCCGTCATGGCGCGCGCTCCGCCGCGTGGCCGCCCAGACTTTCGGCGGCCTTGATGGCTTCCTCCCGATCGGAGAACGGGTGCACTGTGGCGCCGACGATCTGGCCGCTTTCGTGGCCCTTGCCGGCGATGACGAGCGCGTCGGCGGCGCCCAGCGCGGCGATGCCGGCGCGGATGGCTTCGCCGCGATCGCCGATCTCGGCGGCACCGGTGCAGCAGGCGAGGATCTCGCGGCGAATCTGCGCGGCATCCTCGGAGCGGGGATTATCGTCGGTGACGATGACGCGATCGGCCAACCGTGCCGCCGCGGCGCCCATCAACGGCCTCTTGCCCTTGTCGCGGTCACCGCCGCAGCCGAAGACGATCGAGAGTTTGCCCCGGGTGTGGGGACGCAGCGCCGTCAGGACGTTCTCCAGCGCGTCGGGTGTGTGGGCATAATCCACATAGACAGGCGCGCCGTTCTTGGCCGCAGCCACTTTTTCCAGGCGGCCGGGCGCGCCTCTGAGCTCGCCGAGCGCCTCGAACACGGCCGTCGCGTCCTCGCCCAGTCCGATCGCGAAGCCCGCAGCCATCAAGGCGTTCGAGGCCTGGAAGGCGCCCGCCAACGGCAGATCCACATCGAGCCTCCGCCCTGCATGCTCCACCGCGAGGCGTTGTCCATCGCCATGGGGCGTGCGCGCCGCCAGTCGGAGCGTCTGGCCTTCCTCGCCGACCGTGAGGAGCCTGAGACGGCGGTCCTGGGCCGCCGCCACGAAATCGGCGGCGTTGTCGCTGTCCGCATTGACCACGGCCACAGCCCCGTCCCGCGCGATCTCGCGGAACAGGCGCAACTTGCAGGCGAGATAGGCCTCGAAGGTGGGGTGATAATCCATGTGGTCGCGGGTGATGTTGGTGAAGCCGACCGCGGCGACATCGACCGCATGCAGACGATACTGGTCGAGCCCGTGGCTTGAGGCTTCGATCGCCAGATGGTTGACGCCATCGTGCTTCAGTTCGGCCAGCAGGCGGTGCAGCTCGACAGGGCCCGGCGTCGTGTGATGCAACACGGTCGCCGCCTTGGGCGTCACGAGTCCGATGGTGCCCATGCTGGCCGCCGGCTTGCCGAGCGCCGTCCAGATCTCGCGCAAGAAGACCGTGATCGACGTCTTGCCGTTGGTGCCGGTGACGGCGGCGACCGTCCCGGGCTGGGCGGCGAAAAAGGCGGATGCGGCGCGCGCCAGTGCGAGGCGCGGATTCGCGTCAGGAATGAAGCGGACGCCCAGCGCTTGCGCGCGCGCGGCGATCTCGGGCTTTCCCAGCACGGCCGCCGCGCCGCGGCCGACCGCGTCCTTGAGGAATTCTGCGCCGTCGGTCCTGGTGCCTGGTATTGCTGCAAACAGAAATCCGGGCTTCACCTCGCGGCTGTCGCTCGCGATACCGGTAAATCCTGCCGCCTCCATCGAGGTCTGGCCCACTTTACCCGCGGCGATGTTCGCGCCCGATTGTGGTTCCATTATGAATTCTCTTTGGCGGCCGTTATCGGATTGATGGGGACGCCGAGCAAGGGTGCAATACGCGATATCACGTGTCCCGCGAGCGGCGCTGCCGTGTAGCCGGCCAGCGCGAAGCCGGCAGTGGCTTTCGTTCCGTGCGGTTCGTCCAGCACCACGAACACGAGATAGCGGGGATTCTCAATAGGGAAGACTCCGCAGAACGACGTCACCAGCTTATGGGAGACGTAACGGCCGTTAGGACCGACGACCTCGGCCGAACCGGTCTTGCCACCGACATCATAGCCTGGAACGTCGGCCTTCTTGCCTGTTCCGTTGGTCACGACATAGCGCAGAAGCCCGCGCATGGTGGCGCTTGTTTCCGGCGAAATGACCTGCTCGCCCCGGGCGTCGTCGGGATGCTTGAGGAAGGTCGGCATGACGCGGCGGCCGCCGTTGACAACCGAAGCCGCGGCCGCGGCGAAGGCCAGCGGGGTGACGGAGATGCCGTGGCCGAAGCCGATGGTGGCCGTTTCGATGATGCCCCAATGCTCCGCCGACGGATAAAGCGGCCGGGCCGTCTCGGGCAGTTCGCTGCGGACCGGCCGCAGGAGCCCCATCTTGGTCAGAAAGGCGCGCTGGTGGTCGGGACCCGAGCGAAGAACGATTTGCGCCGTGCCGATATTGGAGGATTCAGCGAGCACATCGCGCGCCGCCAGGAAGGCCGGCATGTGCTCGGCCTCGTGAATGGTGAAGCGGCCGATCTTGTAGCCGTTGCCGATCGCAATAGGCTCGTCGAGCCGGACCGTATGGTTCTCCAACGCCATGCTGAAGGAGAATATCTTGAACACCGAGCCCAGTTCGTAGACGTCCTGGGCCATGATGTTTCGGGTAGTATCGCCGCCTGTGAAGTCGCGCGCGTTGGGGTCGAAATCGGGCAGGGAGACCAGCCCGAGAATTTCGCCCGTGCGCACGTCCATCACCAGACCGCCGGCGGCGCGGGCGCGGAATTCGTCCAGACTCGCCTGCGTCTCGTGCTCCAGGATGAACTGCACGCGCATGTCGAGCGAGGTCGTCACCGCCTGACGGTCGGGTCCGCGCAACTTGGAGTCGAGACCCAGTTCCAGGCCGGACACTCCTTTGCCGTCGGAATCGGTGACGCCCACGACCTGCGCCGTCATGCGTCCGTCGGGATAGTAGCGCTTGCTGTTGGGACCGAATTCGATGCCCGGCATGTGGAGGGCCTCGACCTTGGCATGTTCGGTCGGCGTCAGCTGGCGCGCCACCAGGATCGTGCTGTGCTTGCCCGCCAGCATCTGAGCCAAGCGCCGCTCGTCGGTGCCTGTGGCGATAGCCAGCTGGCGGGCGGCGCGGGCTTTGTTGGGAATGTCCTTGAGCCAGACATAGAGGTCGTCGGCGCGCAGATCACGGGCGATCAACTCGCCGTTGCGGTCGAGGATATCGGCGCGGACGATGCCGCTGGGCGCCGGACGCACCACGTGCGGCGGCTCGGGGCTGAAAACCGTGACATCGATCAGGCGCACCGCCACGAGGGCGAAAGCCCCGACGCACATGACCGCCCCGACAAGGATGCGCCTCTGAAAGAGGGAGGGCGGTTGCGGCGACATGCTTGGGTCACATCCCGCTATGCGCCACGGCCTTGATGACCGGCGAGGTGGTCTGGGCGGGCTGCTGGGCGCTGGCGTCACGGGCGCCGGCAAGCTGCTCGGTGTCGTCGCCGCGCCGCGGCAGCATGGTCACCGAAGACAGTTGCACGGTCGCCGTGTCGCTCATGCCGAGCGAGGATTCGGCCAGCTTCTGGATGCGGTCCGGATTGGCCGCCTGTTCCCATTGCGCCTGGAGTTCGCTGATCTTCGTCTGTTCGGCCGCGATCTGCCTGTCGGTCTGGCGTATTTCCACCCGCGCCATCCGCGTCTGCTCGGACACGTGGTAGAGCGCCAGGATCGAAAGCCCCATCAGCGCGACGCAGAGGAAGTTGAAGACACGGATCATGGCACTCTCCTATGCGGCCAGTCGTTCGGCCGCCCGCAACTTCGCGGAACGGGCACGGGGGTTTGCGGCAATCTCGGACTCCGACGGCAAGCGCGGACGCGAGCCGAGCGGACGGTAAAGGGCCTTGGGGCGGGGGGCGTCGGGGGCATGGCGCGAGGCGCGCGGCGCCGCGGTGCCGCGCCCGCTCAGGAACTGCTTGACGATGCGGTCTTCCAGCGAATGGAACGAGACCACCGCGAGCCGGCCTTCCGGCTTCAAGACGCGAGTTGCCGCTTCCAACCCGCGCTCCAGCTCGCCGAGTTCGTCGTTCACATGGACGCGCAGAGCCTGGAACGTGCGTGTCGCCGGATGAATCGGCTGGCGCGCGGCGGCGGGACCGAGAACCTTGGATACCAGCTCGGCCAGTTCCAGCGTGCCGCTGATGGGCCGTGCGGCAACGATGGCGCGGGCGACGCGACGCGCCTGGTGCTCTTCGCCGTAGCGCGAGATGATGCCGGCCAGCGTCTTCTCGTCGGCAGTGTTGACGATGTCGGCGGCGGATGCACCTTCGGCCGACATGCGCATGTCGAGCGGACCGTCGACGCGGAACGAGAAGCCCCGCTCGGGCTCATCGAACTGGAAAGAGGAGACACCGAGGTCCAGGACGACGCCGTTGGTGCCGCTTTCGCCCGTCGCCCCGAGCAGGCGGTCCAACTGGGAGAATGTGCCATGCACCAGGGTCAGGCGGCCCGGATAGAGCGCTGCGAGCGCCTTGCCGCGGGCGATGGCCTGCGGATCGCGGTCGATTCCGAGCACGCGGCAATCACAGGCTTCGAGGATGGCGCGGGCATAGCCGCCGCCGCCGAAGGTGCCGTCGACGTAATGGCCGCCATCGCGCAGGTTCAGCGCTTCCAGCACTTCGGCGAGCATGACGGGGACATGGCCGCTCATGGCAGAGTCCCCTGGGCGTTGAGGACCGCCAGCGCCTGCTTGAGCCGCTCGGCGCGCACGGCGCGATATTTCTCGGGTTCCCAGATCTGGAACTTGGTGCCGAGGCCCACGAACACCGCCTGGTCCTTGAGGCCGGCATGCGCGATCAAGTCGTCCGG
This sequence comes from Alphaproteobacteria bacterium, assembly GCA_028871345.1. Taxonomy (GTDB): domain Bacteria; phylum Pseudomonadota; class Alphaproteobacteria; order Micropepsales; family Micropepsaceae; genus Rhizomicrobium. The sequence continues at coordinate 31,872 of JAGWNK010000022.1, read as the reverse complement.
CAGACGGATGCGGCCGTTCTCGTCGAGCGGCAGCGAGCGGGTTTCGCCCAGGACCACGGCGGCGCGGGCGTTGAAATCTTTGGTGAAGAAGGGATTGGAGGTGGCGATCTCGCGGCTGAAGGATTGCAGCACATCTTCGCCGAAGCATTCCAGGCACGGCTCGACGAAGGACGGAATGACATAGACGCCGGGCGTGTTTTGCGCAGCCAGAACCTGGCGCAGCGAGGCGGGAACGCAGACGCGCCCCTTCGCATCGAGCGTGCCGGTCACCGTCGACATGAACGGCTGGACCTGCGCAGACATGGCCAAAAGCCCCCTCTCGTCGCCTGGGAAAGGGTCCGGCTGCCGTTTACAGGGGTTGGCCGGCCCTCACAGTCCATGGGACAGTATGGGATAGCATGGTCTAAACTGGGGGTCAACGAAAAGTCTAGGAATTATAGGGGCTTGAGGGTCTACCTATGGAGCTTCCGAGTCTAGGGCTAGCGAGTCCTGGAACAAACAGCAAACAGTGTAAGACTAGAGTAATCCCTGTAAATATTCGATTAAGCTTACCCTTCTATTCGTTCTTCGTTTGTTCGAGGATGACATGACCGAGACGATCACGATGACGCCGGTGGGCTTGGTCCATACGCGCCGGATGGCGGCAGAGGACGATGCCTGGGGACCGGAAGCGGCCGATATCGTTCTTGATTCGCGACGCTTCGGGCCGGCGGCGCTGACAGGACTCGAGGCCTTCTCGCACGTCGAGGTGCTGTTTCATTTCCACCAAGCGCCGGCGGAAACGGTGGAGACCGGGGCGCGCCATCCGCGCGGCAACACGGCCTGGCCGAAGGTCGGCATCTTCGCCCAGCGCGGCAAGGACCGGCCGAATCGCATCGGCGCCACCATCTGCGAAATATTGTCCGTAGACGGAACGACGCTGACGGTGCGCGGGCTCGACGCCATCGACGGCACGCCGGTGCTCGACCTCAAGCCGGTGATGGCGGGCTTTCTGCCGCGTGGACCGCTGCACGAGCCTCTATGGGCGAAAGAGTTGATGCGGCGCTATTGGTGAAATATCCGATCCGACAAAATGCGGCGATCTGGCTGGCATTCGGAAAAGACTACGAAACGCTCTACGAGGCGGCGGACCGCCGGGAGACATTCGACGCGTTGAACGATCTATTGGACAAGCGCTTCGATGAAGGGACTCGCGGCCCCCTGCATCCCAATCCATGCGTGTCGGAAATGACTGGGGCCGCGCGATCCCAGCCGGCGGCCCCGAACTCCCCAAGGTTTGAACCATCTGTAGCAGACGCGTACGAAACGCAAAAGCGATTTTTCCGCCAATAAGAAGCGATTGCGGAAATTCGCGAGCGGTTTCTCTGCCGGCGACAGGATTCGGTGACCGGCCCTCCCTTCCAGCCCGAATTCTGCGCCCGCGAGCCTGCCCTTGTCGGCTGCGCGGAAGAAAACGCGTCAGATGGCCTGTAAGCCGGGTTCTGTATTCCATCCGTAGACGGAACGATGGCCATTCCTCTGGGATGCATGTCGCCACGCACCTCACGCGACCGACCCGGACGGCTACCCGGAAACAGGTTACGTGCCGTCCCTATTTGGTCTTGCTCCCGGTGGGGCTTGCCATGCCGTCCCTGTTGCCAGGGCCGCGGTGCGCTCTTACCGCACCATTTCAACCTTGCCGGACCTTTAGGGTCTTAGGCGGTGTCATTTCTGTGGCGCTGTCCCTGGGGTCGCCCCCGGCGGATGTTATCCGTCACCGTGTCTCCGTGGAGCCCGGACTTTCCTCGACGCCTCTTGCGGGGCGCCGCGGCCATCCGGCCATCTGACGCGGCGCCATTATGGCAGGGCGCGCTCGACCGCGGCAAGCGCGTGCAGTTGTGTGGTGTCGTAGAGCGGCACCGGACTGTCGGCAGGGCCGATCAGGAGCGGGATTTCCGTGCATCCCAGGATGACGCCCTGCGCCCCGCCGGCCACCTGGCGGGCGATGATCTCGCGATAGGCCTGCCGGGACTTTTCCTCCAGCCGGCCCAGGACGATCTCCTCGAAGATCACGCGGTGGATTTCGGCCCGGTCGGCATCGTCGGGAACGAAAACGTCGATGCCGCGCGCCTTGACGCGGTCCTTGAAGAAGTCTTCCCGCATCGTATAGGCGGTGCCGATGAGACAGACGCGCTCGAGCCCGTCGGCCGCGATGCGTGCCGCCGTGGCGTCGCAGATGTGAATGAGCGGGATCGAGATGGCGGCTTCGACCTGCTCGGCCACACGATGGGCGGTGTTGGCGCACAACAGCAGCACGCCGGCGCCCGCGCTCTGCAGTTCGCGCGCCGTCTTGATGAACAGCGCCGCCAGGGCGTTCCATTGCCCCGTGCGCGCCAGCATCTCGGGCTCTGCGAAGTCGAGCGAGCGCATCACGATGTCGGCGGAATGCAATCCGCCCAGGTGTTGCTGCACCGCCCGATTGATCAGCCGGTAATAGATCTCAGTGGCTTCCCACGTCATGCCGCCGATGAGGCCGATGGTCTTCATGCGTCTTCCAGGGCCCGGGCCGCGATGGCGCGGGCATGCAGTTCGGCCGTGTCGAACAGCGGCACGGGGCTGTCTTCGGGCTTGATGATCAGCGGCAGTTCGGTGCAGCCGAGGACGATGCCCTGCGCCCCGCGCGCGATCAGATGAGCCATGGCGCGGCGATAGAAGGCGCGCGAAACGTCGCGGAACGCGCCGCGCCCGAGCTCCTCGTAGATGATGCGGTGGACTTCGAGCGCCTCTTCGCCCTCCGGCACCAGCACGCGCAAGCCGTACTTGTCCGCGAGGCGGGCGGTGATGACCTCGGGCTTCTCCATGGTGTAGCGCGTGCCGAGGAGACCGATGGTCGACAGCTCGGTGTCTCTCACGGCCGACCCCAGGGGATCGGCGATGTGCATGAGCGGCGCGCCGGCGTCGCGCTCGATGACATCCGAAACGCAGTGCATGGTGTTGCAGCACAGCGCCAGGAACCGCGCCCCGCCCTGCACCAGGTGGCGCCCGGCGGCGGACAGCAGAGCCGCGGCTTCCTCCCATTTGGCGGCCCGCTGCAGGGCGGCCATGTCGTCGAAATCGATGGAGTGCAACAGGATGCGCGCCGAGTGCAGGCCGCCCAGGCGCTTCTGAACCTCCCGGTTGATGATGCGATAATAGAGCTCGGTGGATTCCCACGTCATGCCGCCGATGAGGCCGATGGTCTGCATCCTCAGATCGCCTTCTTGACGGCCGCCGTGGCTGCGTCGCCCGTGTTGGGCGTGCCGGCAGGCTCGATCAGCAAGAGATGGGTCTCTTCCACGGCGACGGGGCGATGCTCGACGCCTTTGGGCACCACATAAAGATCGCCGGCGCCGAGGGTCACCTCGCCGTCGCGCATCTGGATGAGAAGGCTGCCCTTGAGGACGAGAAAGAAGTCGTCGGTGTCGGGATGCGAATGCCAGACGAACTCGCCTTTCACCTTGACCACCATGACGTCATGGCCGTTGAAGGCCGCGACGATCTTCGGCGACCACAGGTCGGAGAACAGCTTCAGCTTCTCAGCAAGACGGATCGCGTCCGGCATTCTCGCCACCTGATGCGGATTCCCTCTGCGAGCTTAAGAGGCCAGCAAGGCCGCGAGTATGCCCGCGCATTCGCCATCTGCCACGCCGTCGATGCATGACGGGCGGAAATGACGCTGGAAGGCGGTGATGACGGCGCCGAGCGGCACGTCGACATCCGGTGCAAGACCGTAGCCGAAGCGCGAGAGCACGGCGGCGAAGTCGCCCGGCGATATCTCGGCCGATTTCGGCCCGCTCTCGTGGGCAGGGTGCGCCGGCCACTCTCCGATGCCGAATTCGGCGAGCTGCTTCCAAGGGAAAAGCTCGCCCGGATCGGTTTTTCGCCCGGGCGCCACGTCGGAATGACCCAGGACCTGCTTCGCCGGAATCCGATGGCGGCGCAGGATGGCGCTCGACAGGTCGATCAGGGCCGCGATCTGCGCATGCGGAAACGGGCGATAGCCGAACTCGTGGCCCGGATTGACGAGTTCGATGCCGATGGAGCGGCCGTTGACGCCCGCCTCGCCCGCCCACCAGGAAACGCCCGCGTGCCAGGCGCGCCGGTCCTCGGGCACGTGACGGTAGATCGAGCCGTCCTCGTCGATCGTGTAATGCGCCGAGACCTTGGCCTGCGGATCGCACAGCCGCGCCAGGGCCTCCTCGGCCGTCGGCATGCCGGTGTAATGCAGCACCAGCATGTCGACGACATCCGATGGCCGCGCGTCGTGATTGGGCGACGGTCGCTCGATGATGCGCATCCCTCGTCTCTCCGGTCGCGGAAGGGCCTAGACGAAGATCTTATACGCGATCGTCTCGCCATCCGCGCGCTTGACGAAGAACTCGGCGCCCTTCCCGTGCTCCTCGGCCAGGGCTTCGAACAGGCGCAAGGCGTTGCGGATGACCTCGGCATAGGAGGCCGCTTCCGTGCGGTCCTTGAGACGCTGCAGGCGCTCCATCGCCTGAGGCGGCATCTCGAGCTGGACGCGCGTCGTGGTGCGGCCGGCGCCCTCGCCCGCGGCCTCCATCGCGTCGGCGGCAGCGCGCATCGCTTCGGCCGTCATGCCGCGAAAGCGGCGGCGGTGGTACTCGTGCATGGACGGTTCCTCAGCTGTGGTCATGGTGGTGGCCGAACAGCGCAGCCAAGCCGATCACGGCCAGGGCACCGAGCACGACGCCGTGAACCACGCGGTGGTGACGGCGGACGTCGTCATCCTCGCCGCAGACCTCGCGGCGGAATTGCTCGCGCATGGCGGCGCGCCGCGCCCGCCAGTCGGCGCGCATCTGTCGCCAATACCGCTTCTGCTCCTGCCAGCGGCGCCAGGCTTCGTAGCGGTCCCCGGAGGACTCTGCGCCGCAGCAGCCTTCGCCATGCGTGGACTGTTCCTTCGGGGCATCGCCGACCGGGAAATCCTGGCCGACGCCAACACCAAGCTTGCTCATGCGTACCTCCTTCAGGCTTCAGCCTGTCTTTGAGGTGTATATCATCATAACTTCATCAAACTTCAAGTGGTCGAGTCCAGGGAATTTCATGGGCGGGCCCTGGGGACTGGCTGTGCCCGGGGGGGCTGCCATAGAGAGCGGCCGTGGGATGAATGACGTCGGGCTCCGGCGAGGGCCAAATCCGGCAAAAAATCCGCCCCCGACTTGCTATAAGCCCCCGATGCGATCCCCGATTCCCCTCCTCAAGCCTTTCGTTTTGGCCGGCCGCAACCTGAGGCTGGCCCAGGTTCTGGGCCGGCGCTGGCAGCGCCAAGTGATCTTCATGGTGGGGGGATTGATCGTCGGCCTGGCCGGCGTCGGCCTCGCGCTCGGTGCGGACGAGGCCCAGCGCCTTTATTTCTCGTTGCTGCGCTGGTCGCCCTATGCGGGGTTCGTCGTAACCCCGCTCGGCTTCGGCCTCGCCGCCTATGTGACACGGCGCTTCTTTCCCAACACTCAGGGCTCTGGCATCCCACAAGCCATCGCCGCCCGCCAGATCGAAGCATCCGGCGACCGGGCCAAGCTTGTGGGGCTGCGCGCCGCCGTCGGCAAGATCCTGCTGACGCTGGCGGGCCTTTGTTTCGGCGCCTCGATCGGACGTGAAGGCCCCACCGTACAGGTCGGCGCCTCGGTGATGTTTCTGATCGGACGGCTGTCGCCGCGTCGTCAGCCGGGATTGATCCTGGCGGGTGCGGCAGCCGGCGTGGCGGCGGCGTTCAACACGCCCCTGGCGGGGATCGTCTTTGCCATCGAAGAAATGAGCCGATCGTTCGATGTGCGCACGTCTGGGCTCGTCATCGGCGCGGTGATCCTGGCCGGCCTCTTCTCGCTGGCGACGATGGGCAACTATACATATTTCGGCACGACGGCCGCGATGCTGTCGCCGGGCCTGGACTGGTTGGCGATCCTGGTGTGCGGCGTGGTGGGCGGGTTGGCCGGCGGCCTGTTCAGCCGCATCTTGATTGCGACCCCGACGGGCATTCCCGGCAGGGCTGGAGCATGGATCCGCGCGCACGCGATCCAGTTCGCCGCCGCCTGCGGACTTCTGGTCGCCGTCTGCGGCTTCCTCTCCGACGGCGCGACGAGCGGCACAGGCTACGCCTATGCCCGCGAGCTGGTGCACAGCCATCACAGCCTGATGTTCATCTTTGCGCCGTTGAAATTCATCGCTACGACACTGTCGGCGATCAGCGGACTGCCGGGCGGCATCTTTTCGCCGTCGTTGTCGGTGGGCGCCGGGATTGGCGCGGATCTGGCCCAATTGTTTCCCGCTGCGCCGCTCTCCGCCATTGTCCTCATCGGTATGGTGTCGTATTTCGCGGGTGTCGTTCAGGCGCCGATCACCAGCTTCGTCATCGTCTCGGAGATGACCGACAACCACGCCATGCTTCTGCCGCTGATGGCCGCCGCCCTGATCGCCACGGCGAGTTCGAAGCTGATCTGCCGCGATGGCGTCTATCATGCGCTGTCGCACCGCTTCCTGCATCCGGAGGAATGACGCCATGAAGCTCGGTAGGCGCTCGGCGATGCTCGGTGCGCTGGCTGCGTGTGCAGCACCGGTCCTGGCCGAGGATGACCTTGGCGCCATCGAGCGGCGCACCGGCGGACGCCTCGGTGTCGCGGTGATCGATACCGCGAACGGGCGGCGCCTCGCCCATCGCGCCGACGAACGCTTCCCGATGTGCAGCACATTCAAGGTCCTCTTGGCGACGATGGTCCTGAAGCGCATCGATGCGGGTGAGGAGCAGCCCGACCGGATCATCACCTACGGCAAAAAGGATCTGCTGGCATACGCGCCCGTCACGACACAGCATGTCGGTGAAGGCGGCATGTCCGTGCTCAATCTGTGCGCGGCCATCATCACGATGAGCGACAACACGGCCGCCGATCTTCTGCTCGGCAACGTGGGCGGACCCGCGGGCTGGACGCGCTTCGCGCGGTCCCTGGGCGACGGCGTCAGCCGGCAGGACCGCACCGAGCCCGACGCCAACACCTGCATCCCAGGCGATCCGCGCGACACGACCACGCCTGCCGCGATGATGGCGAACCTGCAAAAGGTCTTGCTGGGAGACGTGCTGTCGGCGCCGTCGCGCGATCGCCTGGAACGCTGGATGATCGCCGGCGCCATCGGCAAGCGGCGGCTACGCGGCGGCATTCCGCCGGACTGGACCGTCGCCGACAAACCGGGGACGGGCAACTACGGCACCTGCAACGACATCGCGATCCTGCGGCCGCCGAAGCGCGCCCCGATCGTGGCGGCGGTCTACGTCACCGATTCCGGCGCTTCGTACGCGGCACAGGAGGGCGCCATCGCGGATGTCGGCCGCCTGATCTCGGTCCTTTGACGGTTCAGGGGGCCACGCGTTCCGCGACGATCTTCTCGTAGGCTCCGTTGATGGCGGCGAGCTTGTCGGTGGCCAGCTTGATGAACTCCGGCGGCACACCGCGCGCCATCAGGCTGTCGGGGTGGTTCTCGCGCACCAGGCGGTAATAGCTGCGCTTGATCTCCTCGTCGGTAGCGTCGTAGTCGACGCCCAGCACGACATAGGGATCGGCGGCGTCCGGCGGGAAGTGCGAGGCGCGGATGCGCCGGTACTCGCCGGGGGCGAAACCGAAGATGTCGGCGACGCGTTCCAGGAAGGCATTTTCATTGGGATGCAGCACGCCGTCCGCTGCCGCGATCTCGAACAGGCCATCGAGAATATCTTCCAAGATGGCCGGCTTGCCGGCATAAAGGCGCGCGATCTGCCCCGCGTAGATTTCGTAGCCGGCGGTGTCCTGGCGGGCGAGATCGAAGAAGCGGCGCACGCTCGCCTGCTCGCCGGGCGGCACGCGGAACACCCGGTCGAAGGCCTCGATCTCCTCATCGGTGACGATGCCGTCGGCCTTGGCCATCTTGGCAGAGAGCGCAATCATGGCGATGGTAAAGGCGACGCCGGGATCGGCGGCTGACGGGTCACGGTCGATCAGAAAGTGACCCGCAACCGCGCCGACTGCGGCGCCAATGGGACCGCCGACCAATAGGCCGGCCGCCCCGCCGCCGATCTTTCCCCAAATGGACATGGGCGAAACCTAAACGGCAAACGTGATGGAAAGACAACCGAAACTACGCACGGAGCAATGAGATGACGACAATCCTGGTAACCGGAAGCAACAGGGGGATCGGGCTGGAATTCGTCCGTCAATATGCCGCCGACGGCTGCCGGATGATTGCCTGTTGCCGCACTCCGGCCAAGGCGGAGGCGCTCAAGACGGTGCCAGGCGACGTGCGCATCATGGAGCTGGATGTGGCGAGCCGGGACAGCGCCCGCCAGTTGGCAGGTGTGCTCAAGGATGAGCCGATCGATATTCTCATCAACAATGCCGGCGTGTTTGGCCCAAAGGCGCAGGGGGCGGACGACCAGGATTATGGCGCCATCTTGGAGACGCTGCATGTCAACAGCATCGGCCCGCTCATTGTGAGCCAAGCGCTGAAGGACAATCTCCGGCGCGGGCACGACAAGAAGATTGCCGTCCTGACCAGCCTGATGGGTGCGATCGGCGAGAATGGTAGCGGCTATCTCGCCTACCGGGCCTCGAAGGCGGCGCTCAACATGATCATGCACGTTGTGGCCCGCGACTGGGCTCGGGACGGGCTCCTCATCGGCATCTATCACCCTGGCTGGGTGCAGACCGACATGGGAGGCGCCGGCGCCAGTCTGACGCCGCAGGAGAGCGTCCGGGGCTTGCGGCAGCGGATCGCAGAACTATCTCCCGAACGGTCCGGACGGTTCCTCGACCATCACGGCAAAGAGCTCGCCTGGTAAGCTCGGCGGGAACTTTCCTAAGCTATTGCAGGAGAACGGTAATTTTCTTTCCGATGGTTCTTGAGGCTTGACCACGCGGTAGTCTCCGCCCGAGACTGGCCATCCCTCGGAAGGAGGAGGCCATGGCCCGCACCCTGCAGCTGATGACCTTCACTTTTGTGCTGCTGTTCCTCAGCGCCGTCGTGGTCGGCGTCTTCTGACCTCGACGGCAGAAGGCGGCGCCGGCCCCTTCAGGTCGCCGGCCGCCGGAGCAGCTGGTCGGCGATGAAAAACGGCGCGTAACAGACCAGCACCGACAGCAAGGCGATGCCGACGACGTCCAGCAGGTACCAGGGCCAGGAGGGCATCAGGTCATAGAGGCTGGCATGGCTCGGTTTGGCGCGCAGGAACCCGTAATTGACCCGCAACGACCAATCCACGAGGCCCGCTGCCGCGAGGTAGACGACCGACCAGCCGACAATCCTGGGAATCGACGCCGGATAGGGCCTCATCCGCATGCCGATGGTCAGGAACAGGACCGCGACGATAATCCCGCCATGGAAGACGGAGAACTCGAGGAACCGCGGCTCGGGAAAATCGTACGGCACACCGGGCGTCATCAACCCCTGCGTGGTGCCGGCGAGCGCCCAGAAATAGGCGAGCTCGTAACTCTTCTGGTTCGGCCATATCAGCGTCACAACGGTGGCGATCGCCGCCCAGCTGCAAAGATCCATGGGCAACGCGTTGCCGGCATCGAGCCAGCCATAGCCGGAGGCGATGATGTACCAGAAGGTCCAGGCCCCCAGGATCGCGACTGCCAGAGTCCATCTTATGGCGCGTTCGAAGAGCTGGCTGTGCATGAACCGGGCGGCCACCGACAGCGCGATCGGCAAGAGCACGGTCAGCGCCAGCACGACCTGATGCGAGCGCCCGAAGAGGACGAATGGCTGGAAACTTTCGTGCGGCATGACGGCAGAGAGCTGCGACCCCGCAGCATCCTAGCGCAAATCGGCGGCGGAGTGTGAGGCGCTCCGCACCGCGACATCAGGTGCCGGGGGCTTTGGCGCTGGAATCCAGCGCCGCGGGCGTCTTGGGCGTCATGTCGATCAGATTCCAGTCGTTGGGATTGAAGGCGCGCTGGGTCGGCTTTTCCACCGGGTAGCCGTGGATGTCGTTCTCGCTGTTGATGATGTAGCCGCGGCCCTCGGCTACGTCGGCGATCAGGCGCACGTCGTTGTAATCGCGGTCCCAGGTGCGGGCCCCTGCGTTGTGCAGCACGTACTGTTGCACGGCGGCGGACGGCAGCACCTCGACATGCGGCGGCCAGATTGGCGGGGCCTGCTTCACGATGATCCTGGCGGGCGCCGTGGTGTAACGGCCCAACATCGGGATCGGCGCTCCCATCTGGTCCACCGCCACGTTGTCCTTGCCGTAATATTCGAGGTCGCCATAGCCCCCGATTTCCAGAAAGGCGAGATGGGCCACCGAGGATTCGCCTTCGCGCAGGACCGTGCCCACGACCGACAGCTGACCCATTTGCCAGGCATGATCGCCCCACTCCTCGGCCATCAGGTTGTAATGGATCGCCCGCTGGCCGGGATCGTAGATCAGGTCATTGATGACCACGGCGCGCGTGCCGCCCTTGAGCAGAGGATTGCGTTCAAAATTGTGGGCGTAGAGGTTGCGCGCCATCAGCACGTCCGAGGCGTTGTCGTGAATCAGTGAGCCCTTGGAATGCTCGATCTTGCCGTGCGTGGCGAACGCGAGCCCCTCGGCGATGATGTTGTTGGAAAAGGTGATGCGGTGCGAGGTGTCGGCGCGCCACTTGGCGGGATCCTCGCCGTCGAAGCGCTTGCCCGACATCGACATGTTCTCGTCGGTGGCCCACGTCACGGAGTTGTGATCGAAGATCACGTCATGGGCATCGCGGTCGGTCGACAATCCGTCCTGCTCCCAGCCGCTCTTCTTCGGGAAGCCCGCCTCGCCGACGCGCACGCGGATGTTCTGGATCACGACATCGTGGGTTCCGACCTGGAAGCCGCCGCGGATGAAGGTGATGCCCGGCGACGGCGCCGTCTGGCCGGCGACGGTGAGATAGGGCTCGTTGATTTGGATTTCCTTTTGACCAAGATCGATGACGCCGCCCACCTCGAACACCACGATGCGCGGGCCGGACGCCTGGACCGCCGCCACGAAAGAGCCGGGCCCGTCTGGATTGAGGTTGGTCACTTTGATGATTTGACCGCCGCGGCCGCCGGGTGTGGTCGCCGCCCATCCCATGGCGCCCGGAAAGGCCAGTGGCTGCGATGCAGTCGCGGGCCTGGACGGGTGGCGCGCCGTATGCCGGATCGCCGCGGCGTTGGCCGCCGCGAGCACGGCGCACAAGCCGAGGCTGAAGAAGACACCAAGTTTGCCCATTCTTCTCTCCCAGTCCCCTGTTTGGATCCCGCACAAGGCCAGGTTTTCGCATTCTTGCGCAGCGCCTGCGCGTTCCTGTCGATTGAAAATGACACCGGTTTCCTCTAGATACAATGGGCCCGTTCCAAGAATGGGCACCGACACAGGAGGCGGGGTTGTCCATGGAAGCCGTCGCGCCGGAGCGTTTTCCACCGGCGAGGAACATTGCGCAGCGGTTTGTCGCGGCACGGCTGAAGGCGGAAGCCCTTGAAGCCTATCCGGGGCCGGTCCCTCCGGACCTGGCCGCCGCATACGAATGCCAGGAGATCGCCATCGGTCTCTGGCCGGATAGGATCGCAGGCTGGAAGATCGGGCGTATCTCGCCCGAACTCGAAGGCACGCTCGGTGCGCAGCGGCTCGTCGGCCCCATCTTCCACCGGGAAGTTCAGCACGCGACCGGGCGGCCTGTCTCGTTCGGTGTCTTCGCCGGCGGCTTTGCGGCGATCGAGGCGGAATACGTCTTCGAGATCGGCCGCGACGCGCCGCCGGGTCAGATGCGCTGGACACCGGACGATGCCGCTGCGATCGTCGGGCGGTTGCTTGTCGGCATCGAGACGGCGGGCAGCCCGCTGGCGACGATCAACTTCCTTGGCCCCACGGTGGTCGTGTCGGACTTCGGCAACAATGCGGGATTGATTCTCGGCCCGGAGATTTTCAATTGGCGCCGGCGCCAACCGGAGGAACTGACCGCCCAATCCTTTATCGACGGCAAGTCGGTGGGTGTCGGCGGCGCCTCCAAGATCCTCGGCGGACCGGTCGAAAGTCTGCGTTTTGCCGCCGAACATTGCGCGCGCATGGGCCGGCCGCTGAAGGCGGGCATGTACATTTCGACGGGCGCCGCAACGGGCATCCACGAGATCGTGGCCGGGCAACGGGCTCGCGTGGACTTCGACGGCGCCGGTTCGATCGACTGCGTCGCCAAGCTGCGCCGGCCCGTCTAGGCTGCCGGCAGGCATGCCGATAATGAAATCGACAGCGGCGGCTGCGCCCGCCCGTTCAGGGAGACAAGACGATGGCACAAGCAGGCGTCAGCGACACAGCGACACCGGCCGGAACGACCGTCATCAAGAGCGCCGGCCGGTTTCGCTGGGTGATCTGCGCCCTGCTGTTCGCGGCCACCGGACTGAACTACGTCGACCGGCAGACCATAAGCTTCCTCAAGCCTGGCCTCTTGAACGAGTACGGCTGGAGCGAGCAGGATTACGCCTCCATCGTCCAATGGTTCATGCTCGCCTACGCGTTCGGCTATGTCGTCTTCGGGCGGGTGATCGACAAGATCGGCGCCAAGCGGGGTTACGCCATCGCCGTGGTCATCTGGACCTTCGCACATCTGACGGCCGCGACGCTGGGCTTCCTTCCGGTATCCTGGCTGCTGGTCAGCTTCATGGTCACCCAGGGGCTGCTCGGCCTGGGTCAATCGGGCAACTTCCCGGCGGCGCTGAAGGCGGTGGCCGAATGGTTCCCGCAGCGCGAACGGTCCCTGGCCAATGGCATCTTCAATGCGGGCTCGAATGTCGGCGCCATTTTGACGCCGCTGATCGTACCCGCAGTCCTGGTCGCGGTCGGCCCGACGGGCTGGCTGGGCGCCACGGGCTGGCAATGGGCCTTCGTCGCCACCGGCAGCCTGAGCATCTTCTGGCTGATCGTATGGACCCTGATCTATCAGATCCCGCGCGAGTCAAAATCGGTCTCGCCCGAGGAACTCGCCTACATTGAAAGCGACAAGCCCGCACCGGTGAAGAAGGTCGCCTGGCTCAAGCTGATGACCGTCAAGGAAACCTGGGCGTTCTCGCTCGGCAAGCTGCTGACGGATCCCGTCTGGTGGTTCTACCTGTTCTGGCTGCCCTCGTTCTTCCTCAAGACCTATCCCACGCAGGCCGGCAGCATCGCCGGCGTCGCGGCGCCCGTCATCCTGATCTACGTTATCTCCGATATCGGTTCGGTTGCGGGCGGCTGGATGTCCTCGTCGATGATCAAGGCCGGATTCTCGGTCAACCGTGCGCGCAAGCTCACCATGCTCCTGTGCGCCTTGTGCGTGCTGCCGGTCGGCTTCGGCATGATGATCTTCCACGACATGTGGGTGATGACCGTCATCATCGGCATCGCCGCGGCGGCGCATCAGGCCTTCTCGGCCAACCTCTACACCATCCCGTCGGACACCTTCCCTCAGGCGGCAGTCGGTTCGGTGTCGGGCATCGGCGGTACCGCCGGCGCCATCGGCGGCATCATCATGGCCCTGGGCGTGGGGCGCGCCCTGAACCAGCATCTGGGCGGCGGCGACCTGCAAGGCTATGCGGTCATCTTCCTCGTGGCCGGCGTCATCTACCTGATCGCGCTTCTGGTCATCCATCTGCTGACGCCGCGCCTGGCGCCGGCCAAACTGGTGCTGCACCAAAACAAAGGTTGATGCCGCGGGGGAACTCCGCGAGCCTCAAGGTTGCCATTTGCGGCAGGGCGGGGAAGACTCCGGGCTGTCCGCATATGAGATGACCTATGGCCGACAAGAAAGCGATCGTGATCTTCGGGGCGACGGGCGACCTGGCCCAGAAGATGATCTATCCGTCCCTCTATTTCCTGGAATCCGAAGGGCATCTGCCACCCGATCTGATGATCGCGGGTTTTGCGCGGACCCATGCGGACGACCAGGGATTCATCGCCCAGACCCGCAAGGACGTGATGGACAACGCCGGCACGCTGTTTTCCGAGGATGTGTGGTCGAGGCTGGCGGCCCGCATGCACTATTGCGAAGGCGACGTGACGGTCCCCAAGACCTATGCGCCGCTGGTGAAGCTGCTGGAAGGCGTGACGGTATGCGTCTACTACCTGTCGACCTCGCCCAACTTCTTCGCGACCATCGCCTGCCAGCTCAAGGAGGCCGGTTTGGCGCATGGCGGCGCGCGCATCGCGGTCGAGAAGCCGATCGGGCGCGATCTCGTCTCCTGCCGCGAGATAGAATCCGCGCTGGACGAGACGTTCGGCGACGACCGCGTCTATCGCATCGACCACTACCTGGGCAAAGAGACCGTCCAGAACCTGATCGCGCTGAGGTTCGCGAACACCTTGTTCGAACCTTTGTGGAACAGGGCTTCGGTCGATCACGTGCAGATCACGGTCGCTGAGACCATCGGCGTGGAGCGCCGCTGGTCTTATTACGATTCCTATGGCGCATTGCGGGACATCGTCCAAAACCACCTGTTGCAGTTGCTCTGTCTTATTGCCATGGAGCCGCCGTCCGATCTCGACCCTGACTCCGTGCGCAACGAAAAGGTGAAGGTGTTGCGCTCGCTGCGGCCCATCGGCGCCGGCGACGTGGAACGTCAGACCGTGCGAGGCCAGTACCGCAAGGGTGTTTCCGAGGGCGTCGCCGTTCCCGGCTACACGGAGGAGACCGGAGGTTCCGCCAGCGATACCGAGACATTCGTGGCCCTTGCCGCCCACATCGACAACTGGCGCTGGTCGGGCGTGCCATTCTATCTGCGCACCGGCAAGAGACTGGCGGCTCGCACCACGGAGGTCGTCGTGCAATTCCGCGAGGTGCCCCACTACATCTTCCCGCGATCCGACATGATCGCCAACAGGCTCACTATCCGCCTGCAGCCGGAGGAGGAGATCTCACTGCAGATTATGAACAAGGCGCCCACTCTGGAGGCGATGCGGCTGAAGCCGCTGGCGCTCGACCTCAACCTCAGCGACGCCTTCAAGAAGCAGCGCCGCCGCATCGCCTACGAGCGGCTGCTGACGGAAGCTCTTAAGGGCAACTCGTTCCTCTTCGTGCGGCGCGACGAGGTCGAGATGGCGTGGAAATGGATCGACGACATCATCGACGGCTGGAAGGAAAAGGACATGAAGCCGCTGCCCTACAGCGCCGGCAGCTGGGGCCCGTCGAGCGCCTTCGCGCTCACCGAACGCAACGGCCACTCATGGTACGAATGATCAGCGGCGCGCCACGGTAACCGCCCGGTCGACATAATCTTTGGGGTAAAGACTCTTCAGCTTGGCGATCTTCGGCAGGTCGTTGAACACGATGTAGGGTTGATCCGGATGGCGGATCAGATAGTCCTGGTGATAGCCCTCGGCCGCATAGAAGCCCGTGAAGTTTCCGACCTGCGTGACGATGAGCGCGCCGAAGCTGTGCGCCTTGGTGAGCTGGGCGATGTAGGCCTGGGCGATCCGGCGCTGGGCATCGTTGACCGCGAAGATCTCGGATCGGTATTGCGTGCCGACGTCCGGATCCTGGGCGTTGCGCGTGGTGGGGTCCATCACCGAGAAATAGATGCGCAGGATCTCGCCGTAGCTGATCAGGTTCGGATCAAAGCGGATCTGTACCGACTCTGTGTGGCCTGTCGTACCGGTTCCGACTTCCTCGTAATGCGCCGTGGCCGCGTTGCCGCCGGCGTAGCCGGCGAGCACGCTGCGGACGCCCTTCACGTGCTGAAACACACCTTGCATGCCCCAGAAGCAGCCGCCGGCCAGTACGGCCGTGTCGCCCGCCTGCGCCGCTTCGCTGGCGGGCGGCGGCAGCGCATAGGTCGTCTCCTCCGCGCCCGCCGGGACTGACAGGAACATGATCGCAACCGCAGCGAGCAATGGGCGGAAGGGAGTCATAGTGTCTCCTTCAGGACGTGGCGCGCGGAATGAAGATCAGCGAGGCCGAATTCATGCAGTAGCGCAGGCCCGTCGGCTTCGGGCCGTCATCGAAGACGTGCCCCAGATGGGCATCGCACCGCACGCAGGACACGGCCGTGCGTTCCATGAACAGGCTGGCATCGCGGGTCTCGACGACGTTGGTCTTGGCGATGGGACGCCAGAAACTCGGCCAGCCGGTGCCGGATTCGAACTTGGCGCGGGAATCGAACAGCGCGGTGGCACAGCAGATGCAGCGGTAGAGGCCGTCGGCGTGATTGTTCCAGTAAATCCCCGTGAACGCCTGCTCGGTGTCGGCATGGCGGGTGACATCGTATTGTTCCGGCGACAGGCTCGCCTTCCAGGCGGCGTCGTTCTTCACGATCTTCGCGACGCGGCGGGTTCCCAGATTCCGCCCCGAGGGCGCGAACTCCGTGACGAGCACGTCTGCACCGGCCTCCGACGGCAAAGCCCACACGCCGATCATGGCCATCGGAACCGATGTCAGGAAAAAGCGACGCGACGTCATCGTGGCCTCCATCGCCGGAGATGCTGCAGCATATGCGTATATTCGCTGCAGCATTCAATCCGGTTACAGGAGCCTCAATTGAGGACGGTGGTCACGGCGGCGGCCGTCGGAGCCTCGTGAACTACGGCGAATTGCGTGCGCCCGATCAGCCGCCCGTCGACGGTGTCGAAATCGACGCGCCACAGCCCCGGCGCCACATTCGACTTCCTGGTATAGCCGCGATAGCCGTTCTTGCGACCGCCGATGATGGCGAAGGTGACTCGCTGCTGCGTCACCCATTGCGCCCTGCGATCGTCATAGCGCTGCCAGGTGTGCACCACCGTGGTCGACAAGCTGATCGGCGCGAAGATGGCGCTGAAGACGTAGACGGGCTCATTGTCCGTGACGTGGACCACCTGCGGCACGCCCAGATAGGCCGTCCAGGATTGGGGCTCGCCCACCGCCTTGTAGACCGCGCCGACCCGCTTGATGGAATGGAAGACGCCGGCCTTCTGCAGCGCCAGAGGCAGCGGCGGCAGGACATTGAGGAAATAGAGGCCGTTGAACACGGCGAAGACGGCACAGGCCCCGAAGGCGATCTTCCATTTCAGGTCGCCGAGCGTTCCCTTGCTGAGCTTGTCGAGCAGCCGCAGGAAGAAGGCGAAGACGACGACGGCTGCGACTCCGCTCAGGAGGAACGTGAAGGTGCCGATCGTGTGGGTGAACACCGGCACCATGAAGATCGCGTAGGACAGAAGCGCGAAGAAGAACAGGATCGCGGTGAAGATCAGGCGCGAATGATAGACCCGGAACACTTCGTTGCCGATGAAGACCGCGGCCAGGATCAGGAGGAACGGCCAGGATGCCGCGAGGACGCCGCTGCGGGCGTAGAACACCAGGAACGCGCTCCACAGCGTGCCCAGCGCGAACTGCGTGGCGGCGGGCAGGTAGGCACGCAGCTTGGCCGCCAACGCGCCCTGCTTCTCGGGTCGCGCCTCGAGGAAATGCAGGAGGGTGATCGTGCTCGCGGCCGCGAGCAGATAGACGATGAGAAGCGTCTGGGTGACGGCGTGGTCCACGCGCCCGTACGAGACGCTGTCGAAAGCAAAGCCCCCAAGCATGCCCGCCGCCGACATGTGGCGCTCATAGGGCTTCAGGACATGTGTCCAGGAAATCATCGACGAAACATGGAGCAGGTTTGCACCGACAGCCTAGACGGTTGAAAAGCGGCTGATAAGCCTGTCACAGGCGCGCGGGCCAACATCAGTAAAGGGTCCCGAGCGGACGGCGCCTGCGCGGGCCCGGATTACGGCGGGGGCGCGAATTCCCCGGCGTGGGGCATCCGCCAAGGCTCGGCCAGGTAATCGATGCGCCCGTAAGGCGTGTCGTCGAGGGCATACTCGCAGCGGCATCCGCCGCGGCATTGCGGCGCCAGGGGACAGTGTCGGCAGACCGCCGGAAGATGCTCGAAGTCGTCGGTCGCCAGCGCCTGCCCCGCCTTGCGCAGCCCGTGAGAGACATCCAGTGCGCCACGCCTCGAATAGCATGCCACGACGCCACCCTCGGAAGTGACCGCCAGGCTCTTGACCGGTCCGCAGCTGGCTCCGCCGCAGAACAGCTTCACGCCGTCATAGGGATTCTCGAGGGCGCAGAACGGAGTCGCCAGTCCCAGGCGCAGATCCTTCCAGCGCGGGCTCTTGCGGGCGTCGGCGATGTAGGCGGCCAGGGAGCGGATGTCCTGCGCCGTCACCGGGCGCCTGCCGTCGTCCTGCGTCTCGGCGCGCAGCGGCTGCCAGCGCAGAGTCTCGTGAGGCCCCAACAGATCGATGAACTGCTGGAAGCGCTGAATGTTCTCCGTCGTCATCACGGTCAGCACGCCGACCAGAAATCCGTGCTTCTCGAGGCGCTCGATCGCCTCCCATTTGCGGCGCCACACACCCTTGTGCCCGGTCATCGCGTCCATCGACTCTTCGTTCGCGGCCGGCAGGGAAATCTTGAAGCCGTCGACCAGTCCCTTGAGCCCGTCGACGCGCTTCTCGGTGAGGGCGGTGCCGTTGGTGTTGACAATCGTCTTGAAACCCATCTCCTTGGCGAGCCGCAGGTACTCGTCTGCGGCCTTGAGGAGCAGGGGCTCGCCGCCCGTGATGCGCACGATCGGAATGCGTTCGGCCTTGGCCGCCTGCAGAAACCGCAGATAAGCCTTGCGATCGAGATCGGTGATGCCGTCCTTGACGCCGAAATTCTGATGACAGAAGGAACACGAAAGATTGCAGCGTTCGGTCACCTCGAACTTGATTTCGCTGATGACGTTGGCGGATCCCGAAGCGATGAGGTTGAGATAAGGATAGGGAACGCCCGCCAGATTGAGCAGCTTCGCAGTCGGCAACCAGACGCTCATGGGACCTCTTTTTCGTGCGCACGGCCGCCATTCGACCGGAGGCCGCCCGGCGCGATCTTTCCCTGACGCGAAGAGGTAACGCGCTCTGCGGCTAAGGAATCCCTAAGAAGTGCGTCGCATGCGCTGTTTTGCGCAGGCCCGGATATCGCCGCAGGCAAGAGTTAATCGGCCGTCATCACGGCGGGCGATCGGTCGATCGCCTCTCGCACCGCGCGGGCCAGCACATCGAGGGTAAACGGTTTGGTAAGGATGCGGGCGCCGAAATCCCGATCCGCGTTGCGCGCGTATCCTGTCATCAGCAGCACGGGCAGATCCGGCCGCAGCCGGCGCAAGCGGGCGGCCAGCTCGCTGCCGTTATCGCCCGCCAGAACGATGTCACAGAGAAGCAGCGAGACACCGGCGGTGGTTTCGAAGTGGCCCACGGCGGTGGCGGCATCCGGCGCATCGATCACCTGATAACCCAGTTCCGCCAGATCGTCGCGCACGCAGCGGCGCACCTCGTCGTTGTCTTCGACCAGCAGGATGGTTTCGCCCGTCCCGGCCCGCGGCACGACGTCCGGCTCAGTCGATCTCGCGGAGGATGCCACCGCGCCGCTGTGGCGAGGCAGGTAGATGGTCACGGTCGTGCCGCGGCCCGGCGTGCTGTTCACCTCGACATGTCCGCCCGACTGCTTGACGAAGCCATGCACCATGGCGAGCCCGAGTCCGGACCCCTGCCCTTCCTTCTTGGTCGTGAAGAACGGCTCGAAAATGCGTTCGAGCAGATCCGGCGCGATGCCGCAGCCGGTATCGCTGACGCGCAGCAGAGCATAGGGACCGGGCCTGATGTCGCCGAACTGCCGCCGATAGGACTCGTCGAGATCGGCGCCCGCCGTCGCAATCGTCAACCTGCCGCCACCGGGCATGGCGTCGCGCGCGTTGAGGCACAGGTTGAGCAGCGCACTCTCCATCTGGTTGGGATCGGCGAAAACCGGCCACGGACCGTCGGCGAGGATCGTCTCGATCTCGATGCTTTCGCCTAGCGTACGCCGCAGAAGATCCGACATCCCGACGATCAGCGCGTTGAGTTCCAGCCCCACCGGCGCAAGCATCTGTCGCCGGGAGAAGGCCAGAAGGCGCTCGATCAGCTGGGCCGCGCTTTGGGCGCCTTGCAGCGCATGCTCGACCGGCCTGTCGAGCATCTCCCGGCAACGGGCCGCCTCCAGCGAGGGGTCGGCGAGGCGGCGGCGCATGGTGTCGAGATTGCCGATGATGATCGTCAGGATGTTGTTGAAGTCGTGCGCGATGCCGCCCGTCAGCTGGCCGATGGATTCCAGCTTCTGAACCTGGCGCAACGTTTCCTCGGTCTCCTGCCGCAACTTGATTTCCGCCTTGAGCTGCTCGCTGCGCGACCTTGCCACGTCGATGGCGGCGCGGGCTCCCCGACTGAGATACCCCACGATGAGAACGACGGTGAGGAGGTTGGCGCAGATCAGCGCGAGCAGCCATTCGTACAGCCACGCCCTCTGATCCCGCCAGCGGTAGAAGCCACTCAGCTCGACCTGCGAGATTTCCCCGATCTCCCGGCGGATATCGCCCATCAGAACCATGCCGCGGCCCGTGTTGACGAGGGACAGCGCGGCGGCGGAACGGCCCTGCCGCTCCAGGGCGATCGTCTGCCGCATCTCCGCCAGCTTGTCGCGCAGCATGGGTTCGAGCGCCCCCACCCGGCGCCGCTCGTCGGGACTGTCCGCGGTTATCGCGCGCAGCGCGATGACCGCCTGCGGCATCCGCCGCACGGCGTCTTCGAAGGCGGCGAGATAGGCATGGTTGGATGTCAAGAGAAAACCGCGCTGTCCGCTCTCGGCGTCCTGCCAGGCATCCTGCACGATCAAGGTCGCGCGCCAGACATTCGATGCATGCTGGATCCTCTCGTCCATCTGCAGCATGCGAACGCTGAGATAGATCGCGGCGGCGCCGGCGGTGACGATCAGGATGAAACCGAGGGCGAGAAAGTAGCGCCAGTAGCGCAAGAGAGAATGCGTCCGGCCGAAGTCGGCGATATTGGCCAAGAGCCATGTCATGACGAAGGTGTCAGGTTCCCGCTGCCGCGCAAGACGATATGTTCCACGCTAGTCCTTTCGCATGATGCGCGCTAGGCTGTCGCGCGTGACGCTGCGAGAGGTTCGGATCATGACTCACGTCCTCGTCATCGATGATGAACCGTTGATTGCCGCCCTGCTCGAGATGTGGCTGAAGGAATTGAACTGCGATGTCGTCGGCCCCGTGGGCAGCGTGGCCGGGGCGCTGCGGTGCATCGAGACCGAGGAAGTGGACGCGGCGATCGTCGATTGGTCGTTGCATAATGAGCAGTGCGATGCCGTGGCCGAGACCTTGTCGGCGCGCGGCATTCCTTTCGCTCTGTCGACGGGTCATCCCAATCCTGCGATGGCGGAGCGCTGCAAGGCGGCCGCGTTCCTGGCCAAGCCCTTCGACTTCGCCACGGTCGCAGCCGCGATGAAGCGCCTGACCGGAAGGGTTGCACCCGTCGCCCGTCAGCCTTCCGGCGGTGCCGCTTCCGGAACGTCCGGTTCCTTCAACAGCAGGTCCTGAACGGGCAGGCGCACAGATCGCGAGAAACCGGGCGGGCGTGGGCGGCCGATCCTGCCCAGGAAGATTACGTCCTCGCCCGGAAATCCTAGCACGCGATCGAATTCGCGCCCCAATCTTGCCGCCGCGGAGCGCGAGCGGGGGTCGGCCGTGAAATCGGTTCCGCTTCTTCCCCAATGGGCGAAGGCGAGCGGTGCCAATGTCGGCTGCAGCGAGAGACCGAGCTTGGTCGCCGTGAGCCAGAAGCGCTGAATGCGCTCCCCGACGGCAAGCAGATGCGGCACGCGCGTCTCGAATGGCCAAGTCGTCTTCGGACGGATGGCGAAATAGCCGGCACAGCAGATGCCCGGCAGGTAATCCATCTGAAAGGCGGCGGCAAAAGTCCCTGCATAGCGGTTCATGCGGCTCATGCGATCCCAGCTCTGCATGGCCCAACGCATCATCCTCAATGTTCCGGCATTGAGGCCGAGCGCTCCGGCCGGAATTCCCGCAGGGCTCTGTCGCTGCTGCCAGTCGATGATGCGCCGGTGAATCTCGAAAGTTTCGGGGATGCGCAGGCGTATGTCGGTGCCGATGGCATTGAGCCGCGCCATGCTCATGCGGGCACCGAGCCCTTCGTGCCAGGCGACATCCAGGTCGTTGCCCAGTGCTGCCTCCAGGGTGGAGCGCTCCGCACCGGTGATCGGCGCCAAGCGATACGGCCGGCGATCCACCGAGCGAAGGGGCACGCAGGCGTAGAGTTCATCGTGCGGCACCGCAGGGTCGCCTGCGAAATGGCAGTCGATGCGGCGCAGCCCGCTCACCCGTCCGGCATACTGCCACTGCATCGTGCGGCCATGGGCGCTCGCCGCGATCTGCAGATTGGCGAGCAGCATCCCTGCGGACAGAAGAGTCGGCTCGCCCCCGCGATATTCGTAGACGTTGCCGATGCTCTTGTCTTCGACGAAGACGGCCAGCGCATCGTCCCCCTTGATCCTGAACCGCCAGGGCTGGGCGTTGTCGCCGCTCGGCGCCCAGCGCGCGACGTCGATGATCTCCTCCAGCGGCGTCGAAGGCACGAAGCGCACCGGCTGTTTCCGGCGGACGAGGTCCTCGAAGAAGCGAAGCGCCGCCTTTGCCTTGACCTTCTGAAGCGGTCCCGCGTTTCCCCAGCGCAGGCGCCTGTCGACCGTCTTGCCTAGATAAGCATCGTAATGATGATGAAACGGGGCGGTCTTCACGCCGCCCCGGCCCAGCAGGAGCTTCACCGCAACAGCGGCCGTCACGCTGGCCGCTAGCTGGACGCCCACCACGGTGGACGGCGCGGCCCGGCGTGCGAAATCAAGCCGGCCCGGGTCGGCGAGATAGGCGCGATGGACGCCGGAAGGCGCCATGCCGAGAAGGAAGTTCACATATTGCTGCAGCTCGGACTTGCCTTCGAAGCGGAAGTATTCCTCGAAACTCATGCTGTCGCGCGTGAAGGCGACGAAGCCGACGCCCATGCCGACGGGAGCCGCCGTCAGCGCGGGGATGCCGAGTTCGGCGCAGCGCCGGAACACCCTGCGGCGGATATCGAGGACGAAGAAATCGAATCCGTCGATGAACAGATCGACGCCGGAAAGGAACGCATCGACATCCGTTGGCTGGACGCCACCGGCAAACTTCTTGAGGCGCAGTTCCGGATTGATGGCGAGCGCCATCTGGGCGAGGACGTCGACCTTGGGATGGCCGACCGTGGGCATCGTCGCGCCGATCTGGCGGTTGAAATTGGCGACCTCGAAGACATCGAGATCCGCGATGTTGAAAGCACCGACGCCCAGTCTGACCAGGCTGAGAAGATGGAAGCCCCCTACTCCACCCATTCCGGCAATGGCCACGCGCTTGCCGCGTAAAGCCTGCTGCTCCCATTCCGTTAGCCAGCCGATGTTGCGGTCGAAGGCCGCCAGAAAGGAGAAGCTGGGCACGGAGAGCACGACGCGGTCACCCCGCGGGTCGTTGGCCTTCAGACCCGCGCGGTACGTTCAACGCGCCTCCGTCCGTG
The DNA here is from genome assembly GCA_028871345.1 of Alphaproteobacteria bacterium. Taxonomy (GTDB): domain Bacteria; phylum Pseudomonadota; class Alphaproteobacteria; order Micropepsales; family Micropepsaceae; genus Rhizomicrobium. The sequence continues at coordinate 8,456 of JAGWNK010000022.1, read as the reverse complement.
AGAACGTCCCAGAAGCTGGGACGTTCGTGCCTGACGAAGCGCAGCACGCTGTCGACATGGCAGTAGCATGGCTGCCGCACGCCGTGGTGCTCGACCAAAGGACCGACAGGTATGAAGTGGATTCCCATGGCAGCCAGCATGCGCAGGAAGCGCGGTTCGATGATGGCGCACCAGTGTGTGATGCGGTGTCGCATCGTCATGCGCACGGCGCCCTGGATGAGGCCGAGGCTCATCATGGGGCCGGTATGCATCGTGAATACGTCGTCGTTGGCCGTTGCATCACGAATCGTCCGGCGCATTTGACCTTCACCGCGGGGGTGGCGCTTGCACAGGCTGAAGCGCGACACCTCCGCCGTCGTCGACAGCGGGAACGGCGTGGAGCCGGAATATTCCAGGATGCGTTGGGCGGCTGGCCCAAGACGCGGGTCGTGATCGGGCAGGATCAGGCGAACCGTTCCGATCGTGTCGGCTGTCGGACGGTAGGTGAGCACGCTGTGTTCCGAGTGGCTGTCGTACTTGTCCGTCTCGAGGCCGTCGGGAAAGTCCGTCGCGTTCTCGTAGGCATTCTCCAGGCAATAGACCTGGTAGCGGGTCTGGTAGGCCGTTCGGATGAGTTCCGGCGTGTCGGCAACGGCGCATGAAAAATAGCGGTTGTATCGGTCCCGGAGCGTTTCCTCCCGGGGTTCTCTGCCCCGGCCCGCGTCGTCCAGCGGGCCGCTCATCCTGGCCGCCGCGCTCATGGGCTGCCTTCTGCAAAGCCAAGCCGCCCGACCCCGATACGCGGTGTCGACGAATGCTCTGCACAAACGTTCGTCCGGAATTCCGGACCAGCGCGACCAAGGATCATGACTTGTGGCGAGGCCCTTTCGTTGCGAAACGCAAAGTGGCCGATTCCGTGAGGCGCGGAACCCGCGAACAGATGAGGACATTTCTTCTTTTCGAGTGCCACCATCTGTGCTGCCCCTCGTAGCGCGGCCTGCACAGAGTGTCCAACGCATTCGGTTATTCACTGGTTAGTCGGCGAAAGTTCCCACGCGGGGAACTCGGGCCCGAAGGATGGCTGCCAAAGCCGAGGGAAACCGGGATATTGCGTCGTAGACGGCGGACAGGCGGCCCCCGAATATCTCGGGTTGCCGCCTTCCGCGAAGCTGTTCCTTAACTGACCTTCGAAGCTTTCCGCCGCCACGCACTCCAACCGAAGAGCAGGAGGCCTGCCCCCAGCATCGCCAAGGACGAGGGCTCGGGGACCTTGGCCTTGGTCTGCGAGAACACGTCGTCGCTGCCGCCGACCGGGAAGTCTCCGCCCGGCGCCAAGTGGGCGTTGCCAACAAAGCTCATGTCGGCCATGCCGCCGTTGTAGCCGGTGGCATAGGTGTTGGTGTTGAACACCCATCCTGCGTCGCCGCCGACAACATTGAGGAAGGCATCGCCTTGGGCATTGCCGCTGAACTGCGACAGGCTGTTGCCCGGCACGAAGATATGCATCGTGTCGCCGGAACTGTCGAACACGGCAGGCTGCAAAGCCAGGAATAGCGTGCCCGATGTCGCATTCGCCATATCCGTCGCTTGGCTGCCGGTGTTGAGGTTCGGCATCGAGCTATGGATGTAATAGTCCAATGTTCCACCGGTGAGATAAATATCGAAGCCGGTCGGACCCGACACAATCGAACGAACCATCAATCCCGAGAACACATCGGTGATGATCGTTCCGCTGCATCCCGTCGTGGCGCAGGGCTGAAGGTACGTCGTCGTGCTGCTGGTAAAGTCCTGGATCTGGCTGACAACGCCCACGCCCATGAGCTGGTCACCCACGGCCGTGATCAGTGTGTCACGATCCAATTGCACGCCGATCGTGACGCCGCCGGTCGGGATCGTGACGCCGTCCACCGTCACCGTGGTCAATGGACTGGCAGACGCAACTCCGGCGAACAGCAGTCCCGCCGCAGCAGCCGCCAGAAGCGCTGGTTTGAGTTTCATTCGGACACTCTCCTCCTAATTCCACTGTCCCCTTCGTGGAGGTTGTGCAGCAATAGCCGTGCCAGATTGCCCGGGGGCCGATTACCGCCCTGGCGCGGGAGAATTTTTCCGCACTGTCATGCCCATAAACAGAGTTCTTCAAAACACTGCCAAATGCTGCAATCGTCATTTACAGGTTCCTGTTTGCGGAACCACCGCCGCGACTCAACGTAGAATGGAACTTGGCGCCGCCGTCGCACGTTCTGTGTCTCGAAGGGCGACCAAGGGTGTTGCCGTGCAGTTACCGCAGCCAATTGAAAATCTCATTCGCTTCTTTCGCGACGAAGCCAACGAAGCGCGAGCACTGGCCTCAACGTTCACCGAGCGACATACCGTGGACGATCTTCGGGCCTTTGCGCGCGAGATGGATCTCGAAGCCGACGAGCTCGACTCCCATCCGCCGCGCGCGGGCAAACGCGTGCGCCGCCGCGCATAGAGCGCCGCCGGCCACGCGCTTGGAGTTTTGTTAGGGCGCCGTCGCCAGTTGATCGCGCGTGGGCAATTCTCCGTGCGCGCTCAGGATCGTATTGACCAGCGACAGATGCGAGAACGCCTGGGGGAAATTGCCGACCAGGCACCTGCCGTTCGGGGCATATTCTTCACTCAGCAGACCGAGATCGTTGCGCAGCGCGAGCAGCCGATCGATCAGCGCGTGCGCTTCCTTCGTCCGGCCCTGGCGCAAATAGACATCCGCCAGCCAGAAGCTGCAGGCGAGGAACACGCCTTCGCCCGGAGGAAGGCCGTCCGCGCCGCTCTCGGTGCGGTAGCGCCGTACGAAGCCTTCGACGACAAGTTCCCGCTCGATGGCCGCGATCGTTCCCCGGACGCGGGAATCCTCGATCGGCAGAAACCCGGTGGAGGCAATCAGGAGGAGGCTGGCATCGAGTTCGTCGCTGCCGAAGCTCTGGACGAAGGCGTTCTTCTTCTTGTCGAAGCCGCGTTCGCAGGTCACCCGATGCACTTCCGCGCGCACGGCTTTCCACCTTTCGACGGGAGCGGGCAGCGAATAGAGCTGCGCATCGTGGATCGAGCGGTCAAATGCCACCCAGGCCATGATCTTGGAATGAGTGAAGTGCCGGCGGCCGCCGCGCACTTCCCAGATTCCGTCGTCTGGCTCCTGCCAGATCTTCTCCAGATGCTCGACCGCCGCGCACTGCACGTCCCAACCGATGTCCGTGGCGCCGATCCCCGCCTTGCGGGCGAGATGCAACGCGTCTGCGACCTCACCGAAGACGTCGAGTTGCGACTGTGTCGATGCCGCGTTTCCGACGCGCACGGGCCGCGAATTGCGGAAGCCCGGAAGCCAATCGACTTCCCATTCCCGCAGTTCGCGTTCTCCGGCGATGCCGTACATGATCTGCAGCGCATCCGGCGTTCCGGCAACGGCCCGATGAAGCCAATCGCGCCAATCCTCGGCTTCCTGGTGGAAGCCCGCGCCGACCAGGGCGATCAGGGTGAGGGTGGCATCGCGCATCCAGCAATAGCGATAATCCCAGTTGCGGGTGGCGCCGATGCGTTCGGGCAGAGAGGTGGTGGGAGACGCCACGATGCCGCCCGTCTCGGTGAAGGTCAAAGCCTTGAGCGTCACCAGCGAGCGCAGCACCGCCTCGCGATTGGAACCGTCATACGAGCATTGCCGGGCCCATTCGCGCCAGAACTGCTCGGTCGCCGACAGCGCCTGGTCGGGGTCGACGCGATCGGGCGGAGGCCGGTGCGAGGCACCGTAAGACAGGATGAAAGGCAGGCGTTCGCCTTCGTGCACGGCAAAATCGGCCACGGTCGAAAATCCCTCGCCGCGCAGCGGCACAGCCGCGCGCAGCACGACCAGGTTGGGCCCGGCGATGGCGACGATTCCGCCGCCATCGGCGAGTTTGCTGACCCAGGGCACCGCCATTCCATAGTCGAAGCGCAGCGTGGTCCGCATCTGCATATCCACGGTGCCGCGGCGCCCCTCGACGATTCGCAGCACCGACGGCGGTTCCGTTGCGGCCGGCATGAAGTCGATCAGAGCCGCCGCGCCCGCATCGGTTTCGAAGATCGTCTCCAGGATCATCGTGTCGCCGCGGTATCGCCGGGCGCTTCTGCGGACTTCGCCGGCCGGAGCCAGCAGCCAGCGACCGTGGTCCTCGTTTCCGAGCAGCCTGCAGAAGCAGGAGGGACTGTCGAAGCGTGGCCAGCAAAGCCAGTCGAGCGAGCCGCTGCGATGAACCAGAGCTGCGGACCGGCAATCGCCGATGAGGCCGTAATCTTCGATGGCGAGCGCTTGAGCACCCAAGGAACAGATACACTCCGTCGAGCAAGCCAATGTTAACAGCCGCGACGCCCTCGAGTTCCGCTTGAGCGGGAACTTTGCCGCCCGCACGCCCGTTCTTGCAGGGATCCACTGGGAGCGGCGCGATGCGGTTCTTCCGCCTGGAATGGCCCGAGAAGGTTGCCGCGATCTTTGGACTGGTCGTGGCGCTTCCGATCTTCGTCTTCTGGCTGCTTCTGGCCGTCGGCCTGCGATCTGCAGGCGATGTCGCGCTCGATGCCGAAATGCTGCGAGGGCTGGCCGAAGCCGAAATAATGGTCGCGTTGCCGATCTGGCTCGTCCTGCGGGGGGCTCTTCTGATCCGTCAGTGCGCCCTGGCAATCATGCGCCGCCTACGGTCGCGGCGCGGGACCGCGGGCACCGGCCCGGCACGCATTGAACCGCATCTTGCGCAGCTACGGTGATTGCGGCGGCAACGCCCCGGCGACGGCCACGGTGGAGTTGGCGTGCGGTCGGTCGAGATAACCGTAGCCGACGATCGAATCGCGGCCGCGGGCGCCGACAGCCGCATGCTCGAGCGTCTTCCAGGCGCGAGCGACCGCGGACGGATCGGGCCAGCCCACGAGAAGCGCAAACCGCGCTGCGACCACGGGTGCGGCAAACGACGTGCCGGTGACGCTGGCATAATCGTGCCGCATGGTCGCGGCGCGCACGGCCACGCCGCGGGCGGCAAACGCCACGTCGGGACCGCGATTGGCGTCGATCTCCACCGAACGATGCTCGTCGACCGAAGTGACGCCGACGACGCCGGGATAGGCAGCCGGATAGCGCTGGGGCGCGGCGGGGCCGTCGTTGCCCACGGCGGCGACCAGCACGTGCCCGCTTCTCACGAAGGACGAAGTGGCCGCCGCCAAGATCGCGTTCGGTGGCCCCGCCAGGCTGATGTTGGTCACCGGAACGTCCTGGGCCGCCAGCCAGGCGAGCGCGCGCGCAATGTCGTCGGCGCTGCCGCCGGCGGGGCTGCCACCATAGACATCCGCGGCATAGAGCGTCGCGCCGCTCAAGGCGCCCTGGAAATCGCCGTCGTGCCCCACCAGCAGCGAGGCGACCGCCGTGCCGTGCTCTGTCGCCATCGCCGTACCGGCAAAACTACGGCTCTGAATGGCCGAAGCGCGAAAGGCGGGATGCGTGCTGTCGACGCCGCCGTCGATCATGCCGATGCGCGTTGCGCCGCTCGGGGGCGCCGCCGCCACGCTTCCATGATGGTGCGCCGCGACCGACCCGGTGGGATCGTAGACATGGTCGTAATCATAGGTGCCGGAAGGATCGGACTCGCGCAGCGCCTTCAACGCGTCGGTCGCGCTCATGCCGGCCGGGGCGCGCAGGATCGCGATCGACAGGCCGAGCGACCGAAGCGTCTGCGTGGTCGCGATTTGGAAATGCAGCGCCGTGGCGGTCGACAGATCGTGCTCGGTCGGCGACAGGCACAACACTTCGCCGCGGAGCACGCGCGCGCCGTTGGTGTCCTGCTCGAAGAGCTTGGGGTCGGCCGTCCGGCCCACCGAGTCCCGCGTATCATTCGTCGCGTCGCGAACCGTCTTCTCGAGCGTACCCGTTGCACTCTTCGCCGCATGCTCGGCGTCCGAGGCCACGCCGTCGGCGGTGCCGCCCGCCGACGATACCGCGCCGGCGACGGAGCTCCCGACGGAGCTCGCCGCACTGCCGACCGATGATGCCGTGTCCGCGACCGTGCTGCCGACGGACGACGCGGCGTTCGCCGCCCGGCTGCCGGCCATCGCGGCGGTGCTTCCTGCGGCCGCCGCGACGGGCGGTACCATGACCGGCGGAGGCAGGGCCGCCGCGGGCGTTAAGACCGGGTGCGGCACGAGCTGCGCCGCAGCCGGCGCCATCGAAAGGGCGACGCCCGCCACCAGGAATGCCGTGAGATGTCTGTTGCCCATGGTCTGTCTCGTCCCCCTCCAGTAGATTGCGGCCGGCGGCGGATTGCAAGCCGCTCCGGGTGCAGAGCAATGGAATAAAATGCGGACTGGATCGTTGTCGTGACAGTGAAGGACGCATCAGGCGATGCAATCCGCAGGCAGTTAACCGCGATGCTGCCGCGTTTGCGGCGCTTTGCGGTGTCGCTCACCGGGAACATGACGGATGCGGACGATCTCGTGCAGGACACGGTGGAACGCGCCCTGAAGAACCTGCACCGTTATGAACCGGACACTCGATTGGACAGCTGGATGTACCGCATTGCGCAGAACCTCTGGATCGACGCCGTCAGGGCCCGGCGGGTGCGCGCCACGGTATCCGGCGATCCTCCCGAGGACGCCGCGGTCATCGACGGGGCGCGCGATGTCGAGGCCAAGCTGACCTTCCGTCAGACATGCCGCGCCCTGGAGCAGCTTCCCGAAGAGCAGCGCGTCGTCGTGGCGCTGGTCCTGATCGAAGGGCTTTCCTACCGCGAGGCGGCGGACATCCTCGAAGTGCCGATGGGCACGGTCACCAGCCGGCTGGCGCGTGCGCGCGAGGCGCTGGCGTTGAAGGTTTTCGGAGCTGCGTCATGACGGTAAACGAAGAATTGCTGATGGCCTATGTGGACGGCGAGCTCTCGGTGGAGGAGATGCGCCGCATCGAGGCGGAACTCGCCGCGAGGCCCGATTTGCGCGCCTATGTCGAGAAGCAGCAAGCCCTGACGCGGAGCCTGCACGCCTCGTTCGACGAAGTGCTGGCCGCACCCATTCCCAAGGTGCTGTCGGAGGCGCTCGCCCCGCGCCGCCGCCTCTTCGAAAATCTGTCCTGGCGGCGCACGTTCCTGTGGTCGGGCCTGCCGGCGGCTGCGGCCCTGGCTTGCGGAATCCTCATCGGCGTAGCGGTTCATCAGGGCCCTGACATCGTGTCCACCGATGGCGGTCTGGTAGCCCGGGGACAGCTCGGTGCGGCGTTGAACAGCCGGCTTGCCTCGGCCGGAGGCGGCGAAATCGGTATCAGCTTCCGCAACAAGGCCGGACAATATTGCCGGACGTTTACGACATCGGGCGGATCGCCCCTTGCCGGCCTGGCCTGCCATGAAGACGGCACCTGGCGCATCGCGGCAATCGGCAATGCCCCAAAGGAAACCGGCGAATACCGCCAGGCCGCCAGCGGCATGCCGGAATTCCTGCGCAGCGCCGTGGGCGCCATGATCGCGGGCGAGCCGCTGGACGCCCAGGCCGAGCGCAAGGCGCGCGATTCGGCGTGGACGGCCCGTTAATCGCCGCTCAAAAAAATCCTTCGCACGAAGGGAAGAAGACGGACTGCCCCTCCGTTGTCTGGCTGTGATGCGCCGCACGAGCGGTGCGCAGGCCCACCAAGAAGGAGCACAACATGAATTTGCGCAGATGGACCCAGCTGGCGCTTCTCGGCAGCGCGTTCGCGATCAGCACGCCCGCATTCGCAGCCGGCCTTATCGGCGGCATCGGTGCCACGATCCCCGCTGCCGTGACCGGCAGCGTCGGTGCCCAGATGGCGACTTCCGCGGCCGTCACCGCGGTCGGCAGCACGGCCACGAACGCCGCCACGCAAGCGATGAGCACCGTCAACAGCGCCGCTTCCACGGCCGCGAACGTCACCCAGGCCGCAACAGCCAACGCCGCGAACGCAGCCTCCGCGGCGGCCAGCGCACCGGTCGGCGCCAGCGTCGCCTTGACGACGCCGGCCGGTGACGCTTCCGCGAGCGGATCGGCCACGCCCGACGTCAATGGCGTCACCAATACCGCCGTGGGTACCGCCGGCTCTGCCACCGGCATGGCCGAAAGCACGGCGAACAGCGCCTTGACCGCCGGCGAAGGCACCGCGAACAGCGCCCTGGGCACCGCCGTCGGCACCCTGAACAGCACGGGCGTCAGCGTCGGCGCGAATGCGAGCGCCAATGGTTCGGCGTCGGCCAATGCCTCGAAATCGTCAAGCGCTTCCGGAAAGACGCACGCATCCGGGAAGTCGAACGCCTCCCACAGGACGCACGCGTCCAGCAAGTCGAGTGGCTCCGGGGCCTAAGAGTCCGTTTTGAAATTCAGGGATGGGCGTTTCTTCGTAGTAGGTTGCCGCCCATGGCGACGAGGATCATGGCGTGGGAGACGTCGATGCGCTGCTCGTAGTCGCGCACCAAGCGCCGCCAGCGGATCATCCAGCCGAAGGTTCGCTC
>JAGWNK010000021.1 GCA_028871345.1 Alphaproteobacteria bacterium | reverse complement strand
CGCGCGCATCCGACACGGCGTTCGGCCAAGGGACTCCCGCGCACTTTCGTGGCGGTGGATGCGACGGCCGGCGGCGTAAAGCCCGTGAGCGAAGCAACGGTGCCTGTCGATTTCCGCCTGACGTGCGGGTTCCGGAGGCCGGCCGAAGCAGGGAGTCAGGGGCGGATTGCTCAGCGGAAATCGCGGGCCATCCGCCTTTTCGTAGGGACCGCCCGTTTGCGGGGAGGTGTCGAGCGACCCCGGATTTGGTCGGAGTGAGCGAAACGGAGGGGGCGCTTGAGACGGAGGGGCGGGCGCCCGCATGTCCCGGCCGCCACAGCCGCCATAAAGATAAAGTCTCCGCCGCGATGCCCCAGGCCCCCTTGCACAGGCCTCGCCCGCCCGCCGATAGTCCGCCCGAAAGGACCTTCATGGCCGGAACCGTTCTGATCCTGCTGGCGCTGGGCGCCGTTGCCCTCATCCTGTTTGCGGGTATCGCCGTGATGGCGATCGGCGGCAAGACTTCGGCGCGCTGGTCCAATGTCCTGATGCGCTACCGCATCCTGGCCCAGGCCATTGCGCTGTTGATCATCGCGGTGGTGGTTTACCTCGCCAACAGAGGCTGATCCGAAACAGTCTTGCGCCGCGGCCCCTCGTGGTGTTGTTAGAACCCCAGGAGAGCTCCATGGGCACGACGCTTTACGACAAGATCTGGGCCGCGCATCTGGTGCACGAAGCGCCGGGGGAATCGGCCGTCCTCTACATCGACCGCCACCTGCTGCACGAAGTGACGAGCCCGCAGGCCTTTGAAGGCCTGCGCACCGCCGGGCGCAAGGTGCGTCGCCCCGAGCTGGCGCTCGCCGTCGCCGACCACAACGTGCCCACGAAGGACCGCGCCAAGGGCATCGCCGACGCCGAGTCCGCCGCCCAGATCGCCACGCTGGAGCGCAACACGCGCGAGTTCGCAATCGAGTATCTGCGGATGGACGACATCCGCCAGGGCATCGTTCACATCGTCGGCCCCGAGCAGGGTTGGACCCTGCCGGGCACCACCATCGTCTGCGGCGATTCCCACACCTCCACCCACGGCGCCTTCGGCGCGCTCGCCTTCGGCATCGGCACCAGCGAAGTGGAGCATGTGCTCGCCACCCAGACGCTGCTGATCCCCAAATCGAAGAACATGCGCGTGCGCGTCGACGGCCGGTTGCCGAACGGGGTCACCGCCAAGGACATGGCGCTGGCGATCATCGCCAGGATCGGCACCGCCGGCGGCACCGGCTGCGTCATCGAATATGCCGGCGAGGCGGTCACGGCGCTGTCGATGGAAGGGCGCATGACCTTGTGCAACATGACCATCGAAGGGGGCGCGCGGGCCGGGCTCGTGGCGCCAGACGAGACGACCTTCGCCTATATCGCCGGGCGGCCGCGCGCGCCCAAGGCCGGCGCCTTCGAGACCGCGGTGAAATACTGGCGCAGCTTGAAGTCCGACGCCGACGCGATTTTCGATGCCGAGATCGTGCTTGAGGCGGGCGACATCGCCCCCATGGTCACCTGGGGCACTTCGCCCGAGCAGGCCTTGCCGATCACCGCGCGCGTGCCCGATCCCGCCGCCATATCCGACGACAGCAAGCGCGCCGCCGCCGAGCGCGCGCTCGCCTATATGGACCTCAAGCCGGGGACGCCGCTCACCGAGGTGAAGGTGGACCGTGTCTTCATCGGCTCCTGCACCAACGGGCGGATCGAGGATCTGCGCGCCGCCGCCGCCGTCGCCAAGGGCCGCAAGGTTGCCGCCCATGTCGGCGCCATGGTGGTTCCGGGTTCCGGTTTGGTTAAGCACCAGGCCGAAGAGGAAGGTCTCGACCAGGTTTTCCTGGCGGCAGGTTTCGAATGGCGCGAGCCGGGTTGCTCGATGTGCCTGGCCATGAATGCCGACAAGTTGACGGAGGGGGAGCGCTGCGCCTCGACGTCGAACCGCAATTTTGAAGGCCGCCAGGGGCGCGGCGGCCGCACACATTTGATGTCGCCGGCGATGGCTGCCGCCGCGGCGGTGACCGGTCATTTGATGGACGTCCGTGTCTTTGAATCCTGACCTCGCATGCTAGGCTGGAATGCTTATAAAGTGGGGTCGAGTTCGTGCGTGGACGAATCATTGTGCTTGTGGCGGGGGCGGCGTTTCTCGCCGCCTGCGCCGATGCCGACTGGGATCATGCGCGATCGGCTGTCGGTCTGGGTCCGTCCCAGGTCGCGGATCAATCGGCGCCCGCCGGTCCCGCCGATCCCGCCGATCCGCCGGCCTCGGCGGTTGCTCCCCAGCGCGGCGATGACTGGTGCCGCAAGTTCGCCAATGACGTTGCCAGCCTGGCCGCCGAAGAGGGGTTCGACGAAGCGACCCAGCAGGCGCGCGCCCGCACGCAATACGATCAGTGCATGACGGGATCGCAGGGCGCGGTGCGTCTCTAAAAGAAGCTCACGGGATCGACATCGACGGTGAGGCGCACCGATCTGGCGATGGTGACGCCGGCAAGCCAGGTCCGCAGATAGGCCTGCACATCCACCATCCGTTCGGCCTGCACCAGAAGCCGCTCGCGCGTCTGTCCGCGCAGCAGCGAATAGAAGGCGGGAGTGGGTCCCCACACCTTTATGCCGCGCGATGCCGGCGCGGCGCGCGCGAGATCGCGCCCCGCCTTGCGGACCGCCTCGCCGTCATGTCCCGACAGGATGATCGCCGCCAGGCGCCCGAAGGGCGGCGATTGCGTCGCCTGCCGGAACTGGCGCTCCTGCTCGTAGAAGGCGTCGCGGTCCGACGAGGCCAGGGCGTGCATCACGGCGTCGTCGGGGTTGCGCGTCTGCATCAGCACCAGCCCGGGTTTCTCGGCGCGTCCCGCCCTGCCTGCCACCTGGTGCAGCAGCTGGAATGTCCGCTCGCGGGCCCGCAGGTCGCCGTCCGAGCCGCCCAGGTCGGCATCGACCACCCCAACCAGCGTCAGTTGCGGGAAATGGTGGCCCTTGGCCACGATCTGGGTGCCGATCAGGACGTCGATCTCGCGTTTCACCATGGCGCGGATGGCGGCCTGGGTCTCCACGGGTCCGGTCATGGTGTCCGACGAGGCGATGGCGACGCGCGCCTCGGGGAACACGCTGCGGAATTCCTCGGCCACGCGTTCCACGCCGGGCCCGCAGGCGGTCAGCGTGCCCGACTCGCCGCATTGCGGGCATTGCTGCGGCAGTCCGGTTTCGAAGCCGCAATGATGGCAGACGAGGCGCTTGCGATAGCGGTGCTCCACCAGCCAGGCCGAGCAGTCGCGGCAGATCATCTTGTGGCCGCAGGCGGCGCACAGAGTCAGTGGGGCGTAGCCGCGCCTATTGAGGAACAGCATCGCCTGTTCGCCGGCGGCGAGTGTCGTGGCCAATGCCTGGCGCAGCGGCGGCGACAGGAAGGTGCCGGGCTCGCCGCGAGCGTCGCGCATGTCGATGAGGCTAACCTGCGGCAGCACCGCAGCGCCGTGGCGGCGCAGCAGCTTCAGATGCGCGTAGCGCCCGCTGGCGGCATTGACATAGCTCTCCAGCGACGGCGTCGCCGAAGCCAGGACGACGGGGCAGTTCTCGATGCGCCCGCGCACCACCGCCATGTCGCGGGCATGATAGATGGCGCCGTCCTCCTGCTTGTAGGCCTGCTCGTGTTCTTCATCGACCACGATCAGCCCCAGCGAGGCGAAGGGCAGGAAGAGGGCCGAGCGCGCCCCCACCACGACGCGCGCCTCGCCCTTCATCACCGCGCGCCACACCCGGCGGCGCTCGCGCTGCGAAACGTCCGAATGCCACTCGGCGGGGCGCACGCCGAAACGCTCCGCGAAGCGGTCGAGGAACTGCACGGTCAGCGCGATCTCCGGCAGCAGGATGAGCGTCTGCCTGCCGTGGCACAGCGCCTCGGCCACCGCCTCGAAATAGGTCTCGGTCTTGCCCGATCCCGTGACGCCGTCGAGCAGGCTGACCCCGAAATGGTGGCCAGCCACCGCCCCGCGCAACAGATGCGCCGCCAGACCTTGTTCGGTGTTGAGGGCGGGAGCGGCAAAATCGGGCTCCGGAACCGGCAGAGGCGTGAACTCCGGCAGTTCGACTTCGGCGAGCGCGCCCGCCTCGATCAGGCCGCGCACCACCGACGGCGTGACATTGGCATCCTCCGCCAGTTGCGGCACCGAACGGGCCAATCCGTCCGCCACCAGTGCGAGAACCCGCTGCCGGGCCGGCGTCATTCGTGCCGGCGTCGTGCTGCCGCGCCCATAGCCGATGCGCGGAACCTCGGCCTCGAAGGCCTGGCGCGAGCGCAACGCCATCGCCAGCACCATGCCGGGCAGGTTGAGCGTATAGCGCGCCACCCAGTCGATGAAATCGCACAAGCCTGCGGGCAACACGGGACGCCCGTCGAGCGGCGTCGCTGTCTTAAGCTTGTTTTCGTCGACGGTTCCCTGCCCCTTGTCCCACACCACGCCGAGGCTCTGGCGCGGGCCGAGCGGCGCTGCGACCACCAGCCCGCGTGTGGCGGGAACGCCTCGCGCAAGCCTGTAGTCATAGGGTCCATCCAGCGGCAAAGGCAGGAGAACGCCGACGCGCTCCTGTTCCGCCGTTGCCTGCGTGGGCATTAGCATCGCATCCTTCATGCGATACACTTCGAATCGTGATTCATCGTCGGACGTGATTTAGCACGGCGCATGCGTGAGAGTGCATCCATTCGGGAACCGGCCATAGCCGCGGCGGAAGCGGTCAAGGCCTATATCCGCATGAACAGGGTCCGGCTGGCCGCCGACGGCGAGCTTCTGGCACTCCTCCTGCCTGAGCGCTTCGAAGACACGCAGGTCGCCGATCTTCTGCGCTTCGCCATCGAGCGGCTGAAGGCGGATAACCAGGCTCTGCGCCTGGAGCGCGACGCCCTCAAGAGCCATCAGGCTTCGACGCTGTGCCTCGGCGAAGGCGTACGCCGGGCCGTGCTCGAGCTGATCGACGCCCGCAGCTTCGAAGAGGCGATTGGTGTGGCCACCGGCGCTGCCGCGGCCTTCGGAGCGGACCGCGCCGTGTTCTGCGTCGAGGACATCGAAGGGCTGGCGCCCACCGGCTACGATGGCGTACGGCTGATCCCGCCCGGGATGGTGGCGGCGGTCGTCGGACCGGAGGGCATGGGGGCGATCCTTTCCGGCGGCGGAGAGCTCCTTTTCGGCCGCACCGGCTACCGCAGTCTGGCCGCTTTCCGCTTGCGCGTCGGACGCGAGGCGCCGCCCGCGCTCTATGTCCTTGGGGCGCGCGACGAAGGTTGCTTTGACGGTCGCGACAGCGAAGCCGAGCTCGGCTATTTTGCGCGCGCTCTGGAACGGGCGATCCGCGCATGGCTCGATCTGCCGAAACCCTGAAAGACGACTGGATTTCCTCGCTCAAGCACGAGAAGCGGGCGAGTGCCCACACGCTGCGTGCCTATGGCGACGACCTCGGCCGCTTCCTGGTCTTCCTGAAGGAGCACAAGGGTCGCGCGCCCGACGAGCGCATGCTGGCCAAGCTGGCGCCTGCCGACATCCGCGCCTTCATCACGCGTCGTCGCAACGAGAATCTGGGCGCGCGCGGCGTGCAGCGGGCCCTTGCCGCGGTGCGCAGCTTCTTCCGTTATCTGGCGCGCGAGAACGTGCTCGAGAACGCCGCGCCGCGCGCGGTGCGCACGCCGCGCATCGCCCGCACCCTGCCGCGGCCCCTCAGCGAGGCCGACGCCGCTCGCACGCTTGAGGAGGCCGGCGTCAACGACATCGAGTGGTTAGCCGCCCGCGACGGCGCACTTCTCACGCTTCTCTACGGCGCGGGGCTGCGCATCTCGGAGGCCTTGAGCCTGCAGCGCGGCGATGTCCCCTTGGGCGCCTCGCTCAGCATCATGGGCAAGGGCCGCAAGGAGCGCGTCGTGCCGGTATTGCCAGCCGTGCGGGACGCCATTGCGCTCTATGCATCCCTCGTCCCGTTTGTCCGAGGCCCGGGGGAAGCCCTGTTTCTTTCGCGCCGCGGCAAGCCGATGAGCCCGCGCGAGGCCCAGGCATTAATGCAAAAACTGCGCGGGCGTCTTGGACTTTCCGAACGCGCCACCCCGCATGCCCTACGACATTCTTTCGCCACCCATCTGCTCGCCAACGGCGGCGAATTGCGTGCAGTGCAAGAACTTCTGGGCCATGCCTCGCTGTCGACGACGCAGACCTACACCGAGATCGACGCCCGCAAGCTGATGGACGTCTATACCCGCGCCCACCCGCGCGGCAAAGCGCCGCTCGCCTGATCCGCGGCACCATTCCTGCGCTAAAAATAAGCCTCCCGCGTCCTGCTAAACAACAAGAAGCCGCGGGCCAGGGGAGGAACGCCGACATGAATACCCAGACGGTGCCGGTGAAGAGCAACATCGAAATCGCCCGCGATGCCAAGATGAAGCCGATTGTCGAGATCGGCCGCAGGCTCGGCATTGCGGAAGAGGCGCTGATCCCGTACGGGCGCGCCAAGGCCAAGGTCTCCTACGATTTTCTGGAAGGGCTCAAGGACCGGCCCGACGGCCGGCTCGTGCTCGTCACGGCGATCACGCCCACCACGTCGGGCGAAGGCAAGACCAAGACCACCGTCGGGCTCAATGACGGCCTCAACCGCATCGGCAAGCGCGCCATGTGCTGCCTGCGCGAACCTTCCCTGGGACCCTGCTTCGGCATGAAAGGCGGCGCCGCCGGCGGCGGCTATTCGCAGGTCGTGCCGATGGAGGACATCAACCTGCACTTCACCGGAGACTTCCACGCCATCACCTCGGCCAACAATCTCCTGGCGGCGATGGTCGATAACCACATCCATTGGGGCAATACGCTCGATCTCGACCCGCGGCGCATCACCTGGCGGCGCGCCGTCGACATGAACGACCGGGCGCTTCGTTTCATCGTCAATTCGCTGGGCGGCGTCGCCAACGGCTTCCCGCGCGAGGACGGTTTCGACATCACGGTGGCGAGCGAGGTGATGGCGATCCTCTGCCTCGCCACCGATCTCAACGACCTGGTGCGACGCCTCGGCGCCATCGTCGTCGGCCAGACGCGCTCCAAGCGGATGGTCACCGCCAAAGAGATCAACGCTTCGGGCGCCATGGGGGCGCTGCTGCGCGACGCATTGATGCCCAACCTGGTGCAGACGCTCGAGAACAACCCCGCCTTCGTCCATGGCGGCCCCTTCGCCAACATCGCCCATGGCTGCAATTCGGTGATGGCGACCAAGACGGCGCTGAAACTGTGCGAATACGTGGTCACCGAGGCGGGCTTCGGCGCCGACCTCGGCGCCGAGAAGTTCTTCGACATCAAGTGCCGCAAGGCGGGCATCACGCCGGCGGCGGCGGTGATCGTCGCCACGGTGCGCGCGCTCAAGCACCACGGCGGCGTGGCTAAGAGCGATCTGAAAAAGGAGGATGTCGACGCGGTGGCGCGAGGGGCGGCCAACCTGCGCTGCCACATCGAGAATGTCCGCAAGTTCGGCGTGCCGCCGATCGTGGCCATCAACCATTTCTCCACCGACACCACGGCCGAGATCGTCGAGATCGAGAAGGCGGCACGCTCGCTCGATTGCGAGGCGGTGATCTGCACCGACTGGGCCGAAGGCAGCCGCGGGTCCGAGACCCTGGCGCGTCGCGTCGCCGAGCTGTGCGACCGGGGGGAAGCGCAGTTCAAGCCGCTCTATCCCCTCGACATGCCCCTGTGGGACAAGGCCGAGACCATCGCGCGCGCCATCTACCGGGCCAACGGCATCACCGCCGAGCACGCGGTGCGCCAGAAGTTCGCCGAGCTGCAGAAGGAAGGCTTCGGTCACCTGCCGGTCTGCATGGCGAAGACGCAGTATTCCTTCACCACCGATCCCGAACAGCGCAATGCGCCGGAGGGCCATACGGTCAAGATCCGCGAACTGCGCCTTGCCGCGGGTGCGGAATTCGTGGTGGCCATCGCCGGCGACATCATGACCATGCCCGGGCTGCCGCGCGTGCCGGCGGCGGACGCCATCCATCTCAACGAGAAGGGCCAGATCGAAGGACTGTTCTGAACGGCTCTCAGATGGCGTCGGAATGCTCGTCGGCGGCGCCGTGGATGATGCGCCCGCCCTGCCATTGGCGGGCGAGCAACAGGGCCAGTGCCATCGCCACCACGCCCATCGCCGACATCAGGAGATAAGCGCGTCCGCCGCTCACGGCGTAGATCAGTCCGGCGGCGTAGGTGGCGATGCCCATCATCAGCCCTGCCGAGCAGACGAAGTAGAGGCTCTGGGCGGTGGCCGCGAGGCGCGCCGGCACGGCGCGCAGGATGAAGAACATGGCCCCCAGATGCGCCATGGCGAAGGTTGCTCCGTGCAGGAACTGGGCGAGCACCACGACCGGCAGGGGCGGATCGAAGGCCAGGATCGTCCAGCGAACCACGCAGCCGAGCGCGCCGTACCACAGCAGGCGGGTCGGGCCGATGACACGCAGGACCCGCAAGGCCTGCGAGAACAGCGCGATCTCCGCGAAGACGCCGAGCGGCCACAGGATGCCGATGAGGGGCCCTGAATAGCCCAGCGTGCGCCAGTGCAATCCGCCATAGGCATAATAGAAGGCGTGGCTCGCCTGGGCGAAGCTCGAGGCCGCCAGGAAGACGAGGAACACGCCCGAGCGCATCAGTTCGCGCGCTTCGTTCCAGGTGGCTCTCAGCCGCGGCGCGAGCGCGCCGCGCGGGAGGCTGGCCGGGGCGGGCAGCGCCAGGGTGGTGATGACGCAGAGGACCGACGTGGCGGCGAGAAGCGGCGCCACGGCATGGATGCCGTACCTGCCGACGCACAGACCGGCAGTGATGTTCATGGCGATGAAGGCGGACGAAGCCCACAATCGCACCCGGCCGTAATCGAAGCCGTAACGCTCCGAAAGGCGCACGCTGACGCTTTCGAGCAGCGGCGTGGCGGATCCGAAGGCGACATAAGCGGGCACGGCGCAGAGGAAGATGAGGGCGGGGTCCTTGGCGAAGGGCAGCGCCGCGAAGCCCGCAAACATCGCCCAATAGAGAACCAGCATGGCGCCGCGGCGGTCGTCGCGCGCATCGGCCACGATGCCGCTGGCGGGTCCCGTGAAGGCGCGCAGCACCAGCGACAGCGACAGCAGAAGCCCAATCTGCCCTGCGTCGAGCCCGCGCCAGGCAAGCCAGGCGGCGAAGAACGGCAGGAACACCCCGCTCACCATGCCGGATGCGGCCTGGCTGGTTCTGAGGCGGGCGGCGATGATCTTCACGACGAGTTCCGCAGCAGGGCGCCGATGATTCGCGACGGCCATCCTAACGCGGCCGATCCGGCGCGGTGCGCGATCATGACGGGCAGGGGTCTACCGCGCGAAGCCGGAAGGATCGGCACCGGCCACGATCGTCGGGCTGCGGATGGCGGGGGGCATCAAGGAGGCCGTGTTTCTTTCCGGGGTTGCTTTCCGGTGCCGCAGCCGGTCAGCATCGCCGCTGTCGGCCGGACCGCAGGCGAGCGGCATGGGCCGAATTTGTGCCCTCGGCGGCGGGGTACCGGCGTTCCGGCGCTGCTACCTGCTCGCCGTGGCCTCTGCCGCGTATTAGCCGCCGCCTTGGAGTGCTGCCCGGGTCGCCAAGGGCGGGTTTCCGGGCTTTGCTGGCTGTTGCAGGAGCCGGGCGCTTCTGCGTATGTTCCCGGCGCGCCGCCTTAGCTCAGCCGGTAGAGCAACGCATTCGTAATGCGTGGGTCGGGTGTTCGAGTCACCCAGGCGGCACCAGCTTTTTCCAGATATAATGGCTCGCTAGCCACGGTATTTGCACGGGATTCGATCAGGCGGCCGGCTGCCGCAAGGTTGCGGCCACCTCCAATGACAGTGTTTGATTGGCTCGATAATCACGATCTCGCGCGTTGTGTTGAATTTCCAGCATGCTACCGCCCCTCGGAAGCGAACGCAGTAGATCAAGCTACCTCGCGCTTCGCCGCCGAAGCTGAATATCTATTCCAGTCATTCTACGGCGCCATTCGATCATATCTGCGCCGACCTCAAAATGGCTCGCCGCATTGCCGGTAGAGCGGTCCCGCGACAGAAACCACAGCAGAGGATCACGAGGTACAAGCAGAGCGCCCGCAAGCCAGTCTGCCTCAGCCTCCTGAGTTTTGTCGTAGTTGTTGAGAATCATGAGGCCTTGCTCAGTCATATCAACCCGAGCGGGCTCGTGTTTGAGGACCATACCCGTGGGGCGGGTCTCAGAGAAAACTCGATACGAAACTTCGGGTTGGGAACGGCCGGGGAAGCAACTGCAGCGTGGAGCACCCAAAGCGTCGGATTGACGATGCGTATAGAAATTGTCGCGGCAGCGCGTGCGGCGACAGAGCGCATCAGGAATGACCTACAGCATTCGATATTTTTGCCCTTCGGTGCTGGACGACATCCAGTGACGTTCGAACACGAGGAACATGGACATGCGGCGAATTCTGATCTCATCGGTGGTCGGACTATTGGTCCTGTCCACGGTCGCGGCATCTGCCGATCAGTCCTGGAAAGGTCCAGGGTGGTACATCGCCGATGTTAACGGTGAGTTGTGGGAAGGTCCCTACAACACGAAAGATGACTGCGAGCGTGCGCTACCACAGGTCGCGAGGGACGGGAACATCAACATCGATTTGCTCTATTGCGATCATTTCGACACCGAACCCGCCTCACAATAACGGTCGTCGCTTGACAGTGGTTTCGGCATCGTGAGGCGAGCGGCCCAGGCCGCAGCGTGAGTGCCGAATAGCGCCAAGGATCGGCTCTACATTGCCGACACCATTTCCGCTGACAACGTTCCTGCACGGCTCTGCATCGCTGCATTGCGTCCAATGTCGCGATGCGTCTATTTCAATGCCGCATTGGGAAGGCTTGTTCGAGTGTTGCCGCTAATGGGGCAACAGTGCTGCGCCCTTCGCGATGCATTCTTCCAGGTGAACGAAGTTTCTCGGATGCGCCTGAAAATATGCGGTAGCTTGCAGATACGCCTGCATGTTGGCCTCAGTCAGCCATGGCGGCGTTGGTATCGGCAAGCCAAATACCTGGCTGCCCTTCAGCCAAGTGCAAAGGAGGGTGGGTGGGCCGCTCATGTTCACCCACGGCGCTATATAGAGATGTGCGATGGGCGAGATCTCGACGCCGCGGGTTGCGCCCGCCCTGATGCAGCTATCGACACCATCAAGGACAACCTGAAAAAGCGTGTTGTCCATGGCATCGACCAGCGGGCGGCCTGCTTCAGAATTGAGTGCTGCGTTGACGAGGTCGGTATCGCTTGATGTGAGTGGATTGCCGCCCGGCAATGGCCTTGAAACGGCCTCAAGAATGCGACTGATGGCGCCAGGATCAGTGCCGGCAGCGGCCAATACTTGCTGCAATGTGGTCCGCGCCAGCGCGCTCACATTGGTGTCACCCTGCATGAAGCCGAAGCTTGCGCCACTCTTGCCCAACTTGGCGAAGGACAGGAGATAGGGTGATTGGCCGCCGATTTCATTCTGGCGGATGGTTTCGCGAATCGCCGGTAACAGTGCCTGATCGACCATCGAGAGCTCCTGTGGTTTCAGGGGTTGGTCCGCTATCCGGAGGTGCCGGCTATGGGCGGCGCCGTCAGGTCGTTCCACGCAGAGCGTGCTTTGGGATAGGCGTCGTGTCCGATGCGACAAGCTCCCGTCGCGAGGTCGCATTGGATCGGTTGATTGCCGATGGCCCCGGCAATCCATTGCTCGGCGAGCCCGGCAATCAGGTTCACATCGTCGTCATCGACCGCATCCATGGGCATGGCGCTCAGGGCCGAGAACACGTCTGTCGCAATCAAGAGGCCGGGCGGGGTGTCCTTGTTCCGGAAATTGGCAAAGCCGTCCGGCAGCCGCCATGTGCCGTCGGGCTGCCATGGCGCGATCCAGGGGCTCATGCGGATGATCCGGGGTTTGTCGGCAGGAGCCGACGTCACGAGATGGGCGTTGAGCGTGGCCGCGTCCGGCGGATCATCGAGGATCGATTCGGCCAGGACCGTGATGTCGCCCAAGGTCGACGGGTCTTTGGCCTGCCGGAACAGAACCTTGCTCTCGCCCGTGCGCGGCTTGCCCAAGGGCTGCCATACCGTGCCGGTGCCGATGCTGAGGGCAACCACATCCTTTGGGGCGACGCCTGAGGACAGCGCTTCGATCACCCCGTGGAAAACGGGATTGTTGTAGCCGCCGATGGCGCCGTCCCAGAAGCGCCGCGGGGCGCTGCCCTGGCTGCACGTGACGATCGCAGGGCCATCGAAGTAATTGACGGGGGCATTCGAGGAGGCATGGACGGCACCGGCCAGCGTGGGTTCGAATCCGGGCAGATTGGCAAGCTTGCTCGGAAGGCTGGAGAAGAACGCTTCGCGGTTCAGGTCGTATTCGAAGCCGGTGATGATGATCTGCGTCTTCTTGTCGGTTGCCGCCTCGACAAGCCCCGACAGGGCCGAAAACCGCATGCCGGCGATCCTCGGCGTGTTGCCGGAATCGAGAATTTCGGTGAGGCCATCCAGTTTGGCTTGGGTATCCCACTTCGGGCCGATGCCGAGCGACTTGTCGATGAGATATTCCACGAGGTTCGTGCGCTGGAAGATCTTGCGGCGATTGCTCTCGACCAAGAACAAGTCGCGGATGTCCTCAGGTTTGAGATTCTTGAGCAGGCCCGCCAAGGTGATGGCTCCGCCCGAGGTGCCGATGGCGAGATCGAAATTGCCCAGAATCTCGTGACCCGCCTGGCCGGGGAAAAGATCGGCGAGCGCGCAGGCTTGGATCAAAGCCCAGGTCCCGCCTCCATCGAGCGAGAGGATTTTGTAGGTCACGGCCTTCTTCGTCCTTACGACTTGCCGATGGATTCGAAGCCGGCGCGGATTTGGTTGATGCTGTAGGGCACGAAGAGGCTAGCGCCCGCCAGGAAATATTTGAGCATGCCGTCAAAATTGCCGGCGCTGCCGGTCTTGGCGTAGGTCCAGATGGCGATGGTGCCCGTGGCGAGGAACAGCGCCATGATGACGATCATGCCCAGAAGCGCGATCAGGCGGCTCGAACTTGCCACCATGATGGTGATCTTCATGCCTTGGGGATTGGTGACGTCGCCTTCTTCCGAAAGGGCATCGCTCAACCGCCATGGCGCGGCTGCGTTCTTGGCCGATTGGGCGAGGGCATTCACGATGGCGATGACCGCCACGACAATGAGCGCAAGCGTGATGACAAGGACGGTGTAGATGAAGACGTCGGCCGGCGGCGTATAGCCTGCCAAAGGACCGCCGGGTCCGGTCCCTTGCGCCACGGCGCTTGTCGAGATGGCCGATGCCGTGATGATGGCGCTCAGAACGCAGCGATGATGGGAAGACAGTACGGTGCACATTCCAGCCCCCTTGATGTTGATCCGTAATGACGACCGCGCGCCAGCCTCGCAAACGCGTGGCCACACTCTTGCCGGCAAAGAGGCGTCAGAAACAGCGCAAGCGCGACATAGACGGCGCCGAACGCCAGCGTCAGTGCGAAAAATAGGCCGAGCAAAAGCACGAACCGCAGCGGCAATTCCTTATCAGTTGGCCGCCCGGCCGGCGCCTTCTTGACGAGCACCTCGTACCCGTAGACGTCCCTGGCGCCCGTCGCATCGAAAGCGATCCCGTCTGCCGGCTGGAACGTCGTGGCTTTCCAAGGCGAACGCAGCACCGCCATGACGGTGGCGAGCGCGTCTTGGATCAGCCCCCGGATTTCAGCGAGAAGGAGTGACAGCATCTGGCCAGCCCCCCCCGGCCAATTTGGTTAATTATTGTTTGACAGAACTTCAGGTTGTGTCAAGGGAACGTGCCCGCGGCAGCTCTTGGCGCCTGGTAATTTCCTCTAACATGCTGATCCAACAGATATTTTCTTTGCTGGGACCTTCAAAAGAGGAAAATTGAGACGCCGGTCCAATGCAGGGCGCTGGCTCGCCGAAGATCGCCGCACCGGTGGACGTGAAAGCTTGCGCGCATCAATGCCTCAACGGTCAAGGACGGCGAAATGCACTCTCGCTGGTTGGCCGAATGGCGACTTGTGAAGAACCTGACCTTCACCCGGGTACATTGGGCACCGTGGTGCGACGATGCCGATGAGGCAACAGACATTTCGGCAATCATGAGCAAGACGGAACTCGACGCCCTCTTCGACGAGATCACGCAGGCGTTCGGCGTCGCACCACTGATCGCGGTGGCGCTCTTCCAGCGAATCTTGGCTCTCTCCACCTTCTGCTCAGACGGCGAATTGCCGACGACGCTCTTTGACGAGGTCGGAATGCCAGGCCGCGAACTCTGTGCCGCAGCGGCGAAGACATGGATTCCAAATATGCCCGATGAAACCGGCACGCTGATGAGCTGTTGCCGATGGTGTTTCAGCCGTCATCGCTTCCGATCGCCTGCAGGCGGCGTGGTCCGGCGCGGCGCCACGGATTGGGTTTTGGCGATCCCCTTCCGGGCTTTCGGCTTGCACCGCGTTTAGGTGAGTATGCCGACATATTCTTACGCCTGGGAGCGCAGTACGCTTCGAATTGATTTCCGTTGCCGCCATTTCTTCAACCCCCTGGACGCCGCGGGCCGGAAAGGGAATCGTTGGAAGACGAACCTGCGCTGCGCCGGGGTTTTCTTCCTGCGCTTCGCCAATGCCGTTCGCATCGAGATGTCTGACCGCTGTGGGGCCTGCGTCTTGGGCGCCAGCGCCGGGCGGCGCAACGCCGTAAGAAGGTCCGCGGCGGTGGATCGGCCGATCGCGGGCAAAGGGAGGTACAATGTCTGTGAAAGTACGCAACACGGCGTCGGATGCGCTGTCGGACCTGCTGTTCGACGGCATGACGATCATGGCGGGGGGATTCGGCCTGTGCGGGATTCCGGAAAACCTGATCGCCGCGGTGCGCGACAGCGGCGTCAAGAACCTCACCGTCATCTCCAACAATTGCGGGATCGACGATTTCGGCCTCGGCGTGCTTTTGGCCGCAGGGCAGATCAAGAAGATGGTCTCCAGCTATGTCGGCGAGAACAAGCTGTTCGAGAAGCTCTACCTCTCGGGCGAACTCGAACTAGAGTTCAATCCGCAAGGCACGCTCGCCGAGCGCATCCGTGCCGGCGGCGCCGGAATTCCCGCTTTCTTCACCAGGACTGGCGTGGGTACGTTGGTGGCCGAAGGCAAGGAAGTGCGCGAGTTCGGCGGCGAGCTCTATGTCATGGAGCGCGCATTGACGGCGGACGTTTCCGTCGTCAAGGCCTGGAAGGGCGATACCGAAGGCAACCTCGTCTACCGGAAGACGGCGCGCAACTTCAACCCGATGATGGCGACGGCGGGTCGCGTCACTGTGGCCGAAGTCGAGGAGCTCGTGGAACCGGGAAGGCTGGATCCCAACCATATCCACACGCCGAGCATCTACGTCCAGCGCATCCTCAAAGGGGCTCGCTACGAGAAGCGCATCGAACGCATGACGGTGCGGCCACGGCAGAACAGCGCCGCCGCCGCCGGGGAGGAAGTGTGATGGCCAAAGGTTGGACGAGGGAAGAGATGGCGGCGCGCGCCGCACGCGAATTGCGCGACGGTTTCTACGTCAATCTCGGAATCGGCATTCCGACGCTCGTGGCCAATTACATCCCGCGGGGGATGACGGTGACGCTGCAAAGCGAGAACGGCATGCTGGGCATGGGACCCTTCCCGTTTGAAGGCGAAGCCGATCCCGATCTGATCAACGCCGGCAAGCAGACGATCACCGAACTGCCCACGTCGTCCTATTTCAGCTCGGCCGACAGCTTCGCCATGATCCGCGGCGGACACATCGACCTGTCCATCCTGGGGGCCATGCAGGTCACGCCGAAGGGCGACCTCGCCAATTGGATGGTGCCGGGCAAGATGGTGAAGGGCATGGGCGGCGCCATGGATCTGGTCGCCGGCGTCAAGCGCGTCGTGGTGGTCATGGAGCATGTCGAGAAGTCGGGAGCGCCCAAGATCGTCAACGCCTGCACCCTGCCGCTGACCGGCCAGGGATGCGTGGACCTTATCATCACGGACCTGGCGGTCTTCCGCGTCGATCGCGGCCGCCATCCCCTGACGCTTGTCGAGATCGCGCCCGGCCTCGGTGTTGAGGACGTGCGGGCCGTGACCGGGGTGCCGTTCGAAGTCGCGCTCTAGACGCATCGCTCCCTGAGATCCGTGCGCATCGGTCGTTCATATCGGTCCGCGTTCTGTTGAAGGTCGGTCGCGGGCGCCCGCGCCTCGTCGCTCACCGTCTCTTTCGCCCGCCCGGCACGATCTTCATCCACGGCCTGGTCGGAGTATCGGCGAGCCACAGCACGCCGCCCGGCCGCAGCATCCGCTCAAGGGCGATGACCGTCGCCGACAGGGTCCAGCAGGCGGGCAGCTCTTCGCAAACGATGACGTCGAAAGCGGCGCGCGGCGCGTCCTCCACACCGCTGCGAAAATCCCGCCATTGCCGGCGCTCGCAGGCGTCGGGCGCGATCCCGGCGCCATAGAAGTCGATCGCCCAGCCGTCGGCTGCGTTTTGAATGGCGACACGCGCCAGGGCCGGCTCGGAGCCGACATAGAGAAGCGCCAGGCGTTCTGCGCGATTCGCGGCCGCCATCGCCAGCCGCCCGATATCCGATACCGGCGCCTGGTAACGGCCCGCTCCGTCGCGTTGCGCCAGTGCCGGCAGGCCGCCCTCGCGCTCGTCCGTCATCGCCTGTCCGTCGTCGGTCGTCCGGCGACGACCGGCCGTCGCTTTGCGCCGACACCCAATCGGCCAACCACAAAGTAGGGCGGGCACGCCCTCCAACCACGGCGTGCCCGCCCCCAAGAATCCGCCACCGTCGCCGGTCCAAAGAATCGTGCGCGGGGCCAGGCGCGATGGCGGCGGGGGAAGCTGCGGCCGTCCTGGAACGGCCCTATTTCGGCGATGGACGCCCGCTCCACCCAAGGCCGCCCGCAGCTTCTGCTTGCACCCCCTACGCCACCTGCTATTGGTTGAAAAATGAAGTATCTCGGGGAGTTCGGGAAGTCTGAGTTTCTGTGAATTTCTGCGAACAGGAGTTCGGATGGGGGTCGAATCCAAGGCCTTTGCCGCCGTCGGGCGGCGCATCAAGACGCTGCGCGAAGCCAAGGGCCTGTCGCGGCGCGATCTGGCCGGCGAGCTCGGCGTCGACGTGAGTTCCCTGGTCAACTGGGAGGCCGGCAAGCATCTGCCGCGCGAAAAGGTCCGTATGCGGATGGCGCGGCTTCTGGGCTGCGACCTCGAGAGCCTGTTCGCGCCGGAGGCCTCGCCCGAAACCGCGCCGCTGGCGGCAGCGCTCGTCGAGACCGACAAAGAGCTCCCCGCCCTCCTGATGAATCTGACGCGCCGCACGCGCCATACGCTGCGGGCCTTGCGGTTCGCCGCGCCTTACAACACGACGCCATACGTCCAGACGGAGTGGCGCCAGCTCGTCTGCGACAGGCTGCTCGGCGGCACGATGGAAGTGCACAGGGTCGAGATTTTCTACAGCCTCAAGCGCCTGCAGGAAACGCTGTCGAATATCCTGCGCTACAATGCCCGTCCCTATTATGTGAAGAGCTATTGCGCCGGCCTTTCGGAGATCGCGCCCTTCATGGGCGGGTATTTCTTCGATGACGACGAATTTCTGCTGGGTGCCTACTGGTCGGGCATGCCGCCCATGCGCCGGCCTGGCATCCGGGTTTCGGGGGCGCCCTTTCGCGTCTTCTTCAATGAATATTGGAACGAGATCTGGCAGCGCGGCGTGTGGCTCAACAACGGTGCCAAGCACGACTTGACGGCGGCGCGCCAGGTCGCCGAAAAGCTCGGCCTGCCGGCCGGGAAATGGGATGACTTCCTGGATGAGGCGCGCGCCCTGCAGATCGGCGACGGAGCGCCGCCGCTGGTCTGAAGGCAGCCGGGCGGGCGCATCGATCCGGCTACGGATTAATGCATAAAGTGGAATATTTCCAACTAAAGGCTGTTGTGACGCACAATGTCGCATCGCAAAAATACGCATTGAAGATGCCGCTTTTCACGTTCAATGATGCGCGCGCGATGCGCGATTAAGACATTCGGACATCGCCAGCAAAGCTCCCGTTGCGGACCGGGCGAGGCGGACGGCGCCGTTTCGTCGTCGCGAGTCTGCACGCCGGCGCCAACCCTGGCGACGAAGCTTCGCTCTGGGTCCGGATGTACACGCCACAGAGTCGATGGAGAATCCTATGAGCAACGATTGCAGCACGACCCGCCGCGAAGTGTTCCAAAAGGGCCTGTTGATCGCGGCCGGCGCAGTGGCGGCGTCCGCCGCACTGGCGGTCCCGGCACAGGCCAAGGTCTCCCAGCGGGCCTCGATGTACCAGGACAAGCCGCATGCCGGCCTCACCTGCGCGAAATGCGCCCGCTTCGTCCCGGGCAAAGGGGAGACAGATGCCGGCAGCTGCCTGGTGGTGGACGGCAGCATCAGCCCGCAGGGCTGGTGCGCGATGTACGTGCCCAAAGCCTGAGGACTGCTTGCCCAGAAGCCGCGGGCGGCGCACCCGCGCCGCCGCGCCTGCGGCGGTGATTGAACCCCTCCCGGGGGAACCGCCGTTGCATTACTGACGTTGCACTCCTGTCGGCAGACGCCCGCATTGTCGGGCGGCTGGGGAAGGAGTCTGATGTCGCCTCTCGCAGAAACCGCGGCGCCCGGAATCGGTTACACACCTGTGTCCGGCAAAGGCGATATCGAGCGCAGCGTGCGCGCGCTGCGTCCCCTCAGGATCGCGCTCGTGGCTCCGCTCTACGAGGCGGTGCCGCCCAGGCTCTATGGCGGAACCGAACGCGTCGTCGCCTGGCTTGCCGACGCGCTCACAGAACTTGGCCACGACGTCACGCTGTTCGCCGCCGCCGACGCGCGGACGGATGCCAAGCTCGTCGCCGTTCGCGCCTGCGCCATGCGGCTCGATCCCGCCCCCCTGAAATCCGACTTCGCCGCGCATCTGACGCTGCTCGAAGAGGTGCGTCGGCAGGCCGACCGCTTCGATGTCCTGCATTTCCATATCGACATGCTGCACTTTCCGTTCTTCGAGGCGCGGGCCAAGCGCACCCTGACGACGCTGCACGGCCGTCTCGACATCGATGATCTGCCGCAGGTCTACAGGCGGTGGCCGGACTTCCCGCTGGTTTCCATCTCCAACAGCCAGCGCATCCCGCTTGCCTTCGCCAACTGGATAGGCACCGTCTACCACGGTCTGCCGGAACATCAGTTCCGCTTCACGGCGCGCCCGCGGGGCGGCTACCTCGCCTTTCTCGGCCGCATCTCGCCGGAAAAGCGGCCCGACCGTGCCATCGCCATCGCCGCGCGAAACGGCGTCCCCCTCAGGATCGCCGCCAAGATCGATGCGGTGGACCGCGCCTACTTCCACAAATGCATCGAACCCCTGATGGACAATCCGCTGGTCGAGTATCTGGGCGAGATCGGCGACGCCGAGAAGTCGGATTTCCTCGGCAACGCGCTGGCGCTGCTGTTTCCCATCGACTGGCCCGAACCGTTCGGCATCTCCATGATCGAGGCCATGGCGTGCGGCACGCCCGTGATCGCCTGGAAGTGCGGCTCGGTGCCCGAGGTCATGGAGGAC
This sequence comes from Alphaproteobacteria bacterium, assembly GCA_028871345.1. Classification (GTDB taxonomy): domain Bacteria; phylum Pseudomonadota; class Alphaproteobacteria; order Micropepsales; family Micropepsaceae; genus Rhizomicrobium. The sequence continues at coordinate 41,393 of JAGWNK010000021.1, read as the reverse complement.
GGCATCACGGGGCGCATCGTCGCCAGCGACAGCGAGGCCGACGAGGCTGTCAGGACAATTTCCGCCATCGACCGGGAAGGCGTACGCCGCGTCTTCGAGACGCGCTTTTCCTCCCTCGTCATGGCCCGGAACTATCTCGCGCTCTACGAACGGGTCGCAGCCAGGGGCGCAGCGGAGGACAGAGTACAGGCAAGCTGAGCCGTGTTGCCGGAAACAGTTGCGAGCCCCGTATCAGCCGAAGGGTTGCGGCCCGACCCGCCGCCGCCGTCGCGCCTCTTCGTCCTCAAGCAGGCCGACACCTTCGTCGTCACCGACGCCTATGGCGACATCGACGGCAACGGCAACGGCTTGTTCCACGACGACACGCGCATCCTTTCCATGCTGAAGCTGCGCATCCGCGGCGAGCGCCCGACCCTGCTCAACACCGCCCACAGCCGCGACAATGCGCTGCTCACGTCGCACATGGTGAACAAGCCGCTCGGCGACCGCGGACCGGTGGGCACGGTCCATCTGCGCCGCTCCAAGGTCCTCAGCAACAGCGGCCTCATGGAGCGCCTGCTGTGCACGAACTTCGGCACCACCGCCGTCGTCCTGCCCCTGACATTGCGCTATGGCGCCGACTTCGCCGACATCTTCGAGGTCCGCGGCCTTCACCGGGCACGGCGCGGCCGGCGCGACGCGCCCGAGTTCGCCGACGGCGCGGTCGTGCTCGGCTATACGGGTCTCGACCTGGTCCGCCGCCGCACCACGATCTCCTTCTCCGAGGAACCGGTGGCGCTTGAAGGCGATCGTGCCGAGTTCGAGATTCGCATCGAGCCCGGCGAGGTGCGTGACCTCTATTTCGAGTTCAGCGCCGGCAAGGCCGGGCATCCCTCTAGGATGCGCTACCGCCGCGAGGCCGCTGCCGCCTGCCGGCTGTTGCGCGCCCGCTATCGCCGCGGTGCGCGGCTGCATTCTTCGAGCCGCCTGTTCAATGCGTGGATCCAGCGTTCGCGGGCGGATCTGGCGCTGCTCACCACCGACCTCGAGACCGGGCCCTATCCCTACGCCGGCATCCCGTGGTTTTCGACCACCTTCGGGCGCGACGCCATCATCACCGCCCTGCAGACCTTGTGGCTCGATCCGGCGCTGTCGAAGGGCGTTCTGGCCTATCTGGCCTCGACCCAGGCAGGCGAGACCTCCGCCTTCCGCGATTCCGCGCCCGGCAAGATCCTGCACGAGACGCGCAAGGGCGAGATGGGCGCCCTCGGCGAGGTGCCGTTCGGCCGCTATTACGGCGGTGTCGACACCACGCCGCTGTTCCTGGTGCTGGCCGGCGCCTATTGGGACCGCACCGGCGACCGTGGGACCATCGATGCGTTATGGCCGGCGCTGCTGGCGGCGCTGAGCTGGATCGAACGCACCATCGACAGCTCCGCCCTGGGCTTGCTGACCTATGCCCGCGGCAAGGACACAGGGCTTGCCAATCAGGGCTGGAAGGACAGCGAGGACTCCATCTTTCACGCCGACGGCCGCATGGTGCACGGCCCCGTCGCCCTGGTGGAAGTGCAGGGCTACGCCTTCGCCGCCTTCCGGGCCATGGCGAGGCTGGCGGGCGAACGCGGCGATCCGGTCTCTGCCGGTGCCTGGAGCCTGCGGGCGGAGAATCTGCGCCGCGGCGTCGAACGGCATTTCTGGATGGAGGACGAGGGCTTTTATGGCATCGCCATCGACGGCGAGAACCGGCTGTGCCGGGTGTGCGCCTCCAACCCGGGCCATCTGCTTTATGTCGGCCTGCCGTCCCACGACCGCGCCCGGCGCGTGGTGCAGCGCTTGTTGTCGTCGGAGCTCGACAGCGGCTGGGGCGTGCGCACGCTGGGCAGCCGCCAAGCGAACTTCAATCCCATGGCCTATCACAACGGCTCGGTTTGGCCGCACGACACGGCGATCTGTGCCGCCGGCGCGGCGCGCTATGGCGAGCGCGGCGGCGCGGTGCGGCTCATGAACCAGATCTTCGAAACCGCGGTGAGCTTCAAGATGCGCCTGCCGGAACTCTATTGCGGATTCGCCCGCATGCCGGGCGAGCCTCCGATCTCCTACCCGGTCGCCTGTTTGCCGCAGGCCTGGGCGGCGGGCGCCCCCCTGATGATGCTGCAAGGCTGCCTCGGACTGCGCATCGACGGCGCCAGGCAGGAAATCCATGTGGACCGGCCTTACCTGCCCACGAGTGTGGACCGCCTTTTCGTGCGCGATCTCGCCTTCGGAGACCGCACCATCACGCTGCAGTTCGAGCGCGTGGGAGATCGCGTTGCCGCTGTGCCCCACGCCAGCGACGGCCACGAGGTGCCGGTTTTCGTGCAAATCTGACGCTAAGCCTCGAATGCTTTTTCGACGGGCTTCGCGCGCAGCGCGGCGCTCACCACAGGCTGCGCAGCCAGTCCAGATAGCGCGCGAAATCTTCCGGGCGGATTTCGAGTTCGCCCGGCGGCGAGCCTGCCGGGGCCCGCTGGTGATCTTTGATGCGATAGGCCGGAACCGTGTTGAGCATCATCCGGGCGTGCCAGCCTTCGGGGTCCTGCCCCAGAGCCGAGCCGATCGGCAGGTGCTCGTCGGTCGCCGCCGCGTTGGCCAGCCTTGCGGCGTCGGCCAGGGGCCGCGCCTTTTTGTCCCGCCACGCTGCCGCGGATGACTTGTGATCCCCCAGCTTTCCTGCAAAAAAACATCAACCCGCGCCGCCTCCCGGCGTTCGCCCTTCAGGGTGATGTATAGTGCATGTTTTTTCACATATGCTACGAAAATAAGAATGGCTGTCATGTCGCTGATGCAGCTTGCGGAGGTAGGAAGCAGGGTTAATCCATGATCACGGCTGCGCAGCTTCGGGCCGCCCGGGCCCTTCTCGGCATGGACCAGCGTCAGCTGGCCGACATGGCTAGCCTTTCGGTCCCCACCATCCAGCGGATGGAGGCCAGCGAAGGCGTCATCCGCGGCAATGTCGATTCGCTGATGAAGCTGATCTCGGCGCTCGAGACGGCCGGAATCGTGCTGATCGGGGAGGGGGCCGCGTCCAGCGAGGGCGGGCGCGGCATACGCCTCAAGAAATAGCCTCGTGCGTGCCGAGCGGCCACAGCTCGATGGCGCCCATCAGACAGTTGATCGCCTGCCCGTCTTCCGACAACGGAAGGGCGACGATTTCCACTTCCCAGTGTTCCTTTCCCGCATAGCCCGAAGCCACCGGTCCCAGAGCCACGGGTTCCTTGTGTTCGACGCAATGAGCCAGGGCGCGGCGTACGCGCTCGACGAACCTGGAGTGCGGCAAGAGGGAGAGGGACTGGCCCGTGTAGTTGCCGCCGAGGAACTGGTTGACGTTGTCGCCGGAGAGGCGGAAGCGAAAATCCTTTCCCTGCTCGAGCACGTCCACCATCCACATCCAAGGTGTCAGCGTGCGCACCAGCGACAAGGTGATGTCGCCGCGCCGCGGCGCCACGCGGTCCTCGGCGCGGGATTTCCAAATTTCATGAAGGGCGCGGTTGCGTTCGCTGACCATGGTCTCGACCGGCTTCAGGTGGTTCATCGAAAATTCCCATCGCATGACACGCGGACACGGCGTTGCGACGGCAAGCGAGCGACAACACTGATGCGCGGAGCGCGGGGCCTGTAGGGGCAAATTGTGGCGACAATGGGATGCACTGCTTACGACCGGGCCGCTATGCGTTGTGGTCATGCAGGGAACCATGTTACCGGAGGTTGCTTTTAACCCTATGGTTGAGATGAGCCGACTGGTTGTGAGCGTGAAAGCCCGCGAGGGCCGCCGGGCGCGCGCCGGCGCGCCGTGGCTGTTCTCCAACGAAATCGCCATGACTACCGCCCTGAAAGGGCTGCCGGCGGGTACCGTTGTGAATGTCGTGGGCGACGACGGCCGCAGCTTCGGGACGGGAACTTTCAACGCCGCGAGCCTCATCGCGGTGCGGCTTTATGCATCGGCGTGCGATGTCGGGCTCGATCGCGCTTTTTTCGCGATGCGCCTGCAGCGGGCGCTGACACTGCGACAACAGTTGTACGCCGAGCCTTACTACCGCCTGGTGCATGCGGAAGGCGACGGCTTGCCCGGCCTCGTCGTCGATCGCTTCGGCGACGCCTGCGTGGTGCAGATCACTACGGCCGGAATGGAGGCTCTGCGCCAGCCGTTTCTCGCGGCGCTCGATGACGTCGTCGGACCGGCGACGGTGATTCTGCGGGCCGATGCGCCGGCGCGCGCCCTCGAAGGCCTGCCCTCCTACATGGCGGTGGAGAAGGGCGACGGCGGGCGCCTCGGCGTTGAGGAAAACGGCGTGCGCTATTTTGCCGACAGCGCCGGCGGCCAGAAGACCGGCTGGTATTACGATCAGCGTGACAACCGCGCCTTCCTGGCTTCCTTGGCGCGCGGCCGTTCCGTGCTCGACGCCTATTGCTACACCGGCGGATTTGCGTTGGCTGCCGCCATGGCCGGCGCGCGCGAAGTGGCAGGCCTCGACAGCTCGGCGCCGGCGCTCGCCCTGGCGGAGGACGCCGCCCGCGCCAACGCGCTGTCGGCGAATTTCATCAGGGCGGACGTGTTCGAGGAACTCGAGCGGCTGTCGTCGGCCCACGAAACCTTCGACGTCGTCGCCGCCGATCCGCCGCCCTTCGTCAAGTCTAAGAAGGATCTCGAAACCGGCGCCAAGGCCTATCGCAAGCTGGCGCGGCTCGCCGCCTCGGTCACCGCGCCGGGCGGCGTCCTCATGCTCGCCTCGTGCTCGCACAACATCCCGCTCGAGCGTTTCGCGCAGGAATGCGCCATGGGCCTGCAGCGCGCGGGGCGCGCGGCGCGGCTGATCCGCCAGGCGGGCGCGGGCCCCGATCATCCCGTGCATCCCATGCTGCCCGAAACGGCCTATCTGAAGGCGCTGTTCTACGCGCTGGACTGATCCGGAATTCAGGGTGGAACGCCGTCCGGATCAGATCGTGATCTGCGTGCCGAGTTCGACGACGCGGTTGGGCGGCAGGTGATAGAAACGCGCCGGCGACAGCGCGTTCGAGGCCAGCTGCATGTAGAGCCAGGTGCGCCAGTGCCCCAGCACCGGATGCTCCGCCGGCACCAGCGTCTCGCGGCCGATGAAGAAGGTCGTGGATTCCGGATCCACCGCCAGCCCGAAGGGGCGCGCCTCCGACAGGGCGTGCGGCACGTCCGGGGTTTCGAAGAATCCGTGATGGATGTGGACCGAGAAGAAGCCCTTGCCCAGCTTTTCCACTTCCACGCGCTTGGCGGGAGGCACGAAGGGCGTGTCGTCGACCATCACCTGGGCGATGATCACGCGCTCATGCAGCACCTTGTTGTGCTTCAGATTGTGCAGCAGCGCGCCGGGCACGGCATCGGCGCGCGCCGTGAGGAACACGGCCGTGCCGGCGACGCGCACCGGCGTCTTCTCGGCGCGTTCCAGGAAGACCGTAAGCGGCATGGATTCGCTGCGGACCCGCTCGAGTTGCGCCCGCCGCCCCAGCCGCCAGGTCTCCATCACGATGTAGACGAAGCCGGCGATGAACAGCGGCAGCCAGCCGCCTTCCGCGATCTTGAGGGCGTTCGACGACAGGAACAGCAGATCGACCAGGGCCAGGACGCCGAACACCGGGATCACGTAGAGGGGTTTCCAGCGCCACTGCTTGACCGCCACCAGTCCGACGAGGATGGTGCTGAGCACCATGATGCCGGTGACCGCGATGCCGTAGGCCGTGGCCATCGCATTCGAGCTCTTGAAGATCAGCACGATGAGGACGACGCCGACGCAGAGATAGGCGTTCATGCGCGGCACGTAGATCTGGCCGTAGTCCGTCGCCGAGGTGTGGCGGATCTCCATGCGCGGCAGCTGGCCCAGCTGCACCGCCTGGCGCGTGATCGAATAGACCCCCGAGATCACGGCCTGCGAGGCGATGATGGCGGCAATGGTGGCCAGCAGCACGAGCGGGTAATGCGCCCAGGAGGGAGCGACGGCATAGAAGGCGACCGGAGCCTTGGACGGATCGGCGAGAAGGGCCGCGCCCTGCCCGAAATAGTTCAGCAGCAGGGCGGGGAAGACGATGGCGAGCCAGGCGAAGCGGATCGGAAACTTCCCGAAATGGCCCATGTCGGCGTAGAGCGTTTCGCAGCCGGTCACCGCCAGCACGACGGACCCCAGCGATACGAAGGCGGTCCAGGGTTCCCGCAGGAACAGCATGGCGCCGTAATACGGACTGAGCGCCCATAGGATGTGCGGCGTGTGGATGATGGCGGCCAGGCCGAGGGCGCCGATGGTGAAGAACCACAGTACCATGACCGGTCCGAACAGCCCGCCGACCTTGGCCGTCCCCCACGATTGGATCACGAAAAGGCCGATCAGGATGATCAGCGCCAGGGGCATGACCAAGGGCTCGAAGGCCTTGCTTTCGACGCTCAGCCCCTCCACTGCGCTCAGCACCGAAATGGCCGGCGTCAGCATGCCGTCGCCGAAGAACAGCGCCAGCCCCAGGATGGCCGCGGTGCCGATGGCCATCTTTGTGCGCTTGCTGAGGCCCTGGGAGCGGTGCGCCAGCGAGGCCAGCGCCAGCACGCCGCCTTCGCCGTCATTGTCGGCGCGCATGATCAGGAAGACGTATTTGAACGTCACCACGATCACGAGCGACCAGACGATGAGCGAGACCACGCCCATGATCGCCGATTGGATCGCGATGTGCTCGCCGGCCACCATGGCCGACTGGCGCACGGCGTAGAGGGGGCTCGTTCCGATGTCGCCGTACACCACGCCCAGCGCGGCGAGCGTCAGGGTCGCCTTGCGTTTGGCCGTCATCGGCTCCGGGGCATGGACCGGCGGGGGCTGCGGCGCCTCAAGCGGATCTTCGGCCTCGGAAGGCTCAGGGGATGTGTTGTGGTCGTTCACGGCTGTCGCGGTGGAAGCTCGATGGGTTCAAACGCAGAGCATGTCTCGCCGCTCCCGAAGAGCGATTCCCCGCCGGGGGGCCGGCGAGGGCGCGGACCTTATTCCGGCTCAAGGCCAGAGCAAGAGGGGAGAGGCAGAAAGGCGCAGAAAAATAACAAGCCCCTGACTTTGCTCAATGATCGGTCGCGCCAAAGTCGGGGTCGGCGGCCAGGAGATCTGCAATCCCGTCGCGTTGGGAGGGGCTGGGCGCGCCGCTGGCGATCTTGGCGGATGCGTCAGGATCAGGCCCGATGAAGCCTTGCACGGGATAGACGCGCGCCCCCCAGGCCGCCGTCTTCAGGTTGAAGACGCGCACTTCGCTCCAGTCGTTGTCGGGGCTGACGTCCCGTACCGGGTCGTCACTGTAGATGGCGCCGTCATCCAGCCAGTTGGCGTGATCCACCCGGATTTCCCGCGAATCCACCACCGCACGGACGAAGGCGAGATGGGCGCGGTCGGGTCCGGCATAGTCGTGCAGCACCATGACCGAGCCGGTGCGCGGCGTGCTCGAGCGCTCGAAGCGCCCAGCCGCCTGGTCCCACCAGGTGTAGGCGTCGCCATAGATCGCGATGTGCGAGCGGGCGCGGGCGTAAGGCACGCATTGGAGGGGGGATTCGGGCCTCACGACCGCGCCGCCGGCATCGTGCTCTTCGGGCAGTGATGTTTCGTAGGAAGGCGTCGCGCATCCTGCGAGCGCCGCGCACAGCGTGGCCGCCGCCGCGAGACGTATGAAAGACCCCACCATTGCCCAGTCCCTGTCTTCTCAGGCAGCAGTTGTCATGACGCTATCAGGGCCGGATCAAGGCGTCGTTAGAAGAGTCGGTCGGATTCGAACAGTTCGAATTTTATGCAAATGCGCGACGAGCCGGCAGCGCCGGGCGCGAAACGGCCGTCGCGAAGGATTTTTCGTCTGGCGTGAAGGGCGGCACTATTCCCGCGGGATGACGCGGCCGGTGATCATCGGCCGCTCCGCGGTGGCGCCCGAGAATCCCATGGCGCCGATCGAGATCAGTCCCGCCACGGCGAAGGCGAAGAACGGCGCGCTCCACGCCGACTCCGCGAAGGCGAAAGCGGGCAACAGCAGGCCCGCGATCAGTTCGGGTCCGCCGCGCCAGCCGCCGGCATAGCGTTCGCCCGCGCGCAGCGTGCGGTGGAACGTCATGTGGGCCGAGAAGAACGCTTCATAGGTGGCGCGCGTGTTGGACAGCACGAGACCCGAGGGGAAGACGATGCCGAGAAGCAGCGAGCGGTGCAGCCCGATCATGCGGTCGCGCCCCAGAATCTTCTGTCCCAGCCACAGATAGCCCAGGCTCGACGACAGGCCGAAAGCGGTCACCGTGAGGCCGAGCGCGGCCACGCCGTGCAAATAGACGACGCCCATATACATCAGCGTCAGGCTGATTGCGGCGCTGACGAAGGCCAGGGTGTAGAAGGCGAACTGGCACATCTGCAGGCTCATGGCGAACTTCAGCCACAGCGGCAGGTCGGTCGCCCATACCACCGGCAGGAGCTTGCGGGCGCATTGCGCATGGCCCTTGGTCCAGCGCGCCTGCTGCGCCCGCCAGGCCGCGGCCGTTTCCGGCAGCTCGCCAGGCACTTCGACGTCGGGCAGGAAGGCGGCGCGCCAGCCGTTCATCACGCAGCGCATGGAGAGGTCGAGGTCTTCGGTCAGGGTGTCGCCGGCCCAGCCGCCCGCGTTTTCGATCGCCTCGCGGCGCCACACCCCGGCGGTGCCGTTGAACGAGATCGGCAGCCCGGCGCGGAAGCGCGCGTCCTGCTCCACCGCGAAATGCGCGTCGAGCAGCAGCCCCTGGGCCCGCGTCAGCCAGTTCTTGTCGCGGTTGGCGTGCGTCCAGCGCGCCTGCACGAAGGCGAGGCCGGAATCGGCCATCAGCGCCGGCACGGTGCGGCGCAGGAAGTCGCGCGGCGGCACGAAGTCGGCATCGAAGATCGCCACATAGGGCGCCTCGGAATGCTTGAGGCCGAAGGCGAGATTGCCCGCCTTGAAGCCCGAGCGCTCGCCGCGGCGCAGCACCGCAAAGCGCACGCCTTCGGGCACCAGCGCCATCACCTGGCGCACCAGTTCGGCGTGATGTTCTTCCGATCCGTCGTCGAGCAGCTGGATCTCGAGCTTGTCGCGCGGCCAGTCGAGGCGCGCCGCGGCGGCGGCGACGCGCAAGGCGAGCGGGCCCTCGTCGCGCACCGGCAGCTGCACCACCACCGGCGGCAGCGCTTCGTCGGGGATCAGGGGCAGGCGCACGCGCGGCGCCGGACGGGCGAAACGGAAATACCCCAGCACAACGAGCTGGGCGGAGAGCAGCGCAAGCAGCAGCAGGACGCTGGCCAGCCCGCCTTGCAGGATCAGCGATAAGTCTGTCATGCGGACCGCTAGGCCCCCCATACCGTTCCGTGACTTATGCCGCCTTCACGGCGGATTGGGCGGGTGCCCCGCCGGCTTGCGCCGAATTTGTTACGCAATTTAAGATTTCGCAAGGGCCGCCCGCCGGCCTGTCCCCGTCATTGTTCCATGATACTGACTCGCGACTGGCCCGGCATTCCGGTTGTCCAGGCGTTCCGCGGCCATCCGAAGCACGCCGGCGCGGATTAGTCCAGGGTGCGGCGGAAGCGGCGCACGGCGATGAATCCCGCGGCGAACAAAAAGAGAATCATGGGCCAGACGTCCGGCCAGATCTCGTGCGGGCCGTTATTTTTCAGCAGGATGCCGCGGACGATGCGCAGGAAATGGGTGATCGGCATGGCCTCGCCGATCCACTGCGCCCATGCCGGCATGCCCCGGAACGGGAAGATGAACCCCGACAGCATGATCGAGGGCAGGAAGAAGAAGAAGGTCATCTGCATCGCCTGCATCTGGTTGGAGGCGATAGTCGAGATGGTGTAGCCGACGGCCAGAAGCGCCATGATGTAGATGGTCGCCGCCGCGGCCAGGAGCCAGAGCGAGCCGATCATGGGCACGTGGAACACGAACCTGGCGACCGCCAGGATCAGGGCGCACTGGAAGGCGCCGACGAAGATGTTGGGGGTGATCTTGCCGATCATGATCTCGACGGGGCGCGTCGGCATGGCGAGCAGGTTCTCGTAGGTGCCGCGCTCGCGTTCGCGCGTCAGGGCGATCGAGGTCGCCATCACCATGGTCATGGTGAGAATGACGCCCAGCAGTCCCGGCACGATGTTGTACTGGGTGATGTTCTCGGGATTGTAGAGGTTGTGGATCACCACGTTGACGGGCGGCGGCGCGGTGGCGCGCGCATGGAGCGGCCCCACCATGTCGTCCCGCAAGGCGGTGGTGATGAGGGTGGGGACGGCGCCGATGGCATAGGAGCCGGCGGCCGGATCGGTGGCGTCGGTCTCCACCAGGAGCTCGGGCGCGGCGCCGCGCACCAGATCGCGCGAGAAATTCGCCGGGATTTCGACGACGAACGAGGCCTTGCCTTCCGCCAGCCATTGGCGTGCCTCGTCGGGCGAGTTGGTGGCGTGCACGACGTCGAAGAAGCTGGAGTTCGAGAAGGCCGCGACGATCGAATCCGCGAAAGGACCCGGATCGGATATCGACACCACGGTCGCCAGATGGCGCGGCACCATGTTGATGGCGTAGCCGAACAGGAACAGCTGCATCAGCGGAATGCCGATCAGCATGCCGAGCGTCAGCCGGTCGCGCCGCATCTGGATGAATTCCTTGCCCAGCATGGCAAGGACGCGGCGCACCGAGAAGATATGCTCGACCACGGCGTTCATGCATTGCCTCCGCCGTTGTTCTGCTGCAGCTGGATGAAGACGTCTTCCAGGCTCGGTGTCGTCTCGCTGATCTTGAGTTTGGGATCGCCGCGATAGGGCGCCAGCGCTTTTTCCAGCAGGGCGCGGTCGTAGCCCGAGACGTGCAACAGGGCGCCGAAGAAGGCGACGAACTCGATGCCGGGCAGGCCGCGCAGCCGCTCGGCCAGGGCGCGGGCGCCCTCGCCCTCCACCGTGAAGGTGATGAGGCCGGAGGCGGCGATGATCTCGGGCACGGTGCCGCGCGCCACGATGTTGCCGACGCTGATGAAGACAATGCGGTCGCAGCGCTCGGCCTCGTCCATGTAATGGGTCGAGACCAGGACCGTGATGCCGTCCGCGGACAGCGTGTGGATCTCGTTCCAGAAGTCGCGCCGCGCCTTGGGATCGACGCCGGCCGTCGGTTCGTCGAGCAGGAGCAGGCGCGGCGAATGCAGGGTGCAGGCGGCCAGCGCCAGGCGCTGTTTCCACCCGCCGGACAATTCGCCGGCCAGCTGGTGGCGGCGATGCTCGAGCCCGAGCTTCTCCAGCGTCTGGTCGACAAGCTGCCGCCGCTTGGGAAGGCTGTAGACGCTCGCCACGAAATCAAGGTTCTCGCGGATCGAAAGATCCTCCCAGAAGCTGAACTTCTGGGTCATGTAGCCGGTCTCGCGCTTGATGCTTTCGGACTGGGTGCGGAAATCGAGCCCCAGGCAGGTGCCTTCGCCCGCGTCGGCGTTGAGCAGGCCGCACAGCATGCGGATGGTCGTGGTCTTGCCCGAGCCGTTGGGACCGAGAAAGCCCCACACCTGGCCTTGAGGCACGGCGATGTCGATGCCGTTGACGGCGACCTTCTTGCCGAAGCGCTTGGTGAGGCCGCGCACGTCGATCGCCATGGCGCCGTCGGTGCCGGCCGGCCTCGGGGAAGCGGAATCGCTCACAACGGGCTCACATCGACGGGCTGGCCCGGGTTCAGCTTCAGCCCGCCCGGCGCGCGCGCCTCGATCTTGAACACCAGCTGCTTGCGGCTCTGGTTGGAGAAGATCACGGGCGGGGTGAATTCCTCCTGGCTGGCGATGAAGGTGACGATGGCGGTGATGTTGTCGGAACAACCGTCGCAATGGATCTTGACGCGCTCGCCCATATGGATGCGGGAGAACTGGTCCTCCGGCACGAAGAATCGCACATAGACGTTCTCGGGCGGCAGCACCGAAACCACCGGCGTCATGGCGGGCACGTATTCGCCGGTGCGGAAATAGACCTCCTGGACGCGGCCCGTGGTCAGTGCGGTGACGGCGCGCTGCGACAGCTGGTAGGCGGCGTTCGACAGCGTGGCGCGCGCCTGGTTTTCGTTGGCCGTGATCTGCGCCACCTGCGCCACCGCCGCGTCATAGGTCGACTTCGCCTGGTCGTAGGCCTGCTTCGATGTGGCGGCCGAACCCAGCAGTCCCTCCTGGCGGGCGAGCTGCTTCTGCGCCAGTTCGAGATTGGCCTGGGCCTGCCCCATCTGCGCCTGGGCCTGGGCGATGGCGGCTTCGGCCTGGTCGCGCGCCGCCGTCTGGCTGGTGTCGTCGAGTACGAACAGGAGGTCGCCCTTCTTCACCCAGTCGCCGCGCTGCACCTTGATGGTGGTCGCCCAGCCGGCGAGCGGGGCGGAGATGAAGGCCGTGTCGCCTTCGGCATAACCGAGCCAGCCGTGGTCGTTGTCATCGGAGCAGGCACCCAGAGAAAGCGCGGCGGCGACGGCGAGCCCGATCGCCAGATTCTTCAGCCTCATGGTTTCAGCCCGTTCATCAGGACTTCGAGATGGGTGGAAAGGAATTTCTGGTAATCGAACGGCGTGGCATCGGTGTGCTCGAAGGTGCTGCGCCAGATGATCGTCAAAAGCACCGGCGCGATGCACAGCCGCGCCACGAGCGACAGGTCGAGATCGCCGCGGATTTCGCCGGTCTTCACGCCCCTGGCGAGCACGCCGGTCATGATCGCCATGGCGCGATCGATCACTTCCGTGCGCCAGAAGCTGGCGAGTTCGGGGAAGTTGCCGCTCTCGCCGATGATGATCTTGGGCAAGATGACGGCGTGGCGCTTGCTGACCACCATGGCGGCGACGCCGCCCAGGAAGGTGGCGAGGAAGTCGCGCGCCGAGCCTTCGAAATCGGCTGCCCTCTCGGCCGCCAGGGTCAGGTTCGAGCTGACCTGCTGGCGGGCGAGCTGCTTGAAGACGTCTTCCTTGCTCTGGAAGTAGAGATAGATGGTGCCCTTGGTGACGCCGGCGCGGGCGGCGATGTCTTCCATGCGGGCGGCGGCGAAGCCCTTTTCGGCGAAAATCTCCAGGGCGGCGTCCAGGATTTCCCCCGGGCGGGCTTGCTTGCGTCGGTTCCAGCTCTTGGTCGGCTTCTGCAGGGTCTGGCTCATGGCAACATCTTACTAACTGACTGGTCAGTTATCAATAGGAACAAATCCCGCCAAGGGGAACTGCAACTGTGGCCGCGCCCTGTGCTTAGCTAGGGGCAAGGAGAACTGAAATGAGCCCCAGATTGCGTTTGATGAGTTTGGCCGCGGCGTTGCTCTTGGCGGCCTGCGCCGGCCCCGCCGCCTACGCCCCGCGCGAAGGCCTGGGCGCGCCGGGCTATTCCGACGAACAGATCACGGCCAATCGCTACCGCGTGACCTTCACGGGCAATTCGGCCACGCCGCGCGAGACCGTCGAGAAGTATCTGCTGCTGCACGCCGCCGAAGTGGCCGAGCGCGCCGGCTATCGCTATTTCATCTTCGATACGCGCGACACCAAGGCCCACACCATCTACCACAGCGACGTCGAGCCCTGGCCGCCCTTCGGCTGGTACTGGCGGCCCTGGATGTACGAAGGCCCGCTGGGTCCGCAGATCGAGACGACCTCGTCGACGCGCTACGACGCCTATGCGGAGATCGTGCTGCTGACCGACGAGCAGGCCAAGAGCGAGCCGCGCGCCATCGATGCGCAGGATGTCATCGCCCATCTCGGCCCCGAGGCGCACAAACCGCCGAGAGGGTGAAGCGCGCCCCGAACGCGGCGCGCGATGGCTCGACAGACCGTCTCGGACGCGGCGCACGATGGCCGAGCGAACTTTCACAGACGGGCCGCCGAGAGATTTATCCCTCCTCTTGAGGGAGGGTCGAAAAACCCGAAGGGTTTTTCGGGGAGGGGTCCGCGTCATCGCGCGGCTTCGGGTCGCAAACGCGCAAGAACCGGTCATTCGACCGTGGGGCCGAAACGCCGAACGGCGCCGTGTAGTTCCTGCGCGAACGCGGCGCGCTTGGCATCAAAGTCAGGAATACCAACGGCGCGAATCGCAGCGGATGATGCCAAGGCGTCCGGGCCTTCCTGATCGTTCAACGTCGTCAGGATGTGCCATTGATCCCGGCTATGGCAAAAATGGCGAGCCAACTGCGCACGGCGATCCCCCAGAAACGCGGTAATACGTTCGCCAATAATGGCACGCTTTCGTTGGTCTGGGTTTGGGCGCATTGCGGAACAAAACCGCACTGGCGCACAACCCTTCGAAATTTGCTTGGTGAATTTCGATCCTCATGCAAGGCGAGAGTGAAAGTTTCCTCACATCGCATTCCGCCCGCACCGGTCGCATCCGCCAGCACCTGTCGTATTGGCCCGCGCCCGGAACGCCCGCGTTCGCGAACTGGTCGCCTCAACGCGCCTAATTCATCCGCCTCACCGGCGGCAGGGCCAGGCAAATGTCGAGGATGGGCGGCGGCGTGCGGACATAGAAGCCCGGCGCAGGGTTCTTGCGTTTCTCCTTCCAGGCGGCAAAGGCCGGGCCGTCCGTGCGCATCACCTCATAGCGGGGGCGCTTCGGCAGGTCGGCGGCGATCTGAACCTTCAGGATCTTGTCGGCCTTGGCCTTGTCCTGGATCACGCCGTTGGCGATGTCGGGGTCGCCGCGCCTGAGCTTCTGAAGATATTGCAGCCCGTCGATCACCCGGCCGAATGCGGTCAGGTTGCGGTCGAGCCGCCGCGGCGCCTCGCCGATCACCACATAGAACTCGGTCGTGGCGGTGCCGGCGCCGTTGTCGCGCGCGAAGGCCAACGTGCCGGGACAATGGATGATCCACATCCGCCCGGCTTTGGGATCGCGCCCGACCGGAAATCCGTTCGCGTGTCCGGCCTCGGGCGCGTAAAGGTCCTGGTTGCCGAGCGGCGTGAAGATGAGGCCTTTGCTGATGGGCGCATCGAACTCCGCCGGCAGCGGCGGCCAATGCTTTTCCACCTCGGGCGAATAGGAGCCCGTCGCCGCCGTGCCCTCGCCGATGCCGCCCTGCGCCACGAAACCGTCGATCACCCGGTAGAAGCTCTTGCCGTCGTAGAAATGGGCGCGGATCAGCGCCTTGAAGCGGGCGACGGCACGCGGCGCGAATGGGGGCGCAAGCTCGAGCGCGATCCGGCCGTATTTCACGTCCATCAACACGAGATTCTGGGGATCGACGGGACGCCAGCTCTCTGGCGGTGCCGGCGCCGCCGCGCTGCTGATGAGCGCCAGCAAGGCCAGAAGTGCGAGCCTGTTCGCGTTCATGATGAGTCTCCTCCAACCGACGCTGCTCCTGCGGGACAAGCAGCGCTCGGCCTTGCTCGGCGCTTGGTGCCGGCCCGCACTTGCCGGCTTTGGACCTTCACGGCCGGCGCAGGGTCAGGCGAATCACCGCGCCTTCGCGCGATTCGCAGACCACCTCGAAGTTCTCACTGCGACACATGTGCGGCACGTCGATTCCCGCCAAAGGATCGTCACACACGACCTCGATCAGGCTTCCCTGGGGGGCGCGCAGCAGCGCCCGCTTGGCGAGCAGCGCCGGCAGCGGGCATTTCAGTCCGACCAGATCGAGCGTCTCCTTGACGCTCATGCTTCAGTCTCTATCCTTCGCACGGGGCTGTCTCGCCGGTGATGATGTTCCAAGGCCTGAGGCGCGAATATACCTACATCACGACGGTGGCGCGAACCTTCTGGCTGCTGCGCCACACCAGGCCGGATGCCACCCGCACGCTCGTCGATATCGTCGAAGGCCACGCGGCGCGCGCGCCCGATGCGCCCGCCGTCCTGTTCCAGGGTCGCACCGTCAGCTATCGCGCCCTCGATGAGGGGGCCAACCGCTTCGCGCACTGGGCCGTCGGGCAGGGGGTCGGGCGCGGCGACGTCGTGGCGCTGTTCCTCGAGAACTGTCCCGAATATCTGATGGCCTGGCTCGGCCTGCTCAAGATCGGCGCCGTCGCCGCGCTCATCAACACCAATCTCAAGGGTGCCGCGCTCGCCCATTCGATCGCCATCGTCAAGGCGCGCCGCGTCATCACCGGCGCGGAACTGGTGCCGGCGCTGGCGGAGGCCGTGCTGTCCATGACGCCCGCTCCGGAGCTGTGGTCGCTCGGCGGTGCCAGCGGCGCCTTCGATCTCGATGCCGCCCTGGCTGCCGCCTCCTGCGCCGCCATGCCCTTGAGCGCGCGCGACGGGGTCACCTGCAAGGACAACGCGCTCTTCATCTACACCTCGGGCACCACGGGGCTGCCCAAGGCGGCCCGCTTCAGCCATTCGCGCATGCTGTTCATGATGTGCGGCTTCGTCGGCGCCTTGCGGCCGGGGCCCCGCGATCGCACCTACTGCACCTTGCCGCTTTATCACGCCACGGGCGGCATCTGCTCGGTCGGCATGGCGCTGATGACGGGCGGGGCGCTCATCATCAAGCGCCGCTTCTCGGCGCACGAGTTCTGGGACGATTGCCGGCGCCACCGCGCTACCTTCTTTCCCTATATCGGCGAGCTGTGCCGCTATCTGTTGAACCAGCCGCCGGATGCGCGCGACGGCGTGCATGAGCTGCGCGCCATCACCGGCAACGGGCTGCGGCCCGAGATCTGGGCACTGTTCCAGAAGCGCTTCCGCATCCCGCGCATCGTCGAATTCTACGGCGCCACCGAAGGCAACGTCGCGATGCTCAATTACGACGGGGTGGTGGGGGCCGTCGGGCGGATTCCGCGTTATGCCCGCAAAGCCTTTCCCGTGCGCGTCGTGCGCTTCGACGTGGAGCACGAGGCGCCCGTACGCGGCCCCGACGGATTCTGCATCGAATGCGATGCCGGCGAGCCCGGTGAAGTCGTCGGCCAGATCACCACCCGCCCCGGCCGCCCCTTCGAGGGGTATACCGACCAGGCCGGGACCGAGAAGAAGATCCTGCGCGATGTTTTCGCCAAGGGCGACGCCTGGTTCCGCACCGGCGATCTCTTGAAGCGCGATGCGCTCGGCTATTTCTATTTCGTCGATCGCGTGGGCGACACCTTCCGCTGGAAGGGCGAGAACGTGGCGACCAGCGAAGTGGCGGAAGCTCTGGGCGTGGTGTCCGGCATCGAGGAAGTGAACGTCTATGGCGTAACCGTGCCGGGGCGCGACGGGCGGGCCGGCATGGCGGCGCTGGTGGCTAGTCACGGCTTCGATCCCTCGCGGCTGGCGCACACGATTGCCGGCAATCTTCCCGCCTTCGCCCGTCCGCTGTTCCTGCGGCTGCGCCCCGAGATGGAGATCACCGGCACCTTCAAGCTCAAGAAGGCCGACCTCGTGAAAGAGGGTTTCGATCCCGATGTCATCGCCGACCCGCTCTACTGGCTCGATCCGGTCGATTCGCTCTACAAGCCGCTCACCCGCGAGACCTATGCCGGCATTGTTTCCGGGGCCGTGAAACTCTAGCCTCGGCGGGCGACGAACTGCCGCCTTGGGGGCATGCCAGCAATGTCTGCCTCGGCCCGGGTCACGGCCTTCAATGCGTGGGCGAAACACCACCGCTGGTCGGCGCGTTGCGATCCGGACCTGCGCCTGAAAGACGAAGGACTGAAGGGCCTCCTGGCGGTGTGGCGCGAACAGGCCCGTGCGCATCCGGTGCCTCGGCGCAGCCAGTTCACGGCGCGCCTTCTCAAGCCATGGCTCGCTTCCATCGCGCTCATCGAGCGGGTGAGCATGGTGCCGCCGGGCTACCACTTGCGGCTCGTGGGCACGCGCGTGACGCTGGTCCTGGGTTTGCCAAATGGACGCATCCTGGAAGATGTCGTCAAACCCGAAACCGCCGAGCGCTGGCACGCGGTGCTCGATGTGACGTTGGAAGAACAGTGTCCGCTGCGCTTCGTCGCCGCCACCGCCTATCGCGGCCTCGAACATCTGCGCGCCGAAGCGCTGCATCTGCCGCTGTCGGCGGAAGGCGGGCCGGCGACGATGGTTCTCATCGGCATGTTCTTTGGACCCGCCGTCGAGGCTCAGGCGCGCGCGTTGATGGGCACGCCAGGCGCCGCCGGCTGAATGCGGGATTTTTACCTTGTCCGCCGGGCGGGCGCGTCGTCGTGAGCCCGCGGGCGCTGCGGAATCGCGCAGAAATCAGGGATATTGCCAAATGTATGCTTTACTTGCGACCGCGGCGCAATCGCGAAAGATCGTCCAGCCGGTGACCACGTTTGTTTACGTGGCGTTGGGCTGTGCGTTCTACGCTGGCGCCGTTCGGGCGAAGGATTTTTCCCATGTCGCTGCGTGATTGGAGCGAGGCTGGGGTCTGGGACCCCGTCTGCGATCCCGATCTGCGCTTCCAGTCCCAGATTCTCGTTGGCGCGCTGGCGCTGTGGCGCCGTCACGCGCCGCATGGTTCGATTCCGCGCCGCGCCGCCCTGACGCTGCGCGCGCTCAAGTCCCTCACCGCCCGGACCACGCTGTTCGAGCGCGTGGCGCGCGAACCTTCGCGTTACCGCGTGCGCCTGATGGGCACGCGCATCGCCCAACTCGTCGGCGAGGCGCAGGGCCGCATGCTCGAGGACGTGATCCCGCCGCAGGCCAATCTGCGCTGGTGCGCCGCCTTCGACGAGGTGCTGAGCCAAAGCCGTCCGCTGCGCTTCTTCGGGCGGCAGCGTATCGACGACCTCGATTCCGAGATTCTGATGGCGCCGCTGCTCGACGACGCCGGAAGGCCCAACCTGTTGTTCACCGTGGCGACGTTCCGCAGCGGCGCAAGCGTCGATTGCGAGGGGATCATCGCCGCCCGCATCTAGGACGTCTCCATGTCGAGTGCCGTCCACCCTTTGACCTACGAGGACTGGAACCGGATTCTCCGCTGGGAGACGCGGCGCGATGCGAAACTGCGCTTCGATTCCGCGGTGCTGGAAGAAGCACTGGCGCGGTGGCGCTCGCTCGGCGGCAGCGACTACATTCCGCACCACTCCAAGGTGACGCTGCGCGCGCTCAACGCGCTGGCCGGCTGGACCGTCATCATCGAGCGCACCGCCGGTTTTCCCTCGGCCTACCGCGTGCGCCACATGGGCCACCACCTGACGCAGGTGCTGGGTCCGATGCACGGCAAGGCGCTGGCGGCGACGCTTCCCGAAGGAGCGTGCGAGCGCTGGAAGATCTTTCTCGACGCCGTGCTGGCCGAATGCCGCCCGCTGCGCCTGGTCAGCCGCATGGCGCTTCGAACCCTCGACCATTTCGAGGCGGAAATCCTGATGGCGCCGCTGTGCGACGCAAACGGCCAGCCGACATTGGTCTTCGGCGCCGCGGTGTTCACCGCCGGCGTCGCCCGCGACGACGAAGCCTGGCGGATCCTGGGAGGCTAGGCAAAGTCCTGCGCCAGGGCCTGGCGCACCGCCTCGCGCATCGCGGCCATGTGGCCGTAGTTGGGATGGGCGATGCCCAGCACCGCCTGTTCCTTGCCGGCCTTGAAACGTGCGATCTGCCCCGCCGTGAAGCGCAGGCGCACCCAATGCACCGACGATGTCTTGCCGTCGGGCGTGGTGCGGTCCTCGTATTCGGTGGGCGTCGCTTTGATGCGCTCGCCGCCGAGATCGAGAAAGACGCTCTCTTCGATGCCGGCCAGCGCGCGCAGCGTCTTCTCGCGCACCAGCGCGTCGTCGATCTCCAGCATCAGGGTGGCGATCAGTTCGCTGCCCTGCGGGATCAGGGGATTATAGGCATCGATCTCGCCCGGGATCTGCTCGGGTCCGCCCTTCTCGATGCGCAGCATCTCCATCACCTGCAGCCACATCGAGGCGTAGTTCTCGAAATGGAAGGTGGCGAAGGGGCCGACCTCCATCCGCCGGTCCTTCTTGAGCGCGATGGCGTCCTGGCGCAGGGCCTGGCGGCGGCGGGCATATTCGTCGGGCGCCAGGATGTCGGCGGGGGTGATCTTGCGGTCTGCGGCGGGCATGTCGTTCTCCATTGATATCTGCGGGCTCTTTTCCTCCCCCGTTTACGGGGGAGGTGCCGAGCGCAGCGAGGCGGAGGGGGCCATGCGATTGCATCTTCCCCCTCGGCGCCTGCGGCGCCGCTCCCCCCGTAAACGGGGAGAGATACGTCAAGTCACCAATCCGTACGCCTTGGCGAACACCTCGATCGGATGCTCGGGTTGCAGCGGCGGCGCCTCGCCGTCCTTCGCCGCCAGCGCCTTGACGTTCTCGACGATGTGCTGGGCCGCCAGCGGGCAATCCGAGACGATGTGGCCGCGGCCTTTCTCGCGCGCGGCGCGGAACACGGGACGCCCCACCTTCACCGCCACGCTGTGCGTTTCCTTCATCACCCCGAAGGTGCCGCCATGGCCCGAGCAGCGCTCGATGACGTCGACCGGCGTGTCGGGGATCAGCTTCAGCATCTCCGCCGCCTTGGGGCCCATCGCCTGGGCGCGGGCGTGGCAGGGCAGGTGCACCGTGACGCCTTCGGGCAGCGCCGCGAGGCCATCGGGCAGTCCTTCCTTCTTGGCGATGTCCACGACGTATTCGTCGATGTCGAAGGTGGCCTTCGACAGCCGCTTGACGTCGTCGTTGTCGGGCAGGATCAGCGGCCATTCGAACTTCAGCATCAGGCCGCACGAGGCGGTCAGCGCCACGATGTCGAAGCCTTCGTCGATGCGCTTGACGAGTTCCTTGGCCGCCTTCTCGGCATTGGCGGCGACGCGGGCGATATCTGCCTGCTCGAGGAACGGCATGCCGCAGCAGCCGGGATAGGCGACCGTCGTCTCGACGCCCAGATGGTTGAGCACGGCGCGCGCCGCCATGCCTGTGGCAGGCTTGTTGTGGTTGACGAAGCAGGTGGCATAGAGCGCCGCCTTGCGCTTGCCGAAGGCGGGCGCCGCCCGGTTGACGGTCGCCCGTGCGCGCCGCTCCATCGCCACGAAGGTCTTGGGCGCGAATGTCGGCAGCGTTGCGTCGCGGTCGATGCGCGCCGTCTTCTCCATCAAGGGGCGCGTCAGCGCGTTGTTCTTGTCCGAGGCCCAGTTGACGACCGGCGAGGCGAAATGCGCCAGCCGTCCGTTGCGGTCCATCTCGGCGAGCTGGCGCTGGGTGAAGTCCTTCTTGCCCTGGTGCGCCTCGACGGCGCGAGCGCGCAGCATGAGATGGGGGAAATCGAGATCGAAGCTGTGCGGCGGCACATAGGGGCACTTGGTCATGAAGCACATGTCGCACAGCGTGCAGGCGTCCACGACCTTGGCGAAGTCCTGCGACGCCACGCCGTCCACTTCCTTGGGGCTTTCGTCGATCAGGTCGAACAGCCGCGGAAAGGAATCGCACAGATTGAAGCAGCGCCGGCAGCCGTGGCAGATCTCGAAGACGCGGCGCAGCTCCTTGTCGAGCTTTTTGGCGTCGTAGAAATCCTCCTCGCGCCAGGCGATGGGATGGCGGATGGGGGCGGCGAGGCTGCCTTCACGCATTCTGCAGAACCCAGATTCAGGAACCAGAAATCAGAAGGCCGGAAATCGGAAGTTTTCTTCTGACTTCTGATTTCTGACTTCTGAAGGCCTACTCGCGCAGCGAGTCCAGCGCCTTCTGGAAGCGGCCGGCGTGGCTCTTCTCCGCCTTGGCCAGGGTCTCGAACCAGTCGGCGATCTCGTCGAAGCCTTCGGTGCGCGCCGTCTTGGCCATGCCGGGATACATGTCGGTGTATTCGTGGGTCTCGCCCGCGATCGCGGCCTTGAGGTTCAGCGCGGTGTCGCCGATCGGCTCGCCCGTCGCCGGGTCGCCCACCGCCTCGAGGAACTCCAGGTGACCATGCGCGTGGCCCGTCTCGCCTTCCGCCGTCGAACGGAATACGGCCGAGACGTCGTTGAAGCCTTCGACGTCGGCCTTCTGCGCGAAATAGAGGTAGCGGCGGTTGGCCTGGCTCTCGCCGGCAAACGCGTCTTTTAGATTCTGCGCAGTCTTGCTGCCTTTCAGGTTGGCCATGGCCCATCTCCAATGCTTGCCGCGTCAGGGCGCGGGACGACAAACATGGTACCGGTGCGGAACCAAGTCAAGATATTTAGAACTGTTCTAAACTAGCTCAGCTGCGCTTGAGCCGGACGACCACATCGACCCGCGAGACCTTGGTGCCCTCCGGCGCATCGGGGACGTTACCGACATCGATGTCGGTTCCCGGGATGTCGGCCAGCATGCCGTCGTCTTCATAATAATAATGATGATGCTCGACGGTATTGGTGTCGAAATAGCTGCGCGTGGCATCGACCATCACCTGGCGCAGGAGCCCCGCATGGGTGAACTGGTGCAGCGTGTTGTACACCGTTGCGAGGGAGACGCGGATGCCGCGATTGACGGCTTCTGCGTGCAACGTCTCTGCGGTCAGGTGCCGATTTCCGTCCCGGAACAGAAGATCTGCGAGTTCATTCCGCTGGCGAGTGGGACGCAGTCCTGCTTGGCGCAATCGCATCACAACCGACTGACCGTTGGTTTCTCGTGCCTTCTTCCGCATGGTCCTCATGTCCTTTGCGCTCGCCTTTGCCGACCACCGGGTCTATGACAGACGGGCGTCATCCTTGATAGGATAGTACAGCAGTCGTTAGAATGTTTCTAACGCAGCAATCGTCGCATGGGGTCGAAAACGCAAGACTCCAAGCTAAGGTATTGAAGGGTAACGGAAAAGTGGACACGCCAAACCCCGCCCGCAAGCCAAGTTTCGACATGGCAGGCCTCCTGGCCTGCGCCAAGGGTGAGCTCTTCGGGCATGGCAACGCACGCCTTCCTCTGCCCCCCATGCTGATGTTCGACCGCATCACGAAGATTTGCGAGCGCGGCGGCAGCCATGACAAGGGCGAGGTCGTGGCGGAAATGGACGTGCGTCCCGACTTATGGTTTTTCAAATGTCACTTCGAAGGTGATCCCGTGATGCCCGGTTGCCTCGGGCTCGACGCCATGTGGCAGTTGGTGGGTTTCTTCCTCGGCTGGCTCGGCGGTCTCGGCAAGGGTCGGGCGCTCGGCGTGGGCGAAGTGAAGTTCTCCGGCATGGTCCTGCCGTCCAACGGCCTCGTCAGCTACTACATCGATTTCAAGCGCGTGATCATGCGCCGCCTCGTGGTGGGCATTGCCGACGGCATCATGAAGGTCGACGGAAAGGTGATCTACGAGGCGAAGGATCTTCGCGTCGGCCTTTTCAGCGACGACGCGGCTCCCGCCACCGCCTGATCCGGCGCGCCGGCAGGTCATCGCGGCCCGGCCCCGCGAGGCCGCATCGAAGAAGGACATCCATCCATGAGGCGCGTCGTCGTCACGGGCATGGGCGTTGTGTCGTCCATCGGCAACAACACCCAGGAAGTCACCGCTTCGCTGCGCGAGGCCAGATCGGGCATCGCCGCGTCGCCCGTCCACCGCGACATGGGCTTCCGCTCGCAGGTGGAAGGTCCGGTGCGAATCGATCTCGATGCCGCCATCGACCGCCGCGCCAAGCGCTTCATGGGCGACACCGCCGCCTATGCCTTCATCGCCATGGACCAGGCGCTGCGCGATTCCGGCCTTGAGGAAAAGGACGTCGTCAACCCGCGCACCGGTCTCATCGTGGGCTCGGGCGGGCCCTCGACGCGCACCCTGGTGGGCGCCGCCGACACGGCGCGCTCCGCCGGCGTCAAGCGCATCGGCCCGTTCGCGGTGCCGAAATGCATGTCGTCGACCTGTTCGGCGGTGCTCTCGACCTGGTTCAAGATCAAGGGCGTCAACTACTCGATCAGTTCGGCCTGCGCCACCAGCGCGCACTGCATCGGCAACGCCGCCGAGCAAATCCAGTGGGACAATCAGGACGTGATGTTCGCCGGCGGCGGCGAGGAGCTCGACTGGACGCTGTCCGCCCTGTTCGACGCCATGGGCGCCATGTCGTCCAAGTACAACGCCACGCCCGAGAAGGCCTCGCGCGCCTTCGACAAGAACCGCGACGGCTTCGTCATCGCCGGCGGCGGGGGCGTCGTCGTGCTGGAGGAGCTGGAGCACGCCAAGGCGCGCGGCGCCCGGATTTACGCGGAGCTCGTGGGCTACGGCGCCACCTCCGACGGCCACGACATGGTGGCGCCGTCGGGCGAAGGGGCGCGCCGCTGCATGGAACAGGCTCTTGCCACCGTGAAGGGTCCGATCGACTACATCAACACCCACGGCACATCGACGCCGGTCGGCGACGTCACCGAGGTCAGAGTGCTGCGCGAGGTGTTCGCCGACCGGATCCCGCCCTTCAACTCCACCAAGTCGCTCACCGGCCATTCCCTGGGCGCGGCCGGCGTGCACGAGGCGATCTATTCGCTGTTGCAGATGCAAGGCGGCTTCATCGCCGAAAGCGCCAACGTCGAGGAGCTCGATCCCGAAGTGGAGGGCACCCCCGTGGTCCGCAGCCGCATCGACAACGCCAAGCTCGAGCGCGTGTTGTCCAACAGCTTCGGCTTCGGCGGCACCAATGCGACGCTGATCTTCCAGCGCTTGGATGGGAATTGAATTTCCGCTTTGCCGCCGGTCGGGCGGCGGCCTTGTCGTCGCCTGTTCGCCTTGCGATGGCCCCAGCCCGGCGGCGCAGCGCCCGGCTCGCCACAAGCTTACCTTAATCTGTTCCTTCCCTTCCCTAGCGTGCCGTCCTGCGCGATAACCATGCTGATTCTGTCGGCCTTGCCGGCATACGGAGCACACAAGACCAGATGACCAAGCCGACAGACCTGATGGCCGGCAAGAGCGGGTTGATCATGGGGGTGGCCAACGACCACTCCATCGCCTGGGGCATCGCGCGCGCCTTGTCCGCCCAGGGTGCCGAACTCGCATTCACCTACCAGGGCGACGCCCAGCTCAAGCGCCTGAAGCCGCTGGCCCAGGAAGTCGGCTCTTCCCTCGTCATGCCTGGCGATGTCGAGAACGACGAGCAGCTCGATGCGGCGTTTGCCGCCCTCGAGAAGGAATGGGGCTCCATCGACTTCGTGGTGCACGCCATCGCCCATTCCGACCGCGGCGAGCTCAAGGGACGCTATGTCGATACGACGCGCGCCAACTTCGTCCGCACACTGTCGATCTCCTGCTATTCCTTCACGGCGGTGGCGCGCCGCGCCGCCGCGCTGATGCGCGGCAAGGGCGGCTCGCTCCTGACGCTGACCTATCTCGGCGCCAGCCGCGTCATGCCCAACTACAACGTGATGGGCGTCGCCAAGGCGGCGCTGGAGGCGAGCGTGCGCTACCTCGCCTCCGATCTCGGTCCGGACAACATCCGCGTCAACGCCATCTCGGCGGGGCCGATGCGCACGCTGGCGGGCTCCGCCGTGGGCGAGGCGCGCGTCGTCTTCAAGTGGAACAAGGCGCATTCTCCGCTCAAGCGATCCATCGAGCTCGACCATGTGGGCGACGCCGCCTGCTATCTGCTGAGCGACATGGCGGCGGGCGTCACCGGCGAGGTGCATTTCGTCGATGCGGGATTCAACGTCGTCGGCATGCCGCCGCCGGCGGACCTCAAGGGCTGGATCGCGCCCGGAAACGGCGAGGCTTCCGATGCGAACGGGGAAGACCAATAGATTTCCTGCCCCTTTTGAGGGGGCGGTGGCCCGAAGGGCCGGAGGGGGCATCGCCGTACTGTTGGCCGCCCTTCTCGTCTCTGCCGCCTTCGCCGGCTGGCAGCAGGAAGCCTCGCCTTACGATCTGCATCGCCTGACCAGGATCGACGAGGCGCGCGCCAAGGGCCTCGACGAGGCCGGCCGCGGCGCCAGCCCCGCCGATCTCGTCGCCATCGATTCCATCCTGCACACCCCCGTGGTGCACGCGGCCCCCGCCGCGCTGCTGGGCAACTGGCGCTGCCGCACCATCAAGCTCGGCGGCATGGTGCCAGACATCATCTATGCCTGGTTCCGCTGCCGCATCAGCGACAAGGACGGCATGCTGGTGCTCGAGAAGCTCACCGGCACCCAGCGCATGCAGGGCACGCTTGAACCGGACAGCGGCGAAAGCTTCGTATATCTCGGCGCGTCTTACGTCCGGGGCGAGAGACCGCACCGCTATTCCGGCAACGCCGCCTCCGCCGGGGCGCCCGCCACGCCCGACGATCAGATCGGCCTCTTGTCGCTCTTGGCCGACGGCCGGGCGCGGCTGGAGCTTCCCTATCCGGTGCAGGAATCGACCTTCGACGTGCTGGAACTGAAGCGGTGATATTCCTCCCCCTGAAAGGGGGAGGTCGATGGGGCGTAACGAAGTGAAGTCGGATCGGGTGGGGGTGCGACGCCTCCCGCAAACCGTCTGACGACGGTTTGCGCCCTCACCTTCCAGGGGAGGGAAAGCTACATCCCCTCCATCACCGCATCGACAAAGCGCTGGAACAAATAGTGCGAGTCCATCGGCCCCGGCGAGGCTTCGGGATGGTACTGCACGCTGAACACCGGCTTGCCGTCCACGCGCAATCCGCAATTGGAGCCGTCGAACAGCGAGACATGCGTCTCGACGACGCCGGCCGGCAGGCTGTCGGCGTCCACCGTGAAGCCGTGATTCATGGAGACGATCTCGACCTTGCCGGTCTCAAGCTCCTTCACCGGATGGTTGGCGCCGTGATGGCCTTGGGCCATCTTCTTGGTCGCCCCGCCCAGGGCCAGCCCCAGCATCTGGTGGCCGAGGCAGATGCCGAACACCGGCAGGCCGGATGCAACCAGCGCCTTGATCGTGGAAATGGCATAGACGCCGGTGGCCGCCGGATCGCCGGGGCCGTTGGACAGCACCACGCCTTGCGGGCGATGGATCATCACGTCGTCGAAGCTCGCCTGCGCCGGCACCACGGTGACCTCGGCGCCCAGCCCCGCCAGCATGCGCAGGATGTTGCGCTTGACGCCGTAATCGATCACCACCACGCGGAACTTGGGATCGCGCTGCTCGCCATAGCCCTTGTTCCATTGCCACGGCGTCTCGCGCCATTTCATGGTCTGGCCCGCCGTCACCTCTTTGGCCAGGTCGAGGCCGACGAGCCCCGGGAATTCCTTGGCCTTGCGCGCCAGCGCCGCCGTCTCGCCGCGGCCGATGACGCCGTGGGGCATGCCCTGCTCGCGGATGCGCGCGGTCAGCGCACGCGTATCGACGCCGGCGATGGCGGGGATATGGTGGCGCTTGAGCCAGGTGTCGAGCGCCATCAGGGCGCGATAGTTCGACGGCACGCGGGCGTCGGCGCGCACGATCAGTCCGCGCACGCGGGGGGTCAGCGTCTCGATGTCCTCGTGGTTGGCGCCGACGATGCCGATATGGGGGAAGGTGAAGCAGACGATCTGCCCGGCATAGCTGGGGTCCGACAGGATCTCCTGGTAGCCGGTCATGGCGGTGTTGAAGCAGACCTCGCCCACCGCTTGCGCTTCGGCGCCGAAGCCGTGGCCTTCGAACACGGTGGCGTCGGCCAGCACCAGCTTGGCGCGCGGAAAGGCGGCCGCCGCGCTGGCGGCGGGGGCGGCGGTGACATCGCTCATGGGAGGCCTCGAATTTTGCCGAAAATAGGGAGGCCCGCCGGGTCGGTCAAGGTGGGATTAAGGGCAGGAATCGGATTGTGGAAACCGCGTCATTTCCGTGGCGAACAGCGCGCCGGCGCGGTTTTCGAACCTGGTACGCAAGGGGCCCGAATCATCGGTGATGAAGCAGATACTGTGGCCGCCGCGCTCCGATGTCGTTTTCGGCAAACCGGCCAACATGCCGAGGTATAGATAATCCTTGTTTCCGCTTCCGTCCTTGGGCCACGAAGCTTCCTCGGCTTCGCGTTCGGTGATGATCTTGGCCGCTGTTTCCTGGACCTTAGATGTGGCCAGATCATCAGCGGGCAGATGCTTCCAGACGCGATAGAAGATTTCGTCCAGGGCATCCAGTTCGGCAACAACCGGCGTCATGCCGAGATCGTCGATACGGTGCGGACCGATGCGAATGGTCCAGTTCATTTGCCGCCCGATACAGGTGCCGCAAGCGAAGAACATGCGCCACCAGCCGGTAGCGCGAATCTTCAGAAGCTCGCCGTGCTGCCGCCAGGAAGCATCCTCGAAATTGTACGTATAACGTTTCGCCCACTGAATTCGAGGTGCCGTTCCGTCCCACGTCCAGATGCTGAGCTGGCCGGCAACGGTCGTCTCTGCGAGTTGGCCATAGGTTGCCAACAGCGCGAAGCGCACACGGCCGTCGCCATCGCGCGGCAGAAGTTTGATCTCGTTACCGATGATCGGCCCGCACACATCTCGGCTTGCGTTACCATCCTTCTCGCAATCGTTGCGGGCGCGATCGGTATGCCAGGCCTTCAGAACGGGGAACGCTCCGGCATCGGCCTTGCGGATGTCCCACGCCACGCGGAACCGCCCCTCGTGTTTCTCCACGAGGAACACATTGCCCGTCCATTCCCAGGACGAGAGCACGCCATAGAGTCCCGGCTGCAGCGCGAAGATGGCGTCCGGCGCGATGTTGGTGCGCTCGTGCGCATGGCGGTTGACTAGATCGGTGTTGATCTTGCGGAGATCGATTTTGCGGCGATCGCTGAGGTACGCCACCGTCCAGTCCTGAGTAGCGTCCCATAGCGCATCCAGAGCCCTGCGTTCTTCCAGGCTGCCATTGATGCCGTAACCGCAGAACTCGTCGCACTTGGCGTCCAGCGCCGCCAGTGCTTCGGCATATCGTGCCTCCGGCGTCGGCGGTGCCGCTGAGGCCTGTCCGAGCAGAACAAGTCCGGCAAGCCCGCCCAGCGCCGCGATAACTGCCTTGCTCATGGTCGCGTTGTGAAGGTTTGCCCCGGCGACTAGATTACGCCCGAAAGGGAGGATCAGCCATGGGATTGCGCGATCAGCTGAACGCCGCGGTGAAAGAGGCCATGAAGGCGCGCGACCAGAAGCGGCTGGGCACGCTGCGCCTCGTCCAGGCCAACCTGAAGGACCGCGACATCGCCAACCGCAGCGAGGCCGGCCGCGACCTCATCTCCGACGACGAGATCCTGCAGCTGTTCCAGAAGCTGATCAAAAGCCGCGAGGATTCCATCGCGCTTTACGACAAGGGCGGCCGCCCCGAACTGGCCGAGGCCGAGCGCGACGAGATCGCGGTGATCCGCGCCTTCATGCCCAAGCCGATGGACGAGGCGGAACAGGCGTCGGCCATCGCCGCGGTGATCGCCGAGCTCGGCGCCGCCTCGATGAAGGACATGGGCAAGGTGATGGCTGCGCTGAAAGAGCGTTACGCCGGCAAGATGGACTTCGCCAAGGCTTCGGGCCAGGTGAAGGCGCTGCTGGCGGCGAAGTAAGCATGCCCCGCTCGTTCCTTTCCTCCCCCGTTGACGGGAGAGGTCCGGGCGAAGGCCGGGGAGGGGGTCACTTCGCGTCCAGCATCGTGCGCAGGCGCGCCGCCAGCTGTTCGTGCGTGAAAGGTTTCTGGATCAGCTCGACGCCGGGGT
Source organism: Alphaproteobacteria bacterium (assembly GCA_028871345.1). GTDB lineage: Bacteria > Pseudomonadota > Alphaproteobacteria > Micropepsales > Micropepsaceae > Rhizomicrobium. The sequence continues at coordinate 12,022 of JAGWNK010000021.1, read as the reverse complement.
CGAGGCGGCCCTGGTGCACGATGGCGTTGCGCGAATAGCCGGTCATGAACAGCACCTTGAGCCCGGGGCGCAGCGCCAGCGCTTCGTGCGACAGCTCGCGCCCGCTGGGGCCGGGCAGCACGACGTCGGTGAGCAGCACGTCGATGCGCATGTCCTGGCGCCCGATCCAGTCGAGCGCGCCTTTGGCGTCGTGCGCCAGGAGCACGCCGTAGCCGAGCTCCTTCAGCGTCTCGGCCAGATAGCTGCGCACGTCCTCGTCGTCCTCCACCACCAGCACGGTCTCGCCGGCTTCGCTGCGCGTCGGCACGGGGCGCATCTCGCCCTCTTCGGACGAGGCGTCGCCCATCTGTCGCGGCAGGTAGACGCGGATCGTCGTGCCCTGGTCGGGCTCGCTGTAGATCTTCAAGTGCCCGCCCGACTGCTTGACGAAGCCGTAGACCTGGCTCAGCCCCAGTCCGGTGCCCGCGCCGGTGCCCTTGGTGGTGAAGAACGGCTCGAAGGCGCGCTCGACGACGTCCTTGGTCATGCCCGTGCCGTTGTCGGTCACCGAGATCAGCACATATTGCCCGGGGCGCACCTCGGGATTGACGCGGCAGTATTCGTCGTCGAGGAAGGCGTTGCTCGTCTCCAGCGTCAGCTTGCCGCCCTCGGGCATGGCGTCACGCGCATTGACCGCGAGATTGAGCATCGCCGCTTCCAGCTGATCGATGTCGGCTTCGACCGTCCAGACGCCGGCGCCGCCCACGGCCTCCACCTCGACGGTCTCGCCCAGGCTGCGCTGCAGGAATTCCACCTCGCCGGCGATGAACCTGTTGACGTTGAGAGGCTTGGGATTGAGCGGCTGGCGGCGCGAGAAGGCGAGCAGGCGCTGGGTCAGGGTGGTGGCGCGCCGCGCCCCGACCAGCGCGAAATCGAGATAGCGCCTCTGGCGCACCGGCTCGGGGTCGGCGGATTCGGTGTTGCGCCGCGCGATCTCCAGGTTGCCGATCACCACCATCAGAAGGTTGTTGAAGTCGTGCGCCACGCCGCCGGTGAGCTGGCCGACCGCTTCCATCTTCTTCGCCTGCAGGAGGCGCTCGCGCGCCTGGGCCAGAAGCTCCTCGGCCTGATGCCTGTCGGTGACGTCGCGGGTGATCTTGGCGAAGCCGACGAGCGCGCCCGACGTGTCGCGGATGGCGTTGACGGTGGCCTGGGCCCAGAACCGCGAGCCGTCCTTGCGCACCCGCCAGGATTCCGTCTCGAACTTGCCGGCCAGCGCGGCGTGCGCCAGCACTTCTTGGGGCTTCCGCCCGGCGCAGTCCTCTTCGGTGTAGAAGATCGAGAAATGCCGGCCCAGGATTTCGCCGGCGCTGTAGCCCTTGATGCGCTCGGCGCCCGAGTTCCAGCTCATCACGCGCCCCTCGGGGTCCATCATGTAGATGGCATAGTCCTGGATGCCGTCGATCAGGAGCTGGAGCTGGCGCGAAGTTTGCGCCAGGTCTTCTTCGATGCGCGCCTGGACGGCCTTCTCCTGCGCGAGACGCGTGGCGGCCTCGTGCACGTCGGTGCCCGATCCGATGAAGCCCAGATAGGTGCCGTCGGGCGCCAGGCGCGGCGCCCCCGCCATTTCGATCCAGCGGTACTCGCCGTCGTGACGGCGCAGGCGGTATTGGATGCGGTAGGTTTGCCGCGCCGCGAAATGATCCGTGTACGCGGTCTGGGCCCGGGCGCGGTCTTCGGGATGGACGCCGCCGAGCCAGCCCGTGCCCAGCTCTTCGGCGATGCGGCGCCCGGTGAAGGCGAGCCAGCTTTTGTTGAACCAGATGCGGCGGCCCCCGGCGTCCGTCAGCCAGATCATCGCGGGGATCGAATCCAGGACCTCGCGGAAATCCTTGTCCAGGCCTGCGGTTTGCGGTGCAGACGTGCTGCTGTCGGCCATCGAGCTCTGCCCCTCAGGGTTCCTGTTTATGGGCGAACGCCGCAGTCGGCAAGACACATCACCGGTCGACGACGGCAGCGAGGCCGGCAATGGCTTAACAATTGTTGGCATATGCAAGGGCTTACGCGAGAAGCGTGCAGGGCCTCGTTCGCATGCTCCCGCCATGTGCGCGGAGGGCAAGTCATGTCAGGATGCGCGGCTCGGCTTCGGCGGATCGCCCGAAGGCGAGCCCGGCCGTGCACCACGCCAGATCCTGCAACAGCCACATGACAGGGCCGCCCGATATCCCGCTCCGTGATATGGCGGCGGCGGCCGGCCGCCGGCCTGATCGTCACATTCCCATCGGCAGGGTGAAGACGAAGGTCGCCCCGTCGCCCGGCTCGTAGCGCATGCGCCCGCCATGGGCCTCCACGATCGATCGGCACAAGGACAGTCCCACGCCCATGCCGTTTTCCTTCGTGGATTGGAACGGCTTGAAGACATTGACGGCGATCTCCGGCGGCAGGCCCGGGCCGGAATCCGACACCCGCACCTCCAAGCCGCCGGCGACATGGGCGGCCGTCACCGCCACGTCGCGCTGCGTGCGCCCGTCCAGCGCCTCGAAGGCGTTGCGCAGCAGGTTCACCAGCACCTGCACGATCTGCACCTTGTCGAGCGCGACCGGGGGCAGGCCCGGCCCGATCGCCACGCGCACGGCGATGTCGCGATGGCGCGCGTCGAGCCGCGCCAGTTCGAGGGCCTCGCCGATGATCTCGCCGATGTCGGCAGGGGCGCGCGCCACGTCGCCTTTGCGCACGAAGCCGCGGATGCGATGGATGATGGCGGTGGCGCGATCGAACTGCATCTTCGACTTGGCGATCGCGCCCATCGCCTGATCGGTGTCTCTGGGCGCCAGGCGTTCCGCCACGCTCAGATAGTTCAGCGCCGCCGTCAGCGGCTGGTTCAGTTCGTGGGCGAGGGCCGAGACCATCTGGCCCAGTTCGTTCTGGCGGGCGATATGCGCCAGCTCCGATTGGGTGCGCTCCAGCCGTTCGCGCGACTGCCGCCGGTCGGTGACGTCGCGCGCCACGCCTGTGATGCGCGTCACTTCGCCGTCGACGTCGTGCATGGCCCGGCCGCGCACTTCGATCCAGCGTTCGTCGCCGTCGGGGCAGAAAATGCGATATTCGCTGTCCTTGTCGGGCCGCTCGCCGGTCGGCGTTTCGAACACGGTGCGGGCGCGCTCCCGGTCGTCGGGCGCCACCGCCGCGATCAGCGCGTCATAGCTGAAGTCGTCGTCGCTGCCGCGCCCGAAGATTTCCTTGAAGGCGGGCGTGGCCGACAGGGTTTTGCTTTCCAGTTCCAGTTCCCAGGCGCCCAGGCCGCCGGCCGACAGCGCCATGGTCAGCCGCTGTTCACTTTCCACCAGGGTCTCGTGAAGCTGCACCGCGGCGATGGCCGCCGAGGCGGCGCGTCCCAGCGCCTCGACCAGCGCCAGTTCGTCCAGATTGAAGACCCGGGTCTCCGCCCAATAGAAGCCGATGGCCGCGATCGGCTTGGTCGTGCGCACCGGCACCATCACCAGGCTCTGCACGAAGGTCGGCCTGTAGGCGTCCTGGGGAACGCGCGAATCGAGATAGATGTCGGGAATGACCGCGGTCTTGTCGTTGAGCATCGCCCAGCCCGAGACGCAGGCCGTGAGCGGGAACTGCTTGCCCTTCCACAACGGGGCGATGGCGTTCTCTTCGACGTAATGGCAGAGCTCGCCTTCGCGCAGCACGAAGGTGACGCCGTCGGCCCCCGAGACGTCGCAGGCCGACGTGCGCACGATCTCGATGATGTCCGCCAGGCTGTCGGCCGCCGACAGTCGTTCCACGGCGCCGACCAAGGTCAGCCAGGCGGGCTGCGGCTCGAAACGCGAGCGGCGTTGCGGTTCGGCCATCACGCCATGTCTCCGCGGAAAATACCTATGAAATCAACTATTAGACGCATTCGTTAACGAGAGACTAACACCGGTGTCCGGCAGCGCCCACAGGAATCGTTGCGGGAACCCCCGGCGCGCCCGCCCCAACCTGCTTAAATACGCCATGCGCTATGGCCCGAACCTGCTGGAAGAGATCCTGCGCCGGACCGACATCGTCCAGCTGGTGGGCCGGCGGGTGAAGCTGACCCGGCGCGGGCAGGCTTTCTGGGGCTGCTGCCCCTTCCATGCCGAGAAATCCCCCTCCTTCAAGGTCGAGAACAGCCGGCGCACCTACAAATGCTTCGGCTGCGGCAAGGGCGGCGACGCCTTCCGCTGGCTGATGGAGACCGAGGGTCTTTCGTTCCCGGAATCGGTCGAAAGGCTGGCGGGCGAGGCGGGCGTCGAATTGCCGAAGTGGACGGCGGAAGACGAGGCGCGCGAAGAGAAGAAGAAATCGCTTTACGACGTCATCGAAGCGGCGGCCGCCTTCTTCGAGGCGCAGCTTCTGGAAAGCCGCGAGGCGAAAGAATACCTGAAAGGCCGCGGGCTCGATGCCGCTGCGGCCAAACGCTTCCGCCTCGGCTATGCGCCCGCCGCGGGCAACGCGCTGATCGCCCATCTGACCGCCAAGAACATCGTCCAGGACGATCTCATCGCCGCGGGCTTGGTGCGCCTCGATCCCGAGCGGGGCGCGCGCGATTTCTTCTTCAACCGGCTGATGTTCCCCATCACCGACGGGCGCGGCCGCGTCGTAGCCTTCGGCGGGCGCGGGATGTCGCCCGACGCCAAGCCCAAATACATCAACACGGGTGAGACCGAATTCTTCTCCAAGGGCCGGCTGCTCTACAACTTCGCCACCGCGCGCCCGGCCGGGCTCAAGGCTCAGACCATCATCGTGGCCGAAGGCTACATGGACGTGATCGCCTTGGTGCGCGCGGGCTTCGAAGCCGCGGTGGCGCCCTTGGGGACGGCGCTGACCGAGGATCAGCTCGATCTCTTGTGGCGGGTGGCGCCCGAGCCGGTGATGGCCTTCGACGGCGACGAGGCGGGTTTGCGCGCCGCCCAGCGCGCGGCGCGCCTGGCGCTGCCGGCGCTCAAGCCGGGGCGCAGCCTGCGCTTCGCCTTCGTGCCGCCGGGGGAAGATCCCGACAGCCTGATCCGCAGCCAGGGGGCCTCCGCCATGAAAGCGGTGCTCGACGCCGCCTTGCCGCTGGCTCAGGTCTTGTGGCGGGGCGAGACCGAAGGAAAGGACTTTTCGACGCCCGAGCGCCGGGCGGGGCTGGAACGATCGCTGGCCGACATCGTCTCCCTGATCTCCGACGGCAAGATCGCCGATTACTACCGGCGCGACTTCGAGCAGCGGGTGTTCGAGGCCTTCAAGCGCCGCACGCCCCATGCGGGCGAACGCGCCCGGCCTTGGAAGGGCGATCGCGCTGGCCGCGGCTACCAGCCCGAATCCGTGTCTCCGGCGGTGAAGGCGAGCCTCTTGGCGCGCCGCGGCGGGGCCAAACGGGTGAAGGAGACCGAGCTCGGACGCCTGCTGCTGGAAGACCCTGAGATTGCCTGTCGTCACGGCGAAATGCTTGCGGCGCTGCAATTTTCCGATCCCTTGCTTGACAGGTTGAGGCAGGAACTCCTAAACCTCGCCGCTTCCGGCTCCAGGCTTGAAAAAGGGGGTCTGGAGAACCATCTCGTTCGTGCAGGCATGGCCGAAGTCGTGGAGCGCCTTCGGGCGCAGGGCGCGCGGTCCCCGGCGGATGAGGGGACAGATTTTGGCGAGGATACGGATGCCCGCTTCCTGCGTGCCGCAGCCCAGCTTCGCGACATGGCGGAACTCGCTTTGGAGCGCAGCCGGGCGCTCGAACGTTTCAAAAACGAGGCGACCGAGGAGAGCTGGCTCGAGGCACGCCGCTTGCTCGGCATCCGCTCCGAGGACTAGGGAAGACTGACGCGTAACGTTGTCCGTTCAGGTGTGGAACTCTCCGGCGCGCGCGCGGCGGACCGATCAAAGAGGGAATGCTCATGGCGATGAAGAAAAAGGCGAAACGCACCAAGAAGAAGGCAAGGAAGACGGTACGGAAGGCGGGCGGCCGCAAGACGGCGCGGCGGACCTCCAAGAAGGCCGGCAGGAAGACCAGAAGGACGGCCAAGGCGGCGCGCAAGGTGGCCCCGCGGCGGACCCGGAAAGTGAAGGCCAAACGGGCGGTGAAGAAGGCCAAACCGGCCAGAAAGGCGGCCAAGCGCAGCGTTCGGCGCAAGCCTGCGGCCCCTGCTCCGGCTCCCGCCGAAGCGATGGTGCCGCCGGTCGAGGTCGTCGGGGTGGATAGCGGTTTACCCGCACTGCCCTAGGCACGCGTTGCAGCACATATTGTAGACGGTCCGTGGCGCGCGCGACGGGCAGGACGGATGACGGAAAGAACGTGGTGACGAAAGGCAAGAAAGCGGCGAAGGCGGTCAAGCGTACGCCCGCCAAGGCGGCGAGTGCGAAGGCGGCCCCCGCCCGCAAGACCAAGACCGCGCCCAAGACCAAGCCGGCCAAGCCGGCGGCGGCCGCCAAGAGTCCGGTCAAGGTGCAGCCCAAGATCAAGGCGGCGCCCAAGCCGGATCCCAAGGCCGCCAAGGCGCAGCCGGCCGCCGCGAAGGCGGTGCCGGCGCAGCGCGGCCCGGTGGGCGTGCCGCCCAAGGTCAAGGTCAACGGCAAGGTGGCGGTGGTCGCCAAGACCGCCAAGCCGGGCGAGGGCGAGCCGCAGCAGGACGCCGATTCCCCGCTGCTCGACATGTCCGATGTGGGCGTGCGCAAGATGATCGCGCGCGCCAAGGCCCGCGGCTATGTCACTTATGACGAGCTGAACAAGGTCCTGCCCTCCGACAAGGTGTCTTCCGAGCAGATCGAAGACACCATGTCGATGCTCTCCGAGATGGGCATCAACGTCATCGAGAGCGAGGAACAGGAGGAGCAGGCGGAAGTCCCGGCGCTGGCCGAGGGCGGCAAGGCGCTCGCCGTCAAGGAAGGCACCGAGTCCGAACAATACGACCGCACCGACGATCCCGTGCGCATGTATCTGCGCGAGATGGGATCGGTGGAGCTGCTCTCCCGCGAGGGCGAGATCGCCATCGCCAAGCGCATCGAGGCCGGCCGCGAGCTGATGATCGGCGCCTTGTGCGAAAGCCCGTTGACCTTCGAGGCGCTCACCGTGTGGCGCGACGAGCTCAACGAAGGCAAGGTGCTGCTGCGCGACATCATCGATCTGGAAGCGATGTACGGTACCGGCCCCGACGGCCAGGCCGGCGAAGGCGCTCCCGCCATGCCCGCGCTGCCGCAGATGAACGGCAACGGTGCGGCGATGGCCGCGCCGGTGATGGAGGTCAAGCGCCCCGAGCCGCCGGCCCCCGCCGCAAAGAGCGAAGACGGCGAGGAGATGGATCCCGGCGAAGCGGCGGCCAAGGCCGACGCCGCCGGCGAAGGCGACGATTTCGACGACGAGGGCAACCTGCCCCTGTCGGCGATGGAAGCCGCCCTCAAGCCGCAGGTGCTCGCCACCCTCGACAACATCGCCAATCTCTACAAGAAGCTGGGCAAGCTGCAGGACGCCTCCGTCGAGGCGGCGCTGGCCAGTGACGAGCTGTCGAACAGCCAGGAGCGCCGCTTCAAGAAGCTGCGCAACGAGACCGTCGATCTCGTCAAGGGTCTCAAGCTCAACAACAACCGCATCGAATCCCTGGTCGACCAGATGTACGGCATCAACCGCCGCCTGGTGTCGCTCGAGGGCAAGCTGTTGCGCCTGGCCGAGGCCCATGGCGTGCTGCGCGAGGATTTCCTCAAGGAGCATTACGGCAACGAGCTCGATCCCAACTGGACGCGCCGCGTCGGCCGGCTGAGCCGCATCGGCTGGAAGGATTTCGTCGCCACCGAGCGCGACAAGGTGCACGGCCTGCGCGACGAGATCCAGACCCTGGCGCAGGAGATGCGCACCTCGATCGTCGATTTCCGACGCATCGTGCAGACGGTGCAGAAGGGCGAACGCGAATCCGGCGTCGCCAAGAAGGAGATGATCGAAGCCAATCTGCGCCTCGTCATCTCCATCGCCAAGAAATACACCAACCGCGGCCTGCAGTTCCTCGACCTCATCCAGGAAGGCAACATCGGCCTGATGAAGGCGGTCGACAAGTTCGAGTACCGCCGCGGCTACAAGTTCTCCACTTACGCCACCTGGTGGATCCGCCAGGCCATCACGCGATCGATCGCTGACCAGGCGCGCACCATCCGCATCCCGGTCCACATGATCGAGACCATCAACAAGCTGGTGCGCACCTCGCGCCAGATGCTGCACGAGATCGGCCGCGAGCCGACGCCCGAGGAGCTGGCCGAGCGCCTGGCCATGCCGCTCGAGAAGGTGCGCAAGGTGTTGAAGATCGCCAAGGAGCCGATCTCGCTCGAAACGCCCATCGGCGACGAGGAGGATTCCCATCTCGGCGATTTCATCGAGGACAAGAACGCGGTCCTGCCGATCGACGCGGCCATCCAGGCCAATCTGCGCGAGACCACCACGCGCGTGCTCGCCACCCTCACCCCGCGCGAGGAGCGCGTGCTGCGCATGCGCTTCGGCATCGGCATGAACACCGACCACACGCTGGAGGAAGTCGGCCAGCAGTTCTCGGTGACGCGCGAACGCATCCGCCAGATTGAGGCCAAGGCCCTGCGCAAGCTCAAACACCCCTCACGGAGCCGCAAGCTGCGCTCGTTCCTGGACAACTGACGCGATCAAACAACCTCCCCCTCGTGGGGAGGTCCGACGCGCAAAGCGCGTCGGGGTGGGGGGCGACGCCTGTCCCACGCACGGAAACGACAAGGAGACCCGAAAGACCCCATGCCTCTGTTCCAGGAAAAGTCCTTCAACGACCGCCTCGACGAGCGCGCCAAGGCGCGCGCCGCCCAGCTCGAGCGCGCCCGCAAGGCCGCCGAAGCCCTGAAAGCCACCGCCGCCCGGCGCATGGAAGAGCGCGTGCGCATCGCCAAGGAGCGCGACGTTCGCCACGCCAAGCGCGCCGCCGAGAAGGAAGCCGCGCGCCTCGCCGAAGCCGCGCGCCTCGAGGCCGAACGCAAGGCCTCCGAGGAAGCCCGCCTCAAGGCCGAAGCGGAAGCCAAGGCCGCCAAGGAAGCCGAGGAAGCCGCCAAGCTGCGCGCCATGATTGAACTGTTGGCCGAACAGAAATCGCGCCGCGACGCCCGCTACGCCGCCCGCAAGGCGAAGAAGCGGTAACGCGCTCCCGCGCCGTTTTTCCTCCCCCGTTTGGGAGGTGCCGAGCGACCCCGGACGATCCGGTCCAGGTGGCCCCTGGTCCGTTCGTCGTCGATCTTGATGACATCAAGCAATTGGGGTGGATTTACGGTCGCCACCCGCTTCACCTTGATGGCGCGTTCGTTCTTCATCGCCTGCGCCAGATCGTAGTCCATCTGCACGGCAAGCCAGCGTGCTCGCCGACGCCAGGGCGAGCGCTTTCATCCCGGCCACGCCGCGCCCAGCACCAGCACGATGCCCACTGCCGACGCCGTCCACACCAGCGAGCGGGTAAAGGGAATGGCGATGACATAGGCCGGCACATAGATCAGCCGCGCCCAGATGTAGATCTGCGCCCCCAGCACGCTCAGCGGCGTCGATTTGCCGAGCGCGTGATCGAGCAGCACCGCCGCCGCGAAGAAGGGGAAGGTCTCCAGGAAATTGTGATAGGCGCGCTCCAGCCGCCCGCCGATCTTGCCCAGCGCTGCGCCGCTGTCGTCGCGCGGTCCCAGCGCCCAGGGAAATCCCCGGGTCGCCAGCGCCGGCAGAAACGACAGGAGAAGCTGGATCAATCCCAGCAGCACGGCACAGAACAGGATCTGCAGTTCGTATTCGGCGGCCATCGCGCCCTCCCAAGCGAATCGCCTGCCTATGATACGCGTGTTCAAGAGCGCAGGGCGGCAGGGCAGTCCCCGCCGGTAAGACGCAATCTCCGTTTCAAGGCCCGAACATTACTTTTCGCGCCATCTGTTCTTGTTATGTTCGTTGGTGGATAATGGGACGCGAAACCTAACCCCGAGTCCATCGCATGACCACCCAGAATCAAGCAATCCATCCGGCCACGGACGATCACGCCCGTGATGCGGTCGCGGCGCCATCGTCCGCCTTGCCCGACACCGGGCGCGACGACGATTCAAAGATGCGCCAATGGGAAAGCGCCATGTTCGCCGAGGCCGAACGCCATGGCGGCGTGCTGCCGCCCGAATACAAGACGCGATTCCTGGAGACCATGGTGCGCCTTCCCGAAGCCCAGACGCCGCGCTCGGGCCGCGAAACCGAAGCGCTCCTCAATGCCCTGATCGAAGAGTGCCGGTTCCTCGCCCACGAAGTCGCCTTCCACTCGGCCAGGCTGACGCCAGACCCCGACCACCGCGTCAACTTCCTGAACGCCGCCCAGGGCCTGGTGCGAAGCGGCGCCAAGGTGGGGGAGGCCATCGTCAAGCTGCGTGCGGCCGGCTCTGCGCCGACCGCTCGGGAGCACCGCCAGCACATGATCGTCGAGCATGTGCAGACGACGCGGGGGGGAGGGGGTAGGGCCAGGAAGGCGGATTCCGGACATCAATGATCAAGATGTTGTGCCCCGAGCAGGTGTGGCAACCAAAGCTGGGAGCGCCGCGGGGCAACCGCAACGCCTTCAAGAGCGGCGCCCACACCGCCGCGGCCCGCGACTGGCGCCGGCGCGTCGCGGCTTGGCGGCGGCGGGTGCGCGCCGCGCTGGCGCAAGCGGAATCCCTGCTCGAAACAGGCGAACCCTCTGCGCGGACGCTACGGCGTTGCCGTGTCGGTGATCGTCACCTTCAGGATCTTCACCGCCGTCTTGGGCTCGGCGTCGGGAAAGGGGCCCTGGCCGCCGCCGACGGGCACCGCGGCAATGGCGTCCACCACGTCCATCCCCGCCGTCACTTGTCCGAACACGGCATAGCCCGTGGTGCCGGGTGCATCGCCGGGCTTGGGATCGAGGCCATAGGAATTGTCGGCCAGGTTGATGAAGAATTCCGAGGTGGCGCTGTCGGGCGTGTCGCGCGCCATGGCCAGCGTGCCGCGCTGGTTGGAGAGGCCGTTGCCGGTTTCGAGCGGGATGGGCGCGTGCGGCGTCCGGTAGTTTCCGTGGCCGTCATAGCCGCCCATCTGGATGACGAAGCCAGGCACCACGCGATAGACCACGGTTCCGTCGAAATGGCCCTCCCGTGCGTAGCGCACGAAGTTGGCGACGGTCTTGGGGGCCTTGTCCGCGGCAAGCGCCACCGTGATGGTTCCCATCGAGGTGACGATCTGCGCCTGTGGCGCTGCGAACGCCGGCAGCATGACGGCCAAGAGTCCTGCGAAAATCCAACCGGTGCGCATGTGTGTCTCCTTGGCGCAACCTCTAGCACGGCGGCGGCGCCGCGCCGAGTTTTTCGGGCGCCGCACCGCATGGGAATCGTTTGCCGTGCGGGCGGTTTGTGTCGTAGAGAAGGGGTGCTGCGCGGCCGGTCCGCGCGGCGCTTTCGACGAGCGGCGAATGATCTGGCGCGGTCCAAGTCCGCGGCCTGAGCCGCGTTGCAGACAGAGGATCTCGTGAACACCAAGACGCCGCCGAACGGTATCGATTACGCCGGAAGGGGCTTCAAGTACCCCAGCGAAGACGAACCTTTCGTCCGCCGCCTGGGCGCCGCCGCGCTCGTGCACTGGGCCGACATTCCGCAGGAGGTCCGCGACCGGATTCTGGCCGAGGCCGGTCAGGTCTGGGACCGCGAGTACCACATTCCGCAAATCGCGCGGAAGCTCGAAGTCTTCGTCAAGCGCCACATCGGCCGGCGCTAGAGCAGCGGACGTTCGATTATACGCCTGTCATTTCCGGCCGAGCGCGGCCTTAGACTTGATCGGGGGGAGCGCGAGGGGAAGGGAAACCATGTGTTGCAAATTTTTCTGGATTTCCTTCCCTGGCGCGAGCCGCAACGCGGCTCGCGTTCGCCGGGAATGATGGGGTGGATGGCCCCCTGACGGCATCGGTGTGCCAAAGTTGGGTTGTCGAAACTCCAACGAACGGGAGCCATCCATGAAGAAGATTAGCACGATTGGTCTGGATTTGGCGAAGAAGGTGTTTGAAGTGCACGCGGTGGA
>JAGWNK010000058.1 GCA_028871345.1 Alphaproteobacteria bacterium | reverse complement strand
CGGATCGAGGCCCGGCGGAATCGGGAAAATCATCCTCGAAATCGCAGGCTTCCAACTCTCAAACACGCCTTTCCCTGCAAAATCGAATACTCGCCGACGTTCTCAAAATCTCGCCGTGTCAACGCGTTCCGCGTTCTTCACAGACGACTAAGAAGCGTATCTGGCGTGACGCGCGGCGCTACCGGCATATTGCACCCAGGCGGGATGGCCGAGATCATCATAATCATAGGCGGCGAGGGCGAACCCGGCCGCTTTTCCGACTGCGTCTGACACGCCGTCGCGAAAAAGTATCTTTTGTCGCACCCCTTGAACCGCCGTTTGCGGTTCCCCATTTGTTCAAGCGTGGGCTGGAGGAGTTGTGCCTGGCAAACAGCGACCGGAGGAGGGCTCCGTTCGCAATCTCTCGCGACGATACAGGACCGGATGCAACCTCGCGCATCCAGCGGAGCAGGCCGGCGTAGCGGCTGCATGGCAAACGCCTGTTCCGCCCGTCCGTGGAAGGGTCAAGGTGCATGTCGGTCTCTGCGATGGCAGGGGGCGCTTGCCGGCCGTAGCTCTTGCGCGGATCGCGGGTCCCGCGGCCCTCACGGCCGAGTGGTGCGCCCGCTTTTCGCGTATCTACCAGAGCCAGCTCGAGACGATCAGGGCGGCGGCGATCAGCGCCCCAGTCTCGCGGTTGGCGCGGAACAGCTTGAGACAGCGGGCCGTGTCGCCGATGTCGAGGGTGTGCACCTGCCACAGCATGTGTCCGCCCGCCAACAGCATCAGCGGTGCATACGACCAGCCTTCGTGCTCGGTCATTCCCGCTGCCAGGATCAGCGTGAAGCTGACGGCATAGAAGGCGAGGATCCAGCGCTTCGACCGCGCCCCCAGCAGCCGCGCCGTCGACTTGACGCCGATCAGCGCGTCGTCGTCCTTGTCCTGGTGGGCGTAGATGGTGTCGTAGCCCAGCGTCCAGAAGAACAGCCCGGCATAGAGCATGGCGTCGCCGATATCGAAGGTGCCCGTCTGCGCGGCGAAGCCGAGCACGGCGCCCCAGTTGAAGGTCAGTCCCAGCCAGGCCTGCGGCCACCAGGTGATGCGTTTCATGAAGGGATAGGCGGCCACCAGCAGCAGCGATCCGACGCCCAGCGCGACGGCCAGCGTGTTGAGCTGCAGCAGGATGACAAGGCCCACGAGGCAGAGCGCGAAGGCGAACAGCCACGCCTGGCGCACGCTGACGGCGCCCGAGGGAATGGGACGGGCCCGCGTGCGCGCCACCTGGGCGTCGAAATCGCGGTCGACGATGTCGTTATAGGTGCAGCCGGCGCCGCGCATGACGATGGCGCCGATGCCGAGGAGGACGACGTACCAGATGTCGCGGAGCGAGCCGAACGGCCGGCTGTCGGCCACCGCGCCCAAGGCCAGGCCGAACACGCAGGGCCAATAGAGGAGCCAGGTGCCGATCGGCCGGTCGAGGCGCATCAGTCGCAGATAGGGCTGGATGCGGGCCGGGGCCTGGTCGACCACGGCGGCCGCCACGGCGTCGGCTGGTCTGAGGACTTGCGGTTGGCTTGCCATCGTTCTCAATTGTGTCATGGCGCGAGCGACAAGCGAATCTCTTTTTCGGGCTGTCCTGGCCTTCCTTTCCCCCGGTGGGGAGGGCGGCGCGTTTCGCCGCGGCGCAACGGGCCGGGGACTGCGCGATGTCTGAGGATCTCGTCTATCCCGGCGGCAAGCTGCGCCTCTTCGTCGATGCCGCGTTGGGGCAGGGCGCCCGCGCCATCCCTGGCGACAGGCAAACCCATTACCTGCTGCATGTGATGCGTTCCAAGATCGGCGACCGCCTCAGCCTGTTCAACGGCCGCGACGGCGAGTGGTCGGCGACCGTTGTGGAAGTCTCGAAGCGGCAATGCGTTCTTGAATGCCGCGGGCAGGTCGCGCCGCAATCCGACGTTCCCGACCTCTGGCTGGTGTTCGCGCCCATCAAGAGGACGCCGGCGGACTATGTCGTGCAGAAGGCGACCGAGTTGGGCGTGCGGCGTCTGCAGCCCGTCATCACGCGGCGCACCATCGTGCATCGCGTCAATGGCGAGCGCATGCGCGCGAATGCGTTGGAAGCCGCCGAACAATCCGGCCGCCTGACCGTGCCGGATATCGCCGAGCCGGTGCCCTTCGCCCGCCTCCTGTCGGAGTGGCCGCACGGTCGTCGCATTGTCTTCTGTGACGAAGGCGGCGATGCCCGCCCCATTGCGGAGGCCTTGCGCGATCAGCCGTCGGGTCCGTGGGCCGTGGTCACCGGCCCGGAAGGCGGCTTCGACCCAGGGGAGCGGGCTGCGCTGCGGGCCTTGCCCCATGTCACGCCGGTGTCGCTGGGCGTGCGGATCCTGCGTGCCGATACCGCCGCCCTGGCGGCCCTGGCCGTATGGCAGGCCTGCATCGGGGAGGGGTGACTTGTCGGCACGGGACCCAGTGCCTACATAGCCGGCAGGTTCAGTCTGCCTCATTCTACATCTCGGCTTATGGGCATCCGCCCGGAAATGGTTCGCATGTCCATCCCGCAGTCCGCTGGCGGCCCGATCGAATCGCGCGACGACCTCGTACGCTACCTGTCCGACGCCGTGAAGCCGCGTTCGGAATGGCGGATCGGCACCGAGCACGAAAAGTTCGTGTACGACCTGAAGACCCACAAGCCGCTGCCCTATGAAGGCCGCCCCGGCATCCGCGCGCTGCTCGAAGGCATGCGCCGCTTCGGCTGGCAGCCGATCACGGAAGGCGAGAACATCATCGGCCTGACGCAGAACGGCGGCGCCATCAGTCTGGAACCCGGCGGGCAGTTCGAGCTTTCGGGCGCGCCGCTGAAGTCGGTGCACCAGACCTGCGCCGAGGTGAATACGCATCAGCAGCAGGTCCGCGAGGTCGCGGCCGAGATCGGGGCCGGCGCCTGCGGCATCGGCTTCGCGCCCACATGGTCCCTCGACGACGTGCCTCAGATGCCAAAAGGCCGCTACGGCATCATGCGGCGCTATATGCCGAAGGTGGGAGGCTACGGGCTCGAGATGATGTTCCGCACCTGCACCGTGCAGGTGAATCTCGACTTTTCTTCCGAAGCCGACATGGTCAAGAAATTCCGCGTCAGTCTGGCCTTGCAGCCGATCGCCACGGCGCTGTTCGCCAACTCCCCGTTCCGCGAAGGCAAGCCCAATGGCTTCCTCTCCTACCGCAGCCATATCTGGACCGACGTCGACAACGCCCGCGCCGGAATGCTGCCATGGGTGTTCGAGGACGGCATGTCCTTCGAGCGCTACGTCGACTACGCCCTCGAGGTGCCGATGTACTTCGTCTATCGCGACGGGCAGTATATCGATGTTTCCGGGCGGTGCTTCCGCGATTTCCTGGACCGCAAGATTCCCGAGGTGAAGGATATCGCGCCTCAGATGTCCGATTGGGCCGACCACCTCACAACGATCTTCCCCGAAGTCCGTCTCAAGCGTTTCCTGGAGATGCGCGGCGCAGATGGCGGGAGCTGGCGGCGCATCTGCGGCCTGCCGGCGTTGTGGGTCGGCCTGCTCTACGACGATGCGGCGCTCGATGCGGCCTGGGACATGGTCAAGGACTGGACTGTCGAGGAGCGGCAGGCCTTGCGGGATGCGGTGCCGCACCAGGCCTTCAAGACCCCGTTCCGCAACACCACGGTATGGGAGCTGGCCCGCCGCATGTTGGAGATCTCGGCCGAAGGTCTCAAGCGTCGCGCCTCCCATGATGCGGGCGGCATGACGGAAGAGGGCTTCCTTTTGCCGCTGCGCGAGTTGGTCAGCCGCGGCTATACGCGGGCGGAGGAGTTGTTGCGGAACTACCGGACCGAGTGGGGCAACGACCTGCAGCCTCTCTTCACCGAATACAATTTCCTGTGATCGGGCAGGTCAGTGCACCGACACCCGCGCGTTGCAGTAGGCGGGTGCGTCCTTCGGCGAGTGCTTCTGCTTCATCTGCTCGAGGTACATCACCGAGATGACCTTGCGGCTCTTGTCGGCGCAGACCATGCCGACATGGTTGGACCCGACCGGCGCCTTGGGATCGGCCGTTCCGCAGACGATATTGCCGTCATAATAGGCCTGGGTGAGCTTCTGGGTGTCGTAGGTGCCGTCGCCGTTGCCGATGTGGAAATAGCCGGGGCCGCCGATGGTCTGCATGTACTGGGCATCCTGCCCGTAGCAGACGGAAACCCAGTCGGCCGCGTTGGCGGCACAGGCGGTCAAGGCCGCCGCGACGAGAATGATGAACGCGCGCATGACGATCTCCTGCGCGCAATGATCGGTCCGCGCCGCGCTCACTGCAAGCCCGTCAGCGTCGCGAGAGGACGATAAGGGCGAGGCCAATGAGTGCGATTCCGGTGCCGTAATAGGCCCAGATGATCTGCCCGATCATGAAGCTCGCCTTGGGCCATGGCAGGTAGCCCAGGCCCTGTCCCGCGAACAGCAAGCCTAGCAATAGGCCTACCAGCCCGGCCAGCAATAGCGCCGCTTTCATGATTCCCTCCCATCTTTATGGGAGGGAGTATACGTCATTTGTCGTCGGGTCTGCGCCCGGTGTTCTGTCTTTCCACCATCCAGCCCGGGTATTCGGGTTTCAGGGCGCTGAGGGCGTCAAGTTTCTCGATTTCACCTGGCGAGAAACGGAATTTCACGGCGGCGAGATTGTCTTCCAGCTGCTCCAGCGTTCTGACACCCGTGATGATGCTCGTGACGAACGGCTTCGACAGCACCCAGGCCAGGGCCACGCGCGCCGGGCTGGCGCCGTTCGCTTTGCCGATTTCCCGCATCGCATCGACCAGCTCCCACACGTGTTCCTTATCGACTGGCGGGAAATCAAAGACCGTGCGCCGCGCATCTTGCGGGCTTTGGGCGCCCGGTCCGAACTTGCCGGACAGGATCCCGCCGGCTAGCGGGCTCCAAACCAAGAGGCCCATCTTCTGGTCTTCCAGCGTGGGGACGAGGTCCCGTTCGAGGTCGCGCCCGGCAATGGAATAGTAGGCCTGCAGCGTCTCGAACCGGGCCCAGCCGCGTTTGTCGGCGATACCCTGCGCCTTCATGATCCGCCATGCCTGCCAGTTTGAGACGCCGACGTAACGGACGATCCCGCGTCTCACCAGGTCGTCGAGGGCCCGCATGACCTCTTCGACCGGCGTGATCAGATCCTGGGCGTGGATCTGATAGAGGTCGATGTGGTCCGTCTGGAGGCGTTCGAGGCTTTTCTCGACCGCGTCCATGATATGGCCGCGGCTGACGCCGGTGTCATTCGGGCCGGGCCCCATCCGCCCGAATGCCTTGGTGGCGATCACGACGTCCGAACGTTTCACCCCGATGTCCTGCAGCGCCTGGCCGAGAATCGTTTCCGACAGGCCGAGCGAATAGACGTCCGCCGTATCGATGAAATTGACCCCGGCCTCCAGAGCGCGAGAGACGATCGCAGTGGCCTGGCTTTGCGCAACCTTGCCCAGCTTCTCGTAAAACGAGCCCTTTCCGCCGAATGTCATGGTGCCGAGGCAGATCTCGGACACGAACATGCCGGTATTGCCAAGCTGTCTGTAGCGCATGATGCTCTCCGCGGAAAATGGGCCCCCAAGCATATAAGGTCGGCTCAGGCGTCTGCCAACGAACGCGTTGCTGCAAAATGTGCATCAGTCCATTTGACGGACAGGTGGAAAGTTCAGATGCATTCCGGCGGCAGCATGAATTGTCCGTCCGCCTGCAGGACGACCGGCTTGGTCCACGCAACGGCTGAAAGCGGCAGCACGCCGTAGAGGTGAGGGAACAGGGCCCCATCGCGCGACGGTTCGAATTTGAGCGCATCCCCCAATGCATCCTGCTGGACGGCCACCAGCATCAGGTCATTCGCTCCGGCGTAATACTTCGCCAATGTTCCCATCAACTGGTGCGCCGAGGAGAAGTGAATGAATCCGTCCCGGCGGTCGCCGGCCGAGCCTGCGTAGATTCCGGCGCGCCGTGCATCATCCCACTCGGCGCCGCGGCAGATTTTATAGATGAACGCCATGTCCGGCCCCGTTCTGGTGCGGGCGTACCCTAAACGAAAAGGCCCCGGTGTTGCCACCGAGGCCTTTGGCTCTTCTGACGTCAGGAGATCGTCAGACGGAGTAATACATCTTGAACTCGATGGGGTGCGGGCAATGCTCGAAGGCATAGACCTCTTCCATCTTGAGCTCGATATAGCTGTCGATGAAATCGTCGTTGAACACGCCGCCCTTCTTGAGGAAGGCGCGGTCGGCGTCCAGGCTGTCGAGCGCCTGACGCAGGCTGCCGCAGACGGTCGGGATCTCCTTCAGCTCTTCCGGCGGAAGGTGGTAGAGGTCCTTGTCCATAGGGTCGCCCGGATGGATCTTGTTCTCTATGCCGTCGAGGCCCGCCATCAGCATGGCTGCGAAGGCGAGATACGGATTGGAGCCGGCGTCGGGGAAGCGTACTTCCACGCGTTTGCCCTTCGGTCCCGGCGCGAAGGGGATGCGGCAGGAGGCCGAGCGATTGCGCGCGGAGTAGGCGAGCAGCACCGGTGCCTCGAAGCCCGGGATCAGGCGCTTGTAGGAATTGGTCAGCGGGTTCGTGATGGCATTGAGCGCCTTGGCATGCTTGATGATGCCGCCGATGTAATAGAGTGCCGTATCCGACAGATCCGCATAGCCCGATCCGGCAAACAGCGGCTTGCCGCCCTTCCAGATCGACTGGTGCACGTGCATGCCCGAACCGTTGTCGCCGTAGACCGGCTTCGGCATGAACGTCGCCGATTTGCCGTACGCCGCGGCAACCTGGTGCACGACGTACTTGTAAATCTGCATATTGTCGCCGCACTTGGTGAGCGTGTTGAACTTGAAGCCCAGTTCGTGCTGCGCGCATGCCACTTCGTGGTGCTGCTTCTCGGGATTGATGCCCATGTCGCCCATGATGCCGAGCATCTCGGAGCGCATGTCCTGGAAGGCGTCGATCGGCGGAACGGGGAAGTAGCCGCCCTTGACCGCCGGGCGGTGGCCGAGGTTGCCGCCTTCATATTCCGTGCCGGAGTTGTAGGCGCCTTCCACGGAGTCGAGGAAATAGAAGCACTTGTTCATCGACGCTTCGAAGCGGACGTCGTCGAAGATGAAGAACTCGGCTTCGGGGCCGAAGAAGGCCGTGTCGCCGACTCCGGTAGAAACCATGTACTGCTCGGCGGCCTTGGCGATGGAGCGGGGGCAGCGGCCATAGCGCTGTCCGGTGGTCGGCTCATAGACATCGCAAGTGATGGCGAGCGTCGTCTGGGCGAAGAAGGGGTCGATGACGGCGGTGTCGCAGTCCGGGACCAGCGTCATGTCGGATTCGTTGATCGCCTTCCAGCCCGAGATCGACGACCCGTCGAACATCGTCCCGTTGGTCAGGAAATCGTCGTCGACCAGCGACAGATCGAACGTCACATGTTGCCACTTGCCGCGCGGATCGGTGAATCGCAAGTCGACGAATTTGACGTCTTTCGCCTTGATCATCGAAAGGACGGATTGTGCATTTGCCATAGCTTGGGTCTTTCCCCTTTTCGGTTGGTGTCCTTGGTTCGCTCGGATCCGGGTGCTAGATCGCGTCCGCGCCGCTCTCGCCGGTCCGGATGCGGATTGCCTCTTCGACGTTGAGGACGAAGATCTTGCCGTCTCCGATGCGACCCGTTCGAGCCGCCTTCTGGATGGCTTCGATAGAGGCTTGCAGCCGATCCTCGCCGATGACGATCTCGATTTTCACCTTCGGCAGGAAGTCCACGACGTACTCCGCGCCGCGGTAAAGTTCGGTATGTCCCTTCTGGCGGCCGAAGCCCTTGGCTTCCGTGACCGTGATGCCCTGGACGCCGACCTCTTGCAGCGCTTCTTTCACTTCATCGAGCTTGAACGGTTTGATGATGGCTTCGATCT
The DNA here is from genome assembly GCA_028871345.1 of Alphaproteobacteria bacterium. Classification (GTDB taxonomy): domain Bacteria; phylum Pseudomonadota; class Alphaproteobacteria; order Micropepsales; family Micropepsaceae; genus Rhizomicrobium. The sequence continues at coordinate 6,353 of JAGWNK010000058.1, read as the reverse complement.
TCTTCATACGGGACTCCTTGCGCCGTCGTTGATGGCGCGCCGTTAAGGAAGTAGCAGGGGTTATGCCAAGTTTGCTCCACTTAATAACAAAGAATTTCAGGCAGTTATGAGGGGCGCGACAGCGCGATCATGGGATATGCACAGAATCTGGCCTTCGTGCTCAACAAACAGGCAGCAATCGAGAGACCATTTGCAATCCAGCCTCATTTGTAATGGTGTCGGCGCAAACGCTTGATCCCTGAGTAAAGTTCATGGCCAGCCCTACCTTCGCAAACCTCCCAACCACCATTTTCACCGTGATGTCGGCGCTGGCCGTCAAACATGGCGCCATCAATCTGGGCCAGGGGTTCCCGGACGAAGACGGTCCGATCGCGATTCGCGAGGCGGCGGCCCGGGCGCTGCGCGAAGAGTCCAATCAGTATCCCCCTATGCGGGGCCGTCCCGATCTCCGCCGGGCTCTGGCGAGGCATGCGGAACGCTTCTACGGCCTGGCCTACGACCCCGAGACGGATGTGGTTGTCACCTCCGGCGCCACGGAAGCGCTGACGGCGGCGATCCTCGCATTCGCCCAACCCGGACGCGAAATCGTCGTCATCGATCCCGCCTACGATTCCTATCGCCCGATTGCCGAAGCGGCTGGCGCCAAAGTGCGGACGATCGGGTTGACCGGACCGCAATGGCGGCTGACCGAACAGGCTCTGCAGGCGGCGGTGACGCCGGCGACGGCAGCAATCGTGCTCAATTCGCCGATGAATCCGCTCGGACGTGTCTTCGATGCCGATGAGCTTGCGGCGGTCGTGCGAGTCCTCTCGTCATCGAACGCCGTTGTCATCTGTGACGAGGTCTATGAACATGTCGTGTTCGATGGCGGCACGCACGTCCCGCTGGCGACGCTGCCGGACATGCACGACCGTACCGTGCGGATTGGATCGGCCGGGAAGATGTTTTCGCTTACCGGCTGGAAGGTGGGCTGGGCCATGGGCCCCGCCGCATTGGTCGAGACGATTGCCAAGGCGCATCAGTTCCTCACCTTTACGACGCCGCCGGCCCTGCAACAGGCCGTTGCTTACGCGCTTGACCAGGAGATCGATTTCACGCTCCGGCTGACAGGTACTCTCGAACGTCGCCGTGATCTTCTGGCCGGACGCCTTGCAAGGCTTGGGTTTCGCCCGCTGCCTTCACAGGGAACTTATTTTCTTGCCGCAGACATTTGCGGACTGACGGCGGAGAGCGATCGGGAATTCTGCCTGCGTCTCGTGCGCGACGCAGGAGTCGCCCTCATCCCGCTGTCCGTTTTCATGCGCGCCGCGAAGCCCGACAACCTCGTGCGATTTGCCTTCTGCAAGAGGCGGGAAATCCTCGAAGAGGCCCTGAACCGTCTCGAGCGCTTCTTCAGTTGACCTTCTTGCCGCGCGGCACGAGGTGGGATACCGCATTCGTCTCGCCGCGTGACGAGCTATAGTGCGGGACCATGAGCGAGATCGTCACCGTCGCCGAGATGTACGCCGCCGATCGTTATGCGGCCGAACATGGCGTGCCGTCGCTCACGCTCATGGAAAATGCTGGCGCCGCCGTCGCGGGCGAAATCTGCAGGCGGTGGCGCCCCAAGCGCGTGCTGATCCTGTGCGGCCCGGGCAACAACGGTGGCGACGGCTACGTGGTGGCGCGCCATCTGGGAGCCGCAGGCTGGGACGTCCGTGTGGCGCAGATTGGTCGCGATGGGCTGAAAGGTGACGCGTCCCACATGTCGGCGCGGTGGCGGGGTCTTTCGGTGCCGTTGACAGCCGCCGAGGTCGACGACTGCGAGCTGGTGGTCGATGCTCTGTTTGGAGCGGGACTGCAGCGGCCGCTGGAGGGGGTCGTGCGCGAAACCGTCGCCGCCCTCAATGCCCGTCACAAGCCCGTGATCGCCGTCGATGTGCCCAGCGGCTTGCATGGCGATTTCGGCAAGCCGCTCGATGACGTGTGCGTAGAGGCCGCCCTCACCGTGACGTTCTTCCGCAAGAAGCCGGCTCATGTTCTGATGACCGGACGTCTGCGTTGCGGCCATGTCGTCCTGTCGCAGATCGGCATTCCCGATGCGGCCTTGGAGGTCGCCCGACCTGCCCTGGCCGAGAACGGGCCGGAAATCTGGTCGCTTCCGCGTCCGGGACCTCTGGGCCATAAATACGCCAGGGGTCACACGCTCATCATCAGCGGACCTGCGCACGCCACAGGCGCGGCGCGTCTTGCGGCGAGGGGCGCCTTGCGGATTGGCTCCGGTCTTGTCAGCGTCGCAAGTCCCCCTGGCGCGATTGCGGTCAACGCCGCGCATCTGACAGCGATCATGGTCAAGCCATTCGACGGCGCGCCCGGCTTGGCGCACCTCCTCGAGGACAAGCGCTACAAGGCCGTCGCCATCGGCCCCGGATGCGGCGTCGGGCAGGGTACGCGCGACTTGGTTGGCGCGGTCCTGAATAGCGACGTGGCCGCGGTACTCGATGCGGACGCGCTCACGTCGTTTTCGGGAGACTCGGGTTCCCTGTTCCAAATCCTGCGTCCGTCCAGCGTGTTGACCCCGCATGATGGAGAATTCACGCGCGTTTTTCCGGACCTTCTGGCGCATTCGGCCAGCCGCATCGAGGCCGCGCGCGATGCTGCAGCCCGGGCCGGTTGCCTCGTCCTGCTCAAGGGACCCGACACGATCATTGCCGACCCCAACGGTCGCGTAGTCGTGACGACCAACGCCCCGCCGGAATTGGCGACCGCGGGGTCGGGCGATGTGCTGTCGGGCTTCATCGCGGGGCTGATGGCGCAGGGCATGGAATCGTTCCAGGCGTCTTGTGCTGCCGTGTGGCTGCATGCCGAGGCCGCCAAAGTCTTCGGGCCCGGACTGATCTCCGAAGATCTGCCGGAACAATTGCCCGCGGTCCTGCGCCGGCTGTACAACGACACGTAATGACACCGAAATGGCTTCTATGGGCGCGCGAGCTGCAGGCTGCCGCGCAGAGCGGGCTCGCCTATGCAGCAAGCCCTTATGATCAGGCGCGCTACAAAGAGATGCAGGCGTTGGCCGCCCGCATGATGGCCGACGGCTGCGATGTCGAACTCACCGTCATCGAAGCGCTTTTCGCAGCGCAGACCGGTTACGCGACGCCCAAGATCGATGTGCGCGGCGCGGTCTTTCGCGGGACGACCGTGTTACTCGTCAGCGAGAAGGTCGACGGTGGACGCTGGACGCTGCCGGGCGGCTTTGCGGACGTCAATGAAGCCCCCAGTGAAAGCGTGATCCGCGAGGTGCGCGAAGAGGCGGGCTTCATCGTGCCCCCCCGCAAGCTGGCCGCCGTTTATGACCGCGACAAGCGGGGGCATCCCAAACCGCACCCCTTTCACATCTACAAGCTGCTGTTCCTCTGCGATGAGGTCGGGACTTGCGAAAAATCCGAGTTGGAGACCGGCGAGGCAAAATTCTTCCCGATCGATGCGCTGCCCGAGTTGTCCGAGGCGCGGACGCTGCCCTGGCAGATCGCGCGTCTCTTCGAGCATCTGCAGCAGCCTGATCTTCCCACCGATTTCGATTGAGCGGTTCGCGGTCTTGCGCCTCGGCCAGCTTGCCTGTTAACAACCAATAGTAGTAAACAGTCGATCTCAAGGGGCCGAGAAAATTGCGGGCCGGCCGTGACCGGCAAAAGGCACGACGTGCTGCCAGGCGCTGGCTAAGCCCTTGCGCGGCATTGTCGCCCTGGAAAAATTGGCCGATAGCTGGCCTAGCGGCCTGCCGAAACCCCTGCTATAGCGGCGCCCTTCCGCGCGAGCCGGCTGGCTCTGGCGGAGGGCCCGCACGCGGGCGTGGCGGAATTGGTAGACGCGCTGGATTTAGGTTCCAGTGACGAAAGTCGTGTGGGTTCAAATCCCTCCGCCCGCACCAGTCCTTGCGCCCGCTACGCGGGAGCTTCGACTTGGCAAGCCCGCGGCGGGAGTGAGGACTGCCACGGCGTGGCCCGAAGGGCGAAGCCGGACTGTGGTTGGATCAGGGATTTTCTCATGCAGATTACCGAGACTGTTTCCGAAGGCCTGCGCCGCGAATTCAAGGTGGTGGTCGGCGCCGAAGATCTGGACAAGCGTCTGATCGTCAAGCTCGAGGAGATCAAGCCGCGCCTCAGCCTGAAGGGCTTCCGGCCAGGCAAGGCGCCCGTGTCGTTCCTCAAGAAACAGTTTGGCAAATCGATGATGGGCGAAATCGTCGAGGCAGCCGTGACCGAAGGCAGCCAGAAGGCGGTCAAGGACAATGCGCTCAAGGTGGCGTTTCCTCCGCGGGTCGAGCCCGTCGGTGACGTGCAGCAGGTGATCGACGGCAAGGCCGATCTCGAGTTCCGCGTGCTCGTCGACCTGATGCCCGATTTCGATCTGGCCGACGTCTCGAAGCTGGAGGTCGAGCGCCTGGTGGCCGACGTCGGCGACGCGGACATCGACGATTCGATTCATCGCCTGGCGGAGCAAGCCCGCACCTATTCTCCGCGCGGTGAAGGCGAGGCGGCCCAATCAGGTGACGCCACGCTGATCGATTTCGTGGGCCGCGTGGACGGCGAGGAATTCAAGGGCGGTAAGGCCGACAATTTCAATCTCTTGCTGGGATCGGGCCAGCTCATCCCCGGTTTTGAGGACCAGTTGGTCGGCGCCAAGGCGGGGGAAAGCCGCGACGTGAAGGTTACCTTCCCAGCGGACTATCCCGAGGCGCCTCTGGCAGGCAAGGAGGCCCTGTTCGCGGTCACTGTAAAGGAAGTGAAGGTACCCGATCCGATCGTCATCGACGACGAACTGGCGAAGAAGCTTGGCCTGGATTCGCTTGGCACGCTCAAGGAGCGCCTGCGCGACCAGTTGAAGCGCGAATATGCTTCCGCGAGCCGTTTGCACATGAAGCGCCGCATTCTCGACGCACTCGACAAGGTCCACAGTTTCTCACTGCCGCCCACCATGGTGGAAGGCGAGTTCAATGGCATCTGGCAGCAGGTCGAAGCGGAGCTGAAACGCGAAGGCAAGACCGCTGCGGACGAAGGCAAGTCCGAGGAGGAATTGAAAAAGGAATACCACGACATTGCCGAACGCCGTGTCCGGCTAGGTCTGGTACTGGCCCGGATCGGTGAGCAGAACGGCCTGACGATCGGCAATGAAGAAGTCCAGCGCGCCATCGCCGCGCGCGCGAGACAATTCCCGGGCCAGGAACAGCAGGTGTTCGACTACTACGCTCGCAACGCGCAGGCGCAGGCCGAAATTCGCGCCCCGTTGTTCGAGGACAAGGTCGTCGATTTCATCGCCGAGCTCGCTCAGGTGAAGGACGTCAAAGTGGATCGCGAGACACTTTTCTTGGACCCCGATGAAGCGGCGGAGAAGTTGAAGAAGGCGGAGTGACGGACGTCGCCTGCAAGACGGAAAGGGCGCCGGCAACGGCGCTCTTTTCGTTTGTGGATTGCACAGGGCAGGCGACAATGGGCGTCGTTCGACGGGGGTATCGCGGCCAGCCAATCATCGATCTGACGTGATTTGGTATATTTTCGCGTCTATGTACTTGGCAAACGGGGCATGTTTCTGGTTGGAGACTCGCGCTATACTCTCCATGGTTGAAAGTGGTTCTCAGGAGGGGGAAACATGGCTGAGGACAGGATCACCTTCAAATGTACCGACTGTGGGCACGCCGTCGTTATCGACCAATCTAAACCGCCCAAGGACGACGACATCCTCAAGTGCTTCGGGTGCGGACGCGAGTTCGGACCCTATAAAACCGTCAAGGCGGCGATGATAAAGGCCGGTAAGTCCGAGATCGAAAAGATGGTCTTCAAAGCGTTCGGGAAGAAGCCCGTCTGGAAGAAGGGCTAGCCCGTCAACGTCAATGGCAAGCGGCTTCACCGCGTGTGAAGTGTTCGCGTTCATGTCGCACCCTTGGTGTTTGGCTATTAGCGATTCGTTTTGATTGCGCGCTTGATGGGGGCTGCCTTCGGAGCAGCCTTCCCGATCTTGCCCAGAGCCTTGTCAAAGGGCTCTTCGGATTCGTCGCATTCATGGGCGCGGGCGGCCTCTTTGAATGCTTTAATTTGCTCAGAATCCTTGAGTCGTTTGGGGGGCTTAGCCATGAGTCTTAATCTTCCGCCCAATCATCCGTGCCAAAACCAGAACGCAAACGTATTTGAGATTCTAGGCTGGTTCTTTGCCGAATTTAGCACTCTAGAAAGTCGTCTGTGAAGAACGCGGAACGCGTTGACACGGCGAGATTTTGAGAACGTCGGCGAGTATTCGATTTTGCAGGGAAAGGCGTGTTTGAGAGTTGGAAGCCTGCGATTTCGAGGATGATTTTCCCGATTCCGCCGGGCCTCGATCCG
>JAGWNK010000020.1 GCA_028871345.1 Alphaproteobacteria bacterium | reverse complement strand
TCAAGCCAAAGAATATTTCTTTTGCCTGCGGCAACGCAAAGGCTTGACTGCCGTCGACGCGGAAAAGCGGCGACGCGACCCGGTGCACGCCGGTTTCGCCGCGACAAGTCCTGCCGGCCGAAGCCGTTACCTCATTGTATGGCTGAATCCACCAACTCCACCCGGCGGTTCTTGGCGCGGCCTTCTTCGCTCTTGTTGGATGCCACCGGTGCATAGGGGCCTGCGCCGAACGGCTTCAGCCGCGCGGCGGCGACGCCGTAGCGGCCGGTGAGCGCCGCGATGACGGCTTGGGCGCGCGCCTGCGACAGGCGCACGTTCGACGCCGCATCGCCCACCATGTCGGTGTGCCCGACGATGAAAACCTTGAGTGCCGGGTTCTGCTTCAGAAGTTTGGCGATCTCGGCCAGCGTCGGATCCGATTCCGGTTTCACCACGGATTTCGCCGTGTCGAAATAGATGCCGTAGAGCGCCACCTTGCCCGACTCGCCGAGGGCGCCGCCCATGGCCCTGGCGTCCATGGTGACGTCCTGCGCCATCGCCTGCTTCTCGATGATCGTCAGCGCGTAATTGTCGTCGCGCGCTTCCACCTGGATCCAGGTTTCCTTGCCGGCCTTGTTCAGCTTGAGCGTGGTGTCGTACCAGTTGCCGCCCTGCTGATCGGCCATCACCTGGCCGCCGGCGCTGCGTGCGGCGTTCTGCAGGTTGCGGATGATCTGCAGCATGCTGGAAGCGGGCGCGTTCTGCTTCTGGTAATAGGCTAGATAGAAATAGCGGCCTTCCTGTTGTTGATCGACTTCCTTGTCCTTGGGGCCGACCGGAAACTTGGCCGCGTCGAACTGCTTGGCCGTGCACTGGTCGAGATAGAAGTTCGGCATGCGGCTGATGCCGGGATAATCCTTGCAGCCCTGGCGGTCCGCCTGTGCGAATGCGGAAGGCGCAAGAAGAAGCGACACACTGAAGAACGCACAGAAGAACGCGGCGACGCGCGCAGTTCTCATCATGGGAGTCCCCCTCGATGGTGCCCGGTCGACTATAGGGGCCCCGGCGAATCCTGACCACGATTCGCCCGGAGGCGAGGTCGCGCCATTTCGGCGCGGCGCATATCTCTCGGATTCTTTTCGGCTTCAGGGCCGGTCATTGCCGCCGCGGTCTCAAGCTCCGACAACGTGTTGCCCGAGCCCATGCCCTCGCGTGCCGCCGTGACCGCGAATCCGCGCAGGCATCGACAACCATTTTATGCGGACGGAATCCGCCCTATTCCGGCGGGACGAGGCTCGCGATCCTGGCGTGATAGCCGCGGTCATAGAGCCGCGACACCTCGGGAGATTGCAGCCTCTCGACGGCGCGGGTATCCGCATGTTCCCGGCAAAGGTCGAACTGTCGCGTGACGTAGATTGGCGCGACCGAATACATCGAGTCGAATTGCGGGCTTCCGCCGCAGGCCGCTTTGGCGGCCCTGTCGATGCGGTTCAGCGCGACGCGTGCGCCTCTCCGACTGTCGATGTCCACGTTGCTGAGATTGACCGGGACCTGCTCGACGATGATGTTGGGGCGTTCCGGTTGGTAGCCTTGATCGCCGGGCGTAAAGACATCGGATTGCGCGGCCGCAGGCGGTGCAAGCGTCGCCAGCGCGGCAATCGACGCCGCGAGGAAGAGCGTTCGGGTCATGGGCATCTCCCATCCTTCGTCGCGCCCCCTTGCATGGGATAACGGCTGGCGCACCCGTTGGATCAGCGCGGCGCGGAACCAAAACGATTTTTAATGGAACCCACCAAGGGACGGGCCGCCGATCTCATCCGGGAACCGGCACAACGGCAGCGGCCGTTCGTCATTTCCTGGACAGCGACGATTCGATCCGTTCCGTCACGGCTTCCTTCCTGCTTTGCCCCAAGCGAGCCTCCACGACTTGCCCGTCGACCACCAAAGTGGGCGTGCCCCAAATGTTGAATCTCGTCTCGCCGTCCTGCGCGACCTGGTTGATGTAGGCACGGGTCTTGCGATCGGTCATGCACCGGTTGGCCTGCTCCGGCGTCACTCCTTCCAGACGCGCAAGGCGAATGATCGCACCGGAGACGTCGGGAATGTTGTATCCGTCCGGGTCCCACTGCGACTGGTTGCGGAACATCATTGTGATGTAGGGGAAGTACCTCTCCTTGGGAAGGCAACGCGCGATGCCTTCGACCGCCCCGTCGGCCGCCTGGAGGGGGAAGACACGGAAGATGTAGAAGACTTTTCCGGTGGCGATGTATTTCTTCTCGATGTCCGGCATAGCCGTCAACGCGAAGTGCGCGCACACCGGGCAAGTCGGGGCGGCGTATTCAAGGAATGTGACGGGCGCCCGGGGATTGCCAAGCGTGCGGTCGTCCGCAAACAGGGTGATCGACGCATTTCCCGTTTGGCTGGGGCCGGTATTGTCGCTCGCTCCCTGGAATACGAAGAAATAAATGCCGCCGACCGCCGCCAAAGTGATGACGACGGCGCCGACGATGATCTTCTGGGTTCGAGAGAACAGGGATTTCGCCTGCGCAGGACGCTTCGCTGCCGCGGGCCGCGTGGATTTGGCGCTGGGCGGTGCGGGCTGCGGTTCGACCTCGGCACTGCGCAGGAAGCCGCGCAAGGCCTCAATCTCGTCGTGCTCCGCTTTCGCAAGCTCCGTCTGCCCCGCCAAGCGATAGGCCGCCGCCTTCTCTTCGCATTCTGCAATGATCTTGGCGATGGCCGCTCGAACTTCGGCGTCGCCGTCGCCGCCGGCTGTGGTCAGCACGGCGCGCAATGTTTCCTGTCTTCGGGCATTGCCGGTCGAATGAAGCGCGTCGTTCAACCGGTCCTTGAGGGCCATCGTCTACTCCCCGTTTCAGTGAGGTGTGCAGCGTCGTTCGGACCTTACAAGACTGGGGCCGTGCCGTGTAGAGCTCGCGATTTCGGAAGAGCGCGACAGCTTACATGTTAGCCGCGTCCTTCGTCCCCTGCGCCGGTCATGCAAGAGCGTCCGCCCCGAAGATCGCCGCTGTATGTGAGCCGTCGGGTATGCTACTTGGCGGCTGGCGCGATCACCTTTTTCGCCACCAGGGGCAACAGCGCGTTGATCACCGAACTGTCGGCGGCACCGCCAGCCATGCCCTTGTCCGCGTTCGCGTTCACAAGCAGTGCGTTGCCCGACTCGGGAAACAGCAGGACGGCGGACCTCCAGGCCTCGTCTGAACCGCCGTGCTCCAGGATCGGGCCTTGCCATTTGCGGCCGGTCTTGACGGTACCCCAGTCAAGCCCGTTGCCGGTCGCGGGATCAGGCGATTGCATCAACTTGTAATCGGCGGTGGTCAGCAGCCGGCCGTGACCTTTGGCGCCATTGAGTTGGTCGATACAGAACCTGGCCAGATCGGCGAGGCTGAGCGAGACGCCGCCGGCGGGATTCATCGCGGGGGGAATCTCGTTTGTCGCACGCGCGGGCTTGCCGTCCATGTGCCCGTGGTTGCCGCCCGGCGGGGGCAGGCCGAGGCGCGTGTCGTGCATGCCGAGCGGCGCGAAAATCTCGCGCTGCATCAGATCTTCATAGGAAAGCCCCGTCGCATGCTCGGCGACGGCGGCGGCAAGGATGAAGCCGGTGTTGCTGTAGTGGTATTCCTTGCCCGACGGGGAAACCGGCGTCTCGCTCAGCGCCAGCTTGAGATAGGCGATGCGCTCGGCCGGCAGCGGCATGCCCGGCCTGAAGGAATTCATCACCTTTTCTACATCGTGATAGTCGTGCGGCAATCCCGTGGTGTGCGCCAGCATCTGATGCAAGGTGATCGACCGGTAGACCGGCAGCGCCGTCTTCGCGAGTTCCCGATCGATCGCCGACAGCGGCGCATCGAGCGAAAGCCGCTTCTGCTCGACAAGACGCAGGATCAGCGTCGCGGTCATCGGCTTGGTGTTCGAGCCGATCAGCCACAAATCGTCGACCTGGACGGGATCGGAACGCCCCATTTCGCGCACGCCGCGAACCGCGATGCCGGCAAGTTTGCCGTTGCGGATGAGCGCGACGCCCATGCCGGGAACCGCACTTCCTTTCATCGCTGCGGCCAAGGCGGCATTTAGATCCGTGTCAGGTCCTGCAAGGGCCTCTCGAAAAGGTGCGAGCAAGAGAACCAGGATCAAAGCCGGAATGGCGCGCATCGGTTTGCCTGCGACACGGTTTGTAGGACGAGTGTAGACCGCCACTGATAGTGGGTCACAGCGGGAATGGCGGGAAATGGCGGATGCTGTCGTTTCGATCGAAGCTATACCGACGTCGAGGGCGGACGAACGGCCGCCCTCCCTGCGCCTTATAATGCGTTGATATTTCACATATTATTCGCGACCCCTTGAAGCCGCGTTTTGCCATCCCCATCTGACGCGCACGCCGCCGCCATGTGCGGCGCTACACCGCCGACGGCAGCACGCGGTCGGGGGGCTTGTGGCCGTCGACGAAGGTCTTGATGTTCACCACGACCTTCTCGCCCATCTCGATGCGCCCCTCCACCGTGGCTGAAGCGATGTGCGGCAGGAGCACGACGTTCTTCAGCTTGAGGAGCCTCGGATTGACCGCCGGCTCGTGTTCGAAGACGTCGAGGCCCGCGCCCGCCAGCTGTCCGGCTTCCAGCATCGACGCCAATACGTCCTCGTCGATGATTTCGCCGCGCGCCGTGTTGACGATGTAGGCCGTCGGCTTGATGAGGCGCAGGCGGCGGCCCGAGAGCAGGTGATAGGTCGCCGGGGTGTGCGGACAGTTGACCGAGATGATGTCCATGCGCGCCAGCATCTGGTCGAGGCTCTCCCAATACGTGGCTTCGAGTTCCGTCTCCAGATGCGCGTGCACCGGCTTGCGGTTGTGGTAATGGATCTGCAAGCCGAAGGCCTTGGCGCGCCGCGCCAGGGCCTCGCCGATGCGTCCCATGCCGACGATGCCGAGCCGCTTGCCCGCCAGACGGTGACCCAGCATCCAGGTGGGACCCCAGCCCTTGAAGCCGTCGGCGTGCAGCACCTGCGCACCTTCCACCAGGCGGCGCGGCACGGCAAGGATAAGCGCCATTGTGAGGTCGGCGGTGTCCTGGGTCAGCACGCCCGGCGTATTGGTCACCGTGATGCCGCGCTCGACGGCGGCGCGCACGTCGATGTTGTCGACGCCGTTGCCGTAATTGGCGATCAGCTTGAGGGCCGGTCCCGCGCTCTGCAGCAGCCGCGCGTCGATCTGGTCGGTCACCGTGGGAACCAGGACTTCGCAGCGCCCCATGGCATCGGCGAGCTGCTCGCGGGTCATCCTCTCGTCGTCGGGGCTGAGCCGGGCGTCGAACAGTTCCCGCATGCGTGTCTCGACGACATCGGGCAGCCGCCGCGTGACGATGACGAGGGGTTTGCGGTGCATGGCGTTGCGCCCCTTGGCATGTCCGACCGGTTTACCAGAAGGCCGCTGCGCCTCAAACAGGCCTCAGTGCCGGAAATGACGCATGCCGGTGAAGGCCATGGCGAGGCCCGCCGCATCGGCGGCGGCGATCACGTCGGCGTCGCGCATCGAGCCGCCCGGCTGGATCACCGATGTCGCGCCGGCATCGGCGATCTCCTCCAGCCCGTCGGGGAAGGGGAAGAAGGCGTCCGAGGCCGCCGCGGAGCCCTTGGTCATGGGCTCGGGCCAGCCCGCCGCCTTCGCCGCCTGGCGCGCCTTCTCGGCGGCGATGCGCGCGGAATCCACCCGGCTCATCTGCCCGGCGCCGATGCCGGCCGTGGCGAGACCCTTGGCGTAGACGATGGTGTTCGACTTGACGTGCTTGCCCACGGTGAAGGCGAACAGCATGTCGGCGATTTCGGTTTCGCTCGGCTGGCGCTTGGTGACGATCTTGAGGTCCTCGCGCGCCACATGGCCGTTGTCGCGGGTCTGCACCAGGATGCCGCCCGACACCGACTTGAAGGTGAGGCCGGGGGCGCGGGCGTCGGGCAATCCGCCTGCCGTGAGGAGACGCAGGTTCTTCTTGGCCGACAGGATGCGCCGCGCCTCGGCGTCGGCGTCGGGAGCGATGATCACTTCGGTGAACAGCTTCGAGATCAGCTCCGCCGTGGCGCCGTCGAGGGTGCGGTTGAAGGCGATGATGCCGCCGAAGGCGCTGACGGGATCGCAGGCCAGCGCCTTCGCATAGGCCTCGGCGAGGGAACCGGCCAGCGCCACGCCGCACGGGTTGGCGTGCTTGATGATGGCGCAGGCGGCGTGGGCCTTGGGATCGAACTCCGCCACCAGTTCATAGGCGGCGTCGGTGTCGTTGATGTTGTTGTAGGACAGTTCCTTGCCCTGCAGCTGCACGGCGCTGGAGACGCCCGCGCGCTTCTCGCCGGTGGCGTAGAAGGCGGCTTCCTGATGGGGATTCTCGCCATAGCGCAGCGGCTGGCGCAACTGCCCCGCAAAGGCGCGCCGGCGCGGCGGCGCGCCATCCGTGTCTTCTGCAATCCGGCCCGCGAACCAGTTCGACACCGCCGCGTCATAGGCCGCCGTGCGGGCATAGGCGATCTGGGCCAGCTTGCGGCGAAGCTTCAGCGTCGTGGCGCCGGCATTGGTGTCCATCTCCGCCAGCACGGCGGCATAATCCTCGGTGTCGACCACGACCGTCACCCAGTCGTGATTCTTGGCCGCCGAGCGCGTCATGGCCGGGCCGCCGATGTCGATGTTCTCGATGCACTCCTCGAAACTCGCGCCTTTGGCGGTTGTGGCCTCGAAGGGATAGAGGTTGCAGACCAGGAGATCGATACCCTCGATGTTGTGGGTGCGCATCGCTTCCGCGTGCTTGTCGCGCAGGCCCAGCAGGCCGCCATGCACGACGGGATGCAGCGTCTTCACCCGGCCGTCCATCATCTCCGGGAACTTGGTGATGTCCGAAACGTCGGTGACGGTCAGCCCCGCGTCGCGCAGCACCCTGGCGGTGCCGCCGGTCGAGATCAGCGCCACGTTGTGCTTGGCCAGCCCTTGCGCGAATTCGACCAGGCCGGACTTGTCGGAAACGGAAAGCAGCGCGCGGCGGATGGGGCGGAGCGTCATGGCGACTCGCGGGGTTGGAGGCTACGCGTGCTCTTACTTCCGCAGGAGCCAAAAGAGAAGGGTCAGAACGACGCTCGCGATCAGCGAGGTGACGATTGGGAAATAAAAATGCAGGTTTCCGCGATGAATCGCGATGTCTCCAGGCAACCGTCCGAACCCAAGGCGCGACAACCAGGGCCACAACAGCCCCAGTGCCAGGAGTACGATCCCGCCGACAATCAGGAGCCGCCGCGGTTCCATCAGCCGCCCAGGACGCTGACGATGGCGCCGGTGAGCTTCTGAAGCTCGTCGTCGGAGATGGTCAGAGCCGGTGTCAGGTAGACGACGTTGCGGAAGGGGCGGATCCATACGCCCATATCGACGAAGCGGCGGCACAGTGTTCCGGCATTCTCCTCGATGCGATCCAGCTCGACCACGCCGACCCCGCCGCGCACCCGCACGTCCTTGACGCCCGGCAGGCCCAGGCAGCGGCCGAGCTGGCGGCCCATGGCCTTGCCGATCTCGTTGGCCGCGAGCAGGCGGTTCTCGCGCTCGAACAGGTCCAGCGAGGCGTTGGCCGCGGCGCAGGCCAGCGCGTTGCCCATGAAGGTCGGCCCGTGCATCAGCGCGTGCTGCGGATCGTCGGACCAGAAGGCGTCGAACACTTTTTGCGAGGCCGCGGTGCCGGCGAGCGGCAGCGCGCCGCCGGACAAGCCCTTGCCGAGCGTCATGATATCCGGCGCCACCTCGCCGGCCTGGCAGGCGAACATGGCCCCGGTGCGCCCGAAGCCGGTGAAGATCTCGTCGAAGATCAGCAGGACGCCGTGTTTGTCGGCGGCCGCGCGCAGCCGCTTCAGCGTCTTCTCGTCGTGGAAGATCATGCCGCCGGCCCCCTGCACCAGCGGTTCGACCAGGATCGCCGCAAGCTGGTCCGCGTGGCTCTCCAGGAAGGTGTCGAAGGCCGCAATCGTCTCGTCGTCGCGCGGCAGGTCGATGACGGGATGCTCCGCCAGGATGCCGCGGAACAGCGCATGCATGCCTTCTTCGGGATCGCACACCGCCATGGTGGCGAAAGTGTCGCCGTGATAGCCGCCCTTGAAGGCCAGGAACTTCGTGCGCGTGCGGACGCCTTGGTTGAGCCAGTATTGCAGCGCCATCTTCATGGCGACTTCCACAGCCACCGAGCCGGAGTCCGAGAAGAACACGCGCGTCAGTCCGCCCGGCAGGATAGCCGCCAGCCGCGCCGCCAGCCTTGCCGCCTGCTCGTGTACAAGACCGCCCAGCATGACGTGCGGCATCCGCGCGGTCTGCTCCTCGATCGCCAGTTGGATATGGGGGTGGTTGTAGCCGTGCACCGCCGTCCACCACGAACCGATGCCGTCGACCAGCTCGCGGCCATCGGCCAACGTGATCCGGCTGCCCTTGGTGCGCGCCACCGCCAGAGGGGCCGGCGACGTCTTCATCTGCGTGTAGGGCAGCCAAAGATGCGAAAGGCCTTGGTCGTACCAGCCGGGATTGGTCATGGTGCCATAACGCCTTGCGGCTCTCGCGCGATCCGCGCCGTCAATTCCCCGGTAAGGCTTCCATCGCCTTCATTCCGAGCTTGGCCAGCAGCTGTCGGTCCTTGTGGGCTTCGGGGTTGGGCGTGGTGAGCAGCTTCTCGCCGTAGAAGATGGAATTGGCGCCCGCCAGGAAGCACAAAGCCTGTGCCTCTTCGCTCAGGTATTCGCGCCCCGCCGACAGCCGCACGAACGACTTCGGCATGGCGATGCGCGCCACCGCGATCGTGCGCACGAAGTCGAGCACGTCGAGCGGCGGCGCATCCGCCAGCTTGGTGCCTTCCACGCGCATGAGAAGGTTGATCGGCACGCTCTCGGGATGCTGGGGCAGGGTGGCGAGCGTCAGGATCATGTCGATGCGGTCGGATTCGCTCTCGCCCATGCCGACGATGCCGCCGCAGCAGACGTTGATGCCGGCCTCGCGCACGGCGTCCAGCGTGTCGAGGCGGTCCTGGAAGGTGCGGGTGGTGATGATCTCGCTGTAGTACTCGGGCGAGGTGTCGATGTTGTGGTTGTAGTAGTCGAGCCCGGCGTCCTTCAGCCTGGCGGCTTGCGCCTGGTTCAGCATGCCCAGCGTCACGCAGGTCTCCAGCCCCAGCGACTTCACCTCCGACACCATCTCGCACACGGCGTCGAGGTCCTTGTCCTTGGGCTGCCGCCAGGCGGCGCCCATGCAGAAGCGGGTGGCGCCGGCCTGCTTGGCCTGCCTGGCGTCGGCCACGACGGCGTCAACGTCCATCAGCTTTGAGGCCTTGAGCCCGGTCTCGTGCTTGGCGCTCTGGGAGCAATAGCCGCAATCTTCGGGGCAGCCGCCGGTCTTGATCGACAGGAGGGTGGAAATCTGCACCTCGTTGGCCGCAAAGTGCCGCCGATGGATGCTCTGGGCCCGGAAAATCAGGTCCGCGAAGGGCAGGGCATAGAGCGCGGCCAGTTCCTCGCGCGTCCAGTCGTGGCGGATGTCGTCCATGGTGCGGCCTCCTGGCGCCATGGCAATATAGCGGCCGTTCCCGAGGCGCAAGCCGAGCCGTTGGTAAAGGAAGAAATGTCCTCCCTCGACGAATTCGCCCGATCGAAGCTGACCGCGCTGGAAGCGCAGCATCTGAAGCGCACGCTGCAGGAAACGGTGCGCGAAGACGGCCTGTGGGTCGTCCGCGATGGTCGGCGAATGCTGTCGTTTTCCTGCAACGATTACCTGAACCTGACGCACCATCCGGCCGTGAAACGGGCCGCGGCGGAGGCGGCAGAGACGTGGGGCGCCGGCGCCGGAGCCTCGCGCCTCGTCACCGGCAACCACCCGCTGCTCGAGGAGCTCGAACGTCGCCTGGCGACGCTCAAAGGCACCGAGGCCTGCTGCGTATTCGGTTCCGGCTATCTCGCCAACGCCGGCATCATTCCCGTCATCGTTGGCGAAGGCGACCTGCTGTTGGTGGATGAACTCTGCCACGCCTGCCTGTGGGCTGGCAGCCAGCTGTCGCGTGCCCGCATCCAGGTCTTCCGCCACAACGATGTCGGGCATGCCGAGGAAATCCTGGGCCGGCACCGCGCCGGCAGACGCCACGCACTGATCGTCACCGACGGCGTCTTCTCGATGGATGGCGATCTGGCGCCGCTCAAGGAGCTTGCGGCGCTGGCGCGCCGGCACGATGCCTGGCTGATGAGCGATGATGCCCATGGCCTCGGCGTGCTGGGTGGCGGGCGAGGCTCAGCCGCGGCGCTTGCGGCACCCGTCGATCTGCAGATGGGCACCTTGTCGAAGGCCGTCGGCTCCTATGGCGGTTATGTCTGCGCCTCGCAGCCGGTCGTCGACCTGCTCAAGACCCGCGCCCGGACGCTGATCTATTCCACCGGACTGCCGCCCGCCTCGGTCGCCGCCGCCTTGGCCGCGCTCGACATCATCGAAACCGACCGCGAACTGACCGCGCGACCGCTGGCGAAGGCGCAGGCCTTCACCCGTGCCTGCAATCTGCCGCTGGCCGCCAGTCCCATTGTCCCCGTCGTGTTGGGCGAGCCGCTGGCCGCGCTGGAAGCCTCTGCGCTCCTGGAGTGCGAAGGCTTCCTGGTGACGCCGATCCGTCCG
This sequence comes from Alphaproteobacteria bacterium, assembly GCA_028871345.1. Lineage (GTDB taxonomy): Bacteria > Pseudomonadota > Alphaproteobacteria > Micropepsales > Micropepsaceae > Rhizomicrobium. The sequence continues at coordinate 51,460 of JAGWNK010000020.1, read as the reverse complement.
CCCACCGTGCCCGAGGGAACCGCACGCCTGCGCCTCGCGTTCACCGCAGGCCACCCAGACGGCGAGGTCGCGCGTCTCGCCAGCATCGTGCGGGAACGGATTCTCGAGCAATGACCGCCTTCTTCGTCACCGCGACCGGAACCGATATCGGCAAGACCTTTGTCACCTCGGGTCTGTTGCGCCATTTGAAGAGCGCGAACAAACAGGCAGCGGCGATCAAGCCGGTTATCAGCGGCTACGACCCCGACAAGGCCGTTGAGAGCGACGTGGGCGTGCTCCTGAAGGCCATGGACGAGACGGTCGACGACGCCTCGATCGCCCGCCTGTCGCCCTGGCGCTTCACTGCGCCGTTGTCGCCCGACGTGGCTGCGGCGCGGGAGAACCGCGAGGTTGCCTTCGATGACCTCGTATCGTTCTGCAGGAAAGCCGCCGCGACGCATGAGCGCCTCCTGATCGAGGGTGTGGGGGGGGTCATGGTGCCGCTCGACACGCATCACACCGTGCTCGATTGGATGGCGGTGCTGGGGTTTCCGGCCGTGCTCGTGACGGGCTCCTATCTCGGCGCGCTCAGCCACGCCTTGACGGCGGTCGACGCGCTGTTGCACGCCGGCGTGAAGATCGCGGCCCTGGTGATCAACGATTCCGGCGACCATGCGGTGCCGCTGTCCGATACCGCCGCCACGTTGCACCGCTTCCTGCCGGGGATCGAATTGGCGATTCTGCCGCGCGGCGCCCAGGACCTGGATTTCGCTCCGCTGGCGGCGCTGCTGTTCCACGACCCGCGGGCAGAGCCTCCCAAGTTCGACTTACCGCGTTGACCCGGCGCGCGGCGCCAGTATGATCCGCGGCCTCCATTCGCGTGCTCTCGCAAGACGTGCCCCCGTGGCGGAATGGTAGACGCGGCAGACTCAAAATCTGTTGCCTTCGCGGGCGTGCTGGTTCAAGTCCGGCCGGGGGCACCAATGTCCTTCACGGCGCGACGGCGGCCGTCAGGCTGGCCTTGGCGATGGCATAAACGAGGCGCGGATTGCGCTTCAGGATCCTGAGCGCGCTGGGGACGAAGCCGCTGCCGAACGGCACATAGATCCGTACCCTGACGCCGTTCTCTTTAGCCCAACGGATGAGCGGCCTGGTCGGCATTCCGAACAACAGTTCGAGTTCGCACGCGGTGCCGGCGGCGCGCAGCCTCGTAATGGCGTCCTGCGCCAACGCGGCGTCATGGGTCGCCACGGCCACTTGCCGGGCGCGACCGGCGAGACGGTCGATGACCTCCAGGAACCCCGCAGCCAAGTCCCGCCGCTGATCTTCGGGGTCTGGCCATTGGCCCTTGACGACCCGCACATTGAGCGCCCTCTCGATCGCCCATTCGGCGTCGCGCAGGCTGCGCCTCCAGCGCCCTGGCAGCGTGGTGCCGAGACGATGTCCGCCAAGCCTGTCGATCATCGCCTGCAGCATCGCATTGGCGAGATCGGCGGCTTCGGTCCCGTGAGAATCGCAATGCAAACGCACGTGGTGCATCGCCGCCGCCTCGGCCAGCTCTTGCGCCGGTCCGGAGGCGAAGCGCAGCGCCGGCGGCTTGATCGACAGATAGCTGTCGCGCGCGCGCGACGACATGCCGGCGATGGCGTTCAGGGCGATGTCCGTCACTTGTCGCGCGGTATCCCGGCCTCTGTCCCAATACCCGATCGTGGTTGCGAAACCCTCCGCGGCAAGTCGATCCGCCACGCACAGGGCATCGTCGATCGTGTCGCCGCCGACGTAGGGGCGGGCGAAATGCTTGACGACCGGCAGAAGCGACTCCGAGATGCGGTCGAATGCACGCCGTTTCCAGGCGCGCAGGACCGAGGCCGGCACCTGCGCGTCGGGAGGCGATGTGTCGAACACGGCGTCGCCGGCCTGCGCGGCCAAGCCCACCTGCGGATCATCGTTGCGGTCCATCGCGGCCCTCTCAACCCGCGGCGGCTCGATGCAGAGAACCGCGCGCCTTGACCGGCACTGCCGGCCGGACCAGCGAAGCGGCGATCCTCTTTTTGAGCAGCCGCACCGTCTGGAACAGCTGCGGACTGGTTCGCTGCAGCGCGTCCTTTGCGAAGATCACGAGGCGCCTGCCAAATGGCGGTCTGCCGATCGCGCCGAGCAGGCGGCCGTGCGTGGCGTACATCATCTTGTAGTCGTGGCCGCCGTCGGAAAAGTCGAACTCGCGGTGTCCCAGCCGGTAGCTTTCCTCGAGCATGCAGTTCAGCAACTGGTGGCCGGCCGAGTATTTCCGGAAGGCCGGGTCGTAGGTGAATATCCAGCCGGACCAGCTGCCTTGGTGCACAAATCCGATCCACAACGAAACGAGCCGTCCCGCCGCCCGCAGGGTGGACGACACGAGCACATTCCTCGCGCGCAGCGTCTCGAGGAATTCCATCGTTTTGGGCGACGAAAAGTAGTCCCGCTCGCCGGTTTCACGAAGCTGGCGGCTCTTCCATTGGCGGGCGCAGGCGAGCACGTCGCCGCCGCAATCGTTCATCGTGAATACGAGTTCTCCGTTCGCTGCTGCGAGACTGCGCCAGCGACGCTCGCGGTCCCGGATCTGGCCTCTGTGCCGCGCCAGAAGATGATCCCTGTAGGCATCGAAATTCCTGAACTCCGACCAGTCGATGTAGGGCGCCAGCTCGAATTGGGGAAAATTGGCAGGTTTCCAGTCGCTGTGCTTGACGATGCCGCGCACCACGTTCTGGACATAGCGCGCTTTGCGGACCGGCCCACGCACCTCCGACGCATCGAGAGGCTGGTGGAAATCGAGGAACGGTAGTCTTGATATGATGTGCCGATCGTCGACGACGAGCAGACGCAGGACATCCTCGCCGACGCGTACGTCCTCGACAGCCGTATGTCGGCCTTTGAAATAGACCGCTGCGGCCGCGTCGAGATAATCCCGTGAGGCGTAGAAGTTCACTGCCTGGCAGTCCTGACGCCCTCAAGTCGCAGCATGTTGGCCTGGCCCGCCGGATGCGAGCTATTCCGCCGACCTGGGTTAGTAAACGGTTTTCACCAAGGTGCGTCGTTCACGTCTGGCGTCGGATATCAGCGCAATTTCTGCACTTGCCACTCGGCCGCAATTTTCCAACAGATCATCGACTCCGGGCCTGTCCATCGCGAACGCGTCTCGGACGGATGCGACCGAGACCGAAAAGCCCGCGATGAGTGACTGCAACGGCTTTAGCGTCCGTCCGCCTCCTGGACGGCGCAAAAGGCCCGCCCCGGCTTCAGCCCCAACCGCCGGAAGATGATCGCGGCGGGGCAGAAACCCGTGAACCCTGCCTGGAACATGTTCAGCCCGGCGAAGGCCGTAAGCAGGTACCAGTAAGGATTGACCCAGGTACCGAGGGCAAGCCCGGCCAGGACGACAGCTCCGGCAAAGACGAAAACAGCTTTGTCGACGTTCATGGCGTTCTCCCTCTGCGGCGTTTTGGACGCTCAATTGCGTCAGCACATCGGCGTTGCCGCTTGACAATGTATGCGTATCTGCATAACTATGCAAGTATGAAAATTGACGTCGATCAGATGCATGATTCGGCAGCCCAGGCCGAAGAACTGCTCAAGGCCATGGCCAATCGTCATCGGCTGATGATCCTTTGCCAGCTTATCGAGGGCGAACGTTCGGTTGGCCAGCTCGCGGAATTCCTGGCGCTTCGCGATGCAAACGTGTCTCAACATCTCTCTCTCTTGCGGAAGGATGGCCTGGTTTCGACGCGCCGCGACGGTCAGACGATCTGGTACGCGATCGCCAGCCCTCCCGCACGAAAGGTGATCGAAACGATCTATCAGGCCTTTTGCGTGGCGGAGCGCATCTGTGCACCCGCGCCGGGAAAGGCCAAACGATGAGTGTCCAAAACTTGTCCGCGACTGAAGTTGCGCAGCTTCTGCAACAGGACGCCATCCTCTTGGTCGATGTGCGCGAGGCGCACGAGTATGCCGTCGAACGTATTTCCGGCGCCGCCCACTGCCCCCTATCCAGGTTTGATCCGCGTTCGCTACCGAAGGCCGGTAAGCGCGCTATTGTCTTCTCGTGCGCTTCGGGCGTGCGGTCGGCGAGAGCCGCAGCCATCTGCCTTGCTGCGGGGCTCGCCCATGATCGTCATCTCAAGGGCGGCATCCAGGCCTGGAAGGCGTCAGGACTGCCCGTGGAGCGGTCGCGATGAACATCTTCGCCGGCATCCTCGCCTTTTTCGGATTCGGACACGGCCCGGCCGACGCGCCGCCACCCCCGCCGAAAACGTTTCTGGTGCGCGCCGTGAACATTTCGGATGAGAAAGCCGTGTTCGCGACGGTGGAATCCGCCAACGTCGTTCCGGCGCGCGCGCGCATCGGCGGTACCATCATCGAATTGAAAGTCCGCCAGGGAGACCATGTCGAACAGGGCCAGGTGATTGCCACCGTGGGTGATCGCAAGCTGGCCCTCCAGGCGAACTCGTACAGCGCTCAGGTGCAGGCGGCCCAGGCCCAGATGGCGCAGGCCCAGGTGGAGTTCCAGCGCGCCCAGCGGCTGCTCAACGAGAACGCCATCGCCAGGAATTCCTTCGATCAGGCGCGCACCGCCTACAACGTGGCATCGTCGAATGTGCGCTCCTTGATGGCGCAGAAGGACGTCATCATGCAGCAGTCGGCGGAAGGTGCCGTGCTGGCGCCCACGTCCGGCCGCGTGATCACCGTGCCGGTGACGACGGGAACGGTGCTGATGCCGGGTGATACGGTGGCCACGGTGGCCGAGCAGGACTTCGTGCTGCGGCTGGAAATTCCCGAACGCCACGCCCGCTCCATCAGAGTGGGTGACCCCGTGCGGCTGGACGGCGTGGATGTCGGACTGAGCGGCGCGCGCTTCGGCACAATCAAGCTGGTTTATCCGCAGATCGACAACGGCCACGTCGTGGCCGACGCCACGGTGCAGGATCTCGGCGACTATTTCGTCGGCGAACGCGTGCGCGTCTGGGTCAGCGCCGGTCAGCGTCGAACGATCGTGGTGCCGGCCGCCCTCATCGTGACGCGTTCGGGCATTGACTATGCCCGACTGTGGCAGGGCGACGGCACGCTCGACGTGCCGATCCAGCGTGGTCAGGTGATCCACCGTCTTAACCAGCAGGACGGCATCGAAATCCTTTCGGGCCTTACCCCAGGCGACAAACTGCTCAGGCCATGAACCTCGGTTTCTCGGGCCGGTTGACGCGGGCGACGATCGGGTCGCCGCTCACGCCGCTTTTCCTGTTGGCGGCCGTGATCTTCGGCCTCGTGGCGGTCATCACGATCCCGCGGGAGGAGGAGCCGCAGATCAGCGTCCCGATGGTCGACATCTTCGTCACCGCGGACGGCCTGAAGGCCCCTGACGCTGCCGAACTCGTCACCAAGCCGCTCGAAGAGATCGTCAAGGGCATTCCGGGCGTCGAGCACGTCTACAGCCAGACGCAGGACGACCGCGTCATGGTCACGGCGCGCTTCCTCACCGGCACCAACGAGGACGAGGCGATCGTACGCGTGCAGGCGAAGATCCGCGCCAACTTCAACAAGATCCCCCTCGGTATCCCCGAACCTCTGATCGTCGGGCGCGGCATCAACGACGTGGCAATCGAAGTGCTGACCCTGTCGCCCAAGCCGAAGGCGGCCTCGCGCTGGAACGAGAAGGACCTCTATACGCTTGCGACCAAGGTGCAGGCGGAGCTGGCCAAGGTCGACAATGTCGGCCTCACCTATATCGCCGGCGGTTCCGCCGACGAGATCAGCGTCGAGCCCGATCCGGAGAAATTGGCGCTCTACGGGGTCACGCTGCAGCAGTTGGAAGCCAAGGTGCAGGGCGCCAATCGCTCGTTCCTGGCGGGGCAGCTGCGTGACGGCGGCCGCATGGTCGAGGCCGTCGCCGGCAAGACCCTCAACGGCCTGCCGGACATCGGCCTCCTTCTCATCACGACGCGCGACGGACGCCCGGTTTACGTGCGAGATGTCGCGAGCGTGGTCATCGGCCCCAGTCCGGCCGAGCATCACGTATGGTCGATCAACCGCACGGGCCGCAGGACCTGGTCCACCGTCCCCGCCGTCAGCATCGCCTTCGCCAAGCGCTCCGGCTCCAATGCCGTGGTGGTGGCGGAGCAGCTCATCCAGCGCACGAACGAGCTGCGCAACGGCATGATTCCGCCGGACATCAGCGCGGAAGTGACGCGCGACTACGGCAAGACCGCCAACGACAAGGCCAACGAGCTTCTGTTCCATCTCGCCCTGGCGACGATCTCCATCGTCATACTGATCGGCTTCGTCGTCGGCTGGCGCGAGGCTGCGGTGACCTTCATCGTCATTCCCACGACGATCCTGCTCACGCTCTTCGCCGCCAACCTGATGGGCTACACGATCAACCGCGTCAGCTTGTTCGCGCTCATCTTCTCCATCGGCATCCTGGTCGACGATGCCATCGTCGTGATCGAGAACATCGCCCGCCATTGGGACATGAACGACGGCCGCACGCGCCTGCAGGCCGCCATCCAGGCGGTGGCGGAAGTCGGCAACCCCACCATCGTGGCCACCCTGACGGTGATCGCGGCCCTGCTTCCCATGATGTTCGTCTCGGGCATGATGGGGCCGTACATGGCGCCCATCCCCGCCAACGCTTCGGCAGCCATGCTGTTCTCGTTCTTCGTCGCCATGGTGGTGGCGCCGTGGGCGCTGCTCAAGCTGGCCGGCAAGGGCAAGGGACCGCCCCCGGGGGAATTCCACACCGAGGGCGCCATCGGCCGATTCTACCGCCGCATCGCCACGCCGATCATCGCGACGCGCGAAAGCGCCAGGAAGTTCCTCGCCTATGTCGCGATCGCCACGGCTCTCGTCTGCCTCCTGTTCGTCACCAAGAATGTCACGGTGAAGCTGCTGCCGTTCGACAACAAATCCGAGCTCGAGGTGATGGTCGACCTGCCCGAGGGCGCCTCTGTGGAAGATACCTCGCGGGTCCTGCTCGAAGCGGCCCAGATCACCAAACAGATGCCCGAAGTGACGTCGATCCAGGCGTATGCCGGCACGCCGGCGCCGTTCAACTTCAATGGTCTCGTGCGCCACTATTACCTGCGCAACCAGCCGGAGCTGGGCGAACTCCAGGTCAATCTCATCGGCAAGTCGAAGCGCGATCGCGAGAGCCATGCCATTGCGCTGGCGCTGCGCCAGAAGCTGGCGGCGCTCAAGACGCCCGCGGGAACGGTGATCAAAGTCGTGGAGGTGCCGCCCGGTCCGCCGGTCCTGTCCACGCTGCTCGCCGAAATCTACGGTCCGGATTCCCGGACGCGCCGTGCCGAGGCCGAACAGGTCAAGAAGCTCTTCAAGTCGGTGCCCTACATCGTCGATGTCGACGATTCCTACGGCTTGCCGCGACCGCGGCTGCGCATCACCATCGACCAGGACAAGCTCGAATACTTCGGCGTGGAGCAGAGCGACGTCTACGATACGCTCAAGGCGCTGCTCGGCGGCGTGCCGGTCGGGTATTCCCATCGCGGCGAGGACCGCAACCCCATCCAGATCGTCGTGCGCCTGCCCAAGAGCGATCTCGACTGGACGCACAAGCTGGAGTCGACGCCGGTACCTGCCAACGCCATCCCGGGCAACAAGGCGGTCGTTGAACTGGGCGACGTGGTGCGCGTCAGCCGGGAAGAAGGCTCGCCCGTGATCTTCCGGCGCGACATGCATTACGCGGACATGGTGACGGCCGAACTCGCCGGCCAGTACGAGGCGCCGATCTACGGCATGCTGGCGGTCGACGATCTCATCAAGAAGCACGACTGGGGTTCCCTGCCGCGCCCCGCGATCCTCCTGCACGGCCAGCCGAGCGACGAGAGCAGGCCCGCGCTGTTGTGGGACGGCGAATGGGAAGTCACCTATGTCACGTTCCGCGACATGGGCGGGGCCTTCATCGTGGCGCTGCTCGGCATCTACATTCTCGTGGTCGCGCAATTCGGCAGCTTCAAACTGCCGCTGGTCATCCTGACGCCGGTTCCGCTGACTCTGATCGGCATCATTCTCGGACATTGGATCTTCGGCGCTCCGTTCACCGCCACCTCGATGATCGGTTTCATCGCGTTGGCCGGCATCATCGTGCGCAATTCGATTTTGCTGGTGGACTTCATCCGCCACGGCAAGGGCGAGGCCAACAAGCCGCTGCGCCAGGTGCTGCTCGACGCCGGCGCCACGCGGTTCCGTCCGATCCTGCTCACGGCGCTCGCCGCCATGATCGGCGCCGCAACCATCCTGAGCGATCCCATCTTCCAGGGACTGGCGATCTCGCTGCTGTTCGGTCTGGCGTCATCGACGCTGCTCACCGTGCTCGTGATCCCGGCGATCTACATCTGGTTGCGCGATCCCGATCGGCCGCTGCCGCCGGCCCGCGATCCGTGGTCTCGCATCGACGTGATGACGGCGCAGGCAAGGGCTTTTGCGAAGCGCCTGTTTCCGGGCGGGATGACCTGAACCGCCGCGACCGCGACTCGGCAGTCCCCGTGGCGCGTGGCGTTGCGGCGCATCCCGGCGTATGCTTCTTCGGGGGACGGGGGATCACGGCGATGCGTCGGGAATATCTGCTTGTTGCGGCGGTCATGCTCGCCGCTCCATGTGCTGCCGCGGCTGCCGCGGCTGGCGCGGCTGGGGCGCTGTTCGATACGCCGATCGCGACCGAGGTGGTCAAGCTGTCGGCCGATCCGGCCAATCCCGGTGCGAAGGCGAAGCGGACCTGCAATTTCTATCCCGGCTACATGGTGAAGGAAGTCGATCTCGGCGAGGTCGGCGCCGACGAACTCGCCATCGCCCCCGTACCGGATGGCGGCCGCCGGCCTGCGTGTGCCGCCAGGACGGCGGGCGAGCGGATCATCAATCCCCACGACTGGTCCGGCTACTTCGCCGGCGCCAAAGGACCGTTCGTCTTCTTCGATGCGGAGGACGGGCACAATGGGGGGATGCCGTTCGCCGTCTATGACGCCTCGGCCGGCAGGAAGCTGTTCGAGGATTCCCGCGCCGGCAGCTTCATATCGATCAAGCTTGTGGGCCGCGGACTCGTGCTGCGCTACCGCCGCGTCTTCGATGCCGGCTGCTCCCTATACGCCGGCAGGGGCTGCTGGGAGAAGATCCGCGCCGCGACAAAGCTCGCCGACAAGCCGGATTGCACCGCCGCCTATGACAAGGAGAAGAAGCGCACGCCGCAATTCGCCGGGGATGTTCCCGGCGTTTCGACCGTTGTGAGCTACAGCGTCGAAGTGACCTACGCCGGCGGCAAGTTTACGACTGTGCCCCAAATGGGATCGATAACCTGCTGGCTGGAAGATTAGGGGTTGCCGTAGCTCCCGCGGCGTCGCCGAGCCGTTTCATGCATTCCGTGAGTGACGCCGGCTCCAGGGCCTATATCTTCGGCTTGGCCGGAGCGCGCCAGCGGCGGACGATGGCCGCAAGCTTCTCCTTGTCGAGCTCGGTGTGCTTCCAGGCATAGGAAAATGCGGCGTGTCTGGTCTGCGAGACACGTCGTTCAAGTTTGCGGAAACGTACCCGCATGGGGATCACCGTGCCCTGGCCGAGCACGATGGCTTCGCGGTCGCCGAGCAGAGGCAGAAAGTCCAGCAGGTCCAGCGTGCCTTCATGGGTGTTGGCGCGGATGACGGCTTGGTCGCGCTCCGTCGACAGCCGCATGGCGATCACGGTGCTGCATTGGGAAAGAATGGTGGGGTCGAGCTCCGAGGGCCGCTGGGTGATGAGCGCCAGGGACACGCCGTACTTGCGGCCTTCCTTGGCGATGCGTGCCAGAGCCTGTCGCGTCGGCATGAATTTGCCGCCGACATCGGCCGGCGCATAACGGTGGGCCTCTTCGCAGACGATGAGGATCGGCAGTTGCGCTTCGCTCCAGCTCGCCAGGTCGAAAGCCAGCCGTGACACCACGGAGATCACCACGTCGAGGATCTCGCCCGGGACCGTCGAAAGATCGAGCACGGTCACCGGCTTGTCATCGACCGGCACGCGGAACAGGCGGCCGAGGACGTCGGTCATGGTGTCCTCGACGATGAGATTGCCGAACATGAAGCTGTAGCGGGAGTCGCTGACCAGGGTCTCCACGCGGGTCTTGAGGCGCTTGTAGGGCAGGGTGTTCAGCGTGCGATCGAGGCGTCCAAGCTGGTCGTCGATAAAGGCGACGAGGTCGGCGAGGCGGAAGGGGACAGGCGTGTCCACGGTGATGCACTGGGCCTCGACGTGGCGGCGCACGCGGCCCGTGTACGATTCGGAATAGCGACGCTTCGCCCAGACCACGGCGTCGCTGAGAATCTCGATCTCGGCATCGCGATGCTCGTCGGCGCAAGTGAAGGCGGCCGTCAGCTCCTGGAAGTTCAACAGCCAGAACGGCAGGTTGAGGTTCGATGGATCGATGGTCTGGCCGTGTTCGTTGAAGGCCGCCGAATACTCGTTGTGGATGTCGAGAATGACGACGCGCGCCTGCGTATATTCCGGCAGCAGGCTTTGCAGGATGCAGGTCAAGGCCGAAGACTTGCCGCAGCCGGTCGTGCCGACGACGAGGAAGTGCTTGCCGAACAGGTCGTCGATGAGCAGGCGGGCCGGCACGGCCGGGTTCTGATAGAGCGCGCCGACATTGATGGTCGCGCAGTCGGGCTGCGTGTAGGCCAGCATCAAAGCGTTGCGGTCGGCCAGGTGCACGCCATCGCCGATCGCCGGCAGGCTGGACACTCCGCGGCGGAACACGAGGCGGGAGCCGGAGGCGTCGGGCACGATCTCGCCGGCCAGATCGAGCTCGATCAGGTTGATCTCCTCGGGGCCGCCGACCTTTTCAGGCATCGGCACGCTGACCGCGGAAACGATGCCGACGACACTCGATTGGGGCGTCGGTATCGTCATGGTGGCGCCGATTTCCACGCGGATCGGAGCGATCCTGCCCCCCGCGCCTGTCGAATGTTCCACGATGGCCACGGCCTGCGAGCCGGCTACCGAGACGATGTGCGCCAGGCGCGGCGATGCATCGGACAGATCGCCGGCCTGTGGCGGCGGGTTCTGGACCGGCAGAGTCATGGGTGTCTCTCCTTGGCGGGCTTGGCGCCATTCTCGGGAATCGTGAAGGTAACCGTCGTGCCGACGTTTTCCGTGCTCGTGATCGAGAACATCCCGCCATGATGTTCGATGAGGGCCTTGGCGATCGGCAGGCCCAGGCCGGTTCCCTCGTGAGACCGCGTACGCCCCGAGCGCACCTGCCCGAAGGGCTTCAAGGCCACGACGATTTGTTCCGGCGTCATGCCAATGCCGCTGTCGCATACCGCTACCGAGACCCAGCCGGGCGTGCAGGCCGTTGCCGTGACGATGATGTGGCCGCCATTAGGCGTGAATTTGTGGGCGTTGCTCAGAAGGTTGATCACGACCTGCTTCAGTCGCCTTGCATCGGCCGTGATCATCGGCAGCAGCGGCGGCAAGTTGAGGTCCAGCACCTGCATTTTCTCGGCAATACGCGTTTCGACGAAGGCGGCTGCCGACACGATCACTTCCCGCAGGGAGCAGCGGTCATGATCGAGCTCGAAGGTTCCGCTCTCGATCTTCGAGACATCGAGGATGTCCGAGATGATGCCGAGCAAGTGCTTGCCGGCGCTGTTGATCAGGCCGGCATATTCCAGCGTCTTGGCTTGACTTGAGGCCCTCATGCGTTGATCGCAGAGAAGATCGGAAAACCCGATGACCGCGTTGAGCGGCGTGCGCAGCTCGTGACTCATGTTGGCGAGGAATTCGGACTTGGCCCGGTTCGCCAGGGCCTGCTCCGTCGCGGCGGCCCGCAAGGCCTTTTCGGCGCGGACGCGCGACATGAAATGCCCCAGATCCGCCGAATACCGGGACAGCAGTCGCGTGCGAGGCGTGGCGTTCCTGTGAATCCCCAATGCGTTCCACCCGCCGAACGAGAACGCACACGCTAAGCGAGCGGAGCTAATCCTTGCTTAAGTCCGGCAACTGCGCATCGCAAGTTAGTAGCACTCAAATCTAAGGGCTTCCGATCGTTGTTTCAGGTCTTGGCCGGCGCCGGGAAGCCTCGGTCGCGCATCAGGGCGTCGACGGTCGCATCGCGGCCGCGGAAGGCACGGTAGGCCTCCGCCGCATCGACCGTGTTGCCGCGGCTGATGATGCAGTCATACAGCTTCTTCGCCAGCGGCTTGTCGTAATACCCGCCGGGCGCCTCTTCGAACGCTTCGGCGGCATCGGCCACCAGCGTGTCGGCCCAGATGTAGTCGTAGTAGCCCGCCGCATAGCCTTCGCCGGAAAAGATATGCCCGAAATGCGGCATGCGGTGACGCATGACGATCTCCTTTGGCATGCCGATCTCCTCGAGGGTCTGCTTTTCGAAGGCGCGTGCTTCGACCGGTGTCGCGCCTTCAAGATGCGCCTTCATGTCCACGATGGCCGAAGCCAGGTACTCAACCGTATCGAACCCCTTGTTGAAGGTGTGCGCTTTCTTGATTTTCGCCACGAGCTCCGCCGGCATGGGCTTTCCCGTTTCCACGTGCAGCGCGAACCGCGACAGCACTTCGTGCGTCGGCAGCCAGTGCTCGTTGAGTTGGCTGGGAAACTCGACGAAATCCGCCACGACGGATGGCCCGGCCAGGCTCGGATAGGTGACGTTCGAATTGAGTCCATGCAGTGCATGGCCGAATTCGTGGAACATTGTCACGGCGTCGTCCCACGAGATGAGAATCGGCTTGCCCGGCGCCGACGGCACGAAATTGGTGTTGTTCGAGACGATGGGCGGGATCTCGGTGCGAAACCTCTCCTGTGTGCGATACTCGCTCATCCAGGCGCCCGAGCTTTTGCCGGCGCGGGCGTAGGGATCGAAATACCACAACCCGACATGCTTCCCGCCACGGCGAACCTCGAAGACGCGCACATCCTTGTGGCAGACGGAAACTCCTTCGATTTGTGCGAATTCGAGTCCGTAAAGCTGCCCCGCCGCCCAGAACATGCCCTCGCGGATCTTCTCGAGCTGCAGGTACGGCTTGATCTCGCTTTCGTCGAGGTCGTACTTGGCCTTGCGGACCTTCTCCGCATAGAAGCGGTAGTCCCAGGGCGCGATCGTGATCTTGTCCGCATCCGCGATCTGCTGCATGTCGGCGACTTCCTCGTGAACGCGCGCCACCGCCGGCGCCCAGACCTTCATCAGCAGATCCATGACGGTTCCCGGCGTCTTGGCCATCTGATAGTCGGTGATCCAGTGCGCGAAGGTCGGATAGCCGAGCAATTTCGCCTTTTCGGCTCTTAGGGCCAGGATCTTGGTGATGATTGCGTTGTTGTCGTTCTTGTCGCCGTTGTCGCCCCGCGAGGTCCACATGCGGAAGGCCTTCTCGCGCAGGTCGCGGCGTGTCGAATAGGTGAGGAACGGCTCGATGGCCGACCGCGTGTTGGCGAAGACGTATTTGCCGTCGAATTTCTTCTCCTTTGCAGCGGTCGAAGCGGCGTCGCGCAGCCATTCGGGCAAGCCGCCAAGATCGGCGGCCTCCAGCGTGAGCCAGCGTTCTTCCTCGTCCGCCAGTTCGTTCTGGCTGAACGAGGTGCTGAGGGTGGCCAGGTCCTTGTTGATCGCGGCGAGCCGCTGCTTGTCGGCGGCCGCCAATGCCGCGCCCTGACGTGCGAAACTGCGATAGACGACCCACACCAATCGTTGCTGCTCGGCCGTGAGCCCCGACACCATGCGCGCGTCGTAGACCGCCTTGACGCGGGCGAACAACGCCGGATTCTGGATCACCTCGTCGTTGAAAGCGGCAAGGATAGGCGACATCTCCGCCTCGACGGCCTTCATTTCCTTGTCGTCCATCGTCGAGGTGTAGATGTCGAAAATCGTCATGGCGCGGGTGAAGGGCCGGCCGCTGTCTTCCAGGGCCGCGATCGTGTTTTCGAACGACGGTGCCAGCTCGTTCCCGGCAATCTTGGCAATTTCCGTGCGTTTCAGCTCGATGCCGCGAATCAGGGCCGGCTTGAAGTCGGCGACGCGAACTTTGGAGAAGTCCGGAACACCCCCATAGGGGCCTTCCCACGGTCCCAGCAGGGCGAAATCGTCGCGAGCGGCGTGCAATGGTCTCATCGCAAGAATGGCGGCTGCAGCGGCCGAACCTAACAGAAATGTCCGTCTTTGCATGGTGTTCCCCCGGCCGAATGGCGGGACCAGCCTGCGCCCGCGGGACTGCGACCTCCATTCAATGTCACGTGTCCGAGCCGCGTCAGGTTGTCATAGGGAAAATGTGTATGGGCAAGGCGTCGTTAACCGCTGCGGTCTCCATCGACCGGATTGCGAATGGCCGCAACGGCGATGGCATCGTCGAAGGGAACATCCGCAAACGTCGTATTTGCCGCAGGCTTCATCGTCGCGGCAACCATCGCTTCTTGAAACTTCGTCGCGGTTGAAGCGCACAGCGACAATAATGTCGAGGCAAATACGGACGCCGCGAGGTGTGCCGCTTGCCCCCTTCCGCTATGATCGGCTGCTGGCCGCGTGTTGCGGTCCTTGGAGGTAGCTGTGCGGTTGACGCTTCATACCGATTACGCGCTTCGCATGCTGATGCTTTTGGCACTCGAGCCGGAGGGACTTCACACCATCGCCAATGTCGCGGAACGTTATCGCATTTCGCGCAATCATCTGATGAAGGTGGCGCAGACACTGATCCAAGGAGGCTTCGTCAAGAGCGTGCGCGGGCGCCACGGCGGCCTGAAGCTTGCCAAGCAGCCAGTCGAGATCAAGATCGGCGCCGTCATCCGCGCCACCGAGGACGGGTTCACGCTTGTTGAATGCTTCGACAAGCGGAAGTGCACCTGCATCGTTCTCCAGGTTTGTGGACTGCGCCGGCCGCTCGACGAGGCCGTCGGCGCCTTCCTGTCGGTGCTCGATGGGGTGAGCCTCGCGGATATCTGCCAGAATCCCGGCCGGGCCTCCAGAATGCGACGCCTCCTGGCCGAAACGGACGCGGTGGCCGTATAGGTCCTTCGGGTGATTCGCCACGACGAAATGTCGTGCGGGACGTAATCTCGCGCTCCTGTGGCATAGCGCTTGGACAAGTCCTCCACAGTAGAATAAACCTTGCACCGTTGCTTCCCGGTACTGATCCGGGAGGGGGGCGTGGGCCATGCAAAATTGGGGCGGCATCAACTTTTGACGACTCGGAACGTGGACAAGCCAGTACCAACGAAGAAGAGGTCGGGCCGCAAGCGGCGAACCGCGACCACCATCCACGACGTGGCCCGCCGGGCCGGCGTGTCTCCCATGACGGTGTCGCGCGTGGTCAACGGCGAGAAGAATGTGCGCCCGGCGACGCGTGAGGCCGTGATGTCGGCGGTGGAAGCCCTCAACTACGCCCCCAACCCGGCGGCCCGCAGCCTGGCCGGCGCCGAGACCGCGCGCATCGGATTGCTCTACAGCAACCCCAGCGCCGCCTATCTGTCCGAGTTCCTGGTCGGCGCGCTGGACGAGGCCAGCCGCAAGAGCGCGCAGATCATGCTGGAAAAGTGCGAAGTCACAAGCCCGGCGGCCGAAAGCGCAGCCGTCCGAAAGCTGTTGGCGAGCGGTGCCGCCGGGGTGATCCTGCCGCCGCCCCTTTGCGAAGCAGAGGACGTGCTCGAAGAACTGCGGCAGGCAGGCGCGCCGGCGGTTTCCGTAGCGACCGGCCGCTTCGATTCCAAGACCTCCTGCGTACGCATCGACGACTTTGCGGCTGCCTACGAGATGACAAATTACCTGCTGGGGATGGGGCACCGCCGTATCGGTTTCCTCCGCGGCCATCCCAACCAGACGGCCAGCGCGGAGCGCGAGCGCGGGTTCGCCACCGCCCTCAGGGATGCCGGCCTGGGCGTGGAAAGCGATCTGCTGGAACAAGGCTACTTCAGCTACCGCTCCGGCCTTGATGCGGCCGAAGACCTGCTGTCCCGCGGCGTGACTCCCACCGCGATCTTCGCCAGCAATGACGACATGGCCGCCGCGGTCGTATCGGTGGCCCATCGCAGGGGCCTGGACGTTCCTCGCGATCTGTCGGTCGTGGGCTTCGACGACACGGCAATCGCCACAACCGTGTGGCCCGAGCTGACCACGATTCGCCAGCCGATCGCCGCCATGGCGGAAATCGCGCTGGACATGGTGGTGCGGGCCATCCGGCATCTGCGCAAGAACGGGGCGCTGCCCAAGCCGACCGACCATCTCGTCGCGCATGCGCTCGTCACGCGCCAGTCGGTGGCGGTGCCCAGGAACTGAGGCCCGCGCTTTGACCTGCGCCGCCCGGTCGGCTCTTATCTCCACCCTGGGCGGGCGGCCCGAAGGACAGCCTGTTGCCCTGACCGATCGCGGAGCCTGACAGCATGGCAGACTGGCCGAAGAAGCGGTTCCGTTCGCGAAACTGGTTCGACGATCCCACCCGCATGGACATGGTGGCGCTCTACCTTGAGCGCTGGATGAATGGCGGTTTCACGCCGGAGGAATTCCGCTCGGGCCGTCCGATTGTCGGCATTGCGCAGAGCGGCAACGACCTCAATCCCTGCAATACGGTCCATCTGGGTTTGGCGCAGCGCGTCAAGGACGGCGTCCGAGAGGCGGGGGGCATCGCCCTCGAATTCCCCACGCACCCCTTGTTCGAGAACTGCCGGCGGCCCACGGCCGCCATCGACCGCAATCTGGCTTATCTCGGCCTGGTCGAGATTCTGCACGGCTATCCGCTGGACGCCGTGGTGTTGACGACCGGTTGTGACAAGACCACGCCTTCAGCGATCATGGCTGCGGCCACGGTCGACATTCCTGCCATCGTCCTGTCTGGCGGGCCCATGCTTGATGGCTGGTTCGAGGGCGAGCTGGTCGGGTCGGGGATGGCTATCTGGAAGAGCCGCAAGAGGCTCGGTGCCGGTGAAATCACCGAGGATGAGTTCGTCAATTTCGCGGCTTCGTCGGCGCCGTCGCTCGGCCACTGCAACACCATGGGGACGGCCTCGACGATGAATGCGGTGGCCGAGGCTCTGGGCATGTCCTTGCCCGGCTGCGCTGCCATTCCGGCGCCCTACCGCGAGCGCGGTCAGATGGCGTACGAAACGGGCAAACGCATCGTGGCGATGGCCTATGAGGACCTCACACCATCGAAGATTCTGACGCGGCAGGCGATTCGCAACGCCATCGCCCTGATTGCCGCGGTTGGCGGCTCGACCAACGCCCAGCCCCATGTCACGGCCATCGCGCGCCATGCGGGGCTCGACGTCACCGCCGAGGACTGGGTGGCCGCTCACGACATTCCGCTGATCGTGAACATGCAGCCGGCCGGCAAGTACCTGGGCGAACGGTTCCACCGCGCCGGCGGTGTTCCGGCCGTGATGTGCGAGCTGTTGCGGGCCGGCCGCATCGACGCCGGGGCGCTCACCGTGACCGGCAGGACCATGGCCGAGAATCTCAAAGGCCGCGAGAGCGTCGACCGTGAAGTCATCACGGCTTACGAGACTCCCATCTCCAAGGACGCCGGCTTCCTGGTGATGAGCGGCAATCTGTTCGACTTCGCGATCATGAAGACAAGCGTCATTTCCGACGAATTCCGCCGGCGCTATCTTTCCGAGCCCGGCAAGGAAGGGGTTTTCGAAGGTCGCGCCGTGGTGTTCGACAGCGCCGCCGATTATCACGATCGCATCAACGATCCTTCGCTCCGCATCAACGAGCACAGCATCTTGGTGATCCGCGGCGCCGGCCCCATCGGCTGGCCGGGTTCCGCCGAGGTCGTCAACATGCAGCCGCCCGATGCCTTGCTGAAGAAGGGCATCTCAAGCCTGCCGACGATCGGCGACGGGCGCCAGTCGGGCACTTCGGACAGCCCCTCCATACTCAACGCCTCTCCCGAGAGTGCGGTCGGCGGTGGTCTGGCCTGGCTGCGAACGGGCGATCTCATCCGCATCGACGTTCACCGCGGCCGTTGCGACGCCCTCGTGCCCGAAGGTGAAATCGCCAGGCGCAAAAAGGAGAACCCGCCGCCCGTCCCCGAGAGCCAGACGCCCTGGCAGGAGCTGTTTCGGGCCACCAGCGGCCAGCTCGACCGCGGCGCGGTAATGGAATTGGCCGTGAAATACCGCGCCTTGGCCGCCAAGATCCCCCGGCACAACCACTGAATGAGCATTTGCGCGCCGCACGCCTCTCCAGCGCACGAAAAGGTGCAATTTGCGCGCTTGCGCATTGGTAACGCTATCATTACCGTCAGGCTGCCGAGCGCGTTGTACGGACGCACAAAAAGGGCCTAAGCCCCGGTTCGGCGGGAGAAAACGAGCATCGCGTTAGAGAAGGGGTTTTCCATGGCGAAGGCGAATTTTGGACTCGTGGCCGGTTTGACGGTGGCGGCGACCCTGGGCGGACTGCTGTTCGGCTACGACACGGCAGTGATCTCCGGGGCGACCAGGGCGATCACCTACAATTTTGTCACGCCGTGGCATCTGACCGAAGGGTGGGCCAATTTCCTGTCTGGTCTGGCGATCGCCTGCGCGCTGCTTGGCTGTGCTTTGGGCGCCGCCATCGCCGGTCCGATCTCCACAAGCATCGGGCGGAAGGGGGGGCTGCTGATCGCTGGCGTCCTGTTCTTTATGTCGTCCTTGGGAGCTGGCTTCCCCGAGTTCTTCTGGAGTTTGTTCGGGGCAGTACATGAAAAGGCACTGCCCGCCTTTATCTTCTACCGCCTGATGGGGGGTACCGCGATCGGCATGGCCTCGATGCTGGCTCCCATGTACATCGCGGAAGTGGCACCGCCGAAGCAGCGCGGCATGCTCGTCACCTTGCAGCAGATCGCGATCGTGGTCGGCATCAATCTGGTTTTTTTCGTCAACTACTTCATCGAGAGCATGGGCGACCAGCAGTTCCTGATGAATCTGGGATGGCGCTACATGCTGGCCTCCGCGGCCATTCCCTCCACACTGTTGATTCTGTTCATGCTGATAGTGCCCGAGACGCCGCGCTTCCTCGTCCTCAAGGATCGCGATGCGGAAGCCTTGGCGCTGCTCAAGAGGCTTGTCGGCACCGATGCCGCGCAATCGACGCTGAAGGAGATCGAGACGACGCTCGTTCAGCACACCCGGCCGCTACTGAGCTTTGGCTGGCTGGTGCTGATCGTCGGCGTCATGCTGTCGATCTTCCAGCAGATCGTCGGCATCAATGCGGTGCTCTACTTTGCGCCGCATATGTTCGAGAACATGGGCATGTCGACCACGGAGGCCTTTTCCGCCTCGGCCTGGTTCGTCGGCGTGACGATGACCGTCTTCACCTTGGGTGCGACCTTCACGGTCGACAAACTGGGCAGGAAACCCCTGCTCATCTGGGGTGCCTTCATCATGTCGGCCGCCATGATCACGCTTGGCTGCCTTTTCAATTGGCATCTGGTGAGCGCCACGTCCGGCGGCGGCGGGTCCTCGGCGGGGGCATCCTATGTCGCCATCTCTGCAGTCGTCGTCTACATCATCGGCTTCTCGTTCTCGTGGGGTCCGATCGTGTGGGTCATGCTCTCCGAGATCTATCCCAACTCGATCAAGGGAAAGGCGATGTCCATCGGCGTGGCGGCCCAGTGGATCATGAACTTCATCGTGTCGCAGACCTTCCCGATGATGGACGGCTCGAGCTATCTCAACGGCCTCTTCAATCACGGCTTTGCATACTGGCTCTACGGCATCAGCGCGCTGCTCGCCGCCTTGTTCGTCATGCGCTTCGTGCCCGAAACCAAGGGTCGCACGCTCGAGGCCATTCAGGAGCTGTGGCACCACACCCCGCCCGACGCCAAACTCGAAGTGGCGGCGAAATGATCACCCTGGCCCGAGGCGGATTGGAGCTCGACGTCTCTCCGGAGATCGGCGGAGCCATCGCGCGGTTTGCCGTCGACGGCACGCATGTCTTGCGCCCGGCCCAGCCGGGCGTGACCGATGTGCGCGAGATGAGCTGCTTTCCGCTGGTGCCCTATGCCAATCGCATCGAGAACGCCGTGTTGCATTTCGGAGGGCGCACCTACGACATCCCCCGCAATTTCGGCAGCCATCCCCATTCGCTGCACGGCCATGGCTGGAGGCTGCCGTGGCGCGTGGAGTCACTTTCCCGCGATCAGGTCATCTTGGGTTACGATCATGGCCCCGACGAATGGCCTTGGGGCTATTCGGCCGAGGAAGAGTACGCCCTCGACGAAGGTGGCCTGCGCGTACGGCTCACCCTGCGCAGCCGGGACGCAAGACCGATGCCGACGAGCCTCGGATTCCACCCCTATTTTCCGCGCACTGCCTCCACCCGCGTAACGTCGGCGGTCAAAGGCATGTGGAAGACTGACGCAACGCAAATCCCCACGGAATATGTGGCGGGCACCCCGCCGTTGGATTTGATGGCCGGGGCTCTTGTCGACAAGGCGCCTTTCGTCGACAACACATTTGACGGCTGGCGGGGCCCGGCTCGAATCGAGCAACCTGACAGCGGACTCGAGCTGTCGCTGGAGGCGTCGCCCGCGTGCACCTTTTTCCATATGTTCATTCCTTTCGGCGCCACCTTCTTCTGCGCCGAGCCGGTCAGCGCCATGCCGAACGCCTTCAACCGGCCGGAGGCCGCGGCGATCACCGGCGCGCGCACCTTGGCGCCGGGCGGGACATTCTCGATCGAGATGCGCCTGGGCGTTGCCCGCAAGTAACCGGGTCGCGGCCGACTTTCACCCGAATTCCGACAGCCAGGCAGGAGACCCGCCGATGAACTCGGTCGCGAAGCGGACGCGCAAGAAGCTCGAACTGACCATGCTGGTCGCAGCGACGGCGCTCCTCGGCGCCTGCTCGTCATCAAGCCAGATTTCGGGTTTGCTCGGCGGCGCGCCGGCGCCGGCCGCGCAGCCCGCCGTGGTGGCGCCCGTCGTGCCCAGCGCGCCGTCGATCGATTTCGGCACCTCGACCGACATCCATCCGCAGCTCTGGCCGCAAGGGGCAAGCGGCGTGGCCCGCGATCCGGCCATCGAGGCCGAGGTCTCGCGCCTGTTGTCGCAAATGACGGTGGAGGAGAAGGTCGGCCAGATCATCCAGGCGGACCTCAACGCGGTCACGCCTGACCAGGTTCGGCAGTACCACATCGGATCGATCCTCGTCGGCGGCGACGACGGACCCGGCAACAACGACCGGGCGCTGCCGCCGGTATGGTTGAAGACCGCCGACGAGTATTACGACGCATCCGTGAATGTCGCCCCCGGACGCCCCGTCATTCCGATCATCTGGGGCATCGACGCGGTGCACGGCAACAACAACCTCATCGGCGCCACGCTGTTCCCGCAGAACATCGGCCTTGGGGCCATGCGCGATCCCGACCTGATGCGCAAGATCGGCGAGGTCACGGCCCAGGAAGTCCGCATCACGGGTCAGGACTGGACGTTCGCACCTTGTCTCACCGTGCCCCGTGACGACCGCTGGGGGCGCACTTACGAGGGCTATTCGGAGGACCCCCGGATCGTCGCCGACTATGCCGGCGCGATCGTCGAAGGCTTGCAGGGCGTGCCCGGCGCACCCGATTTCCTCAAAGGCGGGCACATCATCGCCACCGCCAAGCACTTTCTGGGTGACGGCGGCACCGACAAGGGTCGCGACCAGGGCGATACGCTCTACAGCGAAGAGGCGCTGCGCGACATCTTCGCGCCGCCCTACGAGGCGGCGATCAAGGCGGGCGTGCAGTCCGTGATCGTTTCCTATTCGAGCTGGCGCGGGCAGAAGATGCACGGCAACAAGGCGCTTCTCACCGACGTGCTCGTGGGACGCCTCGGCTTCGACGGCTTTGCCATCGGCGACTGGAACGGTCATGCCCAGGTTCCGGGCTGCAGTCTCGTGGACTGCCCGATCGCAGTGAATGCCGGTCTGGACATGTTCATGATCTCGCACGATTGGCAGGCGCTCTACACGAACACGCTGGCGGAGGTGAAGGCGGGCACGATTCCGATGGCGCGCCTCGATGAAGCTGTGTCGCGCATCCTGCGCGTCAAGCTGCGCGCAGGGGTCATGACCGAAGGACGGCCGTCTTCGCGCCCCTATGCCGGCCGCTGGGATCTTCTCGGTTCGATCCCTCACCGCGAGGTTGCTCGCCAGGCGGTGCGCGAATCACTCGTGCTGCTGAAGAACGATGGCGGGCTGCTCCCCTTGTCGCCCAGGGCCCACATCCTGGTGGCAGGCAGCGGCACAGACGACATCTCCATGCAGACCGGCGGCTGGACGATCTCCTGGAAAGGCAACGGCAACACGCGCGCCGATTTCCCGCATGCCTCGACGATCTACGAGGGGATCAAGGCCGAAGTCGCGGCAGCAGGTGGTACGGCCACGCTGAGCCCCGACGGCTCCTTCACCGACCGGCCGGACGTGGCCATTGTCATCTTCGGCGAGCAACCCTACGCCGAAGGTTCGGGTGACATTTCCGATCTCGATTTCTCCGGACGCGACGCACAGAATCTTGCGCTGCTCCGCCACCTGAAGGCGCAGGGCATCCCGGTGGTCTCGATATTCCTGTCAGGCCGGCCGCTTTACGTGACGCCCGAGGTCAATGCCTCGAACGCCTTCGTGGCGGCCTGGCTGCCCGGCTCCGAAGGCGAGGGCGTCTCGGATGTTCTGTTTTCCAGGGCGGACGGTTCGGTCGCTTACGATTTCCGCGGGAAGCTGTCCTACTCCTGGCCGCGCGCACCCGATCAGACGCCGCTGAACGTGGGCACAGAACCCTATTATCCCCTGTTCTCCTACGGCTACGGACTGACCTATGGCGCACCGCGCAACATCGGCGCGCTGCCCGAGGCGGCTGCTGTCGTCACGTCGCGCACCTATGACGTCACACCGCAACCCCAGCAACCGCCGGTCCGGGAACGGCCTGAGCTCCGCACCAAGCCGGTCCATGCCGCGGTCACCCGCGCCAAGCCGGTCCATGCCGCGGTCTCTTCCCATCACCGCCGTGTGGTTAAACCGGTTGTGAAGCACAAGACGCGGGCCCGCAAGGTGAAGGGCAAGCCGAGGCATCACGCGCGGTAATACGCTCGCCGATCACCGAGTTGTGAACGCCGCGCCGTGCTGCGAACTGGCCGCAAACTTCCGCTGGACAGCCGCCGGGCTTGGGAAGACGCTGTGACAAACTTTCGACACAGGTGAGACAAACACTTTCGACAAAGCAGGCCGCGGACGCGGAGATCGGAAGGCCAAGATGTGCGCCATCGTACCGGTCGAGAAATGCTCGCGCAGGAAATTCTTCGGCTACAGCGGCGCTTCGCTGGCGCTGGCATCGGGAGGAGCCCTGGCGCAAAGCATCGCCCCGTCTCCCCCCGGCCAGAAGACGGATCCCAGCGCCCAGCGAATCGCTACCGAGAACGATGCGGCCAAGCATCTCACGGTTTCGGTGACGATCGGCGGCAAGGGGCCGTTCCGCTTTGTGGTGGATACGGGTGCAGACCGTTCCGTCATCGCCGACGACGTCGCTGCCTATCTCGGACTGATCAGAGGTCCCACGGTCACGGTGCAGGGCGTCGTCAAGAGCCTCCTCTCGCAGACGGTCACGGTGCATGATCTGAACTTCGGCGCCGGCCGTCGCTTCGACCTCATGATGCCCGTTCTGCCGCGAGTTCTGCTGCAGGCCGACGGCTATCTCGGACTGGACGCCATCGACGGCTACCGCGTGCTGTTCGATTTTCATCACAACGCGCTGGTGATCACGGAGCCGCGCCACGTGATAATCCCCGGCTTGATCCCGCCCAGCCAGGTCAAAGTGCAGTTGC
Source organism: Alphaproteobacteria bacterium (assembly GCA_028871345.1). GTDB lineage: Bacteria > Pseudomonadota > Alphaproteobacteria > Micropepsales > Micropepsaceae > Rhizomicrobium. The sequence goes on along the minus strand of JAGWNK010000020.1, from coordinate 27,698 downwards.
GGGGATCGCAGGGCCATTTGCGCTCGATGAATTGCCGCGTCGACGGCGTTCCGACGACCACGTTCATCGATACGGGTGCCGAGATCTCCGTCGGCAACACGAAACTGCTCGAAGCCCTGCTGGACCGCGATCCCGCCTACTTCATCATCGGGACCTTGCCGATCACCGGAGTGACGGGCGGTCAGATGAACGGTCAGCTCACGGAAGTGCGGAATGTGCGGCTCAATCCGCTCACCTTCTCGGGCTGCGTGCTCCTGATCGCGGACCTGCAGATATTCGCTCTGTGGGATTTGTTGAATGATCCCGCCTTGCTCATCGGCATGAACTTCCTGAGGCAGTTCCAACAGGTTTCGATCGATTACGGCCGCAAGGAGTTGATGTTCGATCTGGCGAGCACAAGGATCGCGCAGCGCGCTTAACGGTCTCACCACAAGAAGTAATAGAGCGCGGCGAGGATCGCGATCACGCCGGCGCTGGCAACGTTGTACGTGGTGCTTGTCGAGTAGTCGATGCCCCTGGCTTCGATCGTCGACAGTTCGGGGCGCTGCCGCTGCATCAGCGAAACCACGACCGCAAGTCCGAGGCAGATAAGGAATACAAAGCCGATGCGGTTCATGAATGGAATCTGCGGCAGGAACACGCGGCAGAGGGTGGAGAGCAGCGCCGAACCGATCGCCGCGGTCAGGGCGCCGGCCTGGGTGGCGCGCTTCCAGAACATGCCCAGCACGAAGATCACGACGATACCGGGCGTGAAGAAGCCGTTGAACTCCTGGATGTACTGAAAGGCCTGGTCCCAGCCGCGCAGCAGCGGTACGGCGGTTGCCATGGCGACGAGGAGAGCGGCGATCGCGGCGACGTAGCCCACGATCACGAGCAACCGCTTGCTCGCGGTCGGGCGGAACACCTTGTACACGTCGTTGGTGAAGATCGTGGCGATCGAGCTCAGCGTCGATCCCATCGATGCGATGATCGCCGCCACCAGCGCGACGAACACGAAGCCGCGAAAACCGTTGGGCAGAAGGGTCATGAGGTTCGGATATGCCTGGTCGGGGCGCTCAAGATGGGGGACGAGCACGGCGGCTGCGATGCCTGGCAGGACGACCAGCACCGGCATCAGCAATTTCAGGAAGGCGGCGAGCACCACGCCGCTCTGCACTTCACGGATGCTCTTGGCCGCCAGCGCCCGCTGCACGATGAACTGGTTGAAGCCCCAGTAGGAAAGATTGATGACCCACATTCCGCCGAGCAGGACGGACAGGCCCGGAACGTATTTGTAGTAGGGATTGCCGGGCTCCAGGATCAGATGAAAGTGCTCGGGCAGTTCCTTGGTGAGAATCGCGAATCCGGCGAGCAGGCCGTCGAGGCCGCCGGCACCGCCATGTGCGGCCGATATCTTGTCGAGCGCGAAGACGGCGATCACCAGGCCGCCCAGCACGAGCATCGACACCTGCAGGACATCGGTGAATGCCGCGGCCCTGAGGCCGACATAAAGCGCGTAGTTCCCGGCGAACAGACCGAGCAGGATCAGGCTGGAGACAAGCGTCAGCCCCGTGACCGTGTGAACCGCCATGGCCCCCAGCCAGATCGTCGAGGTCAGCGCCACAAGCACGTATATCCCCAGCCAGAATACCGCCATCACCACCTGCGTCGGCGTTCCGTACCGCCGCTTGAGGAATTCCGGCATGGTCGAGATGTTGTTCTTGAGGTAGATGGGCAGGAAGAATTTGCCGACGATCAACAACGCGAGGGCCGCAAGCAACTCGTAGGCGGCGATGGCGATGCCCAGCGCATAGGCCGAACCCGACATGCCGATGATCTGCTCGGCCGAGATGTTCGCCGCGATCAGCGAAGTACCGATCGCCCACCAGGGCAGGGCGCGCGGCAACGGCGCATATTCTTCTGGGCCGTCCGAGAATCGCGCCTTTCCCCGTTGCAGGTATTGGGCGACGGCCAGCACCGACACGGCGTAGATGATCACGACAGCCATGTCGAACAGCGACAGATGCATGCCCCGTTTGCCCCTCCTGCCGCGCCCGCGTCGTGCGAGTCATTTATCTTATAAATGCCTACTGTGTTTTGTGCCGCCCGCATAGCGCGAAGTTGTCTGTCAAATGGCCCGCCGCCGCGCGAGCGCGTGCCGCCGGGCCTGACAATGGCTAGACTTTGCGCATGAACTACCGCCACGCCTTCCATGCGGGGAATTTCGCCGACATCGCCAAGCACTTGGCGCTGCTTGCTGTTTTGCTGCACTTGCGGCGCAAAGAGGCTGCCTTTGCGGTCATCGATACCCATGCCGGGCGCGGCGCCTACGATCTGGCAAGTGCGCAAGCGCGCCGCACGGGCGAAGCCGAGGCGGGGATCGCCCGCATCCGCTCGCTGCGAGGACTTTCGGCGCTGTTGGATGCGTATCTCGACCTGGTCGCGGGGCCCGTCTATCCGGGGTCGCCGCTCATCGCGGCGCGACTGTTGCGCCCGCAGGACCGGCTCGTGGCCGTCGAGAAGCATCCCGGCGAACACGAGGCGCTGACCGCATTGCTCGAGCCGTACCGCAATGCGCGGACCGAGCAGGGCGACGGCTACAAGCGGCTTGCGGCGCTCCTGCCGCCGCCGGAGCGGCGGGGCGCGATCCTCATCGATCCACCGTACGAGGCGCCCGACGAATTCGCCCAGGCAGCGGAAGCTTTCGCCGCGGGCTTCCGCCGCTTTGCCACCGGCACCTATCTGATCTGGTTCCCCGTGAAATCCGCCGCCGCCGCGAACGCGTTCTGCGGCGAAGTCCTGGCGGCGGGCGCGCAGAAGGCGGTCCGTCTGGATATCGCCTTGCGTGATCGGGACGAGGCGCGGTTGTCGGCTGCCGGTCTGCTGGTGGTGAATCCGCCTTACCTGTTCGTCGATTCGATGCGCAAGGCGCTCGATCCGGTGCTGCCGGCGATCGCCGCCGACGCCTCGTTCGATTGGCTGGCCGGCGAAGGCTAGTCTTTGATGCGACGCCCGTGGAAGGAGCGGCGGCAAAACGCCGGCGCAATTTGACCGCCGATTGTCCCCCGGGCTCGGCCTCCATCACGGCCGAAAGGATGACCCGGCCATCTCGGCTCCGGAACCGACGGTCACATTGACCCGTTGAGCGCATGTTGTGCGTGACCTGCCACGCGTGGAGGAACCTCCGCATGAACGGCTTGATTTATCTGGTCGGCCTGATCGTGGTCATCCTCGCGATCCTGTCGTTCCTGGGGCTGAGATGAGCGCCGCAGGCGTTCCGGCAGCCGACGGTCGCGAGTCGGCGATCAGTTGGTCGGCGGTCATCGCCGGTGCCGCTGTCGCCGCCGGCCTTTCCATGACGTTGCTGGCTTTCGGAGCCGGGATCGGCCTGTCTGTCGTCTCCACTGCGCCCACTTGGCGCGATTCCTCGCCGTGGCTGTGGCTGTGCTCGGGCATCTATCTCGTCTTCGTGGCGCTCGCCAGTTTCGGCTTCGGAGGTTATGTCGCCGGTCGGATGCGGCTGCGCGCCGTTGTCGGGGCGGAACTGGAATTCCGCGACGGCATGAACGGCATCGTGATGTGGGGACTGGCGGTGCTTGTCACCGCCGTGCTCGCCGTTGCGGGCGCCGCCGTGATTTCACGCACCGCCGTGCCGGCCGGTGGTTCCGCACCGGGTTCGGTTGCCGGCGAGACCATCATCGCATCGGAACTCGACGAATTGTTTCGGATGCCGCGGCGCGCGCCCGAAAACGATATCGCCTACCGGCGCGCGGAGGCTGCCCGCATCCTGCTGAAGAGCCAAGGTCGATCCGGCATCGGTTCCGAGGACCGCAATTACCTGGCGCATCTGGTGGGGAACTATGCCGACATTCCCGACAACGACGCGGCGGCACGCACCGAGCGTGTCATCGGCGAAGCAGCCGACGAGATTCATCGCGCGCGGCAGGCGGCTGTGATGCAGGCCTTTCTTGTCGCGGCGGGGCTTCTGCTCGGCGCCGCGGTTGCATGGTTTGCCGCTGTGGAAGGCGGCCGCGACCGCGAACGGGGCGGTCATCCGATTTGGGATTGGACGTTCCGCAGGCGGACGGCGTGACCGTCTCGCCGGTTGCGGAAGTCGCTCGACGGCCGGTATTTTCCCGGCACCGCGCAGAGCGCAGGACCCGCCGCATTTCGATACCCACAATTCCAGTGCTGGTTTGCAATGTACGTTCTACGTCGGAAGTGGGTCCCAAAATCATGCATCTTGCGTACTGCTATGATAAACCATAGACGCGATATTCGCTGGCCGAGGTCATAGGCCTTCGGATACGCCTATGATCCATGGCGCCATCGCTTCGCAAGCCGGCCGCCAGGACTGCAGTGCTGGGGGTGGGCAGGCGTGGCATCGACCGGCCATCGCTTCATTTTCGTTGGCGGCATGCACCGGAGCGGCACGACGCCTCTGGCGCAGCTCGTGTCCAGCCATCCGCAGGTCAGCGGCCTTGCCAATACGGGCGTGCCGATGGACGAAGGCCAATTCCTTCAGTCCGTCTATCCGACAGGCGGCGCCTTGGGCGGCGAAACGCGCTTCGGACTTCATCCATGCTGCCACCTGACCGAGGCTTCGCCGCTGGTCGATCGGGCGCGGCAGGAATTGTTTGCGTCCTGGAAGCCCTATTGGGATCTGACCAGGCCGGTGCTGTGCGAGAAATCGCCGATCAACATCGTGATGTCGCGTTTCTTGCAGGCGGCGTTTCCGGATTCCAGCTTCGTCTTCATCATGCGCCATCCGGTGGCGCACGCCCTGGCGGTGCTGCGTTGGGACCATCGTGCGTCGCTGCCCTTGATCGTCCGCAACTGGCTTGTCTGCCATCGCTATCTGTTCGAGGACTTGCCGCATCTGCAGCGCGCCTGCGTGCTGCGGTACCAGGACTTCACGCGCGCTCCGGCCTCTTCGGCCTCGAGGATCGAACGCCTTCTGGGATTGCCGCCGGGAATGGATCCGTCCGCCGTCAAGGCCGGCCTCGACGATCGGTATCTGAGCTGCTGGGCGAGCAGGAGCTATCGGCAGAGTTCGAACAGGATCCGTAACTTGGTCAAGCGCGCCTGGAGCGAGACGGAAGTCCGCTACACGGAGTGGCGCTACGAGCGCGACATCAACGCATTCGGCTACAGCTTCCGGGATCTCGGGGCCGGTTAGGGGCGGGAAACCCTCCGCCTGCCCCTCGACGCGGGTGGGGGACATGCTATAAGCGCGCCTCGGCGTCGAAATGATTGGTTTCAGTGGCAAAATCGGTAGCGGCGGCGGCGCGCGGAATTTTGCATCGTACCGGAAAACCATGTCATTTCAGCGGGTTGGACAGGTGGCTGAGCGGTTGAAAGCACCGCACTCGAAAGACAGCGGGCTGGATTCAATGTAATCACAGCGCATCGCTTGTAGTTCGACAAAACAAGCGCTTGGCGCTGCTGCCACTGTAGCCGCGTTGCATCTAGTTCAAGCTAGTTTGATGTGCTTCTGGTCCGGCAAATGGTCCAAGGCTACCATATCGCTGGACAGGCGGCTCACGGTTTGATTGGCACCGCGTCAAGGCCCTCCGCCTGTTTCAGTATCTGCATTGTGAGCTTGTGAAAGAGGCTCGCCAAATTGCCAAGTTTCTCGTCTTCTTCCTTCTCGGACCACGGCGAGAGCAGAGCTCCATGCATAACTTCGTTTCGCACAGACTTCCAGCTTGAGACCTCTAGGTCAGAGATTACCCCCTGCTTACGTAGGTCAACCAAAGCCCGTGTTGCAGTTACTTCTTGGGCGCTAGCGACACTCTGGATTGCCCGGTCTCTCAGCGAAGGCGACCCCTTCCACGCTAGAATGTGATCGCACAGGCTTTGGACTTCGCAGGGGTCCACATCGGATCGAAGTGTGCCTGGCGGCACTAACATCCTAGTTTGTCCCTCTACCACGCTGGCGAGCGTGAGGGCCCAAACCCATCGTGTGCCCCGAGCGGTCTGAGCTACTTCTTGGTAGAACTGGCCCAAGGGATTTTCCTCAAATAGCCGATCCCCCCGCGCGTCGCGCGCTCTGGCGATAAACGTAAGCAGGCGCGCATAGAGGCTCCAGAAAGCGTCTTTTGACTTGTCACCAATTTCGCCACCCCACAAAGCAGCGAAGCCGGCGTTGCGAATGACGCCCGGCGACCTTCTCAGATTGACCATGGCTCGCCCGTTGCCGAAATTCCGCGCGACCAGCCGTGGATAAACGCACTGACCAAAAATGATACGGAAGGGCGCTGTCAGCCAGTTCTCCAGGTACGGATGCGGCAATTCCTCTGTTGTCGGGCACAGGATGCTCAGAGTGTGCAGGTCTGGTCTGTATCTGAACTCGATTGAAGCGCCTAGCACCTCGATTTGATGCTGACGCATTGGCGACGGGGAATCGGCCATGCGCGTCGTAAATGCACCAAGCACGCGAGCCATCGGATGCTCCACGGCAAACTCAATAATGTTCTCAGCGGAGCAGAGCTGGTTTACGGACGAATCGGATACGTCCGTTGAGAGGACTTGTATCTCGCCCATTATCGACCAAGTGGCGCCGGGCATGTCTGTTACGATTGGCCTTGTCCAGCCGAATTGCCACTCAAGGCCTGTTTCGTCTTTTCCTATAAGCCTAAACTGGTCAAACGTTTCATACGGATTCTTCTGCGCTCTTAGAAAACGGCCAAATGTCTCCCTATCGTCTGACGCCTTGCCCACGACTGTGTATTCAAAGCTGTTCGGAGTCTGAAGATTCACTTCACCGGAGCCAACCAGTACTGGCGGCTCCCTATCGCGCCCGCTCATAAGCTCCATATATGGAAAGACAATCTTGCGCGGTGTCGGCCCCAGGAGGTGAAGCCACGTTTCAAGAGACAGCATTTGCACTGATACCTCGCAGGGTGCGCTGTTGGGCCCAGACACGCCGCTGTTTTCCGCCACGGATTGGGTGTAGGTGGCAGAGCCACTTAGCCGTTACGGGTGAGGGTACGCGCTCAATTGAGGCATGCCAACTTGACTCCCGTGCGGTCTGTTGGGGGATAGGGCAAATCCATATGGTAGAGCCACCAGAGCACGACAGCTCCCGTCTGGACAGATGGCGCGAGGCCAGAGGGCATTGGAATGCCACCCCGCCCCACCTCTACGTTGGCTGCCAGAACTGCGATAGCCTGTAGCACGCGTTCCAGCAGGACACGCGCGGCCCCAGGCTGCAGGCCAATAGTATTATCCCCGCCCCGAGCCAAGGCCCGTAGCACCATATCCGCCTCTGGCCCGTACGACGCTTCGTAGGGCTGCCTTGCGACTATCGGGAAGTCGTCACCCCATAACTGCTTTAGAACCTCCAGGAGTGCATCACGCTGAAACGCTGGCGATATCGTCACCGGCGGATTGTTCAAACATCCTGGTGCCAAGTCGGACAGAAGGGACATCAGCTCTTTTGTTGCTTCCGGGTGCATTGCGCAGCTCCGCTAAATGACTTCTCAGTGAGTCCGGCACCACTCCGCCATCGCATCCCAGTCTGGTTCGTCGCCTACAGGGCCTGAAACCCAACGCACGTGTCGCCTGAACCATGTCTCAACGGTCCCAGCATTGTTTTTGCTATAGCTTTCGCGTCCCATCTCAATTAGGTCCCAATCTTCAAACGCATCCAGTTCGCGCTTGATTTGCCGGAGCAGCTGATCCAATCGCCCTTCCCAGGGAACGAGGAACGCCCGGGTCTTTTCAGTGTGGAAGGCTGGGGCGCTGCCCTCCGGCAAGTGCTTCCGCAAAGCTCCAATTTCCCGCGTCATGAAATCGTCGGGGTGGGGGAGTCTCAGAAAAAGTAACGCGTCCATGCATGAGCCTCAGCCGGCAGCCCGGCGAAGATTGGGGCCTTTTGGACGCGCTCGCCATAGTATTCGAGTTCGAACTTGTGGATGCTCGCGGTCAGTCCTCACCGTGTGAGTCTATCGCAAAGGTCCGATTTTGGATTCTATCGTGAGAGTGCACCATTGAGGCGTTACAGCCCGCGGCTATCGAAGGTACCCCCCGGGGGCAGGCCGGTTGTTTTCACGACATTTGAGGTTGCGAGGGGCATTACTGCGCGCGCGGGCGTCTGCCGCTCCGCAGCGGTTTCACTGGGCCACGGACGACGCGCGCAGAATCAAACAAGTCGGCTATCTGCGCTTCAAGTGCGATTGCCAAGCGCTCCAGAACGGCGACGGTTGGGTTTTCCAAACCGCGTTCCAGCCGGCTGACATATGTGCGATCCACGCCGGCATCCACGGCCAAATTCTCTTGTGACAAGTCCCGGGCTACCCTTAAGCGTCTAAGATTTCTTGCCACAACGATTTGCGCCTTCATATCGTAAGGCAATCAAACCGTGGATATATAAAACCACGGACAATAGGCCTACAATTCGTAAACTTGTGGTGTAGCAGAATGCCGCCGCTAGCTACGGAGCGGGGCTATGCAGGGTCTCGGGCCGGGAACGGGAGAATCGACATGATGCTGGTGCTTGAAGTGGCGGGTGGAGTGGTGCTCGGTGGCATAGCGCTATTCGCACTCGCTGTTTGGACGAGAGAAGCGCTGAGTATTCTGGGTATCGGAGTCCTGGCCGTCGGCCTTCTTGTCGTAACCCTGCTCGAACCGGGGGCTCTGATCTTTTTCGCCATCGTTGGGATAGGCATGTTCTTGTACAAGCAACATGCCGAGCGGCGCGCTCAGCGGGAAGAAGAAGCAGCTCGCATTGAAGCTCAAGCCGGCGGACATCAATATCGGGTCGCCCGGCTAGCCGAATTGGAGGCCGCCCAGAAGATTCGGACGTTGAACCTTGGTGAGTGGTCCCAATACCGACAGCTCAAGCGGGAATTTGACGGAGCCGCGGGCGAGGCAGGCGCGACATATCACACGGCACCGTAGTAAGGGTGCAGTGTTAGCCGCCGAAAACCACTAAATGCTCCAGCGTGTTAGCCTCGGCAATCCTCGGCGTGGACCAACGGGCGGACCAAAGCCACCAATCCCAGCCCAGCTAACACTGTTCATCGCCGTCAATCCTCGGGACCGGTGCAACGTCGATTGTCTGTCCCGCGGCTGCCGCTGCTCGCTGCTTCTCCTGAGCATCGAGCTGGTCCAGCACATCCTCAATCGTGGTGGTCACGTTCAGGCTCGCGTTGCGGCTCACGACAGGGCCGTGCCCGCGGTCCACCAATTCTTTTGCGGCGCTGAGGCGTACTTGCTCGCTGCGTGCGTTTTGGCACAGGTCCATGAGCGTGCGAACACCGAGTACCGCCCCTGCGCTTAGCCTGCGTGCTCGTTCCTCGTGCAGTGCTTTGAGAACCGCAGGGGTCCGCAATAGCTCGTGCGCTCTTGAGCGTGCCGCGGCACGGCCCGCATGCCCTGGACGTGCGTATCCGGCTGCTACAGCAGCATCGGCAGCGTCACCGGGTTTGCCTCCGCGCTCAACGAACTCACAAACGAACCGCGATTGTTTGGCCGTGAGGTCATCAAACATCACGGTCTGGGGAGGCGCTGCAGGTACAGTTTTGCTCATGATCGTTGACTCAAACTGAATTAGAAGGTCGCGTGATGCCGCGCGGTCGCGTCCGGTTGTCCGAGTGCGACTGATACGCCCGGACGTGCCAAGGCATTGGTTCTGTTGGAATGTCCGGGTAAGTCCGGGTTGTCCGGGGTCCGACCGGAATTATTGTATACGGGACAACGCTATGCATTTCGGGGATGTATTGCATTCCCTCTATATGATTTTGAGGAGAGAACCCGGACACCTGGACTATTGAGCGAAATCCAACACTTGCCCCCGGACAGAACCCGGATGCAACGCGGACAACCCGGACGCAGTGGTTATTCATCATCCGCCCTCCACAGCCCAGGCATGTTCTGCGATGCCATGAACGCCAGCCGGCATTGATCCAGGGGGGCAAAGAAGTAGGCACGAGGGCGCTCAGCGTTGACGGCTTTTGGCAGCTTCGTGTTGTCGCCACCCTTGAAAGACGCCCCCAGGACCGCCTTGAGCCGGCGGCCGAATGCTTCGCGGCTTTCCGGGTGCGCGCGTCCGGGACGGTTGCGCTCCCACGCTTCGTAAGCGTCAAACAGCTCGTTTCGCGAGACCTGCAGGCCCTTCGCACTCCACGCGACGGTCGTTTTCACCTCGCCAATGTATTTGACCTCGCCGGCTGTTAGAATGTCCTGGAGCCATGCGAGCGCACCGCCGCGGGCGTGTAGCGTGCGTCGCTTCTGATCCGCCAGCCCCGCAGTCTGCGGCACGCGGCGAACCTCGAATTTTGAGATGTCACGCTGCTGCAGGTCAAACAGCATAGCTGCCAGGCCGCCGCTCTCCATCTGAGCGTCGATTGCCGCGAAGTAGGGCGAATCTTGCTTGTGAATGTGGTCGGGCACGTCGAGAACGAGGTAACGACGCTCGTCCATACCGGCTGGAATGGCCCACTCTGAATTGGTGGACAGTATCAGGTGAATGTAGTTGCGCACCGTCACGGCATTAAGAAATTTCTGTTCCGAAAGCCGGGTTGTCTCTGTGATTAGCCCGTTGAGGATTTTTTCATGTGCCGGGTTGCCGGCGAAGAATGCCTCGTCTCCGAACAACACAACACAGTCCTGCAGGTGGCCGTTGAACTTGCCCGTTACGTGGTCGGCCTGGGTCGCTTGGATGAAATGATCGTTCATCATGCGGCCAATCCAACATGCAACCTTGCCCTTCCCGACACCACGTCCGCCGCGCATCACAATCGCGACCTGCCCCGGCTCGCCGGGGTGTTGGACGAGCCGGGCCATCCAGTTCAACATGTAATCGAACAGTGCCGGTGCGCCCGCGCACACGTTGTCGAGAATGTGAGAACGGAAAAGTGACCAGTCTCCTTTTTTCGGCTCAACGGAGAAGCCCCGCCACAAGTTGAACACACCTTCGGGTACATCCTGCATCGGCGCAAGCGTTACACCGCCCAAGTACTGCCGGCGATGAGGATGCTTGAGCCATACCGATGACAGCGGCGCCTGCTTGCGCGGGTCGTTCGGGTCTGCGACGAACCGGTTGGCGAGAGCCACGGCGAAATCCTTCGGCGTAAAATAGTTGATCTTGCGCCGCTCCAAGGCCGCGTCGTAGGCGAAGTCCGCGACGAAGGTTTTGCCGCCCACGCAGATGACGGCGTGCTTCTGGTTCAAGTCGGCCACGTGGGCGTCCGCCTCGCGCATCTTCTCGGCCTTGGCTGCCAGCTGCTCGAATGCATCGGCGCCGTAGGCAACAAGGTAATCGTCAGCGCCCATCCTTGAACCGTCCGCAGCGGCAGGGAAACGGATGCGGTAAACGGATGCACCACGCCGCAGCCCAAGTTCCAGTGCTAGGCGACACTCGGCTGCTGCAATTTGGGGATTGGTGGCTGCGTCACCGTCGATTGCGAGATACACAGAGCGGCCTTGCCAGACAAATTGCTCCAGCTCCGGCATGAGTAGCTTTAAGCCCTCAAGCCCGCCGTCCGTTCGGAAGTTCCAGCAACCGCCAATGCCAATTGCGTTAAAACCCTCAAGGCAGAGCTTTGCAGCCTTCTTTTCTCCCTCTGCCAGCAGCAAGGGTTGGCGAGGGTCGGCAGCGACTGCAGCCCAATTAATGCCGGGCGGAAAATACGCGTGGATGCCGCTTCGCGCCGGCTGGCCGTACTTGCCCAGGTCCCGCGGGCCTTGAAATCCGAGCTTCTGCGGAGTTGAGCCGAGATACCGGACGCGACCAAATGGCAGGCGCGTTCCGTCTCGTTCAAACCAGAGTTGGTCGCCACGAATGTCAAAGTAAGGAATCACCAACGCAGGCTGTGCACGAAATTCGCGAAAACATGTATCGGTGGCGGCGCTCGTCACAGAGAACATGCCCAACGTCACAGCCTGGTTAGCCGAAATACCAGACCGCGCGAGATCAGCGACGGCGAGATCGGACATGGCCGTTGCGTTTGAAGGAGGCGCATTCATGTTAGTTCGCCCCTTCTTTGCTGTAGACACGGGCACCTCGACTCCGGAGCACAGCAGCGATTTGCGGCTCAGTAGCGCCTATGACTGCAATTGCTGCCTGGCCCTGTCGGCAGAGCTGCAGGGCTATGGAAGGTCGATTCGTGACGACCAAAGAATGGCGCACATCGCTCAAGACCACTTGCCAGTCGATTCCAGCAACTTCTGGAATGACAACAAGCGAGGCGCCTGCTGTTCGGAATTCTGAGATTAGATCGTTGGCAAAAGCCCTGTGGTCCTTAGATCGATCGGACATGAGACACCTTCCTCTTTTCCTTAGCGGTGTGTCTCCTGCGACCGCTTGTTGATATGGTTGAACGCATAGCCCCAGCAGTCACTGCTTGTCGCCCTGGATCACATACAGATGGGATCGGCGCGCGCTGGATTCCGTTCTACGCTCCTGTTCCGCATCTTCGCTTTCCGCTATGGTCACTGCAGTCCAAACACGAAGGAATTCCCGGTCCTGCAGCGGTAGCGAGCAACCATCCGCGATTTGATTCCATAGGTCGCTGGCCAAACGGTCCAGCAACGCACAGAGTATTTCATGAGCGCTCTCTTGGTTGACTTCGAAGACGGCCAATTGCCCCGTTTCAGGATGTGGAAGTTGGACGTGACCAACCCCGCCTTCGCGTGCAACCCGAGAAGCGGTATCGATGGCGCGTGCTACGAATTCTTTCCGTTCGGTCGTCCTAATCATGGCTCGCAACCTCTTGCTCGTTTCCATTGAGTGTCATTTTGACTGTTTGAGTGGCTCGCCATTTAGCAGGGCAGTAGCAACTGTTCTCGGGATAAAGATTCGTCGTCCCAGTCGGGTATGCGGAATCGTTCCAGCTTTCAAAGCCGCGTCGATCACAGGTCTTGAACAGCCCATAAGCTTCGCAAGTTCGCCGGGCATCAGGGGGCACTCATTTGAGGGGGACATTGGTTTACTCCATACGCCGCTAGAACCGCACCACATTGGCGTCCTTCTGTGTGGGCATAATAGGCACGATTTGCACGAAGTCAATTCTTGTGTTGCACGAGGCACGTAATGGTGCTAGTTTGGCGTTGCCTCTACTAGATTGGAAAGCCGAATGCCGCGTGCGAATGCACAGCCTGTCCGCCTATCAGCCGAATTGCTTGAATTGGCAAAACGGGCGTGTGAGGTGTCGGGGCGATCTTTGCCTATGGAAATTGAACACCGCGTGAGAGAAAGCCTGCAACGTGGTGCATGGGCAGAGCTTGAGAAGCAGGAGAAGCCGGAAGCACGCGCCCTTGGGCGATTGGTTTCTCTTTTGGCCAACGAATTGGAAACCTATGGCGATTCTAGTGATAGGGCTCAAGATTTGAAATCGGCTGTTGGCCGGCTGGTTGACCGTCTCTACGGAGGGTCAAAGGTCCGTTCACCCCATGGCCAGGCCGAAATGGCTGCAGAATATTGGTGGCTTCGCATGGCGAATGCACAAGAGCGAAGCTACGAAAATGGTGCGCCAAGTCCCATGACAACTGAACAGCGCGCATTGCTTGATATTCGCGCGGATTTGCCCGTGACGAAATTGTCAGGAGAGCTTGAGCGCTCGCGCAAGGAGCGGAAGTCATGAGCCGAAAAGCAAAGAAGCTTGCGGGAATTGATCGGCGCGGCCCAGACTCGTGGCGTATACGGTACGTGAAGGACGGCAAGCGACACACCGAGACGGTCACGGGGACACAGGAGGAGGCCATTGCACGCCGGAATGTGATCCGCGCTGAAATTGCAGAACACCGCTGGACGGCGCCCAGCAGCATGAGTTTGGAGGAGTGGGCGGCCACCTGGACCGAGCAGTACTTAAAACGCGCAGTCTCACTCCGCTCCTACGACCGGCAGAAAAGTCTGCTGGACCGCCACATCCTCCCGGCGCTTGGCAAGATAGCACTGCAGAAACTGTCCACCGTCCGCGTAAACGAACTCTACCAGCAACTAGAGGCGGACAGGCTGCACGCTTCCACGGTTCACTACGTTCATGTAGTGCTTGGTTCGTGTCTAAAATCGGCCGTCAAGCTTGGCACCATCGCTCGTAACCCGGTCGCGAATGCATCGCCGCCCAAGTTCACGGCACAGAGTGGCGGACGAGCGTTGACCCAGCCTGAGCTGGACAAGCTGCTGCGTGCATTTGAGGGCAATGCGTTGTTTCCGATTGTTGCCCTTGCCGCTGGCACGGGGGCACGCATCAATGAACTGCTCGCGCTGGAGTGGTCGGCGGTTGATTGGGAGGCAAAGACGCTTCGTATTTCCGCGGCGCTTAAGCCAACAAGCGCCGGGCTGGAGCGGGGTACGCCGAAAACGGAGCGCAGCCGTCGCACGATCCGACTAGATGACGGATTGACCGCGATGCTGAAAGCGGAGCGCGACCGGCAGGAGGCCGAGCAGCGGAGCCTTCGCGGACTTGGCGACGTGACGACATTGCGCAGCCTGCTGACAATGGACGCGCTCGTATTTCCTGCATCTCCAGTGGACCCCGCGAAGCCACGGCGCCACGACCCGATAAGCAAGGCGTTTGCTGCTACGGCGGCCAAGCTGGGATTTACAGGGCTGCGTTTCCACGATTTGCGGCACACGCACGCGACATTGCTGCTGCAAGCGGGCGTGCCCGTCGCAGCCGTAAGCGCCCGGCTTGGGCACTCGAATCCTTCCGTAACGTTGAGTATCTACACTCATTCCACAGCAGACGCCGAAGGCGCAGCTGCGCAAGTGGCTGGATCGCTGCTTTCGAATGTGCTTCGGAAGTGAACTAGGGTAACTTTGCTACCCCTTTGGGAGATGCAGGATGCTTTACCTTAGTTGGGCCGCTGTTGGCGGCTTGGCGTTGAACGTTGTGATCAGCGTTCTGAGTTCTTGGGCAGTGGCAGCCATTTATTTCAGAAAAGAAACTAGGGCGGAGAAAATAGGGGACCAAATCAGAAGCGGGCTTCAAAAGGCGCTGTTTCCGATCATCTATCCGCAGTTTTTTGATGACTCTCGTGCCCTAAAGGTGCACCCGCTGCAATCAGCACCCAGAGACAAAGACATTCCATACGTCGAGTACGCACTGTTCAACAAGCGCTCGTATCGTCCCGGCGAAAGAGCAGAAGTACTGCTTAAGCTCCTCGATCTTGGTTTTGACCTCCTCAATCCTGACGGAGTAACCGTTCGTGACCATTTGGGAAACGCGGTAGGCGTAGTATCCGCAGGCCTTGGGTATGCGAGGGTCGCGTTCCACATTGCCGACACAGTACATCCCGGCAGCCACGATATAACCGTTCAGCTTCAAGATTTGGGAGAACACAAGAAATCAGTGCCAAATGCCAATGTACAAACGCTGCAATTCGTAGTCGCTGGAGGTGACCGTGACTGACATCTTGCGTTCTCTAAACGAAGCGGAAAAAGCACGCGTCGAAGAAATCGCCCGGGAGTTGGCTAGACATGGTTTAGGCATTTTTGTGCCACACGCCCATAATGCCGACGGCCAGTTCATGCCTCTGCCCACAGGAACTGTCGCCTACGAAAAGGATAGGGTTGTAAGCTTTATCCAACAGGACAACATCCCATCGCTAGCGACTGCGGTTGGTTGGCGTTGGACGGACAACGGGCTGTGCGTCTGCGCGGCATGCTGCGGCCGTACTTAGCGGCATAGCCCCGCGGGCTATGCTCCGCCCTTGTGGAGTAACCCCCGGCGCATGTAGAAAGCCGCCCTCAAACCGGGTCCCGGGGGCGATTTGGTCCACGAATGGTCCAAGGTCCAGGTTTGTTCTAAAGTTGTTCTGCCGCGTTCACGTTGTAAACGGCGGAATTGTTGCCGCGGACAGGTGGCTGAGCGGTTGAAAGCACCGCACTCGAAATGCGGCGTACGGGTAACCGTACCGGGGGTTCGAATCCCTCCCTGTCCGCCACTTCAGAGCAGAACTGCGAGCACCGGGGCGATCTTCCTCTTCCCGGCGACAAAGATCACGCCGCCGTACCGAGCGGCGTCGCACGTTCGATCCGGTCGCGCTCGCGGGGATTGTTCAGCGCCTCCCACAGATCGCTGCGCCGCTGCACGTTCAGCCAGAAGTCCGGACTGTTGCCGAATACGCGCGCGAGGATGAGCGCGGTCGCCGCCGTCACGGTCCGGCGATTGTTGCACAGCTCGTTCACGTGCTTGCGCTGAACGCCCATCGCCTCGGCCAATGCGGCCTGGGTCAGCCCCATCGGCTGCATGAACTCCTCGATCAGAATCTCGCCGACCGTGGCCGGCTTACGCTTCGTCGTCAGCATGGTTCGCCTCATCTGTGGCTGTGGTCGTCGAGATAGACGCCTTCCGCCTCACCGCGGGCGCCGTCCCACTGGAATACCAGCCGCCACTGACTGTTGACGCGGATCGAGTGGAACCCTGCCAGATTGCCGCGCAGCTTCTCAAAGTGATTGCTGGGCGGCACTCGCAAGTCCTGATCAGTCGTCGCGTCGTCGATCATCTGGAGCTTGCGAAAGAGCCGGCTCTCGAGATCGGACGGGATGTGCCGTGACCGCGCGTCCTCGACGAAGAAAGTGCGCAGCCAGTCGTCCCGAAAGCTCACAATCATCCGGCGGCTCCGTCTATGTATCTATGTACCACTCATGGGTACAAAACGCAATACCGACGCCTTTGTAAGGGCGGATGGCGCTCGGCACGTTGATATCATTCAGCTTTTGGCCGGAAGGGCCAGCACAGGGTATCCTGCTGGAGTCCAGTAATTTCAATCTATTCAATGACATCCGACCAGCGGCCAGCCGGCCTTTTCCCTGCCGCCCCTCGTGAAGCAATGTCAATCGATCTTGGAGGCATATCCGATCAAAGGCAGCCGCGACGGGTGATGCCGCGTTCCGATGGCGAGGCCGTTATAGGGCTATGACGTAGACATAGTGCTCATCATCGTCGGTCGCGGCCCGCCACCGGCGCTGTAAATCTCCTTTACAGAATCGTGTCTCGGTTAATGGCGATTGTTGGCTAACCTATTGTAATTGCAGTGATATGGGTGACACCATAGTCCTGGCATAACACTTGTATCGTCTGCCCCCAATCCGCCGTTCGAGCGGACCCCCAACGTTAGGGTAGCGATCATGGGTGTCAGAGGAATCGTCGCCGGGGCGGGCATCGCAGCTTTGCTCCTGTCTGCATCTTCCGCCTTCGCCGATGTCTGCGTGGGCAGCTGCGGCACCTCGGGTGCCGATGGCGTGGTGACGCTGTCGCCCACGGGAAATGCGACATATCAATGGATTTCGACGGCGGGCGGCATCACCGGCGCGGGCACCATCGCCAGCGTGGGCAACGGAGGTGGCAGCACCGCCGACGGCTCGACGCTCACGACCGTGGACTTCGCCGCGAGCGCGGGCAAGGCGCTGACGTTCTTCTTCAACTACGTGACGTCGGACGGACAAGGCAGCTCCGGCAACTTCACCGATTACGGCTGGGCCGAGCTGCAGACCAGTTCAGGCTCGCACGTCGCTTGGCTGTTCACGGCCCGCACCGAGCCGTCCGGAAACATCAGTCCCGGCCAGGGCCTTCCGGCCGACGATTCCACGCTGACGCCGAGCAGTTCCGCCATCATCCCGGGACCGCCCACATGGTCGCCGCTCGGCGCCTATTCGGGCTGGTGCTACGGCGGCACCGGAAACGGCTGCGGCTACACGGGCTGGATCGAGTCGGCCTACACGATTGCCAGCAGCGGCAATTATCGCATCGTCTTCGGCGTCACGAACTGGCTCGACAATCAGTACGATACCGGTCTGGCGTTTGACGGGGTGTCGGTCGGCGGCGTGCCGATCAGCGGTGGCTCGGTACCCGAGCCGGCCACGATGGGCGTGGCGCTTATGGGCATGGGACTGCTCTACGGCATGCTGCGCGCCCGCAAGGCCAAATCGGCCGCTTAGAGACCGTTGGTATTCCTTCTGCGCGGCGCGCCCTAAACGCCCGCATGGCGCGCCGTCCTGGCCTTGGCCAGGTCGGCATCGGCGCCCTTTGCGTCCCCCAGCTTGCGCTTCGGAAGGCCGCGTCGCTTGTACGCCTCCGCCAGGTCCGGGTCGTAGCGCAAGGCAAGGTCATACTCTGCGAGAGCCTTGTCGTTGGCACCCTCGCGCTCCTGTGCCGATCCGCACACAAGATGCGCCGGGGCGTAGTCGGGCTCCTCTTGCAGCGCCTGGCGGCAGTCGGCCAAGGCGTCGGCGTCGCGCCCGAGCGCGAGATAGGTGTCGGCGCGGCGCGCATAGGTTTGCGCCTTCGCGGCATCGGGCGCGTCCTTGATGGCCTTGGTGTAATCCGCCACGGCCCCTTCCTCATCGCCGCCCCTCCGGCGCAGCGCCGCCCGCCCGTAATAGGCCGGCCAGTACTTCACGTCCCGGTCGATAGCGCGGCCGTAATCGCCCATGGCGGCCTCGGAACGTCCCATCATCGCTTCCAGGTCGGCGCGCTTGCCGAAATGCAGCGCTGACGGATCGATCTCGACCGCCGCGTCGTAGTCGGCCAGCGCCGGTTCATAGCGCTGCATGTCTTTCAGCGTGTCGGCGCGATTGGCGAGGATGATGGCGTTCCTGGGCGCCAGCGCCAGGGCGCGGTCGTAATCGGCCAGCGCGAGCTTGTTCTTGCCCAGGTTGGAATAGGCGTTGCCGCGATTGTTGAGGGTCGCGTAGTTGTCGGGGTCGCGCTTCAGCGAGGCGGTATAGTCCTTCACGGCGCGCGCATCGTCTCCGCTGTCGGCATAGGCGTCGGCGCGGTGGCTCAGATACGAGGGATCATCGGGCAACAGTGCGATGGCCTTCGTGAAGTCGGCGATGGCGCGCTTCTGGTCGCCTTTGCGGGCGTACATCAGGCCTCGATTGTCGAAGGCGTTGGCGTAGCGGGGTGCGATCTTGATGGCGTCGCTGAAGGCGGCGATGGCCTTGTCGGTCTGGCCCTGCTTGTCCCAGATGACGCCGAGATCGTTGTGGGCGACGGCGTCGCCCGGCGCCAGCCGGACGGCCTCCTGATAGTCCGCCATGGCGCGGTTGTCGTCGTTTTTCGACTCATAGGCGTCGCCGCGCAGGCGATAGGCTGCGGCATATTCGGGATAGATTTCGATCGCCTGATCGAAATCCGCTATGGCTTTGTCGTGGTCTCCCGCACTGTCTCGCACTTGCCCTCGGTTCACGTAGTAGAGCGCGGCGCCGGGCATCAGCGCGATGGCGCGGTCGAAGTCTGCGATGGCCTCCTTGTACTGGCCAAGCTTGCCGCGCACGAAGCCGCGGTTGTTGAGGACGCGGTCGTCGTCCGGGACCAGCGCCAGCGCGTGATCATAGTCGCGGACGGCGAGATCCTCACGGTCGGCGTCGTCGTACAGGTCGCCCCGCCACAGATAGTTCATCTCGTCGTCGGGGCGCAGCGCGATGGCGGCCGACAGGTCGGCGATCGCCGCGTCCGTGTCGGATTTCGCGGCGTAGGCGAGGCCGCGGCGCGCATGCGCCCAGGCGAGATCGGCAGGCGAACCCGGCATCGCGATCAGGACGGAACAGGCCGCGATTTGCTGGGTCGGTGTGAGGCCTCTGCCGCCTTCGCATACGGCCTTGGTAAGCCCGCGCGGTACGGGGGCGCCGAATATCAACGCCGCGGCAACAAGGCACACCCCCGTGGTCGCCCAAATCGCATAGGCACGCATCCACACCCCCCGCCCGGGCCCGACCTTAGCACAGGCGTGGCGGCGGCTCTCGGGCGGTTCACGGCGACGGTAGCTTTGATGCGCGGATGTCGCTTTCGCGACACGCCGCCAACAACTTAGCGGCGATCCAATACGTTGAGCCGTTCGACCGTCAACGCGCCGACCGTCGCGCTTTTCAGGCGCAGATGTCCCACGGCGATCCTTCCGACCGCCATGCGCGCGACCGCCAGCGCGCCGATCGAGACGGCACCGAGCGCCAGGAGGCCCAGCATCAGAATCCCCAGCGGCGCGACACCCACGGGCATCGCGCCGATTGCCAGCTCCGAGGCGCGCTGCCGCGCCGGTGGCGATCCTGTCCTGTCAACGACGCTCATGCCTATAGAAGCGCCGGCGGGTCGTTGCGTTCCCGCAGCTAATGCGCCGCAGGGGCCGTCTTCACGGGCTTGCGGAACTTCAGGATGAACTGGTCGGTATGGCCGCGGATGGCCGGATCAAACACCTTGAGCTTGCGATCGTCCTTCGGATTGCGCAGCACATTGCTCTCGCCGATCAGCTTGAACCCCGCCGCCTCGACTTCCTTCTTCACGGCCGCCTCATCGATGCGGTGCAGCGTGTCGGTGTCGCGCAAGCCCGACCCCTTCTCGGCCGAATGGTCCAGCACGATGTAGAGCCCGCCGGGCCTGAGGGCCGCGTAGATCGCCTTGTTCACCGCCGCGATGTCGGCCGGTCCCATGAAGGAGTCGTGCATGTCGTGGTAGTTTTGCGACGTCCATACCAGGTCGAGCTGTTCGGGCGCCGTGATCTTGTTGATCGGCGCGGTGATGACGCTGACATTGGGATAATCCTTCGCCACGGCCAGGATCGCGGGCTGCTTGCCCTTGTCGGTCGCGAACTTCGCCATCTCGTTCGGTTCGAAGGAATAGACGTAGCCGTTGGGGCCCACGGCCTTGGCGAACAGCCGCGTGAAGTATCCGCCGCCCGGCATCAGATCCATGACCTTCATGCCCGGCTTGATGCCCGCGAATTCCAGCATGGCATCCGGTTTGCGATCGGCGTCACGCTTGGTGTCGGCTTGCGGCCGCGCGGAATCGCTCACGGCGTTCTTGATATACATTGGTGTCGAGGCGGCGACGGCGGCACCGGCCATCGCGATCACCAGGATGGCGAATAGACGCTTCATGGTTCCTCCCTTGGCAAGTGGCGGGGAGTATGGCACGCAGCGCAGCGATGTCTGCAGCGGCAGCCTTCACATGGTCTTGAACGGCGAACATGACGGGGTGATCGCCTTCCTGCGCGGAGCCAAGCTCCTCGGCGAAGACGAGCTTTGCCGGATCAAGGCCTTGTCGGGCGGCGTGTCGTGCGATGTCTTCGCCGTGGAAATGACGGGGCGGGTAATCTGCGTCAAGCGCGCCTTGCCGAAATTGCGGGTGGCTGCCGACTGGCAGGCCTCCGTACGTCGCAGCGAGGCGGAAGCGGCCTGGATGCGGCTGGCTCAATCCATCCTGCCTGGCTGCGTCCCCAAGGTTCTCGCCGAAGACAAGGCGCAGCATCTCATTGCCATGGAATACCTGCCTCCCGATATCTTTCCGGTATGGAAGGCGTGTCTTGCCGCCGGTGAGACCGATCCTCGCTTCGCGGCGCAAGTGGGGGAGGGCATCGGCCGCCTCCATGCCGCGACCGCCGGGCGCAGCGATCTTGCCCTGGATTTCGCCAACGGCGAGCAGTTTCACGCCCTGCGTCTCGACGCCTATCTCCTGCACACGGCCGCGCGGCATCCTGATATCGGCGAGATCATTCGTGCCCTGGCGCACGGCGTGGCGGAGGCGCGCATCGCTTTGATGCATGGCGACGTCAGTCCCAAGAACATCCTGCGCGGTCCCCGCGGACCGGTCTTCCTGGATGCCGAGACCTGCTGCTATGGCGATCCGGCCTTCGATCTTGCCTTCTGCCTGAACCACCTCCTCTTGAAGGGCGTGTGGCATCCCGAACATGCGGCCGGCTATCAGGCCTGCTTCACGGTGCTGATGCAGGCGTATTTCATGCAGGCTTCGTGGGAACCCCGCGCGGGGTTGGAGCGCCGAGCGGCGCGGCTGTTGTCTGCCTTCCTGCTGGCTCGCGTCGACGGCAAGTCGCCCGTCGAATACATCACGGCCGAGACCGACAAGGATTTCGTGCGCAGCACGGCGCGGCGGTTCCTGGTCACGGACGCCGGCTCGTTGGCCGGCCTGTGCGACGCTTGGTTCGCGGCGCTGGCTCAGAAATAGGCGCAATCGATTCGGGGACCGTTGCCGGCCGCGTCCGCTCCCCAATCCGTGGCAATCCTGTTGATAGCCGGGAAAGCCCCGCCAACACCCCGGTCACGGCGACGGATATCCACAACTTGACCGGGCGGGGGGTTTTAGCCGCCGCAGGTTACCGTATTGTTGCGAATGCTGTAGCTTCGCAGAGCAGGGGCCCATGACCGTCTTCAACCGCCGCAAATCGATTGACGCCATGGCCGACCGGTCGGGCAGCGAGCAGCTGCGGCCGACCTTGTCCTGGCCGCATCTTGTGGCACTCGGCGTGGGCGCCATTGTCGGTACCGGCATCTACACCCTGACAGGGATCGGCGCCGGCCTGGCAGGGCCGTCCGTCATCGTCTCGTTCGTCATAGCCGGTCTGGTCAGCGCTTGTGCGGCGCTCGCCTATGCCGAGATGGCGACGATGATCCCGGCGGCGGGCAGCGCGTACACCTACACTTATGTCGCCATCGGCGAGCCCGTGGCCTGGTTCGTCGGTTGCAGTCTGATCCTCGAATACACGGTGGTGTGCGCCGCGGTGTCGGTCGGCTGGTCGGCCTATGCCGGCGGCGTGATCATGTCCTGGCATCTTCCCGTCGTGCCGATGCTGCTGGCCGGCCCGGCCGCGGGCGGCATCCTGAACCTTCCGGCGGTGGCGATCTCGCTTGCGGTCGCCGCGCTCCTGGCGGCCGGCACCAAGGAGAGCGCAACCGTCAATTTCGTCCTGGTGCTCGTCAAGCTCGCGGCCTTGGCTATCTTCGTCGCGCTCGCCTTCCCGGTCTTCGATGCCGCCCATTTCCATCCCTTCATGCCTTACGGCTGGTCGAGCCTCAGCCCCGACGGCGTGAAGCTCGGCATCCTGCCGGCGGCGTCCCTCATCTTCTTCGCCTTCTACGGCTTCGACACGATCTCGACCGCGGCCGAGGAGGCGAAGAATCCGGGGCGGGACCTTTCCATCGGCATCATCGGTTCGATGGTGTTGTGCACGCTGATCTACATGGCGGTCGCGGCCGCCGCGATCGGCGCCATGCCGACGGCGGACTTCGCCAAGAGCGCCGAACCGTTGGCTCTCATCCTGCGCACGCTGCACCACCCGGGATGGGCGACGATCGTCGCAGGCGCGGCCATCGTCGCGCTGCCCACCGTCGTCATGGTGTTCATGTACGGCCAGAGCCGCATCTTCTTCGTCATGGCGCGCGACCGCCTGCTGCCGGGCATCCTGGCCAAGGTCAATGAACGCACGCACACGCCCATCGCCGTCACGGCCTTCACCGGCGTTGTCTCGGCCGCCATCGCCGGACTGGCGCCGCTCAAGCTGATCGCCGAGCTCGCCAACGCCGGCACGCTTTGCGCCTTCGTCGCCGTCGCGTTGTCGATGATGGTGTTGCGCCTGCGCGATCCCAGGCGGCCGCGCCTGTTCCGGACACCGCTGTGGTGGCTGGTCGGACCCGGCGCCATCGCAGGCTGCGGCTACCTATTCTGGAATCTGCCCGTCCTGACGCAGAGCCTGTTCGTGGTCTGGAACGGATTGGGCATCGTCTTCTATCTCGCCTACGGCATGCGCAAGAGCCGTCTCGCCCAAGCGGGCTAGTGTCCCGATTGCGAAATTCGCCGCATCCTCATATCGGTCTCCAGCGAATTTGGGAATCGAAAGGACACTAGCAAGATATTGAATCCCAGTGTCGTTTTGGTTCCAAAGTTCGCCAAGCGGCTGATATCGGTCATGCGACGAACTTTGAAACCACGACACTAGGCGATCGCCGTCTCAGTGCTCGGTCCGCGATACGCTGGCCCGCCAGATCAGCGGCCCCGACTGCAGGTGGTGCCACCGGAATCGGCAGCCATATTCGGCCTCGAGCTGGCGTTCGAAGATTTTGGAGTCGCGCTCGCTTGTGACGATCAGCCGGTCGCCGTTCTTGAGCAACGCCAGGCTCTTGAGCAGCGTCGCGTAGCGCTGTTGCGGCGGCGTGGCTTCGAGGGCGACCACGCGCGGCGGCGAGGGCGTGGATGGGGCGCGCTCTGGCCTTTGAGAAAGTTTGGTCAGCGTGCGGTCCAGCCGCTTGCTCTCCTGGCGTCTCGCGCGTTCGACGCGCCCGGGCTCCGCGTTCGGCGCTTCGTGCATCTTGACCGCGGTCCAGGCATCGGCGGCGATCCGGCTGGCCAGGTCCGCCCGTCCAAGTTCGCGCAGCGCATGCACCGCTTCGATCAGAAGATCGTTGAGGGTGCGCAAGCACGTGATGATGTGGTCCTCGGAATCAGCCGGCAGTTCGCTCATTTTCTGTCTGCCCGATTTTCGGCCGCGCGCGCTAGCGATGTGTTTCCCATTAACTATGTGGGCCACGGCATGAGATTTCATGACTGAGGCGTCATTTATATCTGTTCGTAGAATAAGGTGCAACCGCAATACGAAAGCGCAGCCTGCGGCGTCCTGTCCCTCCCGCCCGCCAATTCTTGCGGACCGCATCGACGGGGCCGGCGCTCGCACGAGAAGCTGGATGCGTCGGACGATTGCGAACTTGCGCACTGCTCGTGCCATTCAAAATTCGTGTGCCAGGCGACCGCAGCCTTTCGGGACCGCGACGCACCGCAAGAGTGCTCTCCTTCACCACCGCTTCGGCGCCGGCCGCCGCTGCCGCGGCGCATGGCCATTGCCGGCGGCGGCGGATTCGGCTTTCCCTTGCGGCGATGAGTGACGTCCGCAAGATCATCCATATCGACATGGACGCCTTCTATGCGTCGGTCGAGCAGCGCGACAACCCGGACCTGCGCGGCAGGCCGGTGGCGGTCGGTTCACCGCGCAAGCGCGGCGTGGTCGCGGCGGCGAGCTACGAGGCCCGCGCCTTCGGCGTGCGCTCCGCCATGGCGTCGGTCACGGCCTTGCGCAAATGCCCCGCGCTCGTCTTTGTGCCGCCTCGCTTCGAGGTCTATCGCGCGGTATCGCGCCAGATCCGGGCGATCTTCGCGGAATACACGCCGCTGGTCGAACCCCTGTCGCTCGATGAAGCCTATCTCGACGTCACCGAGAACCTGCGCGGCCTGCCGACCGCCTCGGCCACCGCCGCCGAGATTCGCGCCCGCATCGTCGCGGACACCGGGCTCACGGCGTCGGCGGGAATCTCCTACAACAAATTCCTCGCCAAGCTCGCCTCAGACCACCGGAAGCCGAACGGACAGTTCGTCGTCACGCCGGCGATGGGGCCCGCCTTCGTCGAGTCGCTGCCGGTGCGCAAATTCCACGGCGTTGGGCCGGCGACGGCCGAGAAGATGAACCGGCTCGGCATTCACACGGGTGCCGACCTCAAGCGGCAGCCGCTCGACGTGTTGTGCCGGCATTTCGGCAAGTCGGGACCGTGGTACCACGCCATCGCCCATGGCGCGGACGACCGCCCCGTGGTCCCCGACCGCCCGCGCAAATCCTCCGGCTCCGAAACGACCTTTTCCGACGATTTGACGGATCTGGCGGCGGTGGAAGAAGGCATCGTCGAAATGGCCGACGACGTTTGGGCTTGGTGCGAGAAGACCAGGGTTTTCGGGCGCACGGTGACGGTGAAGATCAAGTACGGCGATTTCCACCAGGTGACACGGGCCAGGACTCTGCCGCATGCGGTAACCTCGCAGCAGATGCTGCGCGACGTGGCGGTCGGCCTGATGCGCTCGGTCTACCCCCTGGCGATCGGCGTGCGTCTCGTCGGAGTCACGGTCTCGCATTTTCCGGGTGCCGAGGACGTCGATGCCGCCCAGCTCGACCTCGACTTCGCGGCCCCCGCGACCTGGCCGTCGTAGCGCTTCAATACCAGATCTTCGTGTCCGGACAGTGCTTCTTCACCCAGGCGCAGCGCTTCATCCGCTTTTTGTCGGTGCCGGGCATGCAGTCGATCGATTCGGGGCATGTCATCTTCTGGCAGTCGTCGGTGCAAGGCCGCTTGTCGACGGGCGGCGGAGTCGGCTGCGTTGCCGAAGCGGCGCACGCCGCGCTGAAGGCGACGAAGGTCGCTGCGGCGAGAAGGCTTTTCATGGAACATCCTCCGTGACGCGTCCGCGCCGGCATCCTCGGATCAGGCCTGCGCTGTCTGCGGCGCCGCCTTGGGAGACAGCACGCGCCCGAACAGGAGCTTGGCAAACAGAAGCACCACTGCCGCAGCCGCCATCAATCCCGCATGCAGCAGCCAGAACTTGGTGTCCGGCATCGAGCCGAGCAGCCCGCCCAGCGGCCCCACCAGCACGAAATTCGCGAAGAACAGGTGCAGGTAGTAGATGGCGATCATGGTGCCGCCGAGTCCCTTCGGCGCGGCACGCGAATAGAGCGCCAGGCCCACCGGCAGCACATTGGCGAACCCGATGTCGTTGGTGACGTGGAAGGCGAGCGCCCAGCCGATGTTCACCGGATGACCGGTCGCCGCCACCACCGCCGATGCCCCGGCGAGCGCCAGCGGCGCCAGCATGCTGATCAGCACGCCGATGACGATCTTGGTGATCTCATCTGGCTCGCGCCGGCGCTTGCCGTACCACCGCCAGAAGGCGATGACCCCGATCATCGTGACGGAGCTGATGACGGCGTCGAACGACACCATCCAGGAAACCGGCACGGTCCATCCGAAGGCCGTCAGCTGATAGTTCTTCTCGGCCCACACCAGATAGGCGTTGAAGATTTCCTGGTTGCCGATGATGGAAAGCGCCAGGAACGGCAGGAGCGCGACCAGCAGGATGACGACGCCCCAGTCGCGCAGCGTCAGCGGCGGCGCCTTCTCCGCCTTTCCCGTTTGGCGGATGGGCTCCGGCGGAAAGTGCCGCCGTCCGAAGAGATAGATCGCCAGCGCCAGCGCCATGCCGACGCCCGAAGCGACGAAGCCCAGATGCCAGTCGACCTTCTGGCCCAGCGTGCCGCAGATCAGCGGCGCGGTGATCACCGCCAGCTGGATGCCCATGAAGTAGATCTGGAAGCCGTCGGCGCGGCGCTTGTCGTCGATTCTGTAGAGGTCGCCGACTTGGCTTGCGATATTGCCCTTGAAACATCCGACGCCCGCCAGAAGGAAGGCGAGACCGATGAGGAAGGTCTGGTTCAGCGCCAAGAGGAATGTGCCGAACAGCATCATCAGGGTGCCGATGGCCACCGTCCTGGTGCGTCCGAGGAAGCGGTCGGCGAGCACGCCACCAAGAAGCGGCGTCACGTAGACGAGCCCCGCATAGAGCTGCGAGGTCATGGAGGCGACCGCCATCTCGGTCTGATTGCCGAACAGCCAGGGGATGGCGCGGCCGAGCCATTGCAGCATCCGGTGGAATGCCTCGAATCCCCACACCTGTTCGATATGACCGGGCTTCAACAGATAGTTCAGGAGATACAGCACAAGGATCGACTGCATGCCGTAATAGGAGAAGCGCTCCCAGAATTCGGAGGCCGAAAGCCAGCCGAGACCCTTCGGGTGACCCAGGAAGGCGGTATCTGATTTGGCCTTTGCCGCGGCGTTCGCGGCAGCATTATCGGTGCTCAAGGTGTTCCCCCCGGATCGCTATGCCACTGTCGCCAAGCTTCGGCTCCCTGGCAAGGCGGGTGGCCTGCGCCGTTCGAAACCCTCTTGACGCACGGTCGATGGCACATGCGAAATTGCCGCCGGCAAGCGCCCAGAATTCTTTTCGTTCGCGCCCCGGGAGCGAAAGCTTCCCTAGTGTCCCGATTCCGAAATTCGCCGCATCCTCATATCGGTCTCCAGCGAATTTAGGAATCGAAAGGACACTGGCAAACATATTGAATCCTAGTGTCGTTTTGGTTCCAAAGTTCGCCAAGCGGCTGATATC
>JAGWNK010000057.1 GCA_028871345.1 Alphaproteobacteria bacterium | reverse complement strand
CTTGGGATGCTGGCCCATCCCCAGATAGTCGTTCGAGCACCACACCGTGACCGGCCGCTTCGACGTCTCCGTGTGGAAGTCCGCACAAGGAAACGATCCGCGCTTGCGCAGCAGATCCGCAAACACCCGGTAGCGACCGTCCCGCTTCAGCTGCCCAATCGCTTCCTCAAATCTCGCCGTGTACGCGTACGCCATGTCATTCCCCATATCATATCGATGTTCTTAGAACGGTTCGAACGATCTCAGATGTTTCCATCCAACCCCAACGACGCGAAGCTGCCTTATGAACGCGACGGAAAGCCCTGTCTGCAATAGGGAATATTCCGTATGCAACTTTTGTCGCAGTGGTGTTAGTTCGACGATCATGGGAAGTTCGGTCTGCTTCTGCAGCTTCTGGCACCCTCCAGGCGCATGACGGGGAAACCGGTGCACATCTTCGAACTCGCAAATCCCAAGCGTTTCATGGACGTGAGTGCTCCTGTCGTGCCGTGGCTGGCCGCGGCAACGACGGTAACAATCACGTTGGGACTAATTCTCGCATTCAACACGCCGCCCGATTATCAACAAGGCGACACGGTCCGCATCATGTTCATCCACGTCCCGACGGCGTGGACGGCCATGATGGCGTACGGGCTGATGGCGCTCGCGTCGGTTGTCAGCCTGGTCAACCGCCATCCGCTGGCCGACGTGGCGGCCAAGGCCGCGGCTCCGCTCGGCGCCGTGTTCACCGCGCTCGGTCTGATCACCGGTTCGCTGTGGGGCCGGCCGATGTGGGGTGCGTGGTGGGTGTGGGACGGCCGCCTCACCTCCTTCCTTCTGCTCCTGCTGCTCTATCTCGGCTACATCGCGTTGAGCGACGCCTTCAGCGACGAGACCCGGGCGGCGCGCGTCTGCGCCATTCTCGCCATCGTCGGAGCGGTCAATCTGCCCATCATCGAGTTTTCGGTGCAGTGGTGGACGACGCTTCACCAGGGCGAGAGCATCCTGCGGCGGGGCGGGCCGGCGATCTCGCCGGTCTTCCTGTGGCCGCTGTTCCTCATGGCAATCGGCTTCACGCTTCTGTTCTTACTGCTGTGGTTGATCCGGATCCGCACGGCCGTGCTCAAGCGGCGCACGTGGAATCTGATGTTGAGGGCGACGACATGAACGACTTCATTACGCAAGGCGGCTACGCCGGCTATGTCTGGCCGGCCTATGCCATCACGGCGCTGGCGCTGTCGGCGCTTGCCGCCTGGGCCCTTTCGGCTTACCGCAAGGCGAAGGCGGAACTGGCCCGCATCGAGAGCAAGGAGGGACGTCCGTCATGAACGCTCGGAAAAAGCGCCGTCTGCTGTTCGTTTCGTTTCTCCTGCTCGGCGGTGCCGGCGCGGCGGGGCTTGCCATCGCGGCGCTGCAGGACAACGTCATGTACTTCTACAGCCCCACCGACGTGTATGCGAAACACGTCTCGCCCGGCCAGGCCTTCCGCATCGGCGGCCTCGTCGCCAAGCATAGCGTGCACAAGGGCCGCGGCGCCGAAATCACCTTCACGGTCACCGACGGCAACAAGAACGTGTCCGTCGATTACAAGGGCGACGTGCCCGCCCTGTTCCGCGAAGGCCAGGGCGTGGTGGCCATGGGCCGGCTGACGCCGTCCGGCACCTTCCAGGCGGATCAGGTGCTCGCCAAGCACGACGAGAAGTACATGCCGCCGGAGGTCGTCGACGCCTTGAAGCGCAGCGGCCACTGGGAAGAAGGCAAGGCGCAGCAGTAGCGCCCGGACCGGTGCTACGCTCTGCGCCCTTCTCCTGCGCAGGCCCTGAAGGGCCTGCGGCGCAGCGGGTCAATCCGATCGCGCCTCGGTCTAGAACTTCTGCCCGAAGGTCAGCCCGATCGTGCGCGGCTGTGTCACGATGACGTAAGGCTCATAGCCGCAGACCTGGGTCGTGCACTCGGCGTAGCGGTAAACTTGGCCGCGCGCGTCGAACACGTTCTGTATCGACAATTCCAGCGACCAGTTGCCGCGACCGATGCCGCCCGTCAGGTCGATCGTCGTGTATCCGGGCATCTGCCCCAGAAGCGTGCGCACGTTGCGCAGATCAGGCCACGAGCTCGTCTGGAATGCGGCCGCAGCCTGGAGATGCGCCGAGAAGTCCTGCACCTGGAAATCGTAGCGCCCGATGAGGTTGCCCTTGAATCGCGGCGTCGAGGGCAGCTCCTGGCCTTTCGGCGCCTGGTTGGGCGTCAATGGCGGCGTGCAGCTCGTGTCCGGCAGCCCGGTCGAGGGATTGAGGTCGCCGCAATAGACGCTGGTCAGCCGCGCATTGTTGAAGGCGCCCGCCGCGCTCAGCGTGAAGCCGTCGGTGACGAGCCAGCTCACGTTGGATTCGATGCCCTGGACCTGCGCCTGGCCGCCGTTGGTGATCTGGGTCAGCGAGTTGATGCCCAGGAAGGCGAACTGGAAATCCTTCCAGTTCTCCCAGTAGACCGCGCCGTTCCATCGCACGCGGTCGCCGGCCCAGCTCGTCTTCCAGCCGAGTTCGTAGTTCTCGAGCTGGTCGGACTGGTAGGGTGGAAGCTTGCCGTAGCGGTTGATGCCGCCGGGACGGAATCCGGTCGAATAGGTGGCATAGACCATGTGCTGGTCGTCGATCTGCCAGGTCAGGTTGACCTTGTGGGTCTCGCCGGTTTCCTTCACCCGCTTGTCGAGATTGGTGCAGGGAGCCGTGGCGATGTCGGCGGGGGCGAAGCACGAGGCCATGCCGGTCGCGCTGCCCCAGGCCAGATCCTGGTTGAGGCTGAAGCCGAAGAATCCCTTCAGTGAATTGTCGGCCTGGAACACCCGCACGCCGCCGGTCGCGGTCAGGTTCGGCAGGATGTCGAACGACACCTCGCCGAATGCCGCGAGATCGCGGTCGACGCGCAGCTGGTCCGTCAGCCACAGCGTGTTGGGCCAGCCCGGGACCCAGAAATCGGAACCCAAAGCGTTGATCTTGTAGTCCTGGACGATGTCGTGGGTCTGGCGCTCCTGGAAGAGGCCGACGACGAAGCGCAGCCGGTCCTGGCGCGGCGAGGCGATGCGCAGTTCGTTGCTGAATTTCTCGAAGTGGTCGTTGCCCAGGATGTATTGCGAGGAGTCCACCGGATTGCCGGAGTTGTCGGTGACGTAATAGCCCGACAGCGTGTCGTACCAGTAGGTGTAGTCGGTGTAGTCCGCCGAACTCTGCTGGTGGCGGTCCATGAAGCCGCCGGAATAGGTGACGTCGAAATCGCCGATCTTGCCCTGGATCGTCAACGCCGCCTGATACCAGTGGTCCTTGAAGTATTCGGGATAGTAGTGCTGCACCTTGAGGACGCCGACGCTCGGGTCGTAGCCGAACACGCCGTCGCTGGTCTCGAGCTGTCCCATGAGCATCGGCGTGATGGTCCAGTCGTCGTCGAGGTTGATGCCGAGCTCGACGCGTCCGCCCAGCTTGTTCACCGTGTTGTAGTCGTTCTTCGCCGCCGACGCGTTGTCGATGGTGACGCCGGTGGTGGGATAGGTGCGCGTGCCGTGCACGTTGTCGATATAGCCCGCGTCGTGCTCGTCCCAGGCGACGATGCGGATGGCCGCATTGTCGGTGATCGGCAGGTTGACGAAGCCGTCGAGGGTGTAGCCGATGCCGCCATGCTGGACGGCGTCAGCCATGACGTCGTAGCCGGCGGCGAACGCCGAGGTGTCCGGCTTGTTGGTGATGATGCGGATGGTGCCCGCTTCCGAGCTCGCGCCGTACAGCGTGCCTTGCGGTCCGGCGAGCGCTTCCACCCGCTCGATGTCATAGGTCGGAACGTCGAGCGTGCCGCCGATGGTCGTGATCGGCTGCTCGTCGAGATAGACGCCCACCGTCGGCAGCGGGCCCGAATGGTTGCCGTCGTTGCCGTTGGTGATGCCGCGCATGGAGATCGTGGCAAGGCCGGGCCCGCCGCCGCTGCCCTGGCCGCCCCCGGTATAGGAGACGCTCGGCAGATAGCGCGCGAAGGTGGTGAAATCCGTGGCGTGAAGGTCTGTCAGGTCCTGGCTGTCGAGCACCTGGATGCTCAAGGGAACCTTTTGGACGTCCTCGCTGCCGACTTTCTGCGCCGTGACGGTGACGGTCTCCAGGGTCCTGACTTGCGAGGTATCCTGGGCGAAGGCCGGCACGCCGGCGAGCATGGTGGATGTCAGCAACGCCGAACCGAACAAGGCGCAAAGTCCACGGCCGTTCGCCGGCAAAGTATTTGCTATCACTGAAATCCCCCGGGTTGGACGGCCGCGACATCGATCACCAGAATCGATGCAATCGGCGCGCCGGAAATCATGTCGCGAAATTGACGCTTAAAATTACACAGGCGTCAATGGAGTTTGAGCGGTGCCAAGGGGGATTAGGTCGGCGCCGTTGAGCGCAAGCCACAGCGATTACGGCTGTGCCGGTACGTCAACTTCCAGTGCGCTGCCCAATGCGTCCTTCAGGGGTCCCAGCCAGGCTTCGTAGTGACGCCAGTGCTCGACCGCATCGCTGAAGATCGGGGTGCGCACCTGCTCCGAGCTTGCCGTGCGCACGACGCGGTCATTCTGGTAGAAAAGCAGGCATCCTTCTTCGAACGGCAGTCCGCAATGGTCGAGAAGCCGGCGGACCTCGCGCTCGGGATCCTCGACCAGCTGCTCGTAGGCAACCCGCAGGACGCGCCCGGGCAGGACTGAATCATAATGTGCCATCAGGTCGACGTAATCGCGATAATAGCGCCCGATGTCGCTGAGGCTGTAAGTGAACCCCTGCCCTCGCGCGAAATGCTGCTTGAAGCAGGAGAAACAGCAACCCAGCGGATGGCGCCGCACGTCGATGATCCTGGCCCTCGGCAGCATGAGGTGGATCAGACCGACATGCATGAAGTTGTTGGGCATCTTGTCGATGAAGTGCCGGCGCCCCAGCCGCCGCTGGATGCGCGTTCGCTCCAGATACTCCGCTCCCAGCGCGGCGAAGGTGTCGGCGCTCAACTCTTCCAGAACCTGGGGATACGCCGACTCCTCGATACGCTTCTTTCCGCCGCCGAGGCGCTTGGCGATGGCGATGACATCGGGCAGCTCCATGGTGCCTTCCACCAGCGAGTGGCTGGCGAGGATCTGTTCGACCAAAGTCGAGCCCGCCCGCGGTAGCCCGACGATGAAGATCGGATCGTCGGCCTCGCATCCCGCGTCCTCGCGCTGTCGGAAGAAGGTTTCGGTGAATTGGGCCTTGAGCCGGCCGACCATCGCCGTCACCTCGTCGGCCGAGTACGGCAGGCTGCGCCGGCGCAGCGCGTTGGCCTCGTCGTAATGGCGGAAGGATTCCGCGTATGCGCCGTCGTCTTCCAGCGCCTTTCCCAGCGCGAAATGCAGATGCAGCCGGTCGTCCTCCCGCAGGTCGCGACGCGCGAGCTGCCCTTGCATGGCCGCCACTTCGTCGGGCGTGAAGCGGAAGGTCTTGAGATTGGCGAGGCTCCAATACGCCTCGCCCAGGCCTGGCTGCAGCGCAATGCTCCGGCGATAGGCCGCGATGCAGTCCTCGCGGCGTCCCGCGGCCTTCAGCGTATGGCCCAGGCTCATCCACACTTTCGGCTGGTCCGGGCGCGCCGCCAGCACGCGTTCGTAGGTGTCGATCGCCTTTTGGGTGTCTCCCAGGCGTGCGAAGATCGCGGCCATCAGGTTGCGGTAGGCCGGATTGTCGGGATCGCGCCGCAGCAGTTCGTCCGCCTGCTGCAGCGCTTCGGCATGCTTGTTCTGGCGATGCAGGACGGTGGCGTAATTGTGCCGCGCCGCATCGAAACTCGGCGCCAGCGACACGGCACGCGCCAGAAGCTTCTCCGCATCCTCGTATCGCCCAAGCCGCGCGGCGACTTCGGCCAGCATGCGGATGGCGCCGACGTCGGTCGGATGCTCCTTGAGGAACGACTTGAGCAGCCGCTCGGCGATGCCCAGCTTGCCTTCGCATAAGGCAGAGGCCGCGTCGCGCAGCACCGGGTCGTTCACCGAGGCCTGGATGTGCCGGGCACGCGCGCGGTCCGCTGCTTCGCTGTCGCCGGAGAGCGCGAGCTGATCGGCCAGCGCGCGCCAGGCGCCCTCGTGATTCGGCTCGGTCCTGGTGGCCTTCTCCAGCGCCTCGATGGCCTCGCCGGTCATGCCCAGGTCGGCATAAGTGACGCCGAGCTCGTAGAGAACGGTGGCTGTCGTCAGCGGTCGGGCCTCCGCCTCCTTGAGGACCGTCAAAGCGTCTCGGGCCCTGCCCTGCTTGCGCAAGGCCTGCGCCAGCAACGCGGTCGCGTCGAGGTCGTGGGGCACGACCTTCAGGATCTCGCGCGCCTGCATTTCCGCCAGCGCCGCATCCGAGAGGAGCAGCTTTCTGGCATGCGCGAGCGCGGCGGCCAGCGTGGCGAGAGGTGCGGAAGGCATCAACAGGTCATCCGTCGGAGCGCTCCCCGTTATCCCGCAATGCCCGCCGCTCGGCAAATCGGTCCGAATCTTCTCCTGGCCGAGCCATGGCGGTCCGCCCTTGGGCGCGTGGCCGGTTCCTCCGACTTGCACTGCTGGCAGAAAATGTCAGGCCCTCACGCGATTTTTTCGGCGGAGCGTGTCGCGTTCCTCTCAAACATCATAATCTTGCAGGCGCAGGCATTGCGCGCTCGCGTCCCATGGCGGCGTCTGCGCAATTGTCGAAAATCGCGCCCCGCGGCTACTTTGATTTCGCTCATATCAATTGCGGCTGCGCCGATTACGCTTGTCGCCGGAGGTCCGACGAGGCCCCGGAGGGTGGACGATCCATGGGATACAGGCATCCGTCAGAGTCATCGCTCGCCCGTTCCGACGGACTCGTTCTGCCGCTCGAAGTGCGCGTGCACGGGCGCGGCGGCCAGGGCGGCGTCACCTGCGCCAAGCTGATTGCGGCGCTCTACACCCAGATGGGACTGCACGTGCAGACCTTCGGCGACTACGGCAGCGAGCGCTCGGGAGCGCCCGTGCAGGCTTATACCCGCGTCGACCGCACGCCGATCCGCAACCGCAACAAGATCTACCGGCCCGATCATCTCATCGTCCTCGACGAAGGACTGATAGGGGCGCAAGTCCTCCAGGGCATAGGGCCGGGCACGGTTCTTCTCCTGAACACGCATGCCGGGCTCGAGGCCTATCGCGGCCGCTTCGAGCAGTATCGCCTCGGTGTGGTCGACGCCACGGCCATCGCGCGCGAACAAGGCATCGGTTCGAGTTCCGTCGTCATCATCAACACCACGATCCTCGGCGCCTATGCGCGGCTCTTGGGCCTGCCGCTCGCGGTTCTGGAGCAGGCCTATGTTTCGCTCGGTCTCGGCGGCGATTTCCCCGCCGCGCAGCACGCCTATGAGCAGGTGCGCATTGCCGAGCCGCTGCAGCGGATTGCCCCGTCGGCGCAACCCGCCGCGCTCGGTGAGCCCGCGCCGGTCGCCGCCTTGACCGACCACGACAAGGATGTGCCGCCGACGCTGAAAACCGGAACCTGGAGCAACCAGATCCCGGTCTATGGCGACCACTCCGCGCCCTGCAATCTGGCCTGCCCCGCGGGCAACGACGTCGTCGGATTCGTTCAGGCGCTGCGTGGCGGCAATGTCGAGGAAGCGGCGGCGATCCTGCTGCGCACACAGCCCCTGCCCTCCGTCTGCGGACGCGTCTGCCCCGCACCCTGCATGCAGAACTGCAATCGGTCCGCCTTCGACGGCGCGGTGAACATCCGCGGTCTGGAACGCTGGATCGGCGATCACGCCGAGTTGTCCCTGCCGTCCCGGCGGGACGCGGCCCTGCACGTCGCGATTGTCGGCGGCGGTCCGGCCGGGCTGAGTGCCGCCTACCAGCTTGCCCTGCGCGGACATGACGTCACGATCTACGAAGCCGGGCCGGCGCTCGGCGGTGTCCTGCGCAACGGCATTCCATCGTTCCGCCTGCCCCAGCCGGCGCTTGAGCGCGACATCGACCGCATCCGCTCGCTCGGCGTCCATATCCGCTGCAACGCCCGGCTTGGCGGGGACGACCTGCGCAATCTGCGCCGCGGCCATGATGCCGTGATCGTCTGCGTCGGCTTCGGCCCCGCAGTCGATCTGGCGGCAAATGGCCATGACCTCACGGGCATTCGCCAGGGCCTCGATTTCCTGGCGGCGGCCAAGCAGGAGCGCGTTGCGCTGCCAGGAGACGTCGTGGTGGTCGGCGGCGGGAACACCGCGATCGATTGCGCCCGCACCGCGCTGCGTTGCGGTGCTGCGACCGTGACGATCGCCTATCGCCGGGCGCGCCAAGACATGCCCGCCATTGCGGAAGAGATCGAGGAGGCCGAGCGCGAAGGCGTCCGCTTCCTGTTTCACCGCCTGCCCGTCGCGTTCACGGGCAGCGCCAAGGTCTCTACTGCGGTCCTCGCCGAAGTCGAGGCCGGCTCGCCGGATGCCAGCGGACGGCGGCGCCCGGTCGTCACCGGCCGAACGTCTTCCATGCCGTGCGATGCGGTCCTTCTGGCGCTCGGCCAGAAGAGCGGCCTCGACCTCCTCCCCGACGGCTGGACGATGAAGGACGGACGAGCCCATGAAGGCGGACAGGCGTTGCCCGTCTGGTTCGCCGGCGACTGCGCCACGGGCGAGGGCACCGTGACCCACGCCGTCGGCAACGGCCGGCTCGCCGCCCTGGCGGTTCTCGAAGGCCGTGCGATGGCGGCGGCGCCCGCCGACGGCACCCGTGTCGCGCCCGGCCAGATCCGCTTCTCCCATTTCGACCTGGCGGCGCCGAACGGCGACCGCCAGCATCTGCCTTCCCGCCTCGCCGGCAATTTCGACGAAGTGAATCTCGGTCTGGCGGATCCCGGTGAAGCCGAACGCTGCTTCTCCTGCGGTCACTGCACGCGCTGCGACACCTGCCTCGTTTCGTGTCCCGACGGCGTGATCTATCGCACGGAAGACGGCTATCGCGTCGACGGGGAATACTGCAAGGGCTGCGGCATGTGCGCGGCGGAGTGCCCGCGCAGCGCCATGGAGATGCAGGAAAAGCACGAGGTGACGCCATGACCGCCCAGTTGCTGAGCGCCAATCACGGCGCCGCTCTGGCGGCGACGCTCGCCGCCCGCGCCAACCGCGACGGACGGGGCTTCTGCAGCGGCGTCTATCCCATCACGCCCTCGACCGAATGCATGGAGTATCTCTGCCAGCAGCAGATCGAAAAAGGCCGCGTCATCCGCGTCGAAAGCGAGCACAGCGCGATGGGCGTCTGCATCGGCGCCGCCTCGGCTGGCGCGCGCACCTTCACCGCGACCTCGTCGAACGGTCTCGCCTACATGTACGAGAACTGCATCGCCGCGGCGTGCCTGCGACTGCCGGTGGTGCTGGCGGTGGCCAACCGCACGCTGGGTCCGCCCTGGAACATCTGGGCCGACCATTCCGACGCCCTGACGCTGCGCGACCACGGCCTGATTCAGTTCTACTGCGCCGACAATCAGGAGCTGTTCGACACTGTGTTGTGCGCCTTCCGCCTGGCCGAAGACCGGCGCGTGATGATGCCCGTAATGGTCAACATGGAAGGCTTCATCCTGTCGCACACCGTGGCGCAGACCGAGATTCCCGACCAGTCGCAGGTCGATGCCTTCCTGCCGCTCACCGACATCCCCCACCGGCTCGACCGCACCCCGCATACGCTCGGCCAGATCGAGGTTCCCCACCAGACCGAGATGCACCGCTGGCAGCATCACAACGCCATGCTGGCGGTGCCGGCGATCTATGGCGAGATCCAGGACCGCTTCGCCGACATCTTCGGACGCCGGCCGGACGACCCCGTGGTGCCGTACCGCGCCGAGGATGCCGACACCCTGATCGTGTCCTTGGGCACCATAGGCTCCACCGCCGAACGCGCGGCCGAGATGATGCGCGCCAGGGGCGATCGCGTCGGCGCGCTGCGCGTGCGCCTGTTCCGCCCGCTGCCCGCCGATGCCATCCGCGCGGCCTTCGCCGGCAAGAAACGCATCGCCGTCATCGACCGCGACATCGGCCTGGGCATCGGCGGCGTGTTGTGGTCTGAGCTGCGCCACCTCGCCGATCCCGCAACGGTGATGCAGAACTATGTCGCCGGCCTGGGCGGCGGCGACATCCGCCCCGAGCATATGATGAAGATGCTCGCCGACCTCGAGGCGCGCGACGGCGGCGGTGCGCCGGCCATGATGGAGGCCGTGTGATGCGCGAACCGGCATTGGACGGCATGGTGCAGACGGTCCTCGATCGTCCCGAACCCTTGTTCCGCAAAGGCAACACGAATTGCGGCGGCTGCGGCATGTCGAGCACCCTGCAGATGCTGGGCCACGCCGTGGCCGAGCGCCGCGTCCAGCTCGTCATTCCGGCCGCCTGCGCGGCGGTCGCCGGGGGCACCTTCCCGCAATCGACCTTCGGCGTCCCCACCCTGATGACCACCTTTGCGGCCGCCGCGGCGGCGGCGAGCGGCATGGCAAGCGTGGCGGCCCTCAACGACGAGGACATGCGCGTCATCGTGCTGGCCGGCGACGGCGGCACCTTCGACATCGGCTTCGCCAGTCTGTCGGCCGCCGCCGAGCGCAACGAGGACATCCTCTTCATCTGCTACGACAACGAGATCTACGGCAACACGGGGGGCCAGCGCTCCTCCGCCACGCCGGCCGGCGCCGTCACCACCAACACGCCTGACGGAAAGGTCGAGCAGAAGAAGGACATCCTGGCCGTGCTGGCGGCGCATCGCATTCCTTACGCCGCCTCGGTTTCGCTGGCCCATGCCGACGACACGCTGCGCAAGCTGCGCTTCGCCCTCGACCAGAAGGGCTTCCGCTTCCTGCACGTCCTGTCGCCCTGCCCCACCGGCTGGAAGTCGGAACCGGCGCTGGGACTGGAGCTTGTCCGCCTTGCGGTGCGTTCGGGCCTCTTCCCGATCTACGAGATCTTCGACGGCAAGCGCTATGTCGTGAACATCGAGCCCGATTTCTCCGACCAGGCGCTCGACATGTATCTGTCGCTGCAGCGCCGCTTCCAGAAGTCCGGATTGACGGCCGCGGATTTGCGCCCGGCCATCGAGCGCTACTGGCAGAATCTGCGCGCCCTGTCGGGCCGCATCGTGCCGGCGCGGCGCGACGCATGAGGAACCGCCCATGAGAAAATACGTCGGCGAACGCATCAAGGCGCTGCGCGAGGCGCAGGACATGAGCCTCGATCAGGTGGCCAGGCTTGCGGGCATCGATCCCGAGCGGCTCAAGGCCTATGAGGAGGGCGGCGCCGTCGCCCCCATCGGCGCGGTGATCCAGCTCTCGCGCGTGCTCGGCTCCAGGATGGAGGGCCTGTTGCACGGCGGCGGCACGGTCTCCGAGCATCTGACGATCTGCCGCTCTGGCGAATCCCTGGGCGGCGACCAGGGCGACACCGAGCAGAGCTATGCTTATTCGACGCTGACGCGGCCGGGCACCGCCGGCCACGTGATGGAGCCGTTCCTCCTCACCTTCGATCCCAAGGTGGCCAAGGCCGTGCCCATCGCCCATGACGGCCAGGAGTTCGTCTACGTCCTGGACGGTGCGATCGAGCTCACCTATGACGGACGCACGTACAGGCTCGAGCAGGGTGACAGTGCCTATTTGGATTCCTCGCACCCGCACACTTTCCACGGACTCGGTACGCGCGTGGCGAAGATGTTGGCGGTGGTGAGTTCCTGAGGCCGCGCAGTTTCCCGGCAGATAGCGGCATGCCGCGCGGCTCCGCCGGTTGTCGTTGCAGACAATACGAAGCGAAATCCGCGCGATCCATTTAATCCCCATTCAGCGTCCTTCCGAGCTTCATTGGAAGGTGGCCCGGGCCCCCGTCAGGATTTGTCTGCTCAAGCTGGGGTACGGCCATGAAATGGATGTCGCTGCGTTCGTCGCTGTCGGGAACCGCCTTTGCCCTCTGCGTCATGACGGCCGTGTCGGCCGGGACGTTGTGCACCCAGCCCAAGGACGAGATCGCCTTGAAGACCGCCGACCTGCAGCAGTTCCTGATGGTCGCGGCGCTGACCTGCCACGAGGCCGGCGCCTACAACGATTTCGTGCGCTCCCATCAAAGCGAGCTTCAGGCCTCCGATCACAAGCTGCTCGCCTATTTCATGGCGCAGAACGCCGTGACGGGCGACGCCGACTACAACGCCTTCAAGACCTGGCTGGCCAACGCCGCGTCGATGAAGAGCCTGCGCGATCCGTATTTCTGCCGCGCCGCCGATGCCAGCTTCGGCGCCGCCCAGGACGGCACGGTCGCCCGCCTTGTGTCGCAGCAGCCGCCGCCGATCCGCCTGTCCTATGTGAGCTGCAACGCCCGCGGCCCCGTCGAGGAAGCCGACGACGACGACACGGCGCCGCCCGACCCCTGGCGCGATCGCTGAGACTTTCCGGCCGCCAGACGCACCCCTCCCCGCTCGTTGACCTTCGCCGTAATTATAATATGAATACGGCGACCGGGCGGGAGGGCTTTCATGAGATGCGTCGCGGCCGCGCTGCTGCTTTTCTCGGCGACGGCCCTGCCCGCGCTGGCCGATGGCGTTCCCCTCGACCTTTATATCGGCGGGCGCGTCGTGACTAAGGTCCATGAGGACACGAGCTGGCACATCTTCTCGCAGCCCGATAACGAAACGGCCTACACCTACCAGTGGCCGGGCGTCTATTTCACGGCGCGGTTCCTGGGCGATTCCGTCGATGTGAAGGTCGATGACGACCAGGACAACCTCTATCTCTTCATCGACGGCGTCCACAAGCTGACGCTCACCCGGCCGGGCCGCACCACGGTGTCGCTCAAGGATCTCGGCGACGGGCGCCACGTCGTCCGCCTGGAGAAATCGAGCGAAAC
Organism: Alphaproteobacteria bacterium; assembly: GCA_028871345.1. GTDB lineage: Bacteria > Pseudomonadota > Alphaproteobacteria > Micropepsales > Micropepsaceae > Rhizomicrobium. Next base: position 1,552 of record JAGWNK010000057.1, on the reverse strand, counting down.
GCAGTCCTCCACCGGCACCTTCGACGGCTTCTACGTTCCCTCGTCCGGCGATGTGCTGCCGGCGCCCGTCTACGGCCGGCGCATCGAGTTCATCGGCGATTCCTACACGGTCGGCTACGGCAACCAGTCCCGCGGCCAGGTCTGCACGGTCGATGACGTCCGCGACACCACCGACACGTCGGCGGCCTTCGCGCCGGCGGTCGCCAAGTCCTTCAACGCCGCCTATCGCATCCTGGCCGATTCGGGACACGGCATCGTGCGCAACTACGGCGGCATGGATCCCGGCAACACCATGCCGGTGCTCTACAACTACACTTTGTTCGACAAGTCCGTGCCGGCCGACGACGCCGGCTGGACGCCCGACGTGGTCGTCATCGGCCTGGGCACCAACGACTTTTCCACGGCGCTCGACTCCACCGATTTCAACAGGAACGAGAAGTGGGCGACGCGCGACGCGCTGCGCGCCGATTTCGTCGCCACCTACGCCGCTTTCGTGAATTCGATCCGCGCCAAATATCCCGATGCCCACATCATCCTGATGGCCTCGACCGGCTATGACGGCGAAATCCTCAGCGCGGTGACGGCCGTCTCCGACACATTGAAGGCCGCCGGGCTCGCCAATTTCGAACTCCTGCCCTTCGGCGGTCTCGACTGGATGGCATGTGACGGCCATCCCTCGCTGAAGGATGAGAAGATTCTGACTCGGCTCCTGGTCGATCGCATCTCGCTGTTGCCCAAATTCGCCCCCGTGCCGATGGCGGGCACGCCTGCCGCGGGCGCGCCGGCAGCGTCCGGCGGCGCGCCGTCAGGGCAGTGATCGCGGTTCCCGCGTGGCTTTTCTCGACCATGAACCCACGCTAGAAGATGCCGCGCGGATGACGGAGATCTTCATGGAAGCGTTGCTGGTGGTGGACGTCCAGAAGGCCATGTTCGCATCCGGCGCACCCCATGACGGCCGCGCCGTGGTGGCGCGCATCGCGGGCCTGCTGGAAAAAGCGCGCGGCAGCCGGGCACCGGTCTTCTTCGTCCAGCACGACGGCGGCCCTGGCGACGAATTCTGCCGCGACCTGCCCGGCTTCGCGATCTGCGACGAGGTCATGCCGCGCGGCGAGCCGGTGATCGTCAAGACGCGGCGCAGCGCCTTCACCGGATCGGACCTCGAAGCGCGGCTGCGCGCCGCCCACGTCGATCACATCGTCTTGTGCGGCATGCAGACGGAATTCTGCATCAACGCCGCCTTGATGGGCGCGGTCGATCGCGGCTTCCGCGTCACGGCCGTGCGCGACGCCCATACGACTTTCGACAGCGAGATCATGCCGGCGGAGAAGATCATCGCCCTGCATCACCGCGTCTGGCTGGGCGCGCCCGCCGCGTTGGCGCCCGCCTCGGAAGTCGCGTTCACTGCTTAGAGTCCGTTTTGAAATTCAGGGATGGGCGTTTCTTCGTAGTAGGTTGCCGCCCATGGCGACGAGGATCATGGCGTGGGAGACGTCGATGCGCTGCTCGTAGTCGCGCACCAAGCGCCGCCAGCGGATCATCCAGCCGAAGGTTC
>JAGWNK010000099.1 GCA_028871345.1 Alphaproteobacteria bacterium | reverse complement strand
GGTGATTATGCAATCGCGCGTTGATGCGCTAAACGTGCAGATGCCCGCGCTTGAAAAACTGGATAACGCGTTGAACGGCGATCAGAAGCGGGTTCTGGAACACGCGGTATACGCCCGCTTGGCGTGGCATCACGGCGGACCTATGGCTCGCCGTTTTATCCTTCGCCAAGATGAGGCGCGTCCGGAATTCCACCGCGGCTAATATCGGCGCGATAGTTTTGTCGATGGCGCAGCGGCGACTACGCCAGAACATGCCGTTGACTGAACGTTAGCAGAAAATTGTCTTGGCATGAGCATGGCGGTTGAGCGTTGATAGGAAAAGCCTGCTGGTCATCCGCTTGCGGATTTCGCCAAATTGCAGAGATACTCGACGGCTTCCTGGGCCTTGCTCGCCGCGGTGAAGATGGCGCGTGAATCGCGATTCAACACGGCCAATTCGAGACGTACGCGGCGTGGTCGGGGGGCGGCTCGTTGGTGATGCGGAAGGCCAAGCATAGGAACGCCGCTCCTAATTCGACAATTTATCCTGACATTTCAGATTCGCGGGCACTTGGTCACTCGATGACCACAAGACCGCGATGCGCCCGGACGCCACCTTGCCGACTCGGATCTTGTGTTGGGAAGCGAATCAACAACAGCACTGATGCGCTTTAAGTCTTGTTTGAGCGCGATGCCTTGTAGTTCATCGCTCCATATACATGAAGCTCATGATCGATGGAGCGCCGAGTGGGGCCTAGTGCGCACACAACCACCTTACGCTCATGCTCGATGGAGCGCCAAATCAGCCGTTTAGACCGGACTAGATCAAGACGCGCTTCTGTGGGACGTACCAACTTCCTGAGTATCATGCGTCCCAGCCCTTCATATGCGCGGTATGTTTTTTCTTGCGCAGCTACCCTGCCTAATACGCCGTCCGCGCCGGCAAGTTCGGATTGATCACCTTTCGCGCAACCTCTGCGCCGGCCACCGGCAAACCTATCTGGTTCAGCAAACCGATCTGCACGAGCACACTCGCCTGATCCCAGTAGATGTGCTCATGGGTGATCTTGCCGTCTTTGAACCCGACGACGACCGCGACCACCATCTCGACCGGCTTCCCGGTCGGCTTCACGCCGGGCAGAAGCCAATCGACGACGGCCGTGTGCGTGAAGCTGATGAAGATTTCCTCCACCACGCTGTCTTCGCCCACCGTGCGCGAGAGGCCCTGCATCTTCACGTCCGGCGGGAAGAACTTTCCCACCAGATGGTCGCGATAGAAGACGTGCACACCGTCTTGCCCGACGCCGCCCGCCATAGTCGGTACATGGTTGAGATGCGGGTCTGTACTCATCGTCGCCATCGTGGTGTCAAGGTCGCCGTTGAGCTCGGCGCCCACATGGCGCTCGAACGTCGCCACCATTTGCGATTGTTGTTCTGAAAACATGGGTCCCTCCCTTTTTATCATCGGCCAAACTCTGCCACATGATTGACGATCATAGTATGGAAGCAGACTCTTGTCAGCGAAAGCGGCGGTCGAACTGCTCCGGTATCCTCAAAATTGATCCTCGGAGAGTATAGGCAAGCGCGGCGCACAGAGGTACATTTCGAGCACAGCCGGGCAGGGGGAGAATGCAGATGACCGTAACGGACCAGGATGACGGCTCAACCAAGAGCGCTCTGCATCATCATTGGAATATTTTTCTTGCCGAGGGCATCGTGCTGCTCATTCTGGGTTCCGCTGCCATCGTCGTGCCGGCGGCTGCCAGCCTGGCAATGGCGATTGTCCTGGGCTGGATTTTCGTGGTGGGAGGATTCGTCGGGCTCGTAACCACCCTTGTCGGACATAAGGCGCCGGGGTTCTGGTGGTCCTTGCTCTCGGCGCTCGTGGCCCTTGCGGCAGGCGCCGTCCTCATCGGGTGGCCGGTGAGTGGCGTGATTTCGCTCACCTTCGTGCTGACGGCCTTTCTAATTGCCGACGGCATCCTGACGATGCTGTTCGCCATCGAACATCACCGAGGGCTTTCGCAGCGCTGGGGATTTCTGTTCCTGAATGGGGTTCTTGATCTGGTCCTTGCCGGCATCATCATCTGGGCCCTGCCGGGTTCCGCGATCTGGGCGCTGGGGCTGATTGTCGGCATCGACCTGATATTCGGTGGCTGGTCGTTGGTGGCGATAGCCATGGCCGCACGCAAGCCGGCACATACACCAACTTGAGTCAAACATCCGCTATGCCGTGCTCGGCAATGTCGGCACGCCGAAGCAATTCATCTATCTCAAGCACTATCCGATCAAGAGAACTGCCGCATCTGGTCGCGCTGCATCAGTGGCCAGTATTCGTACCGGCGTTGGGATACTGCCTCCTGTAGCGCCGCATCTCCTCCTGATAGCGCTCTTCGGCCTCGCGGTGGCGCTGCATCTCCGTCTTGTAGTGTTCCGCCGCCTTTTGGTACGCGTCCACGCTTTTGCGATACGCGGCCGCCCGCTTGCGGCTTTCGGCCTCGGCGCGTTTGAGCCCGCCAGGCTGCTGGCCGTTCAGCAGGGCGGGCGAGGCGTAGAGACCGTTGCTCATTTGACGATTGAGCTCTTCCGTGCGTGCATGTTCGGCGGGGGTTGAGGTTTGGGGACCGCTCTTCCCAGTCTCC
>JAGWNK010000098.1 GCA_028871345.1 Alphaproteobacteria bacterium | reverse complement strand
GGTGGCTCACACGTGGATCGCGGGCACGAGGCGAGACCATTCGAGCCGCGGCGATTTGACCCGATCGGGCGATCGTCGCCGGATCGGGATTCCCGTTTGCCGCCGCGCTCACAAGGGCAAGCTCATAAAGTTTCTGCTTGGCGAATGCGAGCCAACTCTCAAGCTCCCGGTCGAGATGGCTCTCCAAATCGAGGTCGATGGGGCAATGGAGAAGGGAGCAGGACGGTGCGACTTGCAGCCGATGAGCGCCCCGCGCCGATCGGGCTTCAAGGACAATATCGAGGACCTTGCGAAGATCGGCCCGCCAAACATTGCGACCATCGATGACGCCAAGGGAGAGCACACGGTCCGCCGGCAGCTTGGAGAGCAGCGGCTGAATCTGGTTCGGCGCGCGCACAAGGTCGACATGGAGACCCGCAACCGGAAGCTCGACTGCAAGGTTCAGATTGTCTTCCAAGCCGCCAAAATAGGTTGCCAACATGAGCTTGGCATCCGTCGCCTTGGCCAACTGTCCGTACGCCCATCGGTATGCGGACCGTGTGTTATCGTCGAGGTCTGTCACCAAAAACGGTTCATCGAACTGGATCCAGCGAGCACCCGCATCCCGAAGTTGCTGGACCAGTTGCATGTAAACTGGCAGCAGTCGTGACAACAACGTTATTGGTTCGGCTGCGGAACCTATGATTTTACCGAGGAGCAGATAGCTTACGGGACCGAGCAATACGGGACGGCTCTTGATCTGCAACGCGGCTGCTTCACGGAATTCGCGCAGTGGCTTATTGCTCGCGAGCCGGAATTGTTGATCCGGGGAAAATTCGGGAACGATGTAGTGATAATTAGTGTCGAACCACTTGGTCATTTCCATCGCAGGCGCCCACGCGTTGCCGCGCGCCATCGCGAAGTATGTGTCTAGGCTTATAGGCCCCCTTGTCGCACCGAATCGTTCGGGGATGGCGCCCACCATGACCGTTGTATCGAGGACATGGTCATAAAGAGAGAAATCATTTGATGGAATGATGGTAACGCCACAATCACGCTGAAGCTCCCAATGGCGACGCCGCAACGATCGGCCAATCTCCTCAAGTTTTTCTCCTTCAAGAGTTCCCGACCAATACTGCTCGAGCGCCCGCTTGAGTTCCCGGTGGGCGCCGATGCGCGGAAAACCGAGATTTGCCGCAACGATCATTGACCTGTCTTCAGAGGCGGCCGTCATGCTCACGCTCGTCTCTCTGGCATGATCGGTGCCACCATCGCATCAGATGCATGGGCAGAGCTGTTGGCACCCGTTACTGCCGCCGCGGCAGGACGGGCATCACGGCGGTAAAACAAGGCGAGTTGAAGATTGTGAGCCGTCTTTCGCGCCCGGTCGCAGAGCGCCGCACCAGCGGTGCCGGCGAAATGCTCTGTCACGGTCTGCTCGAAGAGATCCAACCAGCGTCCGAAAAGCGCCGGTTGAATCCCTTTAACGCGCCGATGTGCGGTCAACATATCACCGCTGTACCGTCTGGAAATTCGCATAGCGGCACCCCAGAAATCGCACATCTTGGAAATGTGGTTGTCCCAGTTGGTGCCGATGGCTTCTTGGAAGATCGGCCCCAACTGCGGGTCACGACGAACTTTCCCATAAAACGAGCGAATCAGGACCCCGATGGTTTCGTCCGTCACGTGATCGAACATCACAACTCACATCGAGCCTTGCACATCCTATCGGTAAAACTGGATGGCACTGTCGCTCGTTATCATACATGTCGTATATATGTTTACGATACGCAATGGGCAAGAGCAAGCAACGAAACGAGGCGATGTGAGACGAGGCGAGATTAAGGAGGCGTCTATAGCTATACCGCTTCACGAAATGATCCGCGTCGGCGCCTCCGTGATGGAACAGCGTCTGACCGGCATCGAGCGTTATGCTGGCTCATTCTCTAAAACAGTTACGTGTTTTATATCTTATCGGCTTCTGGTTGAATCAACCGCGAAACGTGACCGCACAACCGGCCGATAGATGGCAGAAGAGGTTATTTCATGCTCGCTGGTCTTGGTCTGGTGGATTGGGGTGTTGTGGCGCGAGCCATTCATGTTTTGGCGGTTGTCATATGGATTGGCGGCGTCTGGCTCGTAACCATGGTGCTCTTGCCCGGAATGCGGGGGAAGCGGTCGGTAGATTGGATCCAGGAACTCGAAGCGATCGAGCGTCGCTTTGCGCCGCAAGCCAGAACTGCCGTTCTGCTCGTTCTCCTGAGTGGCCTTTACATGCTCCATCACTACGACCTGTGGGACCGGTTTACGCAAAGCCAATACTGGTGGATGGATCTCATGGTCGGCGTATGGGCGCTGTTTGCGGCGCTGCTCTTTATCATTGAACCTTTCGTCTTCCGGCATGTCGTTCACGGCGGCGCGGCGCGGACGCCCGAAGTGACCCTGACTTTCGTGTTATGGCTACATCGTGTCATGTTGATGCTCTCGCTTCTCGTCATATTCGTTGCGGTGGCGGGAAGCCATGGGCTCTTCTGAGCATTAGCAATCAGTGAACGATGCCCGCACTTTCGTGTATTGAGCGCGCCATGCCCGGTGGCGCTGGACTGGCGACCCAAGGTCGATCTCGTGGTTGATGAGACCCGACACGAAGCATCGTCGCTTGAACGATAT
>JAGWNK010000097.1 GCA_028871345.1 Alphaproteobacteria bacterium | reverse complement strand
TAGGGCTCTCCGCCAGTTCACAGACGAATCGGCCTTGGCAGGCACTAGGGATACCGCTTTATCTGGGGGCAATATTGTTGCTTGTGCCGCGGCTCATGCGCCGATGGGCGAGCGTGATCGGCACAACCGCGGAAGACGATACAGTCCTCGTCATGGGATGCGCAGCGGGATTCTTGTCGTCGCTCATCTCCGAATATGTCGGGTTAGGCTATTTGCTTGGCGCGTTTCTAGCCCGTCTTATTCATCGAACCTGCGAAAATGAGCGACGGATGTAGCGCGAAGCCGCCATTCGATTCATGATTCTGGTTGCGACACCGATTCATTGGTCGATTGAGGAGCGCCACACCCGTCATGAGCAACGATACGCTACTGCCATTCGATCTTCCATCGGTTTGCCGCAGGAAGGTGAGCATCGGCTTCGACGGCGGGCAGCTGTCGTCGGACGCAGGCGTGCTGCTGTTGCGCGGGGTGGAGAAGAAGCTTTCGCTGGCCGGGCGCCTGGCCGGTTGCATCCGGGACCACCGCAATCCCCTTCTCATCGAGCACAGGATGGAGGAGATGCTCCGGCTTCGGATGTTTGCCATCGCCTGCGGCTATGAGGACGCCGACGACTGCGATTCGCTGCGGCACGATCCGGTCTTCAAGATGGCGGTTGGCCGGCTGCCGGCAAGCGGCAGTCCTCTGTGTTCGCAGCCCACCATGTCGCGGCTGGAGAACACGCCCTCGAAGATCGCGCTGGCGCGCCTGATGGCGGCCATGGTGGACCAGTTCTGCGCCAGCTGGCGGCGCGCGCCGTCTTCGATCACGCTGGACATCGACGATACTTTCGATGCGGTGCACGGCCGTCAGCAGCTGTCGCTGTTCAACGCCCATTACGACGAGCGCTGCTTTCTGCCCATCCACATCTACGAAGGGGCGAGCGGTAAGCCGGTGGCGGTGATCCTGCGGCCAGGCAAGACGCCGGGCGGCAAGGAGGTGGCCACGATCCTCAAGCACGTCATCAGGCGCATCCGCTCCCACTGGCCCAGGACCCATATCCTGATCCGTGGCGATTCCCATTACGGCCGCGATGAAGCCATGGAGTGGTGCGAGAAAACCCCCGGCATCGACTATGTTTTCGGCTTCGCCGGCAACGACGCGCTCGCTGCTCTGACACGGGACGCCGCCGATGCGATTGCCACGACCCGCGCGCTTTCCGGCAAACAGAAGCTGCGTGGCTTCAGGAGTTTCCGCTACGGTGCCAAGACCTGGAAGAAGGAGCGCCGCTTCGTGGCGCGCATCGAGGCCACACCCAAGGGCCTCGACATCCGCTATGTCGTGACCTCGCTCAAGGCCGGCGCAAAGCATCTTTACGAAGTCATTTACTGTGCGCGTGGCAACGCGGAAAACTTCATCAAGCTGCACAAGAGCCAGCTTTCCTCCGACCGCACCTCATGTCGCGATCCGCGCGCCAACCAGTTCCGCCTCATTCTGCACACCGCCGCCTATTGGCTCCTGCTCTCCTTGCGCAATGCCGTGCCAGCCGGTTCGCCTTTGGCAGCCGGCGAGTTCACGACGTTGCGGCTCCGTCTCCTCAAAATCGCAGCGCGCATCGTCGAAGGCGCCGCCCGCATCCGCGTCTTTCTGCCCAGCGCCTGTCCCGACCGCGCGGTCTTTCGCGCACTCGCCGGACGCTTCTGCGCGGCAGGACCATGACCCACGCGGCTATGTTGCCGCCAACAAACCCATCGTCGAAACCACCAACCCAATAATCGAACCTTCGCTCCCCGCGCCGTCTTCACGGCGCGAATCCAAAAGCGCGCGCAGACTACAAAAATCGCACCCGCACGCGCTCACTGTGCTTTTTGGGCTGAATAGGATGGGTTAGCTCGCGAGTACTTGTTCCGTTGGAAATAATCGCGACGTGGAATCCGGATTGCTGTTTCAGTTGGGTAATCTTCCAGGGCTGCCAGACTTGCGCGCCCGACTCAGCCGCCGCCCGAACGAGCGCGACTTCAAGGCGGTCGCGTTCGATGGTCCGTCCCCATCCATGGTTCGGTTTGAAAGCAATTGGTGCATCGGCGGCGGAGCTTTTGGCAAAGAACGCGACCCGCTTCACCTCCGGGCCTCCGAAATGCGGCAAACTTCCGCGACAGCGGGCGCGCAAAGGAGAAATCGACAAGAACCGGAAATAAACTCGCCGCAGACCTTGCGCCGCGGAAAACAGGCCTTCTCGACCAGTGCGACATCCCAGCCTTCACATGCCAGCAGCCGCGCGATAGTTGCACCGGCGGGCCCGGCGCCGATCACGAGAACATCATGGACCTGGGTCATGGCGTGCCGCACGCCGGGCGGCAAAACAATGTGTGAAGGGAATCGCGGCGCATTCGCGCAAATCCCATTCCGCACTCACCGGGAAAAGGGCGGAGACTTCCTTGTCACGAAAGCCTGCGCGCACGCTTGCGACCGCGTCGTGCTGCGTTACCTCATTGCATCCAATGATCGAAACCAGCCGCGCCGCTGTAAGAGCGGCAAACCCGCGACGCGGTTCACAGGCGGCGATTGCCTTCGCACGATGCTGCGAGCGCGCGAACAGCGCACGCAAGGCGTCATCGCTGAAGTGATGGAGTACAAGATTTGCAATAATTACATCGGCTGACTTCGTCCGCCGATGATCGAGAAAATCGAATATTTCAGCGGTGACGGGCTCAAGGCACCAACCCAACTGTTGCATTGCCAGC
>JAGWNK010000096.1 GCA_028871345.1 Alphaproteobacteria bacterium | reverse complement strand
GGTGCCCGCCGTGCAAACGCGAAATGCCTTCCCTGCAGCGCCTTTGGCAAAAGATGGAAAACTCGAAGTTGCGCGTCGTCGCGGTAAATGTGGGAGAAGACGCGGATACGGCCTTCGCCTTCATGGGCACGCTCGAAAATGCGCCCACGTTTCCGATCGTCTTCGACAAAGACAGCGCGGTCCTGCATGCCTGGCCGGTCAAAGGCTTGCCTACCACCTTCCTGATCGACAGGAACGGACACATCATCTATCGCGCCATCGGCGGCCGGAACTTCGACAGTCCGGAGAGCATGGAGCTGATAGGAAAGCTGTTGCAGAGCAAATAGGACCGGATGCCTGTCGGAGATCGTCGTCGCCACACGCTAATCGTCCGCGTCAGCCAGACAACGCCGAAACGGCGCACACCTTGCATCAATCAACGCGGGAGCGCGCTCGAGGCCGGCTTGCGCGCGCCGCATGCAGGCGATTCGACGCCGGCGCGGTGAGCCCTTAGCATCGAATTCTTCACGGGATCTGCGGGGACGCACCCGCGCCGGCGTTACGCGGGTGTTTTCATGTCCTGCACCACCACGGGCGAGCCGCGCCCTATCCCCAGGCCCTGGTTGGCGCTCATTTCGGACTGGGCCACTTCCAGCACGCCGAAAGAATTCACCAGCGCCAGATAGTCGCCCGGTTTCACGTCGCCGTAGGTCGTCCTGAACGGAATCTTATGGCCGCCCGCCAGCACTACGGGGTGTGCCAGTTTGCCGAGGAGCGTGCCGTCTATGTTGGTAATGAGGTTGCCGAAATTGTCGACCGTCAGAACCACGCCCCGAATCTCCTCGGCACTCACTTCCGGGTCGTCCACCCAGGATGGCGTAATGTCCGTCGTCGGCTCGCCAAGAGATTCGGGACGGCACACGCCCGAGGCCAACGCCGCGGCGATCGGCGCATACAGATCGCGGCCGTGAAACGTCCCGGCGGTGAATTCCAGGCCGATCCGGCCTAGGCGCTTCAGGTCGATTGCGTAGACGGCGGCGCGGCTCGCGAGCAAGGGCGCAAGTACACCGTTGTCGGGCCCGAGAAATGCATGCCCGTCACACACCGCGACCAATGCGTGCGGCTCGATCCGGGCGCCGGGATCGACCACGCACAGGTGAACCGTGCCCTCCGGAAAATACCTGTATGCGCGCGACAACCAGAAGCCCGCTTCCGCCGGCCACTGCACCACCGAGTCGTGGGTCAGGTCGACGATCTTCGCCTCGAGGAAGCGCCTGAGGATCATGCCCTTGATGGTCGCCACGAACGAACCCTTGTTCGCGGTATCCGTGGTCACGGTGATGACGCCGCAGGGCTTGAATGATTTTTCCATGAATGCAGTCTAGCATCACCGAAAACGATAGGAAACTCAATCCTGCTCTTCTTGCTTTTGCGTCCGATGAATGGGCGAACGACTGCGTAGAGCCGTCCGGCGCAGGTTCAGTCCATCCACATGTACGCATAGCCTTTGTTCTGCAGGGCGATGCTGTTCAGAAATACATTCGGTTCTACAACGGTGAACGGCAGCACGTTGTCCACTTCGACCAGGCAACGTTCCATCGCGATGAGGCAGACTTCGATGCAGGTGCCGGCGGCCGCACCGGCTTATTGCACAGTCTTCCTGCAGCGCGCTGCGGCGGCCGGTTTCATGGTAGCGCTGGGGTCAAGGTCTGCGCGCGTAGCGCTCGTGCATGTGCTGGCCCAGCGCGAGCATGAAGCGCAGCGTCTCCTGCGTGCGCGCATCGGTGAGCATGCGGTACATCGACATGAGGCCGCCTTCGGTGCGCTCGGCCTCGGCCTGCTTCGCCGCCGTCTCCATGCTCTCGAGCAGCCCCCCCACCATGTCGAGCCGGTCGACAAACGTCGGCAAAAGATCGGCTACCCGCTTGAGCGATCCGCTGGCCTCCAGCTTCGCCAGCATCTCCACCAGCCGCCCCGCCCCGCCGCGGTTGAGCCGGTCAAGCAGCGACAGCCCTTCGCTCGCCGCCTCGGCCAGGCGCCCGATGATCTCCTCGGACAGCGCATCCTGCGCCGCACCGTAGACGCGCGCGAGCTGCGCCAGCCGCTCCATGTCGCCATCGGCCACCAGCCGCGTGAGCACCGGCAGCGCCTTCTCCAGCCCCGAGCGGTTGACCTGGTCCATCAGGCTCAGCCCCTCGCTCGCCGCCGCCGCCAGGCGACCGACCATTTCCTCGGTCAGCGCGTCCTCGGCCGAGCCGTACACCCGCGCCAGGTTCACCAGCCGCTGCAGGTCGCCGTTCTCCACCATCTGCGCCAGCTGCGGTATCGCCTTCCCCAGCCCGCTGCGGTTGACCCTGTCCATCAGGTCCATCGCACCGGCGGCGCTGTCGGCAACGCGCCCGATGATGTCCTCGGTGAGCGCATCGCGCGCCGCCGTCGCCACCCCCTTGAGCTCTTCGAGCGTTCCGGGCATTTCCTTCGTCTCTGCGTTCATGTCCCCTCCCGGCTAGAGCAATCCGCGCGCGGAGGCCCAGTACAGTTTGTTGTAGGCCATCTTGAACCAGTGCATGGCGCGCGTCGGCGCCTTCGGATCGGGCGGATTCTGGTAGTTGAACATGGCGTAGGTCGCCCGGTCCAGCCCCGCCTCAATGAAGCAGAACACCTTGCCGTCGTAATCGCGTATCGGCGCGCTAACCCCCATCTTCACCATCGCCGCAATATTCTCCCCCAGCGTCTCGGCCTCAAAGTGCGCCGTCGAGCCCGCCTTGCTGATCGGAATATTGGTCGTGTCGCCAATCACGAACACGTTGCTGCGCCCCTCCATGTTGAGCTTGGTCTTGTTCGT
>JAGWNK010000095.1 GCA_028871345.1 Alphaproteobacteria bacterium | reverse complement strand
ATGCCAACGACACTGCGCCCGACAATCGCTGACGCTGTACGGTCAGTCTTCGCGCAGAGGTTTGAAGGAACCGTGCAGATACTGGTTGGTGCTGACCTGTCGGCGGGCGACGCCTCACGCCTTATCGACGATATCGGCCGCTCGGTTCCCGATAGTCATTCCGTGCTTTTTTTCTACCCGGGTTATTCGACCTCGCAGCGACACGGTGGTATGCACGCGGCGCATGATGGCGGGGCCCTCAGAACCATTCTCAGCTATCTAGCAAATAGCCGATACGTCGCATATCTCGACGATGAGAATTGGTGGTCAGATGACCATTTGTCATCGTTGTATCATGTGCTGTCTGCCGGAGCGGATTGGGCCTATGCTTCACGCTGGTACGTACACCCTGCGTCACGAAAGCCTGTCTGCCGGGACGAGTGGGAGTCTGTCGGGCCTGCCCGCGGTTTTTTCCGTAGCACCGGTTGGGTCGATCCAAACTGCCTTGCGCTCGACAAGATCGCTTGTGAGGCTGTCCTGCGTTGGTGGGCGATTCCAGTGCGGAACAGTCCGAAGGCGATGGACGGCGACCGAAATGTGTTTCGATTTCTCAGCACAGAATTCAACGGCGTTCCGACTGGAAAGTTCACTGTCTTCTATCAGCTCGACGAGACAGATCCGATGCACCCACGTCGCCTCAACTGGATCGGACCGCAACAATACCGTTCGTGTAGCGGCTAACGCGCCGCAATTGCCCTGTTGCGGCAAGGGGCCGCAGGGGCTCTTTACGACGGCACGCAAAAGCAACAGATCACGTGAGTTTGGGCGGTGCGTTTTTGAGTGTTGGGACCGCGAGCCTCGCTTTGGCCCCTGGCTCGTTGACGTTGATCACCTACAAATGCGGCGGTGATCAGGGGCGTCTCCGGCTGCAGCGCCTGTTGCTGACGCGCTAACTTGTCCGGTGTTTATAGCGCATCAATTGACCGCTTTCTGTAGTTGTTGGGCTGTGGGGTTGTGGTCGACGCCAGGCGTCGTCCACAAGTCCACAGCCTGGCTGCCGAAGCGGGTTACGCAGCCAATTTGGCATCGTTGTCACGCGAAACGCCATCAGAGTCGTAATCGGCCAGCCGATGTGGCCCGTGAAACACCGCCAGAGAACCGTCGGGGTATTCGTGCACGCGCACGGTTGCGCGCGCGAAGTGCGGCCGCAGGGGCGTCGCGGGAATTTGCATCGTCAGGCCTTTCCACTTCACGGTGTTGTCGTTGCCGACCCGGCGTTCCTCCTGAATGCACAGGATTTCCCTGGCCTGCCGCGCCCGGTCTGGCACAAACGCGCTGGCGGGTTCGGTGGCCGCCACCGCGAAATTGGCGTTGTGCTCCGGCAGGTATTGTTCGGTGATAAACCGGTTGGCCGCCTCTATCGTGGTCATTCCGGCGAGCGCCAATTCCTTCGGCAGCCGATCCTGCAACGTGCGGAAGGCTCGCTCTGAGCGACCGCGCGCCTCGGGCGAGTAAGCGGCAATATGACGGATCCCGAGCTGCGCCAGAGCACGTCCAACCTGCGTCTGGATGCTTCTCGAAACCGCCTCGCCGGCCTTTGGCGTGTAAAAATAATGGCTGCCCCGATCGGTGTAGAGTTCACAAAAAAGCCCGAGGCGCACGATCACTTCGTCCAGGCCGCGAAACGTTGAAGCCGTGCCTTCTTCCTCCACCAGGAATGCCGAGTAGATCTCGCTCGTCGCGTCATCGAGTGTGACGACAAGATCGTATTGCAGCGGATCGCCGGGAATCCAGGCGAACCGGGATGCATCCTGATGCAGCATCATCCCGACCATCGCTCGGCGCGGCCGCTTCTTGCGGTGCGCAGAGCGCCTGGGCGCCGGCTTGACCAGTCCCGACCTGTGCAGCGCCAGCCTGGTCACCGTGTAGCCCAGTTTGTAACCGTGCCGCTTCACCAGCTGCTCGTGGAAATGCTTCACCGTAAAGCCGCTGTAGCGCTCCTCATACAAACCCAGCATTCGCGCGATCTCCGCGGCCGCAGCGCGCCGAGTCGATGGCTTGCCAATCCGCCGATCATTCAAGCCGACCGGCCCTTCCTCGCGCAGCCGGTCGCGCCAGCGGCGAAAGCTTCGCTCTGAAATGCCAAGAAGCTCCGCGGCCTCCTGCTGACCCAGCGCGCCTCGCTCATGCCGCTCAAGAACGCTCTCAAATCGCATCACTCGAACTCCTTGCAGCACCTCCGCCCGGATCATCTCCCGCCCCCGTTTTGAGCGGTTCTAAAACCGGACAGATCACGCGCTACAAAAACCGGACAGATGACGCGTCAGCTACAACTAAACAATGCGGCCTGGCGACCGTAGGCCATTGGGCGCATACTTGCTTGAGCAGCTCTCGGCCTAAAGTAACATCGCCGTCCCAACCGCCAGCAATCACCAAACGCGCTAATCGAGGCTCTTCGTCGTAGCGGACCTCGATTCGCGATTGCATCTTCGCCTTATCCCGCGGCAGTCCCTCCCGCGCACCTAATTGACGAAAGATGTCCGTCAAATGCTGGCCGCTATCTGGTCGGCTCCAGTCCCAGTCCCCGTGTTTGATCCTCATGAGCTGCGTGCCATTTGGTTGGGAAAGGATGTCGCGGAGCGCGTCATAAAACGCCCGTTGCTCATCCCGGTACGGCGGATCGTTGTCATGCGCACGAATTTTCCGGCAGGCGTTCAGCCATCTCGGGATATCAAAACCAAGAGATAGGGACGGATAGAGTTCCAGGGTGAGAGCTCTAGGTTCCGTGAAATGCTGACGTTCATCGTATTCGATGATCAGGTTCGCTCTGGGTACGTAGAAATCGCAACGGAGC
>JAGWNK010000094.1 GCA_028871345.1 Alphaproteobacteria bacterium | reverse complement strand
CATCAAGTCGAACCTTGATATATATCAAGACGCCGTCGCGTGCCGCATCTATTCTCCTGGGGCCTGGAGCGGAAGACGGCGGCGGCGAAGCATGAGCGGGGTGACTATGACTGACAGACCGAATGACAGGAAGAAAATCGGGCGCCTTCTAGGGGCAAGCGGGCTGATGATAGGCCTGTTGCTTGCATCTGTTGCCCCGGCGGCAGCGAACAGCCTTGGGGATTTCCTCACCGATGGATCGCTGCTGCTCAATG
Organism: Alphaproteobacteria bacterium; assembly: GCA_028871345.1. GTDB lineage: Bacteria > Pseudomonadota > Alphaproteobacteria > Micropepsales > Micropepsaceae > Rhizomicrobium. The sequence continues at coordinate 2,623 of JAGWNK010000094.1, read as the reverse complement.
CGCGCTACCGCTATGAGCATGTCGATCAAAGCGGCTTTTCCAAGGATGCAGCGGCCCACACCGTTCGCCTGCGCGCCGGCTACCAGACGCCGGTGTTTCATGGCCTTCAGGCGCTGCTGGAGGTCCAGGCCACCGGGCATATTTCCAATACGTTCAACGACACGGTGAACGGCCGCACGGCTTATCCGGTCGTCCCCGATCCCGAAAACTTCCAGCTGAACCGGCTTCAGCTCCGCTATACAGATGTGCCCGATACCGCGCTGACCGTTGGCCGGCAGGAAATCAATCTCGACGATCAGCGCTTCGTCGGCGCCGTTGCCTTCCGTCAGAACGAACAGACATTTGACGCGGTACGGATCGACAACACGTCGCTTCCGGGCCTATCGTTCACCTACATCTATCTTGATCGCGTCAACCGCGTCTTCGGGGTCTACAGTTCGCAGAACCACTTCAGCGGCGATGTGCATCTGATAAATATCGCCTATGATCTCAAGCAGGTGGGTAAAGTCACCGCTTACGCCTATCTCCTCGGTCTGGACGACGCGCCGTCACTCTCTACACAAACCTATGGCGCGTCTTTAACGGGCCGGCATCCTCTTTCCCGCTTCACCTCGCTCAGCTATCGCCTGGAGGGCGCGACCCAGGAGCCTTACTTCAACAATCCGCAGCGCTTCGATCTCACCTACCTGCGCGGCGAGTTTGGTCTCTCGTCCGGCCTGTGGTCCGCTATGGGCGGAATAGAGTATCTTGATGGAAATAACGCCATCGGCTTTTCGACCCCTCTGGCGACGCTGCACAAGTTCCAGGGTTTGGCCGACGTGTTTTTGACCACCCCGGCGAGCGGTATTATCGACACTTATGGCAAGCTTGGCGTCGCGAAAAACGTCACCCTCGGCGCGCTCCGCGGCGTAGCGATCAGCGGGTGGTATCACGACTTTGCCAATCCCCACGGCGGCACTCTGGGTTCGGAATTCGACCTGGATGCGACCCTCAAGTTTGGACCACACGTTTCGACGTCCTTGACGTATGCGAATTATGATGGCGTGAAAGCCTATGCTTCGCGAAACAGAATTTGGTTCACGGTGGAGCTGTCGAACTAACCGTCCCTTGATCGGCGCGATTTCCCACTCGGGCCCGTCCTGAACGCGTCGGGTGTCAACACCAGGGACATGTTTGTGCTGCCTTAAACGGCAATATCCCGCCACCCCCAGCGCGACAGAACTCTATGGAATAATACTTATGAAAATCCGTACGCCTTTGCGTCCAACATCACATCTTCCAGCGAAACGATGTCACAAATGATAAATTTGCCGTGATCCTTCAAAACGGCAATGAGCCCAGCTTCCTTCAGTTTTGTTAGCATCCGGCTGACAGTCTCCACAGAAAGACCCAGATAGTCGGCGAAATCACGCCGCCGTATCGGAAGCGTCAATATCTCTCCATTGTTGATGTTCTTGCGCTTGGCAAACCAATGGAGAAATGCGGCGACCCGTTCCAGGGCAGTTTGCCGACCCAACATCACAGCATGTTCTTGCGTAGAGGAAAGTTGGCGGCGCAGAAACCCCATGAGTTCCCGATACAGGGCCGGTGAACCATCGCCAATCTGGTCGACAACTTCATACGGATATTGCGCCACCGCCGTGTTGTTCAGACTCTCGGCGGTCAGGCTCCGCTGTTCGCTAGCCTCAAAGCCGAACAGATCTCCTGGCAACAAGAGACGCACGATCTGACGGCGGCCATTTAGCCGAAGTTTTGAAAGCAGGACCATACCGTTGACCAGCCTATAGAAGTGCGAAGCCCGGTCGCCCTGTCGAAAGATGATCTTATGTCGATCATAGGCCAAATTCGTGGCATGGCTGCCGAGCAGCGCGAGTATGGTCGTTCCGCCATCGGCGTGCGTCTTCTGCGCCTTGTGTGATAATTGGTCTGCTAAGTCGTACCCTGTTCCCACGCGCGATTGAAACATGGCTGCACTCTCGAGCTGATAAATAGCGACGTGTGCGAGATTTGTTGTTTGATGTATTTATGATACCTCTTTATATAACATGTGAGAGATAAGGGCAATATCAGAGATATTGGTTTTCCGAGTTAGGGATCCCGCGAATTTTCACCTGGCCGATGCCATCCGGCGAATGCTTGCTAATACATTCGCAAGTTTGGCGCCAAGCTCGTGGCGAATAACGCCCACAATGGCGACAGCCTGCGCTACGACGCCACGGCCCTGGACAAAATCCACCGCCCTGGGCTGAAACCTTTCGGCGCGGGCGCGCGAATACCATGAGGGGAGATATGGCGCCCGGCCAACGCCGCCGACCTCACCTTGGGACATCGGATGACAGACCTCAGCCTCAGACCGGAAGACGCAAGGCCGCGAACGCCTCGTAAAGCGTATGCAACAAAATTTGCCGACCCCCACTGGATCGCCAAAGGCGAACCGCGCGCCGCCGTCGATGCGGCCGCCTTCACGGCTTTGTGGTTCAATACCGGGACGCTTTGCAATCTGGCCTGCCAGGGCTGCTACATCGAATCGAGCCCGCGCAACGACCGGCTGTCCTATCTCGAGCGCAGCGAGGTCCGGCGGTTCCTGGACGAGGCCCGGCGCGAGCACCGGGACATCGAAAAC
>JAGWNK010000019.1 GCA_028871345.1 Alphaproteobacteria bacterium | reverse complement strand
GAGCCCTTCGACGAACTCACGATGCAAAATCCCCCGGCCCAGCGGGTTGGGCGCAGGCGGGCGCCCGCGGCGTCGCCGCGCTCGACCGTATTGCCCGATACGCTCTTCGCGCGGCTGCTGGCGGATCGCCTCGCCTGCGCCCAACGCAGACGATTCCACCCCAAAAGATCATGCTCTAGCGGATGCCGCAGCTGTTGAGATGGGCACCCAGTTCCTTGTCTTCCTTGACGATGTGATCGAGCAGCCAGAAGCGCAGGAAGGCGAGTTCGGCGGCGAGCAGGACGGTGGGATCGGAGGCCTTGCGCCGGTTGGCCTGGAAGGCGTCGAGGCGCTGTTTCAGGTCCGCGTGCAGACGGCGGTGATGCTCGGCGGCGGGATAGTGCGTGGAGTCGAAGAATGATTCCTCGCGCGCGAAGTGGTGCCGCGTGGCTTCGGAGAGCATGGCGAAGAGGCGCTGCTGCCGGTCGTCGTTGGCTCCGCCATAGAGCTCGTCGTGGATGCGGTTGATCATCCCGGCGAGCCGCTCGTGATCGGCATCGATCTCGGCGACGCCGACGCGGTAGAAATCGCTCCAGTTGATGAAGGACATCGTGCCCGCGCGGGAATCGTTCGACCCCATGCTACACCGCCGGGCAAAGCGGCGCCGCAGCCCGCAGACCTGCGCGCGAGATGCGATTAACCACATGGATCAACCTTGCGGCGCATTTCGCGTGCGACGCCTGCGGCTTTTAATCACTCCAAGACGCAAAGACTCGACTCCGCGCCGCGCCTCGGACAGATTGTCCGCGCACGGAGGAGGCGGGATGCGTTCGAGATTCCAGGACAGCATCGATGAGATGCGTTTGAAAAACGGCGTGAACGGGGTCGAAGAGAAGGACGGGCGACCCAACCTGGATTCGACGGCCTTCCTCGTCGCCGCCATCCTGGCCTCGGGCATCGCCGCCGGACGCAAGGACATCACGACACCCTACCAGGCGATGATGGATTACCGCGGCGTGCTCTCCCACATCCGCGCCGGCGGACTGGAGTGAGGGGCGCCGACAGGCCGACCTTTTGACGAGGTCTGCGCCGGGAGGCCGGCTTTGAGATGATCCCGCCGTGAGTTCGAAGGGACGCAAGCCGCGTTCAGGCACAATCTAGAACGATTCCAGGTTCTGTCGATTCGTTGCACAGCCCCCTCTGCGAAGGGTTATGACGAGCCTCTTGATCCGATTCGAACGATAGCGGAACACGCATTGGTATATCCCTTGCGCGTCAACCCCTTATCTAGCGCTTGCCAACTAGAACAAAGCGTGTACCTTGAACCGTGTCGCGGTGGCCAGAATTCATTGGGAATAGGGCCCGCGCCGTGGAATAAGGAGGGCGATCGCCATGAAAGAATCGGTGCTGCGGGTCGTGGGCAAGGAAGACGGAAACAGCGACAAGAAGCGGGCCCTGGAAGCGGCGCTCTCCCAGATCGACCGGGCCTTCGGCAAGGGCAGCGTCATGAAGCTCGGCCAGCGCGAGCCCGTGACGGCGGCCGACACCATCTCCACCGGTTCGCTCGGCCTGGACATCGCGCTGGGCATCGGCGGGCTGCCGCGCGGCCGCGTCATCGAGATCTACGGCCCGGAATCCTCGGGCAAGACGACGCTGGCGCTGCACGCCGTGGCCGAGGTCCAGAAGAAGGGCGGCATCGCCGCCTATGTCGACGCCGAGCACGCGCTCGACCCGATCTACGCCAAGAAGCTGGGCGTCGACACCGAAGAGCTTCTGATCTCGCAGCCCGACACCGGCGAGCAGGCGCTCGAGATCACCGACACCTTGGTGCGTTCCGGCGGCGTCGACATCGTGGTCATCGATTCCGTGGCGGCGCTGACGCCCAAGGCCGAGCTCGAAGGCGAGATGGGCGACCAGCTTCCCGGCCTGCAGGCCCGCCTGATGAGCCAGGCGCTGCGCAAGCTGACCGGATCGATCTCCAAGTCGAACACTATCGTCGTCTTCATCAACCAGATCCGCATGAAGATCGGCATCATGTTCGGCAACCCGGAGACCACGACCGGGGGCAATGCGCTGAAGTTCTACGCCTCGGTGCGCCTCGACATCCGGCGCATCGGCGCCATCAAGGACCACGACGAGGTGGTGGGCAACCAGACCCGCGTCAAGGTGGTCAAGAACAAGGTCGCTCCGCCCTTCAAGCAGGTCGAATTCGACATCATGTACGGCCAGGGCATCTCCAAGTCGGGCGAGCTGCTCGACCTCGGCGTCAAGGCCGGGATCGTGGAGAAGTCGGGCTCGTGGTTCAGCTATGACGGCACGCGCATCGGCCAGGGGCGCGAGGCGGCCAAGAGCTATCTCGAAACGAACAAGGACGTGGCCGCGGCCATCGAGACCGCGATCCGCAACAATGCCGGCCTGATCGGCCAGAGCCTCGCCCTGGGCGGCGAGGAGGCTGAGGCGGCAGCCGAAGCCTGAGGCGGCAGCCGAGGCGGCGGTCCCGCTTCGGCCGGGCGATGAATCGAAGCGGGGCGCGGCGAGTCGGCCGCGTCCCGGTAACGTGTCCGTTCCCTTGTTGGCATGAGGGAGCGACTCCGGAAAGGGCGTATCGGGCGACCGGTACGCCCTTTCTTTTCCTCCCCCGCAAGCGGGGGAGGAAAAGTGCCGCCGGCACGAATATTTCGCGCGGGATGACATCGCTTTAAGGCGCCGCTACAACACCGCCATGAAGAGTCTCTCCGATATCCGCTCTGGCTTCCTCGAATTCTTCCGCGACCGCGGCCATGCGGTGGTGCCCTCCTCCGCCCTGGTGCCGAGGAACGACCCCACTTTATTGTTCACCAACGCCGGCATGGTGCAGTTCAAGAACGTCTTCACCGGCGCCGAGAAGCGCCCCTACAACCGCGCCACCACGGTGCAGAAATGCGTGCGCGCCGGCGGCAAGCACAACGACCTCGACAATGTCGGCTATACCGCGCGCCATCACACCTTCTTCGAGATGCTGGGCAATTTCTCGTTCGGCGACTACTTCAAGGAAGAAGCCATCACGTTTGCCTGGGACTACGTCACCAAGACCGTGGGCCTCGACAAGGACAAATTGTGGATCACGGTCTACAAGACCGACGAGCAGGCGCGCACGCTGTGGAAGAAGATCGCGGCGCTGTCCGACGACCGCATCGTCGGCCACCAGGACAATCTGTGGGCCATGGGGCCGACGGGACCCTGCGGCTTCTGCTCGGAGATCTTCTACGACCAGGGCGACACGGTGGCCGGCGGCCCGCCCGGCAGCGCGGAGGAGGACGGCGACCGCTTCCTGGAGTTCTGGAACCTCGTCTTCATGCAGTTCGAGCAGGTGGACGACAAGACCCGCATCGACCTGCCCAAGCCGTCGATCGACACCGGCATGGGACTGGAACGGCTGGCGGCCATTCTGCAGGGCGTGCACAACAATTTCGACATCGACCTGTTCCGCCACCTGATCGCCGAAGCCGAGGAGTTCTCGGGCACGAAGGCGCAAGGCGAGGCGCTGCCCAGCCACCGCGTCATCGCCGACCACCTGCGCGCCTCGGCCTTCCTCATCGCCGACGGCGTGCTGCCCTCGAACGAAGGGCGCGGCTATGTCCTGCGCCGCATCATGCGCCGCGGCATGCGCCACGCGCACCTGATCGGCTCGAAGGACCCCTTGATGTACCGGCTGGTGCCGGCGCTGGTGGTGGAGATGGGCGAGGCCTATCCCGAGCTGCAGCGCGCCCAGCCTTTGATCAGCGAGACGCTGAAGCAGGAGGAGACGCGCTTCCGCGAAACCCTGGCGCGCGGTCTCAAGCTGCTCGACGATGCCACCGGCACGATGCGCAAGGGCGACACGCTGGACGGCGAAGTGGCGTTCCGCCTCTACGACACCTTCGGCTTCCCGCTCGACCTCACCCAGGACGCGCTGAAGCCGCGCGGCATCGCGGTCGACACCAAAGGCTTCGCCGCGGCGATGGAGAAGCAGCGCGCCGAAGCGCGCAAAGCCTGGGCGGGATCGGGCGAAGCGGCGACCGACGCGCAGTGGTTCGCGATCCTCGACGAGCTCGGCAAGACCGAGTTCCTGGGCTACGACAGCGAAGAGGCCGAAGGCACCGTCGTCGCTTTGATCAAGGACGGCGCGCGCATCGCTCGCGCCAAGGCCGGCGACGCCGTTCTGATGCTGACCAACCAGACGCCGTTCTACGGTGAATCCGGCGGGCAGATCGGCGATCAGGGCCGGCTCTTCTCGCCGCGCGCCGCAGGCCGCATCACCGACACCGAGAAGAAGCTCGGCGCCCTGCATGTGCACGTGGTGGAGTTGAGCAAGGGCGACCTGGCGGTGGGCGATTCCGTCGACCTCGTGGTCGACGGCGAACGCCGCCGTGCCACCCGCGCCAACCATTCGGCGACGCACCTGCTGCACGCCGCGCTCAAGCGCGTCCTGGGACCGCATGTGTCGCAGAAGGGCTCGCTGGTGGCGCCCGACCGTCTGCGCTTCGACTTCAGCCATCCCAAGCCGGTGGCGCCCGGCGAGCTGCAGAAGATCGAAGACCTCGTCAATGTCGTGGTGCGCCAGAACTCCGACGTCTCGACGCGGCTGATGGCCACCGACAAGGCCATCGAAGCGGGCGCCGAAGCGCTGTTCGGCGAGAAGTACGGCGAGGAAGTGCGCGTGCTGACCATGGGCGAGGACCCGGCGGCCGAGAAGCCCTATTCGGTGGAGCTGTGCGGCGGCACCCATGTGCGCCGGCTGGGCGACATCGGGCTCTTCACCATCCTGTCGGAAAGCGCCGTGGCATCAGGGGTGCGGCGCATCGAGGCGCTGACGAGCGAGGGGGCGCGCCAATACCTGTCGCATCGCGCCGAGCTGGCGCGCGAAGCCGCGGCCCAGCTCAAGACCAACGCCGAAGAGCTGCCGGCCCGCGTGGCCCAGCTGGCGGAAGAACGCCGCCGCCTCGAACGCGAGCTGTCCGATGCCAAGCGGGCCCTCGCCCTCGCCGGTCCGGCACAGAGCGGCGGCGAAGCGAAACAGATCAACGGCGTCAAGGCCGTGCTGCGGGTGGTGGAAGGCGTCAGCGGCAAGGACCTCAAGGGGCTCGCTGACGAAGCCAAGGCCAAGATCGGCTCCGGTGTGGTGGCGTTTGCCGCCGTGGCCGACGGCAGGGCGTCGCTGGTGGTAGGCGTCACCGAGGATCTGACGGGCAAGATCAGCGCCGTCGATCTGGTGCGCCTCGGCGCCGAGGCGCTGGGCGGCAAAGGCGGCGGCGGGCGCCCCGACATGGCGCAGGCCGGCGGGCCGGACGGCGCAAAGGCGCCCGATGCCCTGGCGGCGATCGAGAAGAGGCTGATGACGCTGCAACCATGACGACGGCCACCAAGAGGCTTCATCGCTTGCGCCACCGCGCATATCTGGTGCTGGAAGGTGGGCGCGCAGGCGGATTGCCCGGCGGCCTGGTCGAAGGGTTCCTCATCATCCTCATCATCCTCAACATCGTGGCCTTCACGGTGCAGAGCGTGCCGTGGATCGAGAAGCCGTACTGGTTCGATCTCGAGCTGTTCGAGATCACCTCGGTGGCGATCTTCTCGATCGAATACGCCCTGCGCCTGTGGGTTTCGATCGAGGATCCTTCGGTGCGCGAGCTGGGACGCTGGCGGGGGAGGCTGCGCGCGGCGCTCAAGCCGCTCATGCTCATCGATTTCCTGGCCGTGGCGCCGGTCTATTTCACGGTCTTCTTCCCCATTCTCGACCTGCGCTTCCTGCGCGCCGTGCGCCTGCTGCGGCTGCTCAAGATCGCCCGCTATTCGCCGGCCCTGTCGACGCTGGGCCAGGTCATCGTCTCGGAGCGGCGGGCCCTGTTCGGAACGCTGCTGCTGCTGTTCTGCGCCACGGTGTTTGCGGCCGCCGCCATGCATGCGGTGGAAGGGGCGGTGCAACCCAGGCTGTTCGGCACCATCCCGGATTCCATGTGGTGGGCGATCACCACCTTGACCACCGTGGGCTATGGCGATGCGGTGCCGGTCACCTTCCTGGGCCGCCTCGTCGGCGCCTGCACCATGGTGACGGGCATGGGCATCCTGGCTCTGCCCGTGGGCATCATCGCCACAGGCTTCCTCAACACCATTCACCAGCGCGATTTCGTCATCACCTTCGGCATGCTGGCGCGCGTGCCGCTGTTCCGGGACCTCGACGCGCGGCTGTTGGGCGAGATCATGGAAGTGCTGCGCTCGCAGGCGGTGCCGCGCGGCACCATCATCGCGGTGAAAGGCGCGCCGGCCCATGCCATGTATTTCGTCGTCTCGGGCGAAGTGGAGGCCGAGCTGCCGCACAAGAAGGTGCAGTTCGGGCCGGGCGATTTCTTCGGCGAGCTGGCGCTGCTGCACGAGACGCATCGGCGCGCCACCATCGTGACCCAGTCGAGCTGCCGGCTTCTGGCGCTGTCGGCGGAGGATTTCACCATGCTGGTGCGCAAGCATCCCCTGCTGCGCCAGCGCATCGAAGAGGCCGCCAAGGAGCACCTGAAGGCGCACGGCCACGAGGGCGACCTCGCCGCCTCGGAAATCGCCGCCGCCGGCCGGCGGCTGTTCGACTACCGCGAGGACGATTGAACACAGCGCGAAGCGATTGAATCGCCGGCCATTTCGCGACGGATTGGTGCCGCGACTTCGGCCGCTGTAGAGTGCCCGGGGGTTGGGGGGATTTCCGATGTCGGACGAGGACGAGATCATCGGTGCGATAAGTGCTGTCGGCTCTTTGTCTCCGATCATGTATGCGATGCTGATCGGAGGGGCGCTCCTGGCGCTCATCGTCTACTTCTTCCGCTACAACGTTTCGGTCCTGGAGGTGGTGTCGTTCGGCGACATCATCCTGTTCACGGCCTGTTTCGCGCTTTGCGGCTTCGTGCTGTCGCTGCTGATCCAGTGGAAATACGTCGGCTACGTCGTGGTGCCGCTGCTTTTCGCGGTTTCTCTGTTCCTGATCGTCCAGGTGAAATTCAGGGTCCTTTCGGATTTCTCCGTTCCGCTCAACTACTACCTGATCTCCTGGGGCGTCCTGGCCGTTTCGTCGGTGCTCGGGGTTTTCCTGCTCCTCAACACCGGCTGGCTGCCCTTCCGGGTACAGATCTTCCTGAACCAGACCAGTCCGTTCCTGATCGGCATCCTCTTCGCGCTCGGCGGCTATGTGTTCGCGCTGTTCAACGAGGCGAACTTCTACGAATGGCGCAATGGAGCGCCGGCGGGCTATCGCACCCATCTGGTCCTGGGACCGAGCCAGCTTGCCGGCTGCGCCTGCGGCGTCGGAATCATCTGGCTGGGCGACCGCACGTCGGTCCTGAAATGCGCAGATCACACCTACATCGTGAGGAATGCGAACGCCCTCGTCTTCGAGAAGAACGTCGAGAGGGCGCCGGCCAGCGGCCTTGACGCGGCCGCCGATCGTCTGCCGCCCCTGAGCGTCGTCAACCCGACCTATCTCGACCAGGTCGCCCAGCAGATGGCCGAACAGTGCGCGCCGGAACCGCGCCGGTCCCGAAGGCACCGCGACAGCGACTGACGTCAGAGCTTGCCCCAGATTGAGGACCGGTTGCCGTCGCGCCGACGCAGCCCGGCTACATCATGTGCATGACCTTCATGATCGCCGGGCCCATGATGACCACGAAGAGGCAGGGCAGGAAGAAGACGATCATCGGCACGGTCAGCTTCGCCGGCAGGGAGGCCGCCTTCTTTTCGGCCTCGGCCATGCGCATCTCGCGGTTTTCCTGGGCGCAGACGCGCAGCGCCTGGCCGAGGGGCGTGCCGTATCGCTCCGCCTGGTTGAGCGCGGTCGCCACCGCCTTGACGCCCTGATGGCCGCAGCGCTTGGCCAGGTTCTCGAAGGCCTGCTTGCGGTCGGGCAGATAGCTGAGCTCGGCGGTGGCCAGCGCCAGCTCCTCGGCGAGCTCCGCCGACTGGGTGCCGATCTCGGTCGCCACCTTGGCGAAGCCTGATTCCACGCTCATGCCCGACTCTACGCAGATCAGCAGGAGGTCGAGCGCGTCGGGGAAGGCGCGCATGATTGATTCCTGCCGCCGGGCGATGATGTTGGAGATGAAGATGTCCGGCGCGTAATAGCCGACCAGCGCCGCGGCGACCGACGCCGCCAGCTTCATCATTCCCGTCCAGTGGAAATTCGTGATGACGAAGAGGTAGAGGAGCGCCGCGCCGAACAGCACGAACGGCATGACGAAGCGGCAGAAGTTGAAGACCACGAGCGGCGTGGGGCCGCGCAGGCCGGCGCGCTGCAGCTTGTCGGCCGATTCCTCGGAGGCCACGAGCTTGGCCAGGTTGAAGCGGTCGACGATGTTCTTGACCAACCGGGCCGACCCCACCGCTTCGCCGCGCAGGGCGCTGCGCTTGGCGTTGAGCGCGGCATGGTGCTTGGCCCGCAGCTCCTCGCGCCGTTCGGAGACCGCCTTGAGGCGCTGGTTCAGCGTATCGCGGTCGAGGAGCGGCATGCCCAGGGTGAGGATGGTGGCGAAGGCCGCCACCGCAGCGATGGAGGTCACCACGAAGCGCGGATCGAACAGAAGGTCGAAAACGCCGATGTCGAACATGGTGCGGCGCCTCAGTGCTTGAAGTTGATCATCTTGCGCATGACGAAGATGCCGAGCCCCATCCACACCGCGCAGCCCAGCAGCAGGAGGTTGCCCAGCCGCTCGGTGAACAACAGGGAAATGTAGGCGGGCGTCGTCAGATAGACGATGCCGCCCACCACCGGCGGCAGCGAACCGATGATCATGGCCGACGCCTTGGCTTCCGACGACATCGCCTTGATCTTGCCCAGGAGGCGCTTGCGGTCGCGCAGTACGGCGGACAGGTTGCCCAGCGCTTCGGACAGGTTGCCGCCCGATTTCTGCTGGATGGACATCACGATCGCGAAGAAGCCGACTTCGGTTGTCGGCATGCTCTCGTGCATCTTCTTGAGCGCTTGCTCGAGCGTGACGCCGACTTTCATGCTTTCGCACAGGCGCTTGAACTCGCCGCCCACGGGATCGCGGAACTCGGTGGCCACGATCTTGAGCGCATCCGAGGTCGGCAGGCCCGATTTCACGCTCCGCACGATGACGTCGATGGCGTTGGCGAAGTCGTCGGTGAACCGCTTCTCGCGGCGGTGCCTGAGAAAGGAAAGGACCCAGCGCGGCAGACCGAGGCCCGCGGCGAAGGCCGCCAGCAGGGCGATCATCACGCCCTGATGCTCCACGAAGCAGAAGATGACGACGGCCAGGCCCACGCCGGCAGAGGCCATCCAGAACTTGCGCGCGGAGACCGTCATCAGCCCGGCCATGTCGAGGCGCCGCCGCAGCGTCATGGTCGGCTTCTTCTCGGCCTGCTTCTTCTCGAATTCCTTCAGCGCCTGCTGCATGTTGCGGCGCTTCTGGGTGCCCGCTTCGGAACCGCCGCGCACGCGCGCCGCGCTGCCGGACCGCGAAGTGGCCGCATCGACGCGCTTCTGCGAAGGCCCCTGGCCGCCGGCATAGGCGAAGGCCGCGCCTCCCAGCGCCAGAACCAACAAGGCCGTTGCCAGAGCGATCATCATGTCGGTCAGGTCTGGAGCTTGTCGAGAGCTTCCGCGAGCTCCCGTTCGAGGCCGAAATAGCGCACGCGCTCCCAGAAGGTGGGACGTACGATGCCGGTGCCGACATGGCGGCCCTTGATGCGGCCGGCCTCGTCCTCGCCGGTGATGTCGTAGTTGAGGAGATCCTGGGTGATGATGACGTCACCCTCGGTGCCCACCACTTCGGTCACCTTGGTGATGCGGCGCGAGCCGTCGCGCAGGCGCTCGGCCTGGATGATGACGTCTATCGAGCCCACGATCATCTCGCGGATGGTCTTGGTCGGTAGCTGGAAGCCGCCCATGGTGATCATGGATTCCAGGCGGCTCATGGCTTCGCGCGGGCTGTTGGCGTGCAGCGTGCCCATGGAGCCGTCATGCCCGGTGTTCATGGCCTGCAACAGGTCGAACGCCTCCGGCCCGCGCACCTCGCCCACGATGATCCGCTCGGGACGCATGCGCAGGCAGTTCCGCACCAGGTCGCGCATGGTGATCTGGCCCTGGCCTTCGAGGTTGGGCGGGCGCGTTTCCAGGCGCACCACATGGGGCTGCTGCAGCTGGAGTTCGGCGGCGTCCTCGCAGGTGATGATGCGTTCCTCGGCGTCGATGAAGGCGGTCATGCAGTTGAGCAGCGTCGTCTTGCCCGAACCCGTGCCGCCCGAGATCAGCACGTTGCAGCGCGAATGGCCTACGATGCCCAGGAGCTTGGCGCCCGGCTCGTTGATGGAGCCGAACTTGACCAGGTCCTCCATCTTCAGCTTGTCTTTCTTGAACTTTCGGATGGTCAGCGTCGGGCCGTCGAGCGACAAGGGCGGGGCGATGACGTTGACGCGGGAGCCGTCGAGCAGGCGCGCATCGCAGATCGGCGAGGACTCGTCGACGCGGCGGCCGACCTGGCTGACGATGCGCTGGCAGATGTTCATCAGCTGCGCGTTGTCGCGGAAGCGCACATTGGTGAGCTGCACCTTGCCGCCCACTTCGATGAAGACCCGCCCGGCGCCGTTGACCATGATGTCGGCGATGTCGTCGCGCGCCAGCAGCGGCTCCAGCGGTCCGTAGCCGAGCACGTCGTTGCAGATGTCCTGCAACAGGTGCTCCTGCTCGGCGATGGACATCACCACCGCTTTGATCGAAATGATCTCGTTGACGATGTCGCGGATTTCTTCGCGCGCGGAATCGGGATCGAGCTGCGCGAGTTGCGCCAGGTCGATGGTGTCGATCAGGGCCGAGAAGATGAGGCCCTTGATCTGGTAGTAGTCCTCGGAGCGCGTGTCGGCGGCGAACACAGCCGGCGGCGGGGGAGCGGTCTTTACCGAAGCGATGACGGGCGGCGCGGCGGGACCCTCCGGGCGCGCGGCGGCGCGCGCCGCCTCTGCCGGCCCCTGAGGGCGCGGCCGCGGCATGGATTCGGTTGCGACGCGCTTTCCGAACATCGCTTAGGCTCGTTTCCTTCCCTTGAGCAGCGACAACAGGTGGTTGGCGGGCGCTTCGGCGACGACGATCTTGCGTCCGGTGAGCTGGGCGGCGAGGCTGCGGATGCCCTCGACCACGGCCGACTTCTGCGCCATCTCCGCCAGCATCTGTCCGTTATTGGCGGCCTGGCCGAACATCATGGGCTCGTAGGCGAGAACCAGCGACGGCTCGATGCCGATGGTCTCGGCGAAGTCCTTCACCGGGATCTCGGGCCGCTTGGGCTGACCGACCTGGTTGATCACCAGCTTGGGCGCCGCGTCGTTGGGACGAGCATGGCGCAGATGCTCGACGATGTTCTTGGCGTTGCGCAGCGAGGCGAGATCGGGCGTGGCGACCACGACGATGTCGTCGGCGGCGATCAGCGTCGCCTTGACCCAGGGCGCCCAATGGTGGGGCACGTCGATCAGCACCGACGGCGAGGCGTGGCGCACGGCGTCGACCACGAACTCGTAGGCCTCCGGCGCTATCTCGTATTCGCGTTCGATCTCGGCGGGCGCCGCGAACAGCGACAGGTGCTCGCCGCGCTTCACCAGCACGCGCTCGAGCAGCACGTCGTCCAGGCGTTCCGGCGACATCAGCGCGTCGGCGATGGTCTGGCCGGGCTCGTCATTGTAGTCGAGGGCCACCGTGCCGAAGGGCAGATCGAAGTCGATGATGGTGGTGCCGATGCGCTGTTCCTCGGCGATGCACCAGCCGGCATTGTGGCAGAGCGTCGAGGCGCCCGTGCCGCCGCGGGCGCCCACGAAGGCGACGACGCGTCCCAGCGGACGGCTTTCCGGATCCGCGTAGAGCGCAGCGACCACCTCGATGACATGCAGCGGCTCGAGCGGCGCCACCAGGTATTCGGAAGCCCCGCGGCGCATCAGCTCGCGGTACAATTCGACGTCGTTGGAACGGCCGATGACCACGACTTTGGTGGCGGGATCGCACACTTCGGCCAAGCGGTCGAGCTCTTCGAGCGCCTCGCGGCCGGACAATCTGGTCTCGACCATCAGGAGATTGGGGGTCACCTGCGAGCGGAAGAATTCGACCGCCGCCGCGATGCCGCCCAGCTGCACCGTGAGATGCGCCTTGGCGAAGCGGCGATCGCTGCCGGCCCGCTGCAGCGCCGCCCCCGAGTCGGGGAATTCGCAGAAGGCATGGATCGTGATGCGCGGCACGGGACGTTCGTGCGGGGCGGCCCCGAACGCTTCCGCATCTTCCGACGGGCGCGACCTGTTCATCGTATCACGGCTCCTATTGCTGGCCGACCTCGGACACCTTGCCCGACTGGTCCTGCGTCTTGTCCGATGAGGTGACCTTGCCCTTCTCGTAATTGTCCATGACCGTGGCGCGGCGCACCGCGTCGGCGGCGTCGGATTCGCGCGGTTGGATCAAGTCGCGCGGGTCGGCGATCTGGGCGGCGATGTTCTGCTGAACGGCGCAGCCGAAATTGGGCGAAGTGCGGTTGTCGGAGGTGTCGGTCACGCTCGCCGACCAGTCGCCGCAAGGCGCGGTGTGCGCCTCGTAGGCGATGTAGCCGATCTCCACCTGGCCGCCCTGGGACGCTTCATGCGTGCCCACCAGGATGCGCGAGCGGGGAACGCCCATGTCAAAGAGGCGTTCGCCGAAATAGCTGAGCGTCGCCGCGGCGCCGGGCCCCGAAGGCGCCGTCACCGAGATGGCGCCGTTGCCGCGCGACAGATAATCGGCGACGAAGGCGGAGAGCTTGGCGGTGTCGTCAGGCAGCAAGCCCGCATTCGGCGCCGAGAAGCTCAGTTTGATCGAGGTATAGTGTGGCTCGACGGAGATCGGATGGTTCACGGCGCCGTCCTGCGCCAAGCCGCTGCCGTCGTTCATGGGCGGGGCGCAGCTGCCGGCCAGGATCACGGCAGCGATCGAAGCCAGGCGCCATGCGGTTGCGAAGTTGGTCATGGCCGCTCCCTATTGCACGATGTAGCCGACTTGCCCGCGGTCGGCCGTGACCGCTGACTTGTCGTGCGGATAGACCGCGTTGAGGCGGCCGAGGAAAATCGTTTCGAGGTCGGTCGGCGGCACGAAGCCGTCGGTCGGCGCGGCGAGCTTGGCCTCCTGGACCGGATGCACCAGGTAGGCCGTCACCACCACGACCAGCTCGGTCTCGTTGTTCTGGAAGTCGCGGCTGCGGAACAGGGCGCCCAGCACCGGCATGTCCTTGAGGCCCGGGAAAGCGTCGAGCACCTGCTTGGTGGTGTGCTGCATCAGCCCTGCGATGGCGAAGCTGCCGCCGGAGGGCAATTCGACCGTGGTCTCGGCGCGGCGCACATTGAGCGCCGGAATGGTGAAGTTCGACGACGTAGTCGCCCCCTGCAGGGTGAAGGATCCCGTGTTGGTGAGCTCGCTCACCTCGGTCGACAGCTGCAGCGAAATGCGACCCGGACCGATGACCACCGGCGTGAACGACAGTCCGACGCCGAACTGCTTGAAGACGATCGTCACGTTGCCGTCGCGGTCGCGCGCGGCGGGCACCGGGAACTCGCCGCCGGCCAGGAACTTGGCGGTCTCGCCCGACACCGCCGTGAGATTCGGCTCGGCCAGGATGTGGATGAGGCCGACGCGCTCCAGCGCCTTCATCGAGCCCTGGATGTTGTTCTGGAAGTTGCAGATGCCGGCGCCGCCGAAGGCCGCGATGGGATTGATCGCCGTGGAGGCCGTATTGCAGACCTGCCCCACTTGGGCGCCGGACAGATCGGCCAGCGCTTGTCCGACCAGACTGAACTGGTTGTCGGTCGAGGCGCCCCATGGCGTGCCGCCGACCATGCCGCCGCCGGCGAAGTTGAAGCCGAGCTGCTTGGCGATGTTGCGCTGGACCTCGGCAATGCGGACCTTGAGCATCACCTGGTCGTTGGTGCCGATCTGCAGCATGTTGACGACCTTGGCGGGATCGCCTGCGAAACGCGCCGCCATGTCCTGCGCCCGCGAAGATTCGAGCGGGTTCGCGGCGTGGCCGGAAAGCACGACATTGTCGTTTACCGCGTCGACCTTGATGCTGGAATCGGGGAAGGCCTGATGGATCAACCGGCCCAGGTCGGTGACGTCCTTCTCGACGCGGATGTCGAGCGACAGCAACTGGCGGCCGGCGCCGTCGAAGAAGAAGGCGTTGGTCTGTCCGCCTTTCTGCGCCATGAGGTAGATGCGCCGCGGCGTGCGCACCACGGCATCGACGATGTCCGGGCTCGAGACCAATACGTCGCGCGTATCGGTATCCATCTCGACGATCACGGCCTTGCCCAGCCCCAAGGTCAGGCGCTGGTGCACCGGCTCGCCGGAATGCGTGGCAACCGAGATGACCCGCGGCGAGGCGCCGTCATCCTGCGGCAGGGCGGCGTCCGTCGCCGAAAACGACAGCGCCGCCGCGAGGCAGACGAGCGGAAGGAATATCCTGCGCATTCAGTTGCCCCCTGCGTTGCCGCGACCCGTCATGCCGTAGCGGATGATCGAGACCGTGCCGCGATCGTCGTCGCTGACATCCTGTGTGCTGGCGACCTTGTCGGTAGCGGCTGCACTGTCGCTCAAGCCGCGCAGCGCCAGCGACAGCGTGCCCGACGCCTGGGCGCGCGCCACCGCCTCGGCCTGCGAGGGCGCCAGTTCGAGCGTGGCGGTCTTCACGTCCGAGACGGCCTTCTGGTTCTTGCCGTCGGATGCCTGGTCGATGGCGAGCACGCGCACATCGGAGAGCACGATGCTCGACGTGGCATGCGCGGCGCCGCCGGCATTCTGAGTCTGGATGATGTCCACGCGATCGTTGGGCAGGATGAAGCCGCCAGCCACCGAGGCGACGGAAACGGTGATCGCCACGGCACGCATGCCCGGCGTCAGCGTCGCCGCCATGAACCCGGCGGATTGCGTCTTGACGATCTTGTTGTAGGTGATCGGTTCGCCGGCGACGATCGGCGAACGCACGACGGTGCCTTCCACGGCGGCCGCGGCGGACACGCCGCTCGATTTGGTGATGAGACCGGCGCTGACTCCGTTGGAGGGCCACGCCTGCCATTGCACCTGGCTCGCCGACAGAGGCTGACCCGGCTGAAGATCGCTGGCGGCGACGAGGACCTGCGCCTCGCTGATCGGCGGCGGCGTCGTGCGCGCGCTGGCGTCAGGCGTGCCTCCGCCGAACAAGCCGCGTACCAGCAAAGCAACTCCGCCCGCCGCCACAGCGGCCAGCAACAGCACAACGATACGCCGCGGGTTCATGAGAGTGGCTCCTTTGTCTCAATCCGAGCACGGAACCATTTAGAAAATACTTAACGTTGGCCCGGCAAAGCGATGTAAATGCCCGCGTTACCGAGCTTTTATGAACCGGCTGCGAGACGGAATATCTCCGTCTGCGGAAGCAGCAGAAGGGCGCCCGCGGCCAGCGCGACGCCGTAGGGTATGCCGGACTTCTTGTCGTGCAGACGTACCAGCCAGCCGAAGCGCATCAGCTGCCCCGGCAGCGGCAACGTGCGCAGCCCGAGCAGCGCCAGGGTGAGCATCCCGCCCATGATCGAGGCCATGAGCGCGTAGGAGGCCAGATCAGCGAGGCCCAGCCACAAGACGACGCTGGCGAAGAGCTTGGCATCGCCGCCGCCGACAAGACCCAGCGCAAAGAGGGTGAACCCCGCGATAAGGCCGACAATTCCGGCCGCGACGTGCAGGCCGACCACCACCGGCGACATGCCGGAGGCCAGCGCGAAAACGATGAACGAAGCGACCAGCGCCAGCTGCAGCAGATTGGGGATCGTATAGCTGGTCAGATCGCATCCCGCCGCCAAGGCAAGGATGACCGGCAGAACCACCATCACCAGCAACGCCGCGCTCATCGTCACCTCATGCGCGAACGGCCGCCTTGCGGCGGCCGCCCGAATTTCCGCCCCTGTGTCGGCCTTAATGCAGACTCGTCGCCACGGAATTGAGAGTCGCACTCAGGCTGGTGCCGATGTTCGTCAGCGCACCGATGATGACGACCGCGATCAGGGCCGCGATCAGTCCGTATTCAATGGCGGTCGCGCCCTGCACATCGCGCGCGAACCGCGTCAAAAGCTGTCTCATACATGCCTCCACTTGTGGACACCCGCCCCGGCCGCGCCGCCTTGTCGAAACGGTCGATCCCCAGGACGGCGCCAGCGTATGGCGGGTCGATTAAGGCGCTCTTAATCGCGATTATTGCGCGACGACGTAGTTGTGCCGGCATGGCACGGAACGGGCGAGTTGCGCAGCACCGTGAGAGTTAATGTTAGGGCTCGCTTCACCAAGCCCGACGAATGCGTTGGCGCGACCTTCTTCGGGCCCTTGAAGGCCGACGGCGTGAACCCAGGCGCAAGCAAACTCGCGCCGATCGTGCGGCAAAACTTAAAAGTTCTTTTACGGCACACGCCTAGCCTTGGCGCGTGATCTTCAAGGACATGACGATGCGCCGCTCCATCCTTTTTGCCGCGACCGCGCTGATCGCCTGCGCCAGCATTCCCGCCAGCGCGGCGGGCACGGCCGTGCCGCTCGACGAAGTGCGCATGATCGTTTTCAAGAAGCCGGTGTCGACGCTCTATGTCGGCAATCCGCTGATCGCGGACGTGACGATGATCGACAAGCGGCACGCCTTCGTGCAGGGCAAGGCTTTCGGCACGACCAACATCATCGCCCTCGACGCCGACGGCCGTCAGGTTTCGAACAGCCGCATCGTCGTGGCCGGCGGCGGCCCCGCCGTGGTGACGCTGCAGCGCGGCGCCTCGCAGACGACCTATTCCTGCGCCGCCTCGCGTTGTGACGTGACGCCGACCCCCGGCGACGGCAAAGACAGCTATGACTCGCAGCTGGAGCAGATCAGCAAGCATCAGTCGATGCTCGCCAAGGCGGCGACCGACGGCCAGTAGCCGACACGGCTGCGGCGCTCAGCGCATCAAGGGATAGAGGAGCTGCAGGCCGACGTTCTCCGGCATGTCGGCGTCGACGATGCCGTAGACGCGCGGCAGCTTGCCAGCGGGCATGTAGAAGGTCCCGAACAGCAGGTCGAAGATCGCGAAATTGCTGGCAAAGTTGCGGTTACCGCCTTCGTTCGGCAGCGTGTGATGCCAGCGGTGGAATACCGGCGAGACGAAAACGTAGCGCAGCGGCCCCAGCGTCCAGTCGAGGTCGGCATGTACGAAGGCCGAAGTCAGCGTCGTGAAAGGCATGAGGAAAACGAACACCTCGGGCTTGATGCCGGCGACGAGCGCAAATACGTCCACCAGTGTGGTGCCGAGGAACAGGTTGACCGGGTGGAAACGTGCCGCCGACGTCCAGTCGAGATCGACCGGGGCGTGATGCACCGCGTGGAAGCGCCACAGCGACACGTCGTGGAAGGCGCGGTGGATCCAGTAGAGCGCCAGATCCGAGACCACGAGGTAGATGACGACCTGCGCCCAAAGCGGCAGCGATGCCAAGAAGCCGTGACCCTCGGCGTAGAAGCGCGTGATGTCGTCCACCTTCCTGATGCCCAGCAGGTACACCGTGAACATCACCGTGAAGCCCAGGCGGCCGAAGCGCGTGATGACCGGCACGACGATCCAGTAGACGAGATCGACGCCGAGGCCCCGCTTTCTCCACCAGGGGCGTTCGCCGTTGCACGGCGTGAAGTGCGACAAGACGCTGAAGATCGCGCCTGCCACCGCCAGATAGGGCAGCACGTACCACAGCGACTGGAAGACTTGGTCGCAGACTTCGAGAAGGACCTGCATCAGCGATCCGTTTTCGCCACGCGCCCATGGTGCCAGCCCAATCGTTAACAGGGCGTGGCCGGTGCCGGGGAATGCCGCCTATTGGGCCACATGCAGATTGGTGATCTGCTGTCCGATGGCGTTGAAGGTGGAGACGATCTGGTCGGCGCTGGTCAGATCGAAATACTTGCTCGAATCCGTGGCGCAGGACTGCAGCACCGACGAGTTGCCCTGGGTGCCCCCGATGTCGACGAACACGGCATAGATGACGACGCCGCCCGCCTTGGCATTGCTGCACACCGCCGACATGCGCGCGTCGACCTGGGTCGACTGCGTCGATCCGTTGCCATACCAGCGGTCCTGCGTGTTCACGCCGTCGCTCAGGATGATGATGTATCGCGTCGTGTTCGCCGGCAACGCCGCCGCGTCCAGCGGATCACCCTGGCTGAGCGCGTGCCAGCCCCACACCAGACCGATCGTCTGGTTGGTCGAGCCGCCGGCCACCATTGCGTCCACCTTGTTGTCGAGCGCCGTCCAGTCGTAGCTCAGTCCCATGAGAGACTGCGGACAGTTCGAATACTGTTCCGCCGGAAACAGGCTGGACGCCGATCCGGACACCGGCGAGGTGTTCATCACGTCGTAATTGTAGGAGGCATCAGGGCCGCTATTTGTGCCGCGATCCATCACGCAGCCGGTCCAAGTGCTGTGATTCTTGGGTGTCCAGGTGCCCGCGTTGTACCAGGTGCCATGCGCGCTTTGACACGTCGTCTTCGTCGTGTACCAGGACTTGGAGCAGTGCGCGACCGTGCAGAGGCTCTGCGTGGATCCGCTGCCGCCGCTGCAACTGCCGTTCGTCGCGTTCCAGTTCGTCCAATCGATCCACGACGCATTGACATTGCCGGTCCCGGCATTGACGTCTTTGACGAAAGGAATGATGGCGACCTGCACGTCGCCGGCATTGGCAGCCGCGCCTTGCAGCATGGTGAGCAGACTGTGCGTCGCGGACTGGAGCTGGGCGATCTTGCTGCCCGAATACGGGCTGGGGCACGGGCTCGAGGCGTTGGGATAGGTGTCCGATTGGCACATCGACCCGGTGTTGTCGAGCACGAGGGCGACCCACAGCTTGGTCTGGCCCCATTTGACGGTCGTGGAGGTCGAAATCTGCAGAGTCCTGATGCCGATCACCGTCAGGAGCGTGGTCGGCATGGCGTCGCTGGCGGTGATCTGGAACGATTGCGCCCCCGTAGCCGGGAAGCTCAGCGCCGACGGCGTGCCGTAGGAGGAATCCAGCCTGTAGTTGGCGTCGAAATACTGCTGCGCCAAAGTCTGCATCGAAGATTGCGACAATCCGTTGGTGGCGCCCACGGCCAATGCCGCAGCGTCGAGCGCCTGGCTCATGTGGCTGCGCACGACGACGGCGCGCGCATAATCGAGGCCGGCGCCGGCGGCAAGAGCGAGAGGCACCAGCGACAGCGCGAAGATGGTCGCAACGTTGCCGCCGCGGCCGCCGAAGAAGCGGCGCAGCCGCCCGCGCAAGCACGCGTTGAGACGTTTGGGGACGGCGGAATGACCCATAGATCCGCACTCCGGATGCAGGCGCAGCGTTTGCGCGGCAACCACGACTTGCAGCGTTTCTAAGCCACCCTGGTTAGGTCCGCGTTACCGATGCGTGCAAAAAGCATCAATTAAATCGCGACTAAAACGCATCCACAAATAACGTTAGGTGCCTGTTCATCGTGTTCTGTGATCCCGCGATCACCGCAACCAGCGCGTGATGCCGCCGCGTTACAGTCGGGACGCAGAAAGGATTGTTCGTGCGCGCGCCGACGATGAGACTGAATGCCAAACAACGGCGGACCGGCGCCATGCGCCGTGACCGCAGCGGTTCCGCGGCCATCGAGTTCGCGCTCATCGCGCCCGTGCTCTTCGTCTTCCTGATGGGCATCATCGAAACGGGAGTCATCTTCTTCGCCCAGTTCGTGCTGCAGAACGCGGTCAACGACGCGGCGCGACAGATCCGCACCGGCCAGGTCGCGGCCTCCGCCATGACCCAAGCGCAGTTTCGCGCCCTGGTCTGCAGCGAGATCGGTCCGGTCATGGGCTGCGGTACCAATCTGCAGATCGACGTCGAGTCGTACAATGGATTTTCCGGCGCGAATTTCGGCAACCCGCTGACGGCCGGCAACACGCTCGATCCCACGCTCGACAACTGGTTGCCCGGCACCTATTGCAGCATCGTGCTGGTGCGCGTGTTCTACACCTGGGATGTGGTGACGCCGCTGCTGACGCCGTTCCTGTCGAACATGGCGAACAACCAGCATCTGATCGCGGCCTCGGCGGCGTTCCGCAATGAACCCTATTCCACGGGGGTCGCCGGATGCTGAAGCGCCTGCGCCGGTTCCAGCGCGCCCGCGAAGGGCTTGCCGCCGTCGAGTTCGCCCTTGTGGCGCCGCTGCTGATCGCCCTGTTCTTCGGGGCGATCGAACTGACCCAAGCCGTGGATTGCCGCTCGCGCGTCAACGACGTGGCCGCGACCGCCGCGGACCTTGTGGCGCAGGAGACGAGCGTCTCGAACTCGGACATGTCCAACGTCTTTGCGGCGCTAAACTCGATCATGTACCCCTTCGCCGATTCGGGGGCGCAGATCGTGATCACGAGCCTGGTGGACAGCGGCAATGCCGGCAGCGCCAAGGTGGCCTGGAGCGACGAGCAGAATTCGACGGCGCGCACCGTCAATGCGACGGTGGCGATCCCCGCCGGCCTCATCACCGCCGGTTCGGGCGGCAGCGTGATCATGGCCGAAGTGACCTACACTTACACGTCTCCGACCATGGTGTTCCTCACCGGCGGCATCACCATGACCGCCACCTTCTATTCCAAGCCGCGCCGCAGCCTGACCGTCACCCACAGCTAGGCGCGCGTCACGTCGCGGCGGGGCCGCATCAATCCTTCCTGGGTCACCGAGGCCACCAGACGCCCATCGCGTGTAAAAATGGTGCCGCGGTTGAAGCTGCGCGCGCCGCTGGCCGAAGGACTGTCCTGGACATAGAGCAGCCATTCGTCGACGCGGAACGGCCGGTGGAACCACATGGCGTGGTCGAGGCTCGCCATTTGCACCTTGTTGTCGAACCATCCGATGCCGTGGGGCAGCAGGCCGGTATCGAGCAGCGACATGTCCGAGGCATAGGCCAGCAGGCACTGGTGCAGCGCCGGCGAATCCGGGAGCCGCGCCGCCGCGCGGATCCACAGCATCTCGTGCGGGGGACGCTTGTCGGGCCCGAAATAGCTGCGCGGATCGACGGGGCGCGTTTCGATCGGGCGCGGCCGTGTGGCCCAGACCTTCCACTCATCGGGCAGGTTCGCCGCGGCGGCGGCGCGCAGCACGGCCTCGTCCTGCAGCGACTCCGGAGCGGGAGCCCTGGGCATCTCGAAACTGTGGTCGTAACCGGCTTCGTCAACCTGAAACGAGGCCTCGAGGGTGAAGATCGGCCGGCCGTGCTGGATCGCCTGCACGCGCCGCGAGGTGAAGCTGGTGCCGTCACGCGAGCGGTCGACTTCATAGAGAATGGGAACTCTGGGGTCGCCGGCGCGCAGGAAATAGGCATGAAAGGAATGGCACAGCCGCCCCTCCACCGTGCGTCCCGCCGCCACCAGGGCCTGTCCCAGGACCTGCCCACCGAACACCCGCTGCATGCGGTGTTCGGGGCTCTTGCCGCGGAAGATGTTGACTTCGATCGCTTCGAGATCGAGCAGCTCCAAGACTTCCTCGACCGCCGTCTTGTCGTTCATGTTGCCTTTCCCCGGCCCGGATGAATCCCTTTGCTACGGCGGGCCGTTCCAGCCTAGATAAGCAGTCTTCCCGTTGGATGACGACAGCGAGACTAACCAAGCAGGTCCATGGCCAATCAACTCCTCGAACGCGCGGCCCATCAGAAGCCGGCGGTCACCAAGCGCGGCGCTCTGGAGCGTCTTTTTACCCTTATGTTCCAAGGGTTTGTGTACAACCAGATCTGGGAAGACCCGGAAGTTGACCTGAAGGCGCTCGACCTCGAGGCGCACCACCGGCTGATCACGATCGCCTCGGGCGGCTGCAACGTCCTCAACTATCTGGCCGCCGACCCGGCGAAGATCATCGCCGTGGACCTGAACCCCAATCACGTGGCGCTGACCAGGCTCAAGCTCGCCGCCCTCCAGCATCTGCCGAGCTACGAGGAGTTCTTCCGCTTCTTCGGCGACGCCAACGACAAGGCCAATCGCCGCGCCTACGACACGTACCTGGCGGAGAAATTGGACCCGCAGACGCGCCATCACTGGGAGAAGCACATCCCGCTGCATGGCCGCCGCATCAACATGTTCGCGCGCAATCTCTACCGCTACGGGCTTCTCGGCCGCTTCATCGGCATCCTGCACGCGGTGGCGAAGCTTCACGGCAAGAAGCTCGAGCACATCCTGCAGGCACGCACGCCCGCCGAGCAGCGCGCGGCGTTCGACCGGCTGATCGCGCCGCTGTTCGACTACAAATCGGTGCGTCTGCTCTCGAAAAGCCCGGTTTCCCTGTACGCCCTGGGTATTCCTCCGGCGCAGTACGACGAGCTTGTCGCCGGCTCGGGCGGCAACGCCATCGCGGTACTGCGCGAACGCGTCGAGCGGCTGGCCTGCAACTTCCCGATCAGCGACAACTATTTCGCCTGGCAGGCCTTCGGACGCGGTTACGACACCGCCAAGCGCGAAGCGATCCCCGCCTATCTGCGCCGCGACGTCTACGAGAAAATCCGTACTCGGACCGATCGGGTGGAAGTACACCACGCCTCGATCACCGACTTCCTCGGCCGGCAGGACGCCCACTCGCTGCACCGCTTCGTGCTGCTTGACGCCCAGGACTGGATGAGCCCCGCCCAGCTTGCCTCGTTGTGGGCCGAGATCGACCGCACGGCGGATGTGCGCGACGGCCGGGTGATCTTCCGCACGGCCGGGCCGGCCACGCCCCTGCCGCGCAAACTGCCGGAATCGCTGCTGATGCCTTGGCAGTACCTGGAAGCCGAGAGCCGGGCCTTCCACGCCCGCGACCGATCGTCCATCTATGGAGGCTTCCACGTCTACGCCCGCCGCCCGCTCCACTGATGCCGACCATGCGGCGCTGATGGACCGGATCTACCGGCACCAGCGCTATATCTATGATCTTACTCGTAAATATTACCTCTTCGGGCGCGACAGGCTGATCCGGGAACTCGACCTACCCCCTGCGGCCCGGGTGGTGGAGATCGGCTGCGGCACGGCCCGCAATCTGGTGCGCATCGCGGCGCAATATCCCGATGCCCGTCTGTTCGGCCTCGATGCCTCGCAGGAGATGTTGAAGAGCGCCGCGGAGACGCTGCACCGCGCAAAACTCGACGGCCGCGTGACACTGGCCCATGGCTATGCGGAGAACCTGTCGCCGGCGATGTTCGGCCAGACGGCGCCCTTCGACGCCTGTATTTTCTCCTACAGCCTGTCGATGATTCCCGATTGGAAGCAGGCGCTTAACGCTGCGTCAGCGGCGCTGTCACCGGCCGGCCAAATCCATGTCGTCGATTTCGGCGACCTCGATGGCCTGGGCCGGGTCGGCCGTGCCGTCTTGATGGCCTGGCTTGGCCTGTTCCATGTCGCCCCGCGCGTCGAGCTGCTGCATAACCTGGAACAAAAACACGCAGAGTCTCTGAGACTCCTGCCTGGCCGCTACTCATTCTTATTGAAGACGCACGCCACTGATTTTTGTTGATTTATCAATGCTGTTGCAGCCCGGTCACAGACCTTATCCAAATCCGTGTAAGACACCGTTGAACTACCTCTGCGGATAGACAAGCACTGTTCACATTAGCCATTATACCGCCGCATGCACTTGATGCCTGACGTTGTGGTGGGGGAAGCCTTACCCGTCGGTTTATTCTGATGCGAGGGTGGAAAATGAAACTTCGTTCAATCGCTTTGGCGAGCGTTGCGGTACTGGCCCTGTCGGTACCGGCAGCGGCTAGTGATACGACCGGCTGGTACATCGGTCTCGGCGTCGGCTGGGACATGATGAGCGACTTCAAGCAACACGTCGTTCTGCCGTCGGCGACCACGGACTACAAGACCAAGACCAGCGACACGGCGCTGTTCATCGGCTCGTTCGGATACCGCTGGGATAGCGGCTTCCGTTTGGAGAACGAGGTCGGTTACGACAGCCATGACATCAAGGGCGGTGATCTGGCGTTCACCGGCCATGCCGCGGTCAAGTCGGACTTCGTAAACTTCATGTTCGACCATCCGCTCAGCGACCGCTGGGATTTGACGTTCGGCGGCGGCATCGGCGCAGCCGCGACGGATCTCAAGATCGCGTACGGTGGCACGACCTATTTCGACGACAGCGAGATCCGCTTCGCGGCGCAAGGTATTGTCGGCGTCAACTACTGGATCAGCGACTCCGCGACAATCGGCGTCGACTACCGCTATCGCGAGTTCTTCGGCACTCAGAAAGAAGCGCTGCCGGCCTATCAGACGGTGACGCCTGGCGTGTTCAACACGGTCGTGACGAGTGGCGGTGGAACCGTGAGCGTGGGCGACCTGAACGAGCAGGCGATCATGTTCAACGTGCGGTTCTATCTGTCGCCGCCGCCTCCGCCGCCTCCGCCGCCGCCTCCTCCGCCGCCTCCTCCGCCGCCCCCGCCGCCGCCTCCGCCGGTGAAGACGTACATCGTCTTCTTCGACTTCAATAAGTCGAACCTGACGGAAGCCGCGCAGGCTGTGGTCCAGGAAGCGGTGAAGACCGCGAAGGCCAACGGCTTCGTCAAGGTACAGGTCACCGGTCACACGGACACGGTCGGCTCCGACAAGTACAACATGAGGTTGTCGGTGGCCCGTGCGCAGTCCGTGAAGGACGAGATGGTCCGCGAAGGCATGGACGGCTCGTCCATCGCCATCGAAGGCAAGGGCTTCCACGATCTGCTCGTTCCGACGGGCCCGGGCGTGCGTGAGCCTCAGAACCGCCGCGCGGTCATCGATTTGGGCAGCTAAGGCTCCTCAGAGCTGAAAAACGGAAGGGCGGACCTCACGGTCCGCCCTTTTCGTTAGTGGGGCCTGTTGCGCCCGCCCGCGGCAAGCGTCCTTATTGCTGCGCCGACTGCGGTGGCGTCGGCACCGGCGCAGCCAGTTGAACGGCGTTCGGGACCGGCGGCGGATCGGACAGCGCCCCGTCGCGCAGCGGATTGGGTGTCGGGACGATCGAGGGGGCTGCCATCGCTCCGCGCAGCGTCACCTGGACCTGGACATCGCAACGGTCCACGCCGCCGCCTGAGATATCGGCGACCGGAATGCCGCTGACGAAATCGCTCAACGCCGGCTTGTCCGGCGCCAGGGCCGCCGCGGCGACGAGCTTGGCTTCACTGCAAAAGTCGGCATTGCCGTGAACGCGGCGAAGCTCCGCCTTGGCCGCAAGTTCGGTCTTGAAGAGGTTGTAGGCCTTGTCGCCGCGCGAGGAACCGAGCACGCGCTTGAACATGCGCAACATCGTGGAATCGGACCGGCGCAGTTCCGGGCCAAAGCTTGTCTGAAATGCGTTGTAGGCGACCCGTGCATCGTCACCGCAGGTCAGGGCGGCATCCATCAATTCCTGCTGCACCGCAGCAGCCTGCATCGCCGTGACTTCTTCCGGTCCGGCGCATTTGAGGACCTTGCGCGCTTCCGCCTGCCCCGCCACCAAGCCGAACGCGAGCACGCACGCGCCCGCCATCATGGCTGTGTTCTTGATTGTCATAGAGAAACCCGTCCAGCTTCGAGACGACCTTAACATCGACTCTCTGCGCCGCGCGAATCCAACGAGACGTCAGAATTAAAAAAATCTCAACCAACCGTTCAGATAGACCGCGTACTATCATCAACATGCGCATCGCTCTGGCAGCCGCGCTTGTTCTTGTCGCGATCGCGGCGGAGGCACGAGAAACATCTCCGAGCCCGCCATCTTCGATCGCGCGCGCCGAGCAGGCGCCGAACCCCGACCCGTGGCGGCAGAAGGAGCTCCTCGGCGACGCCTTGGGCCGCTGGCTCGGGGTCAGGAACGGCAAGCTGGACGTGTTCGAGGACCGGCTGTCGAACGAGCCCGGCTACCCCATCGTGTCCGGCACCATCCGCAAGGACGCCGCCGAAATCCAACTGCGCTGGCGCGCGGACGAATAGCGACCCGGGCTTTCCTGTCCTCCCCATGTCCTGTATTGCTGCCGCCTCAAGCGAGGGTACACGATGTCGTTCAAAGTCGCCGTCGTCGGCGCCACCGGAAATGTCGGCCGCGAAATGCTGGGGGTGCTGGCCGAACGCCAGTTTCCGGCCCGCGAGGTCGTGGCGCTCGCCTCCACGAGGTCGGTGGGCACCGATGTGTCGTTCGGCGAGGGCACGCTGAAGGTCAAAGCGCTCGATTATTACGATTTCCGCGACACCGACGTGGTGCTGATGAGCGCCGGCGGCAAGGTGTCCAAGGAATGGGCCCCCAGGATCGCCGCGCAGGGCGCGATCGTCATCGATAACTCCTCGACCTGGCGCATGGATCGCGAGGTGCCGCTCGTGGTGCCGGAAGTGAACGCCGCGGCGCTCGACACGATCAAGAAGGGAATCATCGCCAATCCCAACTGCTCGACGGCGCAACTCGTGGTGGCCCTGAAACCGCTGCACGACGAGGCCACGATCAAGCGCGTCGTGGTGGCGACCTATCAATCCGTGTCGGGTGCCGGCAAGGACGCCATGGATGAACTGTTCCGTCAGACTCGCGCCGTTTTCGTCACCGATCCCATCGACGTGGTCAAGTTCACCAAGCAGATCGCCTTCAACGTCATCCCGCACATCGACGTGTTCCTGGATTCGGGCTACACCAAGGAGGAATGGAAGATGATGGTCGAGGTGCAGAAGATCCTCGACCCGGACATTCAGGTGACGGCCACCTGCGTGCGCGTGCCGGTGTTCATCGGCCATTCGGAAGCCGTCACCGTGGAATTCGAGAAGCCGATCACGGCGGAGCGCGCCCGCGCCGTGCTGCGCGAGGCGCCCGGTTGCCTGGTCGTCGACAAGCGCGAGGACGGCGGTTATGTGACACCGATCGAATGCGCGGGCGAGGACGCCACCTATATCAGCCGCATCCGCAAGGACCCGACCGTGGAGCACGGCCTGTCCCTATGGGTGGTCTCCGACAACCTTCGCAAGGGCGCGGCGCTCAATGCGGTGCAGATCGCCGAGTGCCTGGTGAACCGCGGAATCCTGAAGCCGGCGTGACCGGGCGGCGCAGCGCCTGCCTTGGCGCGCGGGCCGCGTTGGGCTAGGTCTGCACCATGCTGCCCAGACCGCGCCGCTCCGTTCTGTACATGCCGGGCTCCAACGCCCGGGCGCTGGAAAAGGCGCGCGCCCAGGTGTGCGCCGCGCTCAAGGCGAAGCCCTTCGGCCGGCGCGAGGTCATTGTGCGCATCAATGCGCTCGACAGCGACTGGGGCGAGCACGACGCCCTGGCGGTTGCCGAAGCCGGGCCCGACGCGGTGCTCCTGCCCAAGGTGAATTCGGCGCGCGACCTGCACCGGCTGGAACACAGGCTGCAGCACGGCGCCAGCCAAGCGGCGGTATGGGCGATGGTGGAGACGGCGCGCGCCATCCTCGACCTCAGCGGCATCGCGAGCGCCGGCGGGCGCCTGCAATGCCTGGTCATGGGCACCAACGATCTCGTCAAGGAGACCGCAGGTTGCCGCTTGCCGGAACGCCAGAACCTGCTGGCGGCGCTGTCCTTGTGCGTGCTGGCGGCGCGGGCCAATGGACTCACCGCCATCGACGGCGTCTTCAACGATCTCGGCGACGCCGAGGGCTTCGCCGGGGAATGCCGGCAGGGACGGGCGTTCGGTTTCGACGGCAAGACCGTGATCCATCCGGCGCAGATCGAACCCTGCAATACGATCTTCGCGCCCTCTGCCGAGGAAATCGCCGCGGCGCGGCGCATCATTGCCGCCTTCGAGCACCCGGAGAATGCCGGCAAGGGCGCAATCCAGCTCGACGGGCACATGATCGAGCGCCTGCATGCGGAGGCGGCGCGCCGCCTCGTGGCGCTGGCCGACGCCATTGCGGAGCGCGACTGAGCCGCCATGCGATTCCTCGAACATTTCCGCGCCGCCGTGGCGAACGGCGACCTGAAGCCCGATCCGGTGCAGGAGGAAGCCGCCCGCAAATTCGACGAAGTGGGACAGCGGATCGCGGCATGGCCTTCGGGTCCCTTCGGACTGGGTCGGGCGGCGCCGCGCGGCCTCTATCTGTGGGGCGACGTCGGGCGCGGCAAGTCGATGCTGATGGACATGTTCTTCGCCGCCGCCGCGGTGCCGGGCAAGCGGCGGGTGCATTTCAACGCCTTCATGGCGGATATCCATGCCAAGCTGCATCACGCCCGGCGCGGCGCGCACGATCCGATCGCCGTGGTGGCCAGGGCGACGATCCGCGATGTGCGGCTGTTGTGCTTCGACGAGTTCCAGGTCGCCGATGTGGCGGACGCCATGATCCTGGGGCGCCTGTTCGAGCAGTTCTTGGCGCGCGGCTGCGTGATCGTCGCCACCTCCAACGTGGCGCCGGACAACCTCTATGAGGGCGGCCTCAACCGCCAGCTCTTCCTGCCCTTCATCGCGCTGATCAAGCAGCGGATGGAGGTCGTGAGCGTGAACGGCGAGGTCGATTACCGCCGCGGCTATCACGGGGAGGGCTATCTGACGGGACCCGATGCGGCCGCTGCGTTCGAGGCCGCCTGGCAGGCGCAAACCAGCGACAGTGTTCCCGACGAACGCGTCTTGACGGTGCTTGGCCGGCGGCTGCGGGTGCCGCACGCAGCGGGGCGGGCGGCCCGCTTCGCGTTCCACGATTTGTGCGAAAAGCCGCTCGCGGCGGCGGACTATCTGGCCATCGCCGAAGCCTTCGATATTGTGTTCCTGGAGGGCGTTCCGGCGCTGAAGCCCGCCGCGCGCGACCCGGCGCGGCGGCTGACCCTGCTGATCGACACGCTGTACGATGCCCGCGTGGCGCTTGTCTGCTCGGCCGCGGTGCCTCCCGAGCACCTTTATCCGTCCGGCGACGGGACCGACAGCTTCAGGCGCACGGTCTCGCGCCTCCTCGAAATGCGCAGCCCCGCCTATACTGCGCGGGCGCAATCCTGACGGCCGTCATGTTCTGGAACATCTGGACCACCTTCGCCTTCATCGTCGCCGCGCTGCTTTTCTACCGGTTCTGGCCGCGGATCTTGGCGTCGCTGAAGCGCTTCGACGCCCAAAACAGGGCCCGCATCGAAGCCGAGCGGCGCGACCGGCGCGATCATCTCGCCCACTTCCGTCACACGCTCGATGTCGCACAGGAACAGGTGGAGGAGATCGTCGAGATCTTCGAGACAGATCCGCGCACCGGCACGCCCGCCGCGCGCTACGTGTTCGAAGGCGTGTGGTACGCCAGCCGTGACGAGGCCGAACAGGCGCGAGCCCGGAAGATCGGCGACATCGCGCGAGGCTTCTATCGCGACTTGCCAACCGCGCTCACGGCGCGCCGGGGCAACGGCAAGCTGGGGCGGGATTAGCCCCGCGTTCCGCAGTTCCTAGGGCCGGCCGACGAAATTGGCGGCGACGTTCAAGGCCAGGACCTTGAACGTTCTGACTTCGGCAAGAGCGGCTTGCCGCTCGTCGGTCGTAAGCTGGTTGTCGAGAAGTGCAGCTCGCTTGGCGGCCTGCCGGTCACCCGACTGCGCGGCAATCGCGTACCAGCGGTACGCCTCGACCGCGCTCTGCGGCGTGCCCATGCCGCGCTCATACATGACCGCCAGATTGAACTGGGCGTCCACCAGTCCCAGCTGTGCAGCCTTCAAGAACCAGCGCGCGGCCTCGTCCGGGTTTGCTCGCAGGCCCCGGCCTTCCACCAGTGCGACGGCTAGATCGTACATGGCGCTGCGATTGCCCGCCTCGGCGGCGAGGGCGTAAAGGCGGGCCGCCCTGGGCTCGTCGCGGACAACGCCGCGGCCGGATGCGTAGAGCTTCGCCAAGCGGAACTGCGCGATCGGCTCGCCTTGGGCCGCCGCCTTCTCGAGCCGCGGCACCGCAGCGGCGAGCGCGGCAGGATTCCGCGCCGTCTCGAGATCGTGCAGAGCCTGCATCACCTGCGCCTGAGACATCGCCGGCTGCACGGCTTCGGCCGCGGAATCGCGGCCGGATAGCATCCATGACGCTGCGCCGCCGCACACGACCAGAACAAGCACGGCGACGGCGGCAAGAACTGTTCTGCGCCTCTCCAGCCACTCCCGAGGTAGCCGGTCAGCGAATACAAACGAGAAGCGCTCCGCCTCCGCAGGCTGCGCCGCACCGGCAGCCTGCCGCGCCGCGAGAAGATAGGGCGCACGCACGCGCGGACCGGTGCTATCCACGCGAGGAAGAACGAAAGGCGGGAGAGGTTCGTACGCGGCCTGGGCGCCCGCCTCCGCCACATCGATGGGCGGCTGAACGGCTGCAACGGGCGTCTCGCAGCTCTCGGCCGGGGATCCGGATCCGTCGTCAAGCGATGCCTCTTCAACGGCACAGAGAGGAGGCGGGCGTACGACGCGATCGCCATCATCCCATTCGACGACGGAAGTCGATTCGTCCTGCGCGCCGGACATCTGTTGTTCGGGCGCATCGCAATCCGGAACACCCGGCGTGACCCGGGCAAGTTCGGCTTGCAGCGATCGCAGCAGATTGCCGTCGACCTCCGCGACGTCGCGCTTTTCGATCTCGCAAAGCCGTTTCAGCAGCCCGACCAGATGATCGTTGAGGTCAAGGTGCGCATCGTTCGAAGGCGACAGGATTCTCTCCGACACCCAGGCACCGACGGGAACGCCCGCCCGCCGCGCACCCTCGCGGGCGGCGGCTTTTGCATCATCAGGCACGTTGGTGATCTTCCACGCCATGGCTGCGCTGAGCGCCGGAAAGCATGAGCTCCGAGGGCGCACCTTAGTTGCATTTCAGATAATGGCCGCAGGTGGTTAACAGGCCTTGAAGTGACGCACGGGAAAGATCCTGTGCCGGAGCCGGCGCCCGGCAGACGTTCAGGACATCGTTCGGCACCCGTTCACGGCGCATCTAATGCCGGATGTCGACGCGCGTACCTTCTGGCGCGACGCGCGCGATTTCATCGATTTCGTCATCGGTCACGGCAACACAGCCGTTTGTCCAATCCATGAGGCGATGCCAAGGGCCGATCCAGCCCAGCCCGTTGCGCATGCCATGGATCATGACAGCGCCTCCCGGCGCCTCGTGACGTCTTCGCGCAGCGTCCGCGTCTTCCACGGAGGGGTAATTGATGTGCAAGGCGCGATGATAGCGGCTGTGCGCAAGCTGACGGTCGATGCGATAAAGCCCTTCAGGGGTACGTCCATCCCCTTCTCGCTCTTTGCGCGCCAGACCGCCGCGTCCCAGCGCGACCATGTAGCTTCGTAAGCGGTGCCCGTTGGCAATGAGCGTCAAACGGTGCTGTGATTTCTCGATGAGTACAAGATCCGCGCGCGCCGCTTCAGGCAGGGGTGGGCGCATATCATGCAAGGCGAGCGCCGCGTTGGACAACAAGAGCAGGCCGACGGCTCCACCGCCGATCAGAACCGTCGAAGGCAGGCGCATTTCGCAATCGCAGACCGATGCGAGACCAGTATACCCGCCCAAATCATTGCGCGCATAGCAGTCCTATGGTCACCCCGCCGCATCTTCCCGCATCAACGTGGGAAGATCACCGAGATCGCCGCCTGCCTGGCGCATGAAGAAACGGCGCAGCGGACCGATCTGATCGACGATGGCGAGACCCAGCCCGCGCGCCAACCGCAACGGCGCAATGTCGTTGGAAAACAGGCGGTTCAAGGCATCCGTCGAGGCCGCCATGGTGAAGGAATCGAAGCGCCGCCAGCGCTCATAGCGGGCCAGGACGTGCAGCGCGCCGATGTCGAGCCCCAGCGCAGCCGCCTCGAGGATCACGTCGGCGAGGGCGGCTGCATCCTTGAGACCGAGATTGAGCCCCTGCCCCGCGATGGGATGGATGCCGTGCGCCGCGTCGCCGGCCAGCGCGAAGCGCGGCCTTACATAAGCGCGCGCCAGGTGGAAGCGCAGCGGATAGGACCAGCGCAGCGCTTCGGCCCGCGTGCTGCCGAGATGGGCGCCGAAGCGGCGCGCGATTTCGGCGTCAAACCCTGCATGGTCCAGCGCCATCATGCGGCGCGCCACCTCATTGCGCTCCGTCCACACCAGCGACGAGCGATTGCCGGTCATGGGCAGGATGGCGAACGGCCCCGAGGGCAGGAAATGCTCGTAGGCGACGCCGCGGTGCGGGTGTTCATGATGCACGGTCGTGACGATGCCCTGCTGCGGGTAGGACCACTGCACGACGCTGATACCCATCGACTCGCGCAGCGGTGATTCCCGGCCGTCGGCGGCCACTGCGAGGCGGGCGGAGATTTCC
Source organism: Alphaproteobacteria bacterium (assembly GCA_028871345.1). Lineage (GTDB taxonomy): Bacteria > Pseudomonadota > Alphaproteobacteria > Micropepsales > Micropepsaceae > Rhizomicrobium. The sequence continues at coordinate 34,559 of JAGWNK010000019.1, read as the reverse complement.
TGTCCGTCCGAGAGGTACGCCTTGATGCGCTGCGCGTCGCTCGCGAGCGCCTTGACCGCTGCCGGCGCGATGATCGTCAGTCCCGCGGTCGCCTCAGCGACCCTGTAAAGCGCCTGGCGGATGTGGCGATTTTCGGCAATGACGCCGAGCGGCACTGTACCGATCTCGCCATGGTCGAAATGCAGCGAAAAGGGCGACGGCGCCTGGTCGAGGGCGGCGTCGGTCACCAGGATTTCGTCGATCGGCTGGGCGTCGGCCTCGAGGTGCGTCCAGACTCCAAGGGCTCGGGCCATGCGGACGGAGGCATAGGCCAGGGCCGACACCCGCCCGTCATACGCGGCCGCGAGCACCTCGGTTTTGGGGGCCGGGTCGGCAATTGCCACCGAGAGACCGCCCCGGGCCAGGGCGATAGCCAGCGGCAAGCCCACCAATCCGCCACCGCCGACGACCACATCCACATCCATGGCCCCGATTCCCATGCCGCCCCAGGGCGGGTCAACGCCTAATAATTAGACAAACACCAAGCGCCGCACAGTTTTTGGGCTGCATATCCCATGCGCCGACCGGAAAATTGCTGCCGATCGGGAATAATCCATGTCTTGTCAATATCTTAGCAGACTAGGCCGATCCGGCACGGTTCTTGATGAACTGTTAAGAGGCCATCAAACGGGACGCATCGATGAAACTGATCATGGCGATCATCAAGCCCTTCAAGCTGGACGAGGTGCGCGAGTCGCTGTCGGCGCTGGGGGTCCAAGGCATGACCGTCACAGAGGTCAAAGGCTACGGACGGCAGAAGGGCCATACCGAAATCTACCGGGGCGCGGAATACGCGGTCAGCTTCCTGCCGAAGCTGAAGATCGAGGTCGCCGTCAAGGCCGAACTGGCCGAGGCGGTGATCGAAGCCATCTCGTCCAAGGCCAAGACGGGCCAGATCGGCGACGGGAAGATCTTCGTTACGTCGCTGGCACAGGTCGTGCGCATCCGCACCGGCGAGATCGACGGCGACGCGCTCTAACTCCGAAACATACTTGGGATCCATCAAGGGGAACTGCTGATGAAACTCGTGACTTCAAGAAGGCCGGTGCACAGGGCGCTGGCGGGAATGGGCGCCCTCGTCGCGTCCTCGGGCGCCGCGCTCGCCGCCGCGCCGAAGATCGACTCCGGCGACACCGCCTGGATGCTCACATCGAGCGCACTCGTCCTCATGATGACCATTCCGGGCCTGGCACTGTTCTACGGCGGCATGGTGCGGCGGAAGAACGTGCTGGCGACGCTGGCGCAGAGCTTCGGCGCCACCTGCGTGATTACCGTGTTGTGGATGGTGATCGGCTATTCCATCGCCTTCACCAACAACTCCGATGCCGGTCTGCAGCAATTCATCGGCGGCTTCGGTTACCTGTTCCTGAGGCCGATGGGATTGAACGCCACCAACGCGCTGGCCCCGACCATTCCCGAATCCGTCTACATGTTCTTCCAGATGACCTTCGCGATCATCACGCCGGCATTGATCGCCGGCGCCTTGGCCGATCGCATGAAGTTCTCCGCCTTCCTGTGGTTCATGGGCCTGTGGCTGATCTTCGACTACTGCCCGATCGCCCATTGGGTCTGGGGCAATGGCTGGCTCGGCGGCATGGGCGCGCTCGATTATGCGGGCGGATCGGTCGTGCATCTCAACGCCGGCACCGCAGCGCTCGTCACCTGCCTCATGCTGGGCAAGCGCAAGGGCTACGGCGTCGACAACATGGCGCCGCACAACCTCGTGCTCTCCGTCATCGGCGCCTCGCTGCTGTGGGTCGGCTGGTTCGGCTTCAACGCCGGCTCGGCGGCAACCTCCAACGTCAACGCCGGCATGGCCGCCGCCGCTACGCAGATCGCCACCGCAGCCGCCTCGCTGAGCTGGATGGGCGCCGAATGGATCATCGCCAAAAAGCCTTCGGTCCTGGGCATGATCTCGGGTGCGGTGGCAGGCCTCGTCGCCATCACCCCCGCGTCAGGCTTCGTCGATCCGACCGGCGCACTGATCATCGGTCTGGCGGCGGGCGTGGTCTGCTACACCTCGGCCGTGTGGGTGAAGAAGATGATCGGTTACGACGACTCGCTCGACGCCTGGGGCGTGCACGGTGTGGGCGGAGCGCTCGGTGCCATGATGACCGGCATGTTCGCGTCCAACGCCATCAATCCGTCAGGTAAGGGCTGGCTGATCGACGGCAATTTCCACCAGATGTACGTCCAGTTCGTCGATGTCGCGGCCGTGTTCGCCTACTGCGCCGTCGTCACCTTCATCATCCTGAAGGCCATCGACATGGTAATCGGTCTGAGAGTCGCTCCCGAAGTCGAGATCGAGGGCCTCGACATCAACCTGCATGGTGAAACGGTGCACGGCTGATCCCCGCACATCGTCTTGCGCTGGGCGCCCCGAAAGGGGCGCCCTTCTTTCTTGCCGGCCCACGACGAATGTTCATCACAGCGAACGGTGACATCCGGTTCACGATGGCCGGCGATCCCCGCGCCAACTGCCACAGAAGATCGAAACCCTCACATCGGCTCGAAGGATTTCGCGACCTTCGACCGCCGGGAAGGTCTGCGCGCGTTTGCGCCCTTATAGCGAACGGCAAGCAAAACGAGATTGGACGCGGGAGTCGTCGTGCGGCTAGAATCCCAACTCGCCAATTCAGGGGACCACCGTGCTTCCGGGCCGTCTCGCCGATCTGCCACCGGGCTCGTTCATACAGCTCGCCGACCTGCTCGCCGGTGTCGCGCCGGGCGCGGAGCCCATCAGCTTGGCGGTCGGCGATCCCCGCGGGGAGGTGCCGGCGTTCGTCACCCAAACGATCGTCCGCGAAGCCGCCCGTTTCGGGGAATACCCGCCCATCGTTGGTACCGCCGAATGGCGGCTGGCGGCACAAGGCTGGCTCAGGCGCCGCTTCGGCGTCGAGCTCGATACCGAGACCCAGATCCTGCCACTGAACGGGACGCGCGAAGGCTTGTTCCTCGCCGCGTTCGCCGTAACACCCGAGCGCAAGGGCGGCGGAAGGCCGGTCATCCTGCTGCCGAATCCGTTCTACCAGTGCTACGCAGCTGCCGTGTTGGCGGCGGGAGCCGAACCGGTGTTCGTGCCCGCGCTGGCCGAGCACGGTCATCTACCGGACTACGCAGCTCTGCCCCATGCACTGCTGGAGCGGACGGCCGCTGCCTATCTGTGCTCGCCTTCCAACCCCGAAGGCGCCTGCGCCGACGAGCTTTATTGGCGAACGCTGTTCGGATTGGCCGACCAATATGAGTTTACGGTGTTCGCGGACGAATGCTATGCCGACATCTACCGTAACAAGGCGCCGCTTGGTGCCCTGAGCGTGCGCCGGCCTCCATTCGACCGCCTCCTCACCTTTCATTCCCTGTCCAAGCGCTCTGGGCTGCCCGGCCTGCGCTCGGGAATCGTGGCCGGGGATGGCGTCGTCATGGCCAAGTTCCGAGCCTTGCGGACCTACGCCGGGCCGCAGGTGCCGATGCCGCTCCTGGCGGCGTCGGCCGCGGCGTGGTCGGACGAAGCCCATGTGACCGCCAACCGGGCCCGCTATGCCGAGCGCTTCGCTCTGGCGCAGCAGATCCTCGGAAATCGCGTGCGGCTGCCCGATGGCGGTTTCTTCCTGTGGCTCGAGGTCGGCGACGGCGTACAGATGGCCCTGACCCTGTGGCGCGAGGCCGGGGTCCGCGTGCTGCCCGGCGCCTTCATGGGACGAGAAATCGAGCGGGGGAAAAGCCGCACAAACCCTGGCTTTCCGTATATCAGAGTGGCGCTCGTCAACGATTTATCAACCATTGCGGCGGCACTCGAAAGGATGAGCAAAATCCTTGAGGAGGCTGCGCCATGAGCGGAGCCCGCTCGACGGGGGTGTATCAGCCGCGGCCGCGCGGCGCCGCCATGGCCGAGGCGCTTGCCGAGGCGCGCCACGCACTGGGCCGCTTCACCCGGATCCTGATCCTGCGCGGCGCCGGCATGCTGGTGCTGGCGGCCTGCGGTGCGGTGCTGCTTGCCCTCATCAGCTACGATTCCGGCGATACCAGCTTCAACAACGCCAACAGCGGCGATGTCGCCAACTTGATGGGACCATTCGGGGCGACGGCGGCGGACCTGCTGCTGCAGTTCTTCGGTTTTGCGTCGCTGGCCTTCCTCGCCCCACCGATCGTCTGGGGCACGCGCGCCCTTCTGGGCAAGACGCTCGACCACGCCGTGGCACGTGCCTTCGCCTGGCCGTGCGCCACCATCCTATTGGCTGCGGGCCTCGGCATCCTGCCCAAACCGGGCGGATTCCCCGCCGGGGCGGGCGGCGTGATCGGCATTGCATCCACTGCCCTCTCCCACCGCTTCGGGATGCTCTACCACGCCGGCTGGATCGGCTGGGCCGCGCCTGTTCTGTTGTTCGCCGCCGGCTTCGCTCTGGCGCTGGCGGCATCTGACCTGCGCTTGCGGCGCCTCGTGCACCACAGCGTGAACGCCGCGGCCTTCGTCTACTGGCTGGGGTCGCTCGTGAAGATCCCCTCGCTCAGTTTGCGCCCCGCCGCGCATGTCAACGAGGAAGAGGACGACATCGAGCCCGACGTCGAGCGCGAGGAGGATTTCGGCCTCGACATCGCGCCCGAGCCCCTCGCCGCGTCATCACGGGCCACCCGCGTCAAGCGCGAGGAGGTGCGCAAGGCGCCCGTCGTCAAGCGACCGCAACAGCCGGCGCTCAAGCTGGACACCGGCGAGTACGAGCTGCCGGCGCTGGGGCTTCTTGCGGAACCGGTGCACGCCGGCGACCAGTCCGCCTTTTCCGACGAGTCTCTGGAAGAGAACGCCCGCATGCTGGAGGCGGTGCTGAGCGATTTCGGCGTCAAAGGCCGCATCGTGGCGGTGCGCCCGGGCCCCGTCGTGACGCTCTACGAATTCGAGCCTGCGGCCGGCGTGAAGTCCTCGCGCGTGATCTCCCTTGCCGACGACGTGGCGCGCTCCATGTCGGCGGTGGCGGCGCGCATCGCCGTCATCCCCGGACGCAACGTGCTCGGCATCGAGCTGCCCAACCAGACGCGCGAGATGGTCTATCTGCGCGAACTCTTGGCGGCCACCGAGTTCGAGAAGGCCCGCGCCCCACTGACCCTGGCGCTGGGCAAGACCATCGGCGGTGAACCGGTGATGGCCGATCTCGCCAAGATGCCCCACCTGTTGATCGCCGGCACGACCGGCTCGGGCAAGTCGGTGGCGCTCAACACCATGATCCTGTCGCTGCTCTACCGCATGCCGCCGGACCAGTGCCGCCTGATCATGATCGATCCCAAGATGCTCGAGCTCAGCGCCTATGACGGCATCCCGCACCTGCTGGCCGCGGTGGTCACCGATCCGCGCAAGGCCGTGGTCGCGCTCAAATGGACGGTGCGCGAGATGGAAGAGCGTTACCGCAAGATGTCGAAGCTCGGCGTGCGCGGCGTCGAAGCGTTCAACGAGCGCGTCAAGAAGGCCAAGATCAAGGGCGAGACCCTGAAGCGCACGGTGCAGACCGGCTTCGATCGTGAGACCGGCAAGCCGGTCTACGAAGACGAAGTGCTCGAACTCGAGCCCATGCCCTACATCGTCGTGGTGGTCGACGAAGTGGCCGACCTGATGATGACATCCGGCAAGGAAGTCGAAGGTGCGGTGCAGCGCCTGGCGCAGATGGCGCGCGCGGCCGGCATCCACCTCATCGCGGCGACACAGCGACCTTCGGTCGACGTCATCACCGGCACGATCAAGGCTAACTTCCCGACGCGCATCTCGTTCCAGGTGACCTCCAAGGTCGACAGCCGCACCATCCTCGGCGAACAGGGCGCCGAACAGCTGCTCGGCCAGGGCGACATGCTCTACATGATGGCGGGCGGGCGCATCCGGCGCGTGCACGGCCCGTTCGTCTCGGACCACGAGGTCGAGGACGTCGTGAGGTTCCTCAAGACGCAGGGCACGCCGGATTACCTGGAAGCCATCACCGAGGAGCCCGACGAGGACGGTGACGACCCTTATTCGCTCTATGGCGAAGGCAACGGCGAGTCGGGTGACGACCTGTACGACAAGGCCCTCGCCATCGTGGCCCGCGAACGCAAGGCGACGACAAGCTACATCCAGCGCCGCCTGCAGATCGGTTACAACCGTGCCGCCCGCCTGATTGAGCGCATGGAAGAAGAGCAGGTCATCTCCAAGCCCAATCACAAGGGCATGCGCGAAGTCCTGTTGCCGGAGCACGACCAATAGGCGGCCATTGAGGCCGGAACCGCGCCCAGCCGGCGCGGACCGAAAAATGACCCTCAAAAAGCCTCGTTCGTTCTGGCATTGATGAGCGACAGAACCACGACGGAGAGCGGCGCATGCCCTACATCGAACAATCGTTGGGCCAGGGCGAAAAGCTGGTCAGGCGCGCCCAGTTCCACTGGTGGTACAGCGCCAAGGCCTGGCTCGCCCTCGTCTTCCTCGGCTGGATCCTCATCGGCATCTGGATCTTCTTCGCCATGATGATCCGCAAATGGACCACCGAGATCGGCGTGACGACCCATCGCTTCGTCGAGAAGACCGGCCTTTTCACGCTCTCCACCAACGAGATCGCCTTGCAGAACATCGAAGGCGTGCGCGTGACCCAAGGCCTATGGGGGCGCGTGCTGGGCTATGGCCATCTGCGCATCGAAGGCACCGGCATCGATGCGGTCACCATCCCCGACATTGCCGATCCCATTACCTTCCGCGCCGCGATCGAGACGGCCAGAGGCGGGTCGGCGAAAGTTTAGGCTGATTTGAATTTGCGGCGCGATGTCGCAGACCATCGCGTGTCGTCACGGATTTGCGAGCGGATAGAAACTCAACTTGATTTGCATTTGCGACGTGGTGTCGCAGAACATCGTGATCCGTCGTGAACTGCGCGACCACGGAACTTCAACTTGATTTGCATTTGCGGCGTGGTGTCGCAGAACATCATCGCATGTCGCTGCGAAATTGCGAATCGCAAAGAGAACAACAACTTACAAAACGCCCGCATTTTTCGTACGTCAAAATACGTACCTGATCGAAACGTACCGCTCCCTATAATCATTGGTGTTCGGCACATCGCCAACCGCCGAACGGAGGGATCGAGATGACGTCGACTACCAATCGCAAATTTATCAAGCTCTATACCGTGGCAGCCGTGGCTGCGATTGCCGCGACGCCCGCACACGCCGTTCCGGCTTTCGCCGTGAAGACCGGTCAGCCTTGCAGCGCCTGCCACGTCGGTGGCTTCGGTCCGCAACTGACTCCGTTCGGCCGCGCCTTCAAGATGGGCGGCTATACGATGGATGCGGGGACCGACGCATTCCCGATCTCGGCGATGGCGGAGGCCTCGTTCGTGCACACGGAGAAGGATCAGGCGTCGCCTCCGGCGGACCATTACAGCGTGAACGACAACACCTCGCTCGACCAGGCCAGCCTGTTCCTGGCCGGCGGCTACGGCGACCATGTGGGCGTCTTCTCGCAATGGACCTATGACGGCATCGGGCGCTCGTTCTCGTGGGACAATCTCGATTTCCGCGTTGTGGACCGCGCCACGCTGGCTGGCAGCGACGTGCAGTTCGGCCTCAGCATCAACAACAACCCGGGCGTCGAGGACGCGTGGAACACCTTGCCGGCCTGGGGCTATCCCTATGCCGCCAGCGCCATGGCTCCGGCGCCGGCGGCCGGCACCATCTTCGACGGCGGACTGGCGCAGAGCGTGCTCGGCGCCACGGCCTATGCCTGGATCGACCAGAGCATCTACGCCGAGGCCGGCATGTACTGGACGCCCTCGAGCGGATTCCTGAGCGCCATGGGAACGGACTTCGGGCCGGGCCCGATCTCGGGCGTGGCGCCTTATGTCCGCGTTGCCTATCAGAAGGACTTCGGCGACCAGAACTTTGAAATCGGCGGGTTCGGCTTCTTCCCTGCTCTGCATCCCGGCGGCGACACGACCACGCCGAACACCGATTCCTATTCCGACGTGGGCATCGACGGCTCGTACCAGTTCATGGGCGACGGCTCGAACATCTACACTGTCAATGCGCGCTACACGAACGAGCACCAGCACCTTGGCGCGTCGCAGGTCCTGGGCCTTTCCACAAACACAAGCGACACGCTGGAGGATTTCCGGGTCGACGGCTCCTACTACTGGCACAACCTGATCGGCGCGACCGTGCAGTGGTTCGACACCTGGGGTTCCGCCGATACGACGCTGTACGGCGGCAATTCGACCTTCAAGCCCGACAGCTCCGGCGTCATGTTCCAGATCGACGGCACACCCTGGGGCAACGATCCGCCCTTCGGCCGCTTCGGCATGCGCGTCGGCCTGCAATACACGATGTACTCGAAGTTCGATGGCGCCAGCACCAACTATGACGGCCTGGGTCACAACGCGTCCGACAACAACACCCTGAGGATCTTCACATGGTTCGCTCTCTAGCATCAGTCCTGGGCATGGCCGCCGTGGCCGCCCTTCTGGCCAGCCCGGCGCTGGCGATGTCGGTTAGTCCTTCGGCGGGAGACGCAGCCAAAGGCGCTGCGGTCTTCCAGCGTTGCGCCATGTGCCATACGGCCGATCAGGGCGCCGGCAACCGGCTCGGCCCCAATCTGTTCGACGTCGTAGGGCGCAAGTCGGCGGCGCTGCCCAACTTCTCCTACTCCACGGCGCTGAAGAGCTCCGGCATCACCTGGACCGACGATAAGCTGGCACAGTGGGTCGCGAATCCGCAGAAATTGGTGCCGGGAACCCGGATGACCTTTGCCGGCCTGTCGAACCCCGACGACGTGCATAACGTCATCGCGTACCTGCACACCAAGAAGTAGCAGTGCCGCGGCGGAAAGCCGCACGCGCCGACTTTTGTGCGATGCAGCATTTCTGCTTCACCCTTCATAAAGCGTGGGCATAGCTAGGTCTCCTTCGTTGACACGGCAACGGAGGCAGGCCTAGCTTTTGCGCCGCACAAACTCGGAATGGCTCGGAACAGAGACCTCCGCCTGCGTTGCGGACGGCAGCAAAGACTGTTCATTGCCGGGCCACTCAACAGGGATCCTCGGACGCCATGAAGGTTCTGGTGCCCGTCAAGCGGGTGATTGATTACAACGTGAAGGTCCGCGTCAAAGCCGACCAGTCGGGTGTGGAACTCGCCAACGTCAAGATGTCGATGAATCCCTTCGACGAGATCGCCGTCGAAGAAGCCGTTCGTTTGAAGGAGAAGGGCAAGGTCACCGAGGTCGTCGCCGTCTCCATCGGTCCGGCCCAGGCCTGCGAGACAATCCGCACCGCCCTGGCCATGGGCGCCGACCGCGGCATCCTTGTGAAAGCCGAAGGCGACACCGAACCCCTGGCGGTCGCCAAGATCCTCAAGGCGCTCTGCGACGGCGAGAAGCCCGACCTGGTGATCACGGGCAAGCAGGCGATCGACGACGATTCCAACCAGACCGGCCAGATGCTGGCGGCGCTCAACGACTGGCCGCAGGCGACCTTCGCCCACAAGCTGGAACTGGGCGACGGCAAGGCGACCGTCGAACGCGAGATCGACGGAGGCCTGCAGACGGTCGAGATCAGGCTGCCGGCGGTGATGACCACGGATCTGCGGCTTAACGAGCCGCGCTACGCATCGCTGCCGAACATCATGAAAGCCAAGAAGAAACCTATTGTCGAGAAGACGCCTGCCGAGCTCGGCGTCGACGCCGCGCCGCGGCTCAAGGTGCTCAAGGTCGCCGAGCCGCCCAAGCGGCAGGCGGGCGTCAAGGTGAAGAGCGTGGGCGAGCTGCTGGACAAGCTGAAGAACGAAGCGGGAGTCCTGTGATGACGTCGCTGGTCCTCGCCGAACACGACAATGCCACGCTCAAGGATGCAACGGCAAAAGCGGTCACAGCCGCCACCCAGCTCGGGGCGCCGGTCCATGTACTGGTGGCAGGTCAGGATTGTGCGGCTGCGGCGCAGGCGGCCGCGAAGCTGCGGGGCGCCGAGAAGATCCTGGTGGTCGACGACGCGCGCTATGCCCACGCGCTGGCCGAACCGATGGCTGCGCTGATCCTGTCGCTGGCCAAGGACTATGACGTCATCCTGGCGCCGGCGACGACCAACGGGAAGAACATTCTGCCGCGGGTCGCGGCCAGGCTCGACGTCGCGCAGATCTCGGAAGTGCTGAAGGTCGTGTCGCCCGATACCTTCGAGCGGCCGATCTATGCCGGCAACGCCATCCAGACGGTGCAGGCCGGTCCGGGCAAGAAAGTCATCACGGTGCGCTCCACCGCCTTCAAGCCCGCAGAAGACTCGGGTTCGGCGCCGGTGCAGAGCGTGGCACCGGCAGACGTCGCCGCATCATCTTCCTTCGTGGGTGAAGCTCTTTCGAAGTCGGAGCGGCCGGAACTGACCTCGGCCAAGATCATCATCTCGGGCGGGCGCGGGCTGCAGTCGGGCGAAAACTTCGCGCTTCTCGAGCGCGTGGCCGACAAGCTGCACGCCGCTGTCGGCGCGAGCCGTGCGGCCGTCGATGCCGGCTTCGTGCCCAACGACTATCAGGTCGGGCAGACCGGCAAGGTGGTGGCGCCCGAGCTCTACATCGCGGTCGGCATTTCCGGCGCGATCCAGCATCTGGCGGGGATGAAGGATTCCAAGGTCATCGCTGCCATCAACAAGGACGAAGAAGCGCCCATCTTCCAGGTCGCCGATTACGGCCTCGTGGCCGACCTGTTCCAGGCAATGCCGGAGATGGAGCAGGAACTGACGAAGCGCGGCTATTAGGGGCACTCGCATGAGCATCGACCGAATCGGAGTCATCGGCGCCGGTCAAATGGGCAACGGGATCGCCCACGTCCTGGCTCTTGCCGGGTACGACGTCGTTCTCGAGGATATCAACGCCGACCAGCTCGGGCGCGCCACCGCGGTCATCCGCAAGAACATGCAGCGCCAAGCCCATCGCGGCCTCATCACGGACAGCGATATCGAACCCGCCCTGGCGCGCATCCACACCTCGACCGGTCTCGACGATCTCAAGGACCGCGATCTGGTGATCGAGGCCGCCACCGAAGACGAGTCCATCAAGCGCAAGATCTACCAGGATCTGTGTCCGAGGCTGTCGCCCACGGCCATGATCGCCACCAACACCTCGTCGATCTCGGTGACGCGGCTGGGCTCGGCCACCGACCGGCCCGAGCGCTTCATCGGCCTGCATTTCATGAATCCGGTTCCGGTGATGCAGCTGGTTGAGGTCATCCGCGGCATCGCCACCGACGACGCCACCTATCAGGTGGCGCTCGACATCGTGAAGCGCGTGGGCAAGACGGCGGCCTATGCCGAGGATTTTCCGGCCTTCATCGTCAACCGCATCCTGCTGCCGATGATCAACGAGGCCGTCTACACGCTCTACGAGGGCGTGGGCAACGTGGAGGCCATCGACACGGCCATGCGGCTGGGCGCCAACCACCCGATGGGCCCCCTGCAATTGGCCGATTTCATCGGGCTGGACACCTGCCTGTCGGTGATGCAGGTACTTTATGAAGGCTTGGCAGACTCCAAGTACCGTCCCTGCCCGCTGCTGGTGAAGTATGTCGAAGCCGGCTGGCTCGGCCGCAAGACGGGGCGCGGCTTCTACGATTACCGCGGCGAGCACCCCGTGCCGACCCGCTAAGACCCCGACAACCGCTTGAAGTATTCGACCGAATCCGGGGCCGACCAGTCGGCAGGGCCCATGGCGCGGGCGATCTCGCGTCCCTGCGCATCGATCAGCACGCTCATCGGCAGGCCATAAGCGCCGAAGGCCCGAAACAGCGAGGAATTCGCATCGACATAGCCGGTAAGGCCGCCCGCCCCGTGGGCCTTGAAGAAATCCTGGCCGATGCCGCCTTCGCGTCCCACGTTAACCGGCACCACGATGAAACGGCCGCGCGGCAGCCCTTTTTGCAGGGCGGCCAACGCGGGAAGTTCCTGCACGCAGGGGGCGCACCAAGTGGCCCAGAGGTTGAGAAGGACAACTTTCCCCCGGAACTCCGATAGACTGTGCGCCGACCCGCCGGCGTCGGTGAACACCACGGCCGGGGCTGGTTTTGGCGGTTTCACGAGGCGGAGCGCAGCCAGAGTCGCCGGCGGCGCGTGGACAGAAACCGCCGCCATCCAATATAGAACCCCCAGGAGCGCGACCGCTCCGACCGCGGCCGCAATGGTGACGGAGCGAAGGCGGGGAAAGGTCACGGGCGTCTCATGGTTGCGAACAAGATGTGGGGCGGACGCTTCGAGGGCGGGCCCGCCAAGATCATGGAGGAGTTTACGCCCTCCATCGATTTCGACAAACGCCTGGCTGAGCAGGACCTCGCCGGGTCGCGTGCCCACGCCCGCATGCTGGCGAGCCAAGGCATCATTTCCAAGACGGACGCCGACGTCATCCTTAAGGGCCTGGACGCCGTCGCCGCCGAGATCGCCGAAGGCAAATTCGCGTTTCGCCGGGATTTGGAGGACATCCACCTCAACATCGAAGCGCGACTGGCCGAGATCGTGGGCCCCGCCGCGGGGCGCTTGCACACGGCGCGCTCGCGCAACGACCAGGTGGCGACCGATTTCCGCCTGTGGGTGCGCGCCGCCTGCGAGAGGGCCGACGGAAAGCTCACCGAACTGATTGGCACGCTGGTGAAGCGGGCCGGCGAGCACACCGCCACCATCATGCCCGGTTTCACGCACATGCAGGGCGCCCAGCCGGTGACCTTCGGCCATCACTGCCTCGCCTACGCGGAGATGTTCGGGCGTGACCGCGACCGATTCGCCGACGCGCAGAAGCGGCTCAATGAATGTCCGCTGGGCTCGGCTGCGCTGGCCGGCACGTCGTTCCCCGTGGACCGCGAGACCGTGGCGCGGGCGCTGGGGTTTGCCCGACCCATGCGCAATTCGCTCGACGCGGTGTCGGCGCGCGACTTCGCGCTGGAGTACCTCGCCGCGGCGACGATCGCGGCCACGCACCTCTCGAAGCTGGCGGGCGAACTGGTGCAATGGTGCTCGCCGCAGTTCCGCTTCGTGCGCCTGTCTGACGCCTTCACCACCGGCTCCTCGATCATGCCGCAAAAGCGCAACCCTGATGCCGCCGAACTGGTGCGCGGCAAGACGGGCCGCGTGCTGGGCGATTTCGTGGCGCTGGCCACGGTGGTGAAGGGTCTGGTTCTCGCCTATGGCAGCGACCTGCAGGAGGACAAGGAGCGCGTCTTCGACGCGGCCGATACGCTCGAGCGGTCGCTGGCCGTGATGACGGGAATGATCGCGGATCTCGCGGTCAACGCCGAGGCCATGCGGGCGGCAGCCAATGCGGGCTATCCCACCGCCACCGATCTCGCCGACTGGCTGGTGCGCGTGCTGCAGAAGCCCTTCCGCGAGGCGCATCACATCGCCGGCGCCATCGTCAAGCACGCCGAGGAACTGAAACTCGACCTCGACAAGCTGCCGCTCGCCGAGATGCAGGCGATCGAACCCGCCATCACGGCCGACGTTCTCAACGTGCTCAGCCTGGAGGCGTCCGTCGCTTCGCGCATGAGCTATGGCGGAACGGCGCCCGAACGCGTGCGCGAACAGATCATCCTCTGGGGAAAGAGACTGCCATGAAGCCTTTGCGGATTGTGCTCGCCCTCGCCCTGCTGCTGATTGCCGCCGGCTGCGGCGTGAAAAGCGACTTGTTGAAGCCGGACGGTCAGCCGACGCAGAAGAGCGAGAAGGATCCCTCCAGGCCGCCTTCTCCGATGGGCCGATGAATCATTTCTCGTACCGCGATGGTGTGCTCCACGCCGAGGAGGTGGATCTGGCCGCGCTGGCCGACAAGGTCGGCACGCCGTTCTACTGCTATTCGACGGCGACCCTGGAGCGCCATTACCGCGTCTTCGCAGAAGCCTTTTCCAAGGACACACTGATCGCCTTTTCGGTGAAGGCAAATGGCAATCTGGCGGTCCTGAAGACCCTGGCGAGGCAAGGCGCCGGTGCCGACGTCGTCTCGGGCGGCGAGTTGAGGAAAGCGCTGAAGGCGGGCATTCCCGCCTCCAAGATCGTGTTCTCGGGCGTCGGCAAGACCAAGGTCGAGCTCTGCGCCGCCCTGCAAGCGGGGATCTACCAGTTCAACGTCGAGAGCGAGCCTGAGCTGCGTGCCCTGGACGAGACTGCGGCAAGCCTCGGCCTGCGGGCGCCGGTCGCCTTCCGCATCAATCCGGGCGTGGACGCAAAGACTCACGCGAAGATCTCCACGGGCCATTCCGAGACCAAGTTTGGCATTCCCTGGTCGCGAGCGCGCGCCGTCTATGCCGAGGCAGCTAAGCTCAAGGCCATCGAGATCGTCGGCGTCGACGTGCATATCGGCAGCCAGATCACCGATCTCGCGCCCTTCGAGGCGGCCTTCCGGCGCGTGGTGGAACTGGTGGGACAGTTGCGCGGCGACGGCCATGCGATCGGCCGCATCGACCTGGGCGGGGGGCTGGGCGTGCCGTACCGCGCCGACAACGAACCTCCGCCGCTGCCGCATGCCTACGGCGCCATGGTGCGCGAGGCGGTGGACTCGACGCATGCCCGGCTGATCCTGGAGCCCGGCCGGATGATCGCCGCCAACGCCGGCATCCTCGTCGCCCGCGTGATCTATGTGAAAAAGGGCGAAGGCAAGACCTTCCTCATCGTCGACGCCGGAATGAACGACTTGGTGCGGCCCGCCATGTACGACGCCTTCCACGACATCGTCGCGGTGCGCGAACCGGGCCCCGACGCGGAACGCGTGCGCTACGACGTGGTCGGGCCGGTGTGTGAAACCTCGGACATTTTCGCGGCTGACCGCGACTTGCCACGGTTAAAGGACGGCGACCTCGTGGCGATTTTGAGCGCCGGGGCCTATGGCGCAGTCATGTCATCCGCCTACAATGCCCGTCCGCCCGCGGCCGAGGTGCTGGTCAGGGACGGCGACTGGGCCGTGGTAAGGCCGCGGATGGACGATGACGCGTTACTCGCAACCGACCGAATTCCCGGCTGGCTCGAAGCCTGATCGCTTCGCGCGCCGCATCGCGGCGGCTCGCCTGGTCGTTGCCTGGGAACGGATATGGCCGCTGCTGTGGCCCGCCACGGGCATTGCGGGGCTGGCGGTCGCCGTCGCATTGTTCGATGTCCTGGCGCCCATGCCCTGGCCGCTGCACGCGCTGCTGCTGGCAGCGATCGTGACCGCCATCGCACTGGCGCTCTACTTCAATCTGCAGCATTTCACCTGGCCCAACTGGGACGACGGGGCCCGCCGGCTGGAACGCGACAGCGGCCTGGCGCACCGCCCGGTCTCGGAAGGACACGACGTCCTGGCCGCCGGCAGCGGCGATCCCGTGGCCGAGGAATTGTGGCGCGCCCATCTTCTGCTGCGGCTGCGCTCGGTGCGGCGGATGCGCCTCAGGCTGCCGCATTCCGACCTCGCCAAGCGCGATCCTCGAGGATTGCGCTTCGTGGTGCTGGCCCTCGTCGCCTTCGGCGCGATCATCGCAGGCTCCGACTGGAACCGGCGCCTGCAGGCGGCGCTGGGGCCCGACGCCGCCAGCATCGCCACGATCGATGCCTGGATCGATCCGCCGACCTACACCGGCGAGGCCCCGATCTATCTCGCCAAGGACGGGCCATACACGCTGCACGTGCCGCAAGGATCTGTCCTGAATCTGCGCGTGCATGGCGCCGATCATCCGCCGTCGGTGACACTCGACGACGTGCGCTTCGACGGCCGGGACGGCGAATACGCGGCCACCGCAACGCTCAAGGACACCGGACACGTCCATGTGCGCGCCGGCGGCCACACTATCGGGAGCTGGAAGATCGCGATCATTCCTGATCGCAAGCCAACGATCGCGTTCGTCGGCCGGCCCTCGGCCACCGACCGCCAAGCCTTGAAACTGTCTTACAAAGCGAGCGACGATTACGGCGTCGTCTCGGCCAAGGCGATCATCCGCCCGCATGGCCGCAACGGAGCGCCGATCATCCTTGACCTGCAGCTTCCGGAGCGCTCCGCCAAGGCGGTGTCGGAGACGATCTATCGCGACCTGACCGAACATCCCTATGCCGGGCTGCCGGTCGACATCACGCTCGAGGCGGAGGACGCGGCGGGACAGACCGCGAGCAGCAACACCGTCACCTTCAGGCTGCCGCAGCGCGTGTTCACCGATCCGCTGGCGCGGGCGCTGATCGAGCAGCGGCAGGCCCTGGCGAGCATCGGCGAGCCGGCCCGGGCGCGGGTGCTGCGAACGCTCGACGCCCTGACTCTGGCGCCGCAAGACTTTTACGAAGGCCACATGCCCGTCTATCTGGCGTTGCGCGACGCGTTCCACGCCCTCAAATACGCCGACGGCCGGGCGGACTTCGAACGGGTGGAAGACCTTCTGTGGCAGACAGCCGTGGCGCTGGAACAGGGCGGCCTGCTCACCATGGCGGAGCAGCTGCGAAGGATGCAGCAGGCGATCACGCAGATGCTCGCCCAAGGCGCGCCGCAGGAAGACATTGATGCGATGCTGCAGCGCTATGCGGAACTGATGCAGCAGTACCTTACCGCGATGGCGCAGAACGGAGCTCAGAATCCGTCGGCGTCGGACCCGAACGCTAAGGTGCTTGGCGAACAGGACCTGGCGACGCTGCTCAAGGCCATCGAGCAGCTTACGCAGAACGGCGACCGGGCCAGGGCGGCGCAACTCCTCGCTTTCCTGCAGCAACTGCTCGAGAACACGCGCGTGACGACAGGGGGCGCCGGCGGCACCGCCGCCGACAACGAAGCGTTGCGCGGGCTCGGCGAATTGATGGGCAAGCAGCGCATGCTGCTCGACAAGACCTTCCGTCAAAGCCAGGGCCGCGGCGACCCGAAAGACGGTGGCCCCAAAGGCCTGTCGCAGCAGCAAGGCCAGCTGCACAGCGATCTCAACGGCGTCGCCAAGCAGTTCGGCGGCAAGAACAGCCCCGCGCGGCAGAGTCTCGATGAGGCAGGCAAATTGATGGACCAGGCGCAGCAGGCCATCGGCATGGGGGACTTTCCGCGCGCCACTACGCTGCAGAAGGACGTCCTCGACGCGCTGCGCAAGGGCGCGGAATCCATGGCAGGATCACGCGGACAAGGGCAGGGCAAGTCGGACCCCTTCGGACGCGCCGTCGGCAACGCGACTGGTGCGACGGGGGCCGGCACGGGAGGAAATCTCAACATCCCCGACGCCTCGACGCTCAAGCGCGCCCACGACATCCTGGAGGAACTGCGCCGGCGCGCCGGCCAGCAGGGTCGCCCGAAAGAAGAGCTCGACTACATCGACCGCCTGCTGAAGCAATTCTGAGACGAGCCATACAATTTGGCTTAGGTCACTGACTCGTTTTGCCTGGCCGCTCTTGATGCGGCCATCCGAGAAATCACGGGTTTTCGAGAAGAATCTGGATATTCCAGTCAAGCCCCGCCATCACGAACAGGAATCACGAACCGTGCATTCCGGCATTCGCCCCCGGTCGCCTGCGGCGTTTGGCCCGGACCAATACCCTCAGGTAAAGAGGTGCCTACGATACCTCAAATATGATCCGGTGAGACATGCTGAAGCCTCGCGCATTCGCCTTGATGGCAGCCTTTGTCATCGCATCGCCGACGGCGAGCTTTGCCTGTGCATGCGGCTGTGGTGTGTTCGAGATCGGAAACCTGTTCACAGACCAACCCGGCGGTGCAGCATTCCTCGAATACGACTTCATGGATCAGAGCAAGAATTGGAGCGGCCCTTCGCGTGCCCCCGCCACCAACAACGACGACAAGGATATCCGAACCAGCTTCTACACCTTGGGTGCCCAATACCTTTTCGCATCCGGTTTCGGGGTCATGGCGGAAGTACCTTACTGGAGCCGGCATTTCGCAACGACCGGCAGCAGTTCTCTCATGTCCTTCGACCACAGCGCTCTGGGGGACATCCGCCTGACCGGGGCTTATTCCGGATTTTCGGAGGATCGGGACACAGGCGTGACCTTCGGCGTCAAGCTCCCGTCGGGAGACTTCGCATATCCGAATTTCGACAGGGACACCGAAATCGGCTCGGGCTCGACGGACATCACCGTCGGGGCCTATCACCGCGGCAGCCTGGATGCCATGGGCAACTGGCGGTATTTTGCGCAGGCTCGGTACCAAGCAGCCGTGTTGCAGCACGGGGGCTATCGCCCCGGCGATGAGTTGAACGGGACTGCAGGCGTCTCATATGACACCGGCCGCATCGGTGGAATAGAGTTGTCGCCACTCTTCCAGGTGTTGGGTTCGACCAGACGGCATGACAGCGGACCAGAAGCAAAGCTCACAGACAGTGGGTACAGCCGCATAATTCTCGCGCCAGGCGTCGATTTCGGCATCGACAGCTGGATTGTTCACGCGGAAGTCGATTTTCCGGTGTACCAGAACGTCATAGGAAACCAGCTCGTCGCTTCGACGCTGTTCAAATCAAGTATTGCCTACGCGTTTTGAAGCTGTGTTTGCCGCACGGGTCGCAGCGCTACAGCAGCCCCGCCTTGCCGATATAGGGCAGCGCGCGATCGGCGCCGGAATCGTCCATGCCGTAGCCGACGATGAACTCGTGGACGCCGGTGAAGGCGGCATAATCAGCCACGGCGACGGCATCGCTGCGCAGCTTGTCCACCACCACCACGGACTGGACCGCCTTTGCCCCTGCCTCGAACGCGATCTCGCGCGCCTTGCGTATGGTGTGGCCGCCGTCCAGCACGCCATCTATCACCAGAACGTTCTTGTCGCGAAAATTCTCGTTTGGACCCACGAGCACCGAGATGCCCTTGGTGGCGGTGCGCCCGATATAGCTGCGCAGCCAGAGAAATTCTGTCGGCAGTGAAATGCCTTCGCGCGCCAGCGCGCGGAGCAAATCGGCGGCAAACACATAGGCACCCACCAGAATCGGCGCCGCCAGATGAGGGCGTATGGGCGAAGCCGCAATCTGCTTCGCCAGCGAAGTCACCTTTTGCGCGATCTCCGCTTCCGAAATGATGACGTCACGGTCCATTATTCGCCGGCCCTCGCAAAACGCAGTTCAAGCTCGCGCGCGCCGTCAGGCGGGCTGGGAAGCTTGGTCACGAATCGCGCCGACTGTCCCGGCCCCAACGTCATAACGTCGGGCGAGAAGGTCCAGTGGTAAAGTTCGCGCCGCCCCGCATCGACGAGCGCGACACGCACCGGCGGCACGGGCTGATTGCTGTTGGTGACGTTGCGGATGGCACCGGTGACTGTCAGCACCACTCGGCCACTCTGGGTGTCTTCGCGATAGGTGTAGCTTTCGAACTGCAGTCCCATGGCGCTGACCTTCATCCCCAGGGCCGCATAGAGCGATGCGGTCTGCGGCCAGGCCCTGACGATGTGCTGGCGATAGTGAAAGGCGGACACCCCCAGCAGGAGTATCAGCACCGCGAGTCCGATCCAGCCCGCTCCGAGCGCGCCGCGCGTCTTCCAAGCCGCCGGCAGCCGCATGCGTGGCGCAGCCGGTTCGTCCTGCGGCTCGAAGTCGCGCACAGTCGGGCGCGCGTACGTTTCGGGCGGCGGCGCGGGCTCCGGTTGTGGCGGCGGCTCGAAGGCTACCGGTTCGGGTTCGGGCTGGGGCGCGCGCTCCCACTCCGCGCGTTCCTGATGCCAGGTGTGGCCGCACTTGGCACAACGCACGTCGCGACCCTGCGGTGGAAACATGTACGTTTCCACCTGGTAGCGCGTAGAACAAGCTGGACAGGTAAGGATCATGCCCGCTGCGAAAGCTCCCAAGGGGCGAAAATAGGCGCCTGATCAGCGCCCTGCAAGGCTCGAAACCAGACGCGCCGACCGGTATGGTCGGCCCCGATGGTTCGCTTCGAAAACGTCGGTATGCGGTACGGCGCCGGGCCCGAGGTCCTGCGCGACGTGACCTTCGTGCTCGAAGCCGGCTCGTTCACCTTCCTGACCGGGCTTTCGGGCGCCGGCAAGACGACGCTGTTGAAACTCATCACCGTAGCCGAACGGCCGTCCCGCGGATTGATCACCCTGTTCGGGCACGATCTGGCGACGGTCCGGCGCAAGACGCTGCCGGCGCTGCGCCGGCGCGTCGGCGTGGTCTTCCAGGATTTCCGCCTGCTCGACCACCTGTCGGCCTTCGACAATGTCGCCTTGCCGCTGCGCATCGCGGGCGGCCAGCCTGCCGATTATGCCCTGGACGTGGACGAGTTGCTGTCGTGGGTGGGCCTCGGCGATCGCCTGGGCGCCAAACCGCCGACCCTGTCAGGCGGCGAGCAGCAGCGGGTGGCGATCGCCCGCGCCGTGGTCGCCAAGCCTGACCTGCTGATCGCCGACGAACCGACGGGCAATGTGGACGCCGAAATCGGCGCCCGCCTGATCCGCCTCTTTGCCGAGCTGAACCGGCTGGGCACCACCGTCGTGATTGCGACCCACGACCGCTCGCTGATGGAGAACACGCGGTCGCGCGAGATGCGGCTGGTCGATGGACGCCTGGTGGAATTGCGGGTGCGGACATGAACGAAGCGATCCTGCCACGGGATAAAGGCGCTGCGCCGCTCGACCTGATGATTGCCGTCATGGCGTTCCTGGCCGCGCTGGCGCTCGGCGCCTCGCTTATCGCCGATCGCGCGGCGCAGAACTGGCAGAACGGACTGGCGGGGAAGATCACCGTGCAGATCCTGCCGCCGCAGCGCGGCGACGCCGGCAAGACGCTCGGCGCCGAGACGCAGACCGTGCTGGGCATTCTGCGATCGACAGCGGGCATCGCCCGCGTCAACGCGCTGTCGCAGGCCGAGCAGGTCAAACTCGTGCAGCCCTGGCTGGGCACCGGAAATCTGGTGTCCGACCTGCCGCTACCGCAGTTGGTCGACGCCGACATCGCACCGGGCTCCGATGTCGATCTCGCGGCGCTGTCGACGCGCCTCAAACAGGCGGTGCCGGATGCTGTTCTCGACGATCACAGCCACTGGATCGGGCGGCTGCGCGACTTGGCGCACACCTTCATGTGGTCCGCCTACGGGGTCCTGATCCTCATTGCGGTGTCAATGGCGGCCGCAGTGTCCTTCGCCACTCGGGCGGGTCTGGACACCCATCACGAGATGGTGGCGTTGCTGCACCAGATGGGGGCGCAGGGGGGCTTCATCGCACGCGCCTTTGAGTGGCACTATTTCCGTTCGACGCTGGTCGCAGCAGCCGCCGGGGCCGCCTTCGCGGCATTATTGTTCATGATTGCAGGGGGGCTGCAGTTTGCCGGCGTAGAGGCCGTGCCTTTCTTGCCGCCCCTGGGATTGAAGGCGCAGGAGTTGCTCTGGCTCTCGGTTGTGCCGGCGGGCGCGGGCGCCATCGCCCTGGTCACGGCGCGCCTTTCCGTTCTGGCCGCGCTGCGAAGCATTTATTGAGGACACGGGCCGATTCGGGGAAGGCTTCACGACTCGCCCGCGCGGGCGCATGATTGCCCGGGAAAAGGAGGGCGGACGTGATCAGACGCCTCATCGTCGTGCTGGTCGGACTTTACATCGCAGGCTTCATCGTTTTTGTCGCCAGCCTGCCCAAGACGCCGCGTGTGCCGAAATACGTCCAAGGAGTCGTCGTGCTGACGGGCGGCGATACGCGGCTCGACGCGGCAGTGGCGCTGTTTGAACGCGGCGTGGGCGAACGCTTGCTGATCTCGGGCGTCCATCCCCAGATCACCAAGGACGAGCTGAAGAAACTTTCGGGGGGCGGCAAGCGCTTCGAGTGCTGCGCCGACCTCGGCTACGCTGCCGAAGACACGCGCGGCAACGCCGAGGAAGCCGCCGCCTGGGCACGATTCCACCACTACCATTCGCTGCTGGTCGTCACGGCACGCTATCACATGCCGCGCAGCCTGGCCGAATTCCGCGCCGCCATGCCCGACGTCAAGGTCGTGCCTTATCCGGTCGATCCCGAAAGCATCCATCTGGACGGCTGGTGGCACAATCCGCGGGCGCTGCGTGTATTGGGAGCCGAATATACAAAGTACCTGGCCGTGGCCCTCTTGACGTCCTTCGGCGTCAAACCGAACTTTGACCACAATGCGCGCCGTGCCGAGTCTGGCAGCGCTTCCTAAGGCTCCGCCGTTGATCCTTTTCCGCTCCTTCCTCTACTTCCTGTGGTTCGGCGTCGTATCGGTGATCATGAATGTGGGCGCCTTGCCGACGCTTCTCATGCCGCGCCGGGCGATAGTGCGCACTTCGCAATGCTGGAGCCGGGTCCTGCTCTGGGGCCTAAAGCACATCGCCGGGCTCGACTGGGAAGTGCGCGGCACGATCCCGCAAGGCGGCGTGCTCGTTGCCTCGAAGCACATGAGCATGTGGGACACGCTGGCGCTCTACATGCTGCTGGACGACGCCGTCATCGTGCTCAAGCGCGAGCTTCTCAATGTGCCGTTCTACGGCTGGTACTTGCGCAAGGCGCACATGATCGCCATCGATCGTGCCGCGGGCGCCAGCGCGCTGCGCCAGATGGCGGCGCAGGGCAAGGCGGTTGTCGCCGAGGGCCGGCCCATCGTGATTTTCCCCGAGGGGACGCGCAAGAGTCCTGGCGCTCCGCCCGATTACAAGCCGGGGGTTGCGGGGCTCTACGGACTTCTGGGCGTCGACTGCGTGCCGGTGGCGCTCAACTCCGGCCTTTTCTGGACAGGGCCGATGGGGTTCCTGAAGAAGCCGGGACGCATCATCATCGAGTTTTTGCCGCCGATCCCCGCCGGGCTCGGGCGTGCCGCATTCACGGCGCTGCTCGAAGCGCGCACCGAGACCGCCGCCGCAAAGCTGATTGCCGAGGGGCGCACCGCCCTTGCCGCCCACAGCTGAAGTACTCCAAATAAATTCAGAGGCTTATGTGAAGTTGAACGCTTCGCCCCAAACCTTGTTCCGGTAAGAACGTTTAGCGAACATGTCATTGACTCCCGGTGCCCGAAGCCCTAATTCATTCATCCGCTCTTGGGCTTTGCCGGCCTAAGCTTGAGCGGACAGCTGAGCGTGGCCATGAGCGACATCGCCCAACAGATCTGGGACATGAAATACCGTTTCAAGCGGGCGGACGGAACGCCGGTGGACAACGATGTCGCCGCCACCTGGGCGCGCGTCGCCGTGGCGGCGAGCCAGGCGGAGACGCCCGAAAACCGCCCTGCGAAGGCCGTGGAATTTGCCAAGGCGCTGGCCGGCTACCGCTTCCTTCCGGCGGGGCGCATCGTTGCCGGCGCCGGCACAGGGCGCGATGTGACGCTGTTCAACTGCTTCGTCATGGGCGCCATCCCTGATTCCATGGAAGGCATCTTCTCGCATCTGCGCGAGGCGGCGCTCACGCTGCAGCAGGGCGGCGGTATCGGTTACGATTTCTCGACGCTCCGTCCCAAGGGCGCGCCGGTGGAAGGCGTGGGAGCGGATGCCTCGGGACCGGTCTCGTTCATGGACGTGTGGGACGCCATGTGCCGCACCATCATGAGCGCCGGCAGCCGGCGCGGTGCGATGATGGCGACGCTCAGTTGCGATCATCCCGACATCGAGGAATTCATCGACGCCAAACGCGCGCCCGGGCGCCTCACCAATTTCAATCTCTCGGTGCTCGCCAGCGACGCCTTCATGGCGGCCGTCAAGGCGGACGGGCCTTGGGCGCTGCGCTTCGCCGGGCGCGTCTACAAGACCCTGCCGGCGCGCGCATTGTGGGACCGCATCATGCGGTCGACCTTCGACTATGCCGAGCCCGGCATGATCTTCATCGACCGCATCAACAGCAAGAACAATCTCGGCTATTGCGAGACCATCCGGGCGACCAATCCGTGCGGCGAGCAACCGTTGCCGCCTTATGGCGCCTGCCTCTTGGGCTCGGTCAACCTGGCGCGGCTGGTGAGGGACCCCTTCGGCGACGATGCCGCGCTCGATCTCGATGAACTGGCGGCGCTGACCAGGACCGCCGTCCGCCTGCTGGATGATGTGATCGATATCTCGCGCTTTCCGCTCGAAGCGCAACGGATGGAGGCCCATGCGAAGCGCCGTATCGGACTCGGGGTGACCGGCCTCGCCGATGCCCTGGTGTTCTGCCGCACCACCTACGGATCGCCTGAAAGCTTGGCGCTTATCGAACAGTGGCTTTCCACGCTGTCCTGGGCGGCCTATCGCGCCTCGGCGGAGCTGGCGGCGGAGAAGGGAGCCTTCCCGCTGTTCGACGCGGAGGAATATCTGGCGCGGCCCTTCGTCCGATCGTTGCCGGAAGATATTCGCGCCCTGATCGGCGAACACGGCATCCGCAACGGCCTTTTGACCTCGATCGCGCCGACCGGCACGATCAGCCTCTTCGCCGGCAACGTGTCGAGCGGCATCGAGCCGATTTTCGCCTATCGCTACACCCGGCGCGTGCTGTTGCCGGACGGAAGCCACAAAGAAGAGACCATCGAAGACTACGCGGTGGAGCAGTTTCGCGTCCGCTTCGGGGACGCGGCGTTGCCGGACTACTTCGTCTCGGCGCAGAACTTGTGGCCAGAAGACCATCTGGCGGTGCAGGCCGCGGCGCAGAAATACATCGACAGCTCGATCTCCAAGACGATCAATGTGCCGGCCGGCATTTCATTCGACGCATTCAAGGACGTCTATGTCCAGGCCTATCAGCTTGGCTGCAAGGGCTGTACGACCTATCGCCCCAACCTCGTGACCGGCTCGGTGTTGGCGACCCCCGAGCCGCGACGGGAAGAGGCAGACGAGCCGCAGCTGCCGCTCGATCTGCCGAGGGCCGCCGACGTGGTCTACATGACCAAGCCGTTGGACCGCCCCGCCGTGCTGTTGGGGCAGACCTACAAGATCAAATGGCTCGACGCCGATCACGCCTTCTACATCACGATCAACGATGTCGAGAAGGATGGGCGCCGGCGGCCATTCGAAGTCTTCATCAACTCCAAGAACATGGAAGCCTACGCCTGGACGCTGGCGCTGACGCGCATGATATCCGCAGTGTTCCGGCGCGGCGGGGACGTCTCGTTCGTGGTCGACGAGTTGAAGGCGGTGTTCGATCCGCGCGGTGGCCAATGGATGGAAGGCCATTACGTGCCGTCGCTCCTGGCGGCGATCGGCGAAATCATCGAGCGCCACCTTGTGGCCATCGGATTCATGTCGTCGCGCGATGCCCCGCTCGTCCCCGAGGAGCGCAAGGTCGCGGTAGTGGCCGCGGAAGGCGCCCCGGCCCGGCGCTGCCCGCGCTGCTCCTCGCCCAGCTTCGTCAAGCTTGAGGGGTGCGATTCGTGCCTGTCCTGCGGTTATTCCAAATGCGGCTGAGCGGCCTCGACTATTCGAGCCGCATCTTCCTCTATGCCCCGATCGGGCTGTTTCTCCTGATCGTGTTCGGCGTGTGCGTCAGCTGGTGGCTGGCGGCCGACGCGCTGTCGGCGCATCTCAAAGCGCTGAATGGGCGCGAAATCGCGCCCGGCATTACCCTTTATTATGGCACGAGCCGCATTGCCGGGTTTCCGTTCAATCTCGATACCGACATGCGAGATGTGACCTTCACGATCGCGACCCCGCATGGCCCCGCGCAATGGCATGCCGACCGCTTTGCCATGCATTCGCTGACCTACGGCCCCGATGAAACTCTGTTCGAAGCGGCCGGACAGCAGGTCGTCCATTGGACGCGGGACGACGGCAAGGGCCGCACGCTCACTTTTGCGGTGGGCAGCTTGCGGGCCAGCGCCACGCGCTCTCGGGGGCTCCTGCGGCGCTTCGACCTGGATATCGTGGGCTTCGGGTCGCGATTGTTCACCGCCCAACGCCTCCAGTTCCATCTGCGGCGTGACGCCTCCGCCCTCGACCTCTTCGCCACGGTTGAGGACCTGCGCTTCGCGCCCGGCCAGGCGCCCGATCTGGGCGGCCAGATCCCGACAGCGAGATTTTCGGGCCAACTGGCGGCGGCAGGCGCCCTGGACGGGCTGCTGTCCGGAAGCGAGCGATGGACGGCCTCAGTCGATCAATGGCGGCAGAAGAGCGGCGTGCTGCAGCTCGACGAGGTGATGCTCGAATGGAGCGGCCTGCATCTGAAGGGCCACGGCGCCCTGAAGCTCGATACCGGACACCGCCCCCAGGGCGGCATCGCCTTCCACATCGAGGGCCTGGCGGCGCTGCGCGGCCACGCCGCCAAGCTGGCGCGCGGACCCAACAACGGCCTTGCTGCAGCCCTGCTTGACCGGGCCGGCCCCGCCACGCGCCTTGACACCACGCTGGGCTTCGACAACGGCCTCGTGACGGTGGGCGGTGAACCGGCCGACACCGTGAGCAAGCTTTACTGATCCTGCTTCTTGCCGCGGCCGAAGTTCGGGGCTGCCGTATCCTGCCCCGCGTCGACAACGCCGCGGCGGATGGCACGCGTGCGGGTAAAGAAGTTGAACAACACCTCGCCGTCGCTCCAGCGGATGGCCCGCTTGAGGACGTTCAGGTCCTCTTCGAAACGGCCCAACATCTCCAGGACGGCTTCGCGGTTGTTGAGGAAAACGTCGCGCCACATGGTCGGGTCGGAGGCGGCGATGCGGGTGAAGTCGCGGAAGCCGCCGGCCGAGTATTTGATGACCTCGCCCTTGGTCACGGTTTCGAGATCGTCGGCCGTACCCACGATGTTGTAGGCGATGAGGTGCGGCAGATGCGAGGTGATGGCCAGCACGAGGTCGTGATGGCGTGCGTCCATCACGTCCACTTGGCTGCCGATACGCTGCCAGAAGTGCTTCAACGTCTCGACGGCTTCGGTATTGGTGCCGGGTGGCGGCGTCAGTATGCACCAGCGGCCGTCGAAGAGCTCCGCGAATCCCGCTTCCGGTCCCGACTGCTCGGTGCCGGCAATGGGATGGGCGGGGATGAAATGGACGCCCTCCGGAACGTAGGGACCGACGTCGCGGATCACGGCGCTCTTGACCGAGCCGACATCGGACAGGATCGCCCCCTGCCTGAGGGAAGGCGTGATCTGCTGCGCCAGTTCGCCGAAGGTGCCGACCGGCGTGCACAAGACGACAAGATCGGCGTCGGCCACGCAGGGCCCCGGATCGCCGTGCAGCGAATCCGCAAACCTCATGGCGCGTGCGCGCTCCAACGTCTCAGGCCGGTGGGTATAGCCTGCGACGTGTCCGGCCAAGCCGCCGCGCCGCATGGCGTGGGCCATCGATGAGCCGATCAGACCGAGGCCCAGGAGCGCCACCTTCTTGAACACGGGAGAGTCGGTCATCGGGACGACATGAACTCCTTGAGCGCCGCGGCCACGCGCCGGTTCGCATCCTCGGGACCCACCGTCAGACGCAGGCAATCGGGCAAGCCGTAATTGGCGACCCCGCGCAAAATCAGACCATGGGCGCAAAGGAAGCGATCGGCATCCTGCGCCGTCTTGCCGGCCGCGTGGGGAAAGCGGATGAGGACAAAATTCGCCACGGAGTCGTCGACTTCGAGTCCCGTGGCCCGGATCTCGTCCGTCAGCCAGCGGCGCCAGCGCTCGTTGTGCTCCACCGAGCGGCGGACATGCTCGTGATCCGCGAGAGCCGCGGCGCCCGCCCGCTGGGCCGGCACCGACACGTTGAAGGGTCCGCGGATGCGGTGCAGCACATCGGCAATCGCTGTCGGGCAATAGGCCCAGCCGATTCGCAGTCCGGCCAGCCCATAGACCTTTGAGAACGTGCGCGTCATCATCACGTTCGAGAAACTCGAGACCATCTCGAGGCCGGCCTCGTAATCGTTGCGCCGCACATATTCGGCATAGGCCGCATCAATCACCAGGATCGTGTCGGACGACAAACCAGCGTGTAGCCGGCGCACCTCGTCATGGGGCAGATAGGTGCCGGTCGGGTTGTTCGGGTTCGCCAGATAGACGAGCCGTGTCCTGGCTGTCACATGGGCCAGCATGCGGTCAACGTCCACGCGTCGTTCAGTCTCCGCAACCGAGATGGGTACGGAACTGTTGGCCAGTGTCGCAATGCGGTAAACGAGGAAGGCGTGCGCGCTGAAGAGGACCTCGTCGCCGGGACGCAGATAAGCGTTGGCAACCAGAGTCAGCAGCTCATCGGAGCCGTTGCCGCAGACGATGCGCCCAGCGTCGAGGCCATGGGATTGGGCCACGGCTTCGCGCAGGATCCTGGCCGAGCCTTCAGGATAGACGGAGAGACCGGATGCCGCCTCGGCATAGGCAGCCAGCGCCTTCGCACTTGGTCCCAGTGCCGATTCATTGGAGGAAAGCTTGATCGGATGGGCCACGCCCTCCACAACCGCGCGGCCGCCGACATAGGGCGCAATGTCCAGCACGCCCGGCTTGGGTGTAATCGTCATCCGCAGCTCCTTGGCGCCTTGATAAGGCGGGGCGGCGGCAAAATCAAAACCGCTTCGTTGACACGGGATGACTTGGGCTCTAGCAAGCCCCGCCGAGAGGCAGCATGGCGGAACCCAACTTCCTGCGTCCAATGACCGCTCCGGACGCAGAGAAAGGCAAAGCGGCCCAGTTCGGACCGGACAGCGCGCTGGCGCTGGATGCCGGCAGGTCGCTGGCGCCCTGGTCCATCGCCTATATGACCTATGGCACGCTCAATGCAGCGCATTCCAACGCCGTACTCGTCTGCCATGCGCTGACCGGCGACCAATTCGTCGCGAGCGCCCACCCGGTAACCGGCAAGCCCGGCTGGTGGGAAATGATGGTGGGGCCCGGCAAACCCATCGACACCGACCGGTTCTTCGTCATCTGCGCCAACGTCATCGGCGGCTGCATGGGATCGACGGGACCGGCTGAAACGAACCCCGCCACGGGACAGCCCTATGGTTTGAGCTTTCCCCTCGTGACGATCCGCGACATGGTCCGCGCCCAGGCGATGCTGCTCGACCGGCTCGGCATCGAGCGGCTGCTCTGCGTTACCGGCGGCTCGATGGGGGGCATGCAGGTCCTGCAATGGGCGTCGAGCTATCCCGACCGGGTGGTGTCGGCCATGCCCATTGCCTGTGCCGCGCGCCACTCGGCCCAGAACATTGCCTTCCACGAAGTAGGCCGCCAAGCAATCATGGCCGACCCGGACTGGAAAGGCGGCGCCTACCAACTTGCGGGCGTGCAGCCGTCGAAGGGTCTCGCCGTGGCCCGCATGGCGGCGCACATCACCTATTTGTCGGAGGCCGCGCTACAGCGCAAGTTCGGGCGCAATCTGCAGAACCGCAACGGCGTCTCCTTCGCTTTCGCCCCTGACTTCCAGGTCGAGTCCTATCTGCATCATCAGGGCATGACGTTCGTCGACCGCTTTGACGCCAACTCCTACCTCTACATCACGCGAGCAATGGATTATTTCGACCTCGCAGCCGACCACGGCGGTTCGCTGGCCGAGGCCTTCCGCACTACCACGACGCGCTTCTGCCTGATCTCATTCACCAGCGATTGGTTGTTCCCGACGGCGGAGAACAAACGTATCGCCCATGCGCTCAACGCGGCGGCGGCGACAGTCAGCTTCGTCGAGATCGAGACCGATCGCGGTCATGACGCGTTTCTGCTCGACGAACCGCAGATGTTCGGCACGGTGCGCGGGTTCCTGAACTCGGTCGCATCGCGCGAAGGGATCGCCTGATGCTGCGCCCCGAACTGGCTGCGATTGCCGAGATGGTGCCGGAAGGCGCCCGTGTTCTCGACGTGGGTTGCGGCGACGGCGCGCTTCTGGAGCATTTGGCCACCACCAAGAAGGTCGACGGACGCGGGCTGGAATTGTCACAGCAGAACGTAAATGCCTGCGTGGCAAGAGGCCTCGCGGTCATCCAGGGCGACGCGGACACCGATCTGGGCGAATATCCTTCACAGGTGTTCGACATCGTGATCCTCAGCCAGACCATCCAGGCGACGCGCAATCCGCGGGCCGTCTTGGGACACCTCCTGCGGATCGGTCGGCGCACGGCCGTGTCGCTGCCGAATTTCGGCCATTGGAGGGTGCGGTTGAGCCTGATGCTGCACGGTCGCATGCCGCGGACTCGGGCCCTGGGCTACGAATGGTACGACACGCCCAACATCCATCTCTGCACCATCGCCGATTTCGTATCCCTGGCGGCGCATTGCGGTGCGGCGATCGAGCAGGCTCTGGCGTTGGACGAGTACGGGCGCACGAAGCCGATGCATCCCCAATCCTGGGGTCCGAATGTGCGGGCAGGCGGCGCCATTTTCCTGCTGCGGGCCCGATAGACCGAAAGAGCGGTCCGGCGCGGACCGCTCTTTCGTATCCGACGACAAGTCGGATGTGAGATCAGCTCTTGCCGAGAAGTTGGAGCGCCTTGGAGTAGCGCGCCACGCCTTGCGTATACATCGCCGCGGCGCAGAAGCTGCGGGCGGCACTTGCCTCAGCGCGGGCGTCGTCGGTCGCCTTGCCGGGCTGCGCGACACTGATGGCTTCGCTGACTTGCTTTGCAAGATGGACGCAATCACTGATGCCGGCGGCGTTGGCAGCAGGGGCGAGGGCAAAGCTTGCACTAACGATGGCGATGGCGGCGAAAGCAGCGGACTTCATGTCATTCCTCCTGAGAACCTTGCGGTTGATGCAATGGCGCACAGGTAGGTATTCGCATCGTCGGTTTGAAGTCGGCAAAAGGTCATCGGCGTGTGATCTGCACTAAGAAAAATTCATGCGCTTTGGGGATTTTCTTGTTTGCTCAAGCAATTGAATCGGTAGTTGTTTGCGCCGCAGGCGATGCATAGGCGGTATTCGCGCTCCGCAACAATCTTTCACGCGTTCGTGAGATTGACGCTCCACGCAATCATGATTGCAGCGTGTGTGCAGGCCTGAGCACGACCGCACGATGGCGCGACTGGATGGGGGCGGCCCCGTAAAACGACTTGCGCGCTTCCACCAGATGCACGCCCGCGAATCCCGGCAGCAGGCGGCGGCCCAAGCGTTCGAATCCGGCGCTGACCTGTGCGAAGCGCCGGCCTTTGAGTGGAGGCATGTAGAGGGCCCTGGTCCACTGCAACGGTTCGAACATCGTGTCGCATAACAGCGCCGACAATTCGTTGCGCCGGAAGGGACGTCCGCAGGCGAAGGGGGAGGCCTCCACCTGGGCCCAAAGGCCGACGCGGTTCGGCGCCACGACCATGAGCCTGCCCTCCGGAGCCAGGATGCGCCACAGCTGGCGCAACAGGATGCGGACGGCATCCGCACCCTCCAGCCCGTGGACCACCAGGATGCGGTCGAACATGGCATCGGCGAAGGGCAGCGACTCCTCCTCGCCCAGCACCGTGAGCGGACGGCCCGACGGCCATGCCACGACGCCCAGCCGAGCCGGCATCAGGGCCGCCACCCTCTCTGATTCGCCCAGATAGGGCTTCAGATAGGGGGCGGCGAAGCCGTAGCCGAGCAGCCGGAGGCCGGCGGTGTGGGGCCAAATCTCCCGGATGCGGCGGAAGACCGCCCGCCGCGCCGCACGCCCCATCGCCGACTCGTAGAAGTCGACCAGTTCGCCCGCATCCAGCCGCATGCCGCAGTGCTACGCCGATCACCCGCCGGGTTCAACGCGGGGCGCCGGGCTGGTAGAACCCCGCCCAGGAGGTCGCCGTGTCCGCCTTCACCATCGAGATCATACCGTGCCTGACCGACAACTACGCCTATCTCGTCAGCGGCGAGGGGCTGGTGGCGGTCATCGACCCGTCCGAGGCGGCCCCGGTCGAGGCGGCGCTCAAGGGACGGCGGCTGACCCACATCCTCAACACCCACCATCACTGGGATCATTCCGGCGGCAACCGCGCCCTCAAGGACCGGCACGGCGCCGAAGTCGTCGGCCCGGAGAAGGACCGCACGCGCATTCCCGCCATCGACACGGGCGTCGACGAGAGCGGCTGGCGCTTGGGGCCACACGCCCTCGCCGTCCTCGAAGTCCCGGGACACACCCGCGGCGCCGTCGCCTACATGTTCGGGGACGCGGTCTTCACCGGCGACACCTTGTTCGCCATGGGCTGCGGCAGGCTGTTCGAAGGCACGCCGCAGATGATGGTGGAGAGCCTCGCCAAGTTCGCCGCCCTGCCAGACGACACGGCGGTCTATTGCGGCCACGAATACACCGTGACCAACGCCCGCTTCGCCATGACGCTGGAGCCCAACAACCGCGCGCTGCGCGAGCGGTTGGCCAAGGTCCACGCCATGCGGGGACACGGCATGCCCACCATGCCTTCGACGATCGGCGAGGAGAAGGCGACCAATCCGTTCCTGCGCACCGACTCTGCGGAGATCCGCGCCACGCTCGGGCTGGAGACGGCCTCGGCGGTGGAGGTATTCGCGGCGATCCGCGCCCGCAAGGACCGCTTCTAGACTAGCGGCGGACGAATTCCCCCCAGATGGAGGAGAACTGCAGCGCCGCGGCGGCGAGCACGAAGCCGTGCCAGATCGCCTTGTGGTAGGGGATGCGCTCCAGCACGTAGAAGATCACGCCCGCCGAATAGACGATGCCGCCGGCGAACAGCAGCCAGAAGTCGGCGGTGGCCAGGGCGTGGGCCAAGGGATGGATCACCGCCACGATCACCCAGCCCATGGCGAGATACATGGCGATGCTCGCCACCTCGAAGCGGCGCGGGAACAGGAGCTTCATCACCACGCCGACAGTGGCGGCGGCCCAGATGATGCCCAGGATGATGTCGCCATAAGGCTCGCGCAGGCGGTTGACGGCGAATGGCGTGTAGGTGGCGGCGATCATGATGAAGATGGCGGCGTGATCGAGGCGGCGCAGGAGCGTCTTGGAGGGGCGGTGCTGCGGCATCAGGTTGTAGGCGGCGGAGAACCCCGTCATCGCCAACAGGCCGAGGCAGTAGACCGAGACGCTGACCAGCACCGACAGGCCCGTGACATGCCACAACAGCCACAGGCTGGCGTTGATGGCGAACAGCACGCCCAGCACATGCACCACCGCATCGGCGGCGTGCTCATGACGCGTGTAGAGCCGGACGACACGCTCGGCAGTCTTGTTCATCGGCGAAGTATACGTCATCCACTTTTCCCGAGACATGAACAGATGGTCATGGACCGTTGCGGCACCTGACGGTACGGAACCGGGATCGCCAAAGAGCCGGCAGAGAAACGTGGAACCCGCAGCGCGCGTTCCAGGCGGCGCGCGCCGTTACCGATCGCAGACGCCAAACCGGTTATCGCGGATAGACATCGGTTCGCAGAATGACGGGCGCAGCGACACGACGCGCCGAAGGCGCCCTTCGAGTCGGCTTTGTCATGTGTGGATGGCCCCCTGTTTGCAAGGGCAAATTTGAGTGATGGACGGCGGTCGCTTGCGGTCATGTGTCCGGCCTGTTTTTGCGGTTCAAGACCGCAGGCCCTGATGGGAACCGTGGATCGAGGCCTGATCATTCCCGCGGGGTCGCAATGCCCCATGACAGTTGACAGGTTCTCCTCGATCTGTCGATTGACCGACAATGCCATCACGTCTGTTCACCCTCGCAAATCGTCCTTGCTCCTGGCCCCTTCTTTGGCTGACCGAGGTCTATGCCGCCAACGGTGTGGCGCGGTAGTTCTCCTGACGCATCATCAAGACCCAGCCGATGCGGGCCAATTTGTTGGCGAGCGCGACGGCCACGACCTTTCGCTTCTTGGTGGCCAGCAGCTTGATCAGCCAGGGATCCTGCTTGGCGCGTTTGCTGCACAGCACGGACATCACTGCGTTGACCAGAAGTCGTCGCAGATAGCCGTTGCCGCGCTTGCTGATAGGGCCCAGCTTGACTTTCCCACCGGTGCCTTCCTGGCGTGGAACCAGGCCAAGCGAGGCGGCGAAGTGGCGGGCGCTTCGGAAGGCTTTGGGGTCAATCACCATCGCCGCCATGGCAGTCGACACGATCGGGCCGTAGCCGGGGATCGTGATCAGGTGGCGGCAGGCCGCGCTGTTTCGTCCCCAAGCGACGATCTGCTTGTCGATCGCCTCAATGCGTTTCTGAAGGCCGCGCAAGCTCTCGGCCAGTCGACCAAGCGCATGATGCAGCGGCTGCGGCACGCGCGTGTCATCGTGATCGGCGAGGATCGCCATCAACTCGGAGATATGGCGCGGTCCTTCCAGCACCACGATGCCGAACTCCGCCATCAGGCTTCGCAGCGCGTTCATCGTCATCGTGCGCTGCTTCATCAGGAGCTCACGCACCTTGTGGATGCCGGCGGCCGCCTGCTGCCCTTCGCTCTTGATCGCCACAAATCGCATCGACGGCCTGCTCACCGCCTCGCAGATCGCCGCGGCATCTGCCGCGTCGTTCTTGTTCCGCCGCACGTAGGGCTTAGTGTAGGCTGGCGGCATCAGTTTTACCGTGTGGCCAAGCTTGCTCAGTTCCCGTCCCCAGTAATGGGCCGTGGCGCAGGCCTCCATGCCGATCAGGCATGGCGCCAACTTGCCAAACCAGCCAAGAACTTGTGCACGGCGAAGGCTGCGACGAACCACAACTTGTCCAGCCTCATCCACCGCGTGCACTTCAAACACCTTCTTCGCCAAATCCAGACCAATCGTGCTAATCTTCTTCATGGATGGCTCCCGTTCGTTGGAGTTTCGACAACCCAACTTTGGCACACCGATGCCGTCAGGGGGCCATCCACCCCATCATTCCCG
>JAGWNK010000056.1 GCA_028871345.1 Alphaproteobacteria bacterium | reverse complement strand
CCGTGAGTTCAATCGGTCGCTGCAACACGTACCTTAGACCAAGGACGTGGAGCGACAGCGATGAGGAAGCCGTATCACCGGGTTGGATTTACTTCAGCCCAGATCACTGAGCTTTGGGAGCGTTGGAAACGAGGCGAGGCGCTGAAGGCCATTGGCCGTGTGTTCGGCAAGCCGTCGTCTTGTATATTCAATCACATAAAGCCGACCGGCGGGATCAAACCTGCGGCCAGGCGACGATCCCGGCTGGCGCTGACCTTGGCCGAGCGCGAAGAGATTTCGCGCGGCGTGGTGGCGGGCCGGACGGTACGGGCGATGGCGGCGGCGCTGGGCCGAGCCCCTTCCACTGTGAGCCGGGAACTGGCGCGCAACGGAGGGCCCCGGCGGTATCGGGCAGCCGCTGCCGATAAGCGTGCCTGGAAGAAGGCGCTGCGCCCGAAGCCGTGTAAATTGGCGACGCATGGTCAGCTCTGCGAGATCGTGGCGGCAAAGCTGCAACGCAACTGGTCGCCGCAGCAGATCGCCGGCTGGCTCAAGCGTGCACATCCAGGAGACGAGAACGCTCAGGTGTCTCACGAAACCATCTATCGCAGCCTCTATGTGCAGGCCCGCGGCGTGCTGAAAAAGGAGCTGCAGCTCTATTTGCGCAGCCACAGGCCAATCCGGCGCTCGCGCCATGCGACGGCGAAAGGACAAGAGCGAGGCCACATCCCCAATGCGGTCTCGATCAGCCAGCGCCCGCCCGAAGCCGAGGATCGCGCTGTGCCGGGCCATTGGGAAGGCGATCTGCTCTGTGGTTCCAAGAACAGCAACATCGTCACCTTGGTCGAACGGCACTCGCGCTATGTCATGCTCGCCAAGATTGCCAACCGCGAAACACAGACCGTGATCAATGCCCTGATCAAACAAGCCCACCACCTGCCGCGCGAACTT
The DNA here is from genome assembly GCA_028871345.1 of Alphaproteobacteria bacterium. GTDB lineage: Bacteria > Pseudomonadota > Alphaproteobacteria > Micropepsales > Micropepsaceae > Rhizomicrobium. Next base: position 15,299 of record JAGWNK010000056.1, on the reverse strand, counting down.
TACCGGTCATTGACCTGGGATCGCGGCACAGAGTTGTCCGGCCATCAGCGCTTCACCCTGGAAACCGACATCGCCGTCTACTTCTGCGATCCTCAAAGCCCCTGGCAGCGCGGCTCGAACGAAAACACCAATCGCCTCCTACGCCAATATCTGCCCCGCGGCACAGACCTGGCGCCTTACTCCCAAGCCCAACTCAACCAGATTGCCCGAGAACTCAACGAGCGTCCGCGGAAAACGCTGGACTTCCAGACCCCAGCGGAGCGATTTAGCGAATGTGTTGCGTCGATCCATTGAGCGCACCCCGTCTATCCCACCTTCGACAGCTTGATTTTCACCTTGTGCCCCGTGGCGCGAGCGTATTTTTTCAGCGATGTCAGAGACGGTGTGTGGCCGCCTTCCATGCGCGCCACCGCGGATTGCGAGGTGCCCATGCGGCGTGCAACTTCCTCCTGACTGAGCTTGGCGCGGGCCCGCGCACCGATCAGTTCGTTGACCAGCGCGAATTCCTCTTCCAGCGCGTCGTATTCCTTCTTGAAGGCGGGATTCTTCAACATCTTCCGCTTCCAGGCTTCCACGCTTCTCATTCCGGTATCTCCTTCGCACGCGCCCAGGCAATTTCCAGTTCTCGTGCCGGCGTCTTCTCTGTCTTCTTGACGAACGTCCGTAGCACCACGACGCGCTGACCGCTCGCGGTTACGTAAATCGACCGCGCGATGCCGTCGCGCCCCTTCAAACGCAGCTCCCAAAGTCTGCCGATCAAATGCTTCGCTTAGGGCTCGCGCATGCCAACAGGGCCGTTGTTGCGAAACATATCCGTCAAGCGGGCAAACCGCGCCTGCATGTCCATCGGCAACGCCTTGACCTCAACCTCCGCTCTTTCATTCACAAAGATAACCTTCCAACTCATTTTTGATATACCTCAAAAATGATATGATTGCAAGCACAGATTGTAGGCCGATGCGGGCGGCGAAGGGGCTTGTGAGACCTATTTGCTGCGGCTACCGAAGGTTTTCGGCACGTTCGGGCGTCCCGCCCGCTTCACGCGCGAGCGCGTGCCCTTCGAGCCTTTCATCGGTTTGCCAGACTTCTTCCCCTCGCCCGGCGGGCTGCGCCCGCCGACCTCCCCACCAGGGGGAGGTAAAGAAACGCCATCCCGCACCGCCTTCATGAACGCCTGATCCACCGCGTCCGCCGTCGCCCGCAGGGCTTCGGCGGACAGGTCCTCCACCACCGACTGCCGCGCGAAGGGATCGTCGGCGACGGCGAGTTCGACCGCCGTCAGGCGCTTGATCTCGTCGCGCAGGCGCGCGGCTTCTTCGAATTCGAGGTCGGCGGCGGCCTCCTTCATGCGCTTCTCGAGCTCGGCGATGTGGGCGCGCAGATTGTGCCCGATCTGCGGCGCCTCGCCTTCGGCGAAGCCGAGCTCGCCCTGGCCCACGGTGACGTGGTCGCGCTCGTACATCGATCCCATGATGTCGGCGATGTTCTTCTTGATCGACTGGGGCGTGATGCCGTGCGCGGCGTTGTAGGCCTGCTGCTTCTGGCGCCGGCGCGTGGTCTCGGCCATGGCGCGTTCCATCGAGCCGGTGACGTGGTCGGCGTAGAGGATGACGTTGGCTTCCACGTTGCGCGCGGCGCGCCCGATGGTCTGGATGAGGCTCGTCTCCGAGCGCAGGAAGCCTTCCTTGTCGGCGTCGAGGATGGCGACGAGGGCGCATTCCGGGATGTCGAGGCCTTCGCGCAAGAGGTTGATGCCCACCAGAACGTCGAAGGCGCCGAGCCTGAGGTCGCGGATGATCTCGATGCGCTCCAGCGTTTCCACGTCGCTGTGCATGTAGCGCACGCGGATGCCCTGCTCGTGCATGTATTCGGTCAAGTCTTCCGCCATCTTCTTGGTGAGCGTCGTCACCAGGGCGCGGTAGCCGCGCCTGGCCACGGCGCGGCACTCGGCGATGAGGTCGTCGACCTGGCTTTCCACCGGGCGGATCTCGACGGGGGGATCGATCAGCCCCGTGGGGCGGATCACCTGCTCGACGAAGACGCCGCCGGTGCGCTCCAGCTCCCAGTCGCCGGGCGTGGCCGAGACGTAGACCGTCTGCGGCCGCATGGCGTCCCATTCCTCGAACTTGAGCGGGCGGTTGTCGATGCAGCTGGGCAGGCGGAAGCCGTATTCGGCCAGCGTCGATTTGCGCCGGTAGTCGCCGCGGTACATGCCGCCGATCTGGGGCACGGTGACGTGGCTCTCGTCGCAGAACACCAGCGCCTCGTCGGGCAGGTATTCGAACAGCGTGGGCGGCGGCTCGCCCGCCTTGCGCCCGGTCAGCCAGCGGGAATAGTTCTCGATGCCGGCGCAGCTGCCTGTCGCCTCGATCATCTCCATGTCGAAATTGGTGCGCTGCTCCAGCCGCTGGGCTTCGAGCAGCTTGCCCTGGGCGCGGAACTCGTCGAGCCTGAGGCGCAGTTCCTCCTTGATGCCCTTCAGCGCCTGGCCCAGCGTCGGGCGCGGCGTCACATAGTGCGAATTCGCATAGATCTTGATCTGGTCGAGCGTGCCGGCGGCGCGCCCCGTCAAGGGATCGAACTCGGTGATGGATTCCACGTCGTCGCCGAACAGCTCGACGCGCCAGGCGCGGTCCTCGTAATGGGCCGGGAAGATGTCGATGACGTCGCCGCGCACCCGGAAGGCGCCGCGCGCGAAAGCGTCGTCGTTGCGCCGGTATTGCAGGGCCGACAGCTCGCGCATCAGCGCCATGCGGTCGAGCCGCGCCCCCTTCCTGATGGTCAGCGCCGTGCCGGAATAGGTCTCCACCGCGCCGATGCCGTAGATGCACGACACGCTGGCCACGATGATGACGTCGTCGCGTTCCAAGATCGCCCGCGTCGCCGAGTGGCGCATGCGGTCGATCTCCTCGTTGATCGAGGAATCCTTCTCGATATAGGTGTCGGTGCGCGGGATGTAGGCTTCCGGCTGGTAGTAGTCGTAATAGCTGACGAAATACTCCACCGCGTTGTCGGGGAAGAAACCCTTCATCTCGGCATAGAGCTGGGCCGCCAGCGTCTTGTTGGGGGCGAGGATGAGGGCGGGGCGCTGCACCGTCTCGATCACCTTGGCCATGGTGAAGGTCTTGCCCGAGCCGGTGACGCCCAGCAGCACCTGGTCGCGTTCGTTGGCATTGGCCGCTTTCACCAGCTCGGCGATGGCGGTGGGCTGGTCGCCGGCCGGCTCGTATTCGCTCGTCAGCACGAAGCGCCGGCCGCCTTCGGATTTTTCCGGGCGGGCCGGGCGGTGGGGGACGAAGCCGGTGATCTCGGCCCCGGTCATCTCGCCGAAGCCGGAACCGCGCGAAACTTCGAAGCCCCCGCGGGGCACCATGCCGTTGTTGTGCGCCATGATGTCCAATATAGGCAGCCGTTCGCGGTTTGTGCAGGGTCGGCAGGCTAGAAATAGTAACTGGAGCAGGGGGCGCCGCGGACACGATGGACGTCAGACTGGTCCTCGCTGCGGTCGAGCATGCGTGGTTCGCACGCCTCGCGCGCCAGCCGGGACTGGACGAGGTCAATTTGCCGTCGCGCCGCACCTTGCCGGCGCTGCGGCCGGGCGAACTCGTTCTCTTCCTGCTCGGAGACGCCATCGCGGGCGGCGGCGTGTTCGCCTATGCGAGCACGCTGCCCTGTTCGGTGGCGTGGGACTGCTTCGGGCCCGCCAACGGCGCGGCGAGCCTCGATGAGATGGGGGACGGCGAGCGCGACGCCGCGATCCGCTGCTGCATCCTCAGCCAGCCCTTCTTCTTCGCCGAGCCGGATCGGATCCGCGTTGCCCGCCCGGCGCGCGCCGCCCGGTTCACGATCTGCGACACCGCCGGGGCGCGGGGCGCGCAGATCTGGGCCGAGGTGCAGCGCCGCCTCTCGGCGCCCGCGGGCTCGCGCGCCGGTTTCGCAGACGAGGCGCGCCGCTTCGGCCATCCCACGCTGATCCGTCCCCGGCTGGGTCAGGGGGCGTTCCGGGTCATGGTGACCGATCTCTACGGCCGGCGCTGTGCGGTGACCGCCGAGAACACGCTGCCGGCGCTGGAAGCCGCCCATATCCGCCCCTTCGCTTGCGGCGGCGAGCACCGACCCGACAACGGCATCCTGTTGCGGCGTGACATCCACCGCCTGTTCGATCTTGGCTATGTCACGGTGACGCCGGACCTGCGTTTCGCCGTCAGCCGGTGCCTGCGCCAGGACTACGACGGCCGCGCCTACACCGCCTTGGACGGGCGCGAGATCGCCGTGCCGGGCCAGGGCCGCCCCGCATCCGCCGCGCTGGCCTGGCACAACGAGCATCTGTTCCTGGGACGCTGACCGCCGGAAAAGAGCAGCCGCCCCGTTTGGGAGGCGGCTGCAGTCGGCGGGCGATCAATGGTGTGGCGGATTTCCGTTGTCGGATGGCGGGGCGCTGTCGTCGGGCGCAGAGCCGTTGATGTCGCGCGGCGGACCACCGGAATCCCGCGCGCCGTTGTCATGGTGGCGGCGCATGCCTTCGTCGCCATAGCGGTCGCCGTCTTCCGCCTCGGCCAAGGCGTCGCGCATCTCGCTGGTGGCGGCGCTGTGCACGTGGTCGGCGAGGATGTCGCGCACGTCGGTCTCCCGGCCATAGAAGCGGTCGTTCCAGCCGCGCTTGGGCGCGACCACCGAGCCTTCCAGCGTCAGGCCGCCATAGGCACCCTGGGTCGACGACCAGACGATGATATCACCCGACAAGTCCGGGCCGCTGGCGCCCTGTGCGTTGGCGCCCACGGTGATCACGGTAAGGCCGGCGCCGCCGCCGAACTTGAACTTGGAGCGTTCCAAGGCGCGCAGCGCCCGGTCGCTCATGAGGAACATGACGAGCTGCGCCTTTTCCAGGCCGATCTGCAGGCCGAACGAACCGGATGCCAGGGTGTAGAAAGCCGGCTGACTCCAGCCGTTGCCGTGCCGCTCCAGCAAGACGCCGTTGCCGCCTTCAGCGCCGAACAAGAAGCCGCCCTTGACGAGGCCGGGCACGATCAATACGGCCCGGGCGCGCCGCAGCAGATCGCGGGACGGTCCGAAGGTCTCGTCGTGGCGCATGTGATGGACGGTGGCGACAGCATTGTCGAGCAGCGCCGTCTGGTCGCTCGTCTGTCCCCAAGACACATGGCCCAACAATACGAGCGCGAGCGAAGTCGCGACGGCCAACAGCATCGTCCGCATGGAACTTCTCCGGTGCGCGCCAATGGCGCGCAGTGGCGTTCTACGGAGGGAAAACGCTGTTCGCCCGTTCGCGGTTCCGCCTCGGCATCGGGCCTCCACAGCCTGCCACGAGGCGCTCGGCCGCGCCCGACCGCCCCGACGCGATATTGAACTCCAGTGTCATTTTTTTCCAAAGCTCGCCAAGCGGCCGATATCGCTGATGCGGCGGACTTTGGAGTCGCACTAGGCCGCCTTGCGCGCGAAGGTGGGGTAGTGCTCGCCCATCATACGTTGGCAATAGGTGACAAGGTTGCCATGGCTCTCGGCGTAGAGACGCAGTTCCGACTCGAAATGCGGCGTCAGGAGCGAGGCCAGCATGGCGAAGGCCGTGGCATCGACGGCCGAAGGCTCCGGACCCAGCAGGTGCGCCCGGTTGCCGAGCAGCGCCGCCAACGCCGCCACCGAACGGCGGCCCAGCGCGGTGATCTCGCTGCGCGCATGGCGGCCGATGCCCTGGCCGTGCAGCGTCAGGCGCACGCGTTCGCGGGTTTCCTGCCGCGTCTTGTCGCGCACCGCCTCGGGCAGCGCATCGAAGAAGCGGGCCGGCCCGCGCTCGAAATTCGCATCGTCCATCCAGCGGTCGTGCACGATCACCCAGTAGAGATGGTCCTCCACCATGCGCTCGATGGCCCAGCCGCGCCCGCGCATCTCGGCCGTCAGTCCGCGGTCGAGGTCCAGGCCGTGGACGCGCTCGATGTGGTCGCGGATGAAGGTGGAATCGCCGATCTTGTGGTGCTCCTCGACGATGTAGGGAATCTTGCCCTTGGGGCCGTCGGCGGGACGGCCGGGCTCGAGACGATAGGGCAGTCCGGCCATCTTGAGCTGGACTTCCGTCTTCATCACGAAGGGGCTGGCCTGGGGCAGCCCGAAAGCGGAAAACGAGCCGTAAAGCGTGATCATGAGCCTCTCCATCGGTTGACCGGCTTGTCATAAGGGAGGCCTGCTGACAGCATGCTGTCAGCAGCATGGCGGCAGACTGGCAGCATGCGCAGAGCGGATAGGCTGTTCCGGATCATCCAGGTCTTGCGGCGGAAGAAGCGTCCGGCCACCGCGGCGGAGATCGCCGAGGAGCTCGAGGCGTCGCCGCGCACCATCTACCGCGACATCGCCCAGCTGATGGCCGACCGCGTGCCGATCCGCGGCGAAGCCGGCATCGGCTATGTGCTCGAAGGCGGCTTCGACATGCCGCCGCTGATGCTGACGCCCGACGAAATCGAGGCGGCGATGCTGGGGGCGCAATGGGTGCAGGGCCGCGCCGATCCGGCGCTGGCGCGCGCGGCTTCCGATCTCATCGCCAAGATCGGCGCCGTCATCCCCGAGCATCTGCGGCCGCTGCTGATGGAGCCGGCCTTGTCGGCGGCCCCCAGGCCCGACGCCCCGAAGGACGTCATCGACATGGCGCGCGTGCGCACCGCCATCCGCGCCCAGGGCAAGATCGCGCTCGTTTATCGCGACGAGAACGGCGCGCAATCGCACCGCGTCATCTGGCCGATCGCCATCAGCTACTGGGACAAGGTGCGCCTCATCGTGGCGTGGTGCGAGCTGCGCAAGGCCTTCCGGCATTTTCGCACCGACCGCATCGCGGCTTACGAATTCCTCGAAGAGCGCTACACGCCGGCGCGCGCCAGGCTGCGCCTCCAGTGGCGCAAAGAGATGACCGAGCGTTGGGAGAAGGAGCGGCGCGACGCTGCACAATTGCCGCGTTGACGGCTTATGTTTACGGCCGTCAACCAATGACAAGAGGCCGCCGAAAAGCGTCTCTTCGATAAACCTTAATGGTTGTAGGCGATCACGCCGCGCTTCGTGCGGAAAGCCTCGCTTTTCAAAGTTGCCCTCGATGGGGGAAAACACGTAGCGACCGGACGGCCCCTTGACCATAGGCTGCGGCAGCACTCAGGCTCTTATCGTCCGCACACAACAACCGGGGGGGACACCATGGGATTTCCGTTTGCCGCTTTCTTCACGTCGATGCTGGCGACGGCGACGCCGTCCTACATCGTGGCTGCCGACACAGCGCCCGTTGCGGACACGGTCCCCGCCGCCGAGCAGTCGGTGCCCCTCATCGAGCCGGCCCAACTCGGAGCGCTGATGAAGGCGAATGTGCGCGTCGTCATCGTCGACGTGCGCGAGCCGGATGAATTCGCGCAAGGCCATATCGACGGCGCCATCCCGATGCCGCTCGGTACGCTCGCCGCGCGTTACGGCGAACTGCCCAAGGACGCCCAGCTCGTCGTCTATTGCCGCTCCGGGCACCGCAGCGCCAAGGCCGTGGCCTTCCTGCTGGCGCACGGCTACAGCCGCGCCGTCAGTCTGCACGGCGGCTACATGGCGTGGGCGGCTTCTTAGAGTAGTCAAGCACCCTCCGGCTGTCGTCCGGCGCTTCGCGCCGCTCGGCCATGCCGTAGTCGCGCTGCACGGCGGCGATGCGCAGCCGGTAGTCGCCGAACACCCCGGCGCGGCCGGCGGCCTGGGCGGCGCGATGCTCCGGCGTATTGCGCCACCGGGCGACGGCCTCTTCGTCGCGCCAGAACGACAGCGACAGGACCTTGCCCTTCTCGCTCAGGCTCTCGAAGCGCTCGATGGAGAGAAAGCCGTCGATGCCGTCGAGCAGCGGGCGCAACTGTGCGGCGATGTCGAGATAGCGCTCGCGCTCGGCCGGCCAGGCCTCGAAGATCACGACGATCACGGCGTCACCTTGCGCAGGAAGCAACGCTGCTCGCGCAGGATCAGGCGCTCGCGTTCGGCGAAGGCGAAGTTGGCCACGCCGCGGGGATCGCCGCGCAGCCTGGCGCGATAGGCTTCGTAGGCGGCCAGGCTGTCGAACCCGATCAGGGCGTGCGCGATGTCGTTGCTGCCCTCGTGCGGCAGGAAGTAGCCGATCATTTCGCCGCCGCAGGCGGGGATGATGTCGAGCCAGGCGCGGGCATAGGTCTCGAACTGCGCCCGCTTGAAGGGATCGATCTGATAGCGGATGTGGCAGACGACGGACATGGACCCTCCGAATTTTCTCCTTCGATCATACCCGTTGCCACTCCCTCCATGCTTCGATTACGATCGAACTATGAAGGAAGGCCCGTCGATCGCTCCGATCGCCGCCCTCGCCGGCGACCCGGCGCGCGCCAACATGCTGTCGGCGCTGCTCTCGGGCATGGCGCTGACGGTCAGCGAACTGGCCGGCGAGGCCGGCGTGACGCTGCCGACGGCGAGTTCGCATCTCGCCAAGCTGGAAGCGGGCGGGCTGGTGGCGGGCGTCAGGCAGGGCCGTCATCGCTATTTCCGCCTGGCCGATCCCGCGGTCGCCGAGATGCTCGAGCGCATACTGGAGGTGGCGGCGCGCGCCGGCCATCTGCGCACGCGCCCCGGCCCCGGCGATCCCCAATTGCGCAAGGCGCGCGTCTGCTACGACCATCTGGCGGGCGAACTCGGCGTGCGCCTGTTCGAGGCCATGAAGGCCCGGAAGGCGATCCGCGAGCGCGACGGCCGGCTGGAACTGGGACCGAAGGGCAATGCGCTTGCCGGGGAACTCGGCATCGATCTCGATACGCTGGCGGCAGGACGGCGGGTGCTGTGCCGGCCGTGCCTGGATTGGAGCATGCGCCGCCATCACCTGGCCGGCGGGCTGGGGGCGGCGATCCTCGACCGCGTCATCGCATCCGGCTGGGCCAGGCGTGCGCGCGGCAGCCGCGCTGTGCTGTTCAGCAGGAACGGCGAGCGCCATTTCGAAGCATTGCTGCGCGGCTGATGCCGCCGCAGCTTCGCCCGGAAGGGCGACTACTCGTCCTTCTTCAGCATCGAAGCCGCGGTCGTGGCGTCGTTCTGAGCCTTGGCAAGGTCGGTCTCGGCGATCCCCGTCTGCAATTCGGCCGCCACATCGCCCAGCGATTTCTTCTTCGCCGCGTCGCTGGTGTCCGGAATGGCGCCGTTGCCGGCGTGAGCGCAGGGGTTCATCGCCTTCTTGTCGAATCCGCTGCCGTTGGGACCCACGAGGCAGTTGAGCGCGTGATGCATGTGCGCGTGCACCATCTCGATGGTGGTCGCGGTGCCGGCGAGGCCGGCATGGGTCTCGGCGTTCACGATCTCCGAATGGGCGTCGGCGAAGGCGGGGGCGGCCGCGATGGCGGCTGCAACCACGGCAATGGCGAATGTCTTCATGAATCTCGTCTCCCGTACAAGGTTCCTACCAGCGCAGGAGGCGGCGCCCGAGCAGCGCTCCCAGAACACCTGCCAGCGCAATGCCCAGCGTATACCATACCGCCACGAAGACCGCCGAGCTCTCGTCGCAATGAAAAGCATAGATCCAGGCCCCTGCGGCGCCTGCGAACAGGCCCGCCGCGGCGCCGGTCAGAAGCAACCGCGTCGGCGCCAGTCTGCGCAGCGACCATACGGTTCCGGCGAATACCGGCAGGCTGAGCGCCACGATCCTCCAGGGGCAGACGAGATGCGATGCACCCATCAAAAGATGGTGGTGCTGGAACGGCGGCGCTGAAATCCACTGCGCCGCGGCCAGCGCCGCGACCAGCGCCGCCGGCAGCAGTTCCACCGCCCAGTTGGGGCGCCCGCCGGGCCGTGCCAGGCGCGACACGCTCCCCAGCCCCGCGGCGGCGAAACCGAGCGTGTAGAGGAACTTCATCCAATAGGCGCCCGTGCTGACCGCCTGCGCCAAGTCGGGCCGGATGCCGAGCCAGGCCGCCATCAGGACGAACGACACCGCGGACCCGCCGCCGACGCCCGCCGCCAGAATGCGCCCGGCGGCGCCGCGCGACACCGGCGCCAGATGCCCTGCCAGCCGGTCGATGAGCTCGTCCGTCCTCATGGCTTCTCCCGGATCAGCGCCGCGAGCTTCTTGAGCCCGCGATGGATGCCGACCTTCACGGCGGATTCCGACTGGCCCGTCCGTGCCGCCGCTTCGGCGGTGGAGAGACCTTCGATCTTCACTTGGCGGATCAGGGAGCGCCGGTTCTCCGGCAGCGTCGCCAGCAGGCGCTCGACGTCATGGGCCGCCGCGCTGGCCTCGTGGCTCTCCTCCGCCATGACGCTGCCGGCGTCCTCGAGCGGCAGGGTTCGGCGCAGCCTGCCGCGGCGGAAATGGTCGATCAGCTTGTAGCGGGCGATGGCGTGCAGCCAGGCGGTGAACGGCAGCGTCGCGTCGTAGCTGGCGCGCCGGCTGTGGATGGCGATCAAGGTCTCCTGCACCAGATCCTCCGCGTCCGCGGCCTGGGCGAGGCGGCGCGCGAAATAGGCCCGCAAATGCGGCGCCAGCGCCGCCAACAGCGCGCGATAGGCCTTCGCGTCGCCGTCGAGCGACGCAAGCATCAGCGCCTTCAGCCGCGTTTCGGCGAGGTCCATCCCCATCATCCTTCGCGCGAGCCTCTCCGTCGGTTACAGGCGGCGCCCCAGAATTTCCACTGTAACCGGAGAGACGCCCGTCCCGAACTGGCATGTTGCAACCCCTTCGGAGAAACCTGACATGAAGATCCTGACCGCCGCCCTCAGCATGTTGTTTGCCGCGGGCGCAGCCTATGCCGCCGGCATGTCCGACCATTCGGCCATGTCGAACGCCTCGTCGATGTCGAACACGTCGTCCATGTCGAGCGCGGGCGGCCACATGGATTCGACGTCGACCCACAAGGCCAAGGACAAGAAGAAGCACGACGCCATGCACGGGACCATGGGCGCCGCCAAGGGCATGGCCCACGGCAACGCCATGGGGAATGGCATGGCTCACACCGACTCCATGGGCGCCAACGGGCACTGAGGAGCCGGCGCATTCTCCCCCGCACCGCCTTGGTCGAGTCTTCGGCTGCGGGGCTCGCCGCCCCGCACCGAAGGCCGGGGATCGTCGAATTGATCTGTCTGGAATTGATATGTCCGAACGTGACGCACCGAACTCGGCCGCCCGGGCGGCCGGTTCAAGCGCCGATGGTCAATTGATTTGCTGGGGACGCTCGTAGACCAGAGTGACGCCGTCCCAGACTTCGATCTTCTTGGAACCCTCTAGTTTCATCGCATGCGCCAGAACCTTGGCCTGCATGTCATTCACACAATCCGCGGCAATCCGTGCGGCCACGGTGCCGTCTTCATTGAGATAGCAGATATCATAACTCGGCATTTTTTCAGCAACCTCCGCCTTCAAATGCCCCCTGCTCGCTCCAGGTTGTGACATGGGTTCGCAAATGTCGAATGACAAGTAGGAAAAGGTTTTGCGGATCCCTAATTTGCCCCCGTGCGGCGCAATGATACGATTTGTTGACAATGCCGCCGGCGATCCCCACCTAACAGGAATGACAGGGATGGGAGCGATATCATGAGCACCTCCAATGCCCCGGTCGCGACGGAGCGCGATTCCGCGCGCGTCACCGCGATCATCGCCTATGCGTTGCTGCTGGCCGGCTGGCCGACACTGCATCTGTCCACGATGGCCGGCGTGATCCTGGCTTATGTGCAGCGCGCGGATTGGCGCGGCACGATCTGGGAATCGCACTTCTCGAACGTCATCCACACCTTCTGGGTCTCGCTGCTTATCTGCGTGCTGGCGATCCCGCTGGTCTTCGTCGGCGTTGGCGTGGTCATCATCGCGTTCGTGGCGCTGTGGTTCCTCTATCGCACGATCCGCGGCCTGATCCGCGCCGTGGACGGCGTCGCCTACGAGTGAGTGTCAAGCGCGCTGCGCCGGCGTCTGGCGCTTGACGATATACGCCACCGCCATCACCGCAAGCGCCGCCGCGAAGCCGACCGGCGGAATGATGTAGACGAGCCACGGGGCGACCGCCGCCGCGGTGAAGCTGTCGCCCATGGGAACGCCCCAGAAGGTGCAGCTCGATCCGCTTTCGTCGATGCGGCAGCCCGGATAGGCCGCACTCATCACCACGAGCACCGGCAGGAACAGCGCCAGGGTCGGTCCGCCGAAGACCCCGATGAAGGCGCGCGCCGGGCTGCGCGCCATGATCGCGGCGAGCGCGACGAGCAGGCCGAGCGGCACCAGCACGGTGCCGTCGAGCGCCAGTGCCCAGGCCAGATCGAGGGTGTGCTTGAACACCGTTCCCAGGAACGGCAGCGAGCCGCATTGCGCGGCGCCCTGCCGGCAGCCTTCGGCGTGGCCGACGGCCAGGACGATCCAGCTGATCAAGGCCGGCGCGGCGAAGCCGAGCACACCGAGGAACCACAAAGTCTTGGCCAGGGGATGATTGTTCCTGCGCACGCGCGGCCCCGCCTCACTCGTCGTCGATCATGCGCCGCATCTGGGCCATGGCATGCGGCGGCGCATGCTCGCGCGGGCGCGCGAAGAACCAGCCGAGCAGGCCGAGCATCAGCGTCAGCGAGAACGTGTAGGGGAACATCGCGTAGATGATGTCCTGCACCCCGGCCGCCGTATGGAACGTCATCCCCATCTGCGACCCCCACAACAGGCAGCTTCCGATGCCGTCGGTCGACACCGGACAGTCGGGATAGCGCGACGCCAGCACGGCGAGCATCGGCAGCACAGGCGACAGGATCGGAAGCAGCAGAAGGCTGAGCGTGCCCAGCATCGGCTTGCGCGCGAAGAACGCGGCGAGCGTGGCGATGATGGATCCGCCGATCAGGATCGTCATGTTGGTGTCGATCGACCAGGCGAGGTCGAGCGCGTCGCGCAGTCCTCCGCCCAGCGGCATGCCCTGGCACAATTGCGGCCCGGGCGCGCAATTCGCGGCATAAGCCGCTCCGCGCACGGTCCAGACCAGAACCGACGGGCCGAGCAGCACCGCCACGCAAAGCCCCCAGAGCATGAGCGCGTTGAACTTCGACGATTTCGGTGTACCCAGCTCCTCCATACCGGTACTTTATGCACATTGATGCGTATGCGTGGAAAAATGATTAAGCCATGATTAACGCTGATGGCTGAATGATGAGATGCGTGGCCGCCGGCGGCATACACTGCCAGCACGAGGGGCGAGGCACCCGTTGTGGTAGCAGCGGTGTCCGACAGGGCCGATGATGCGCAAAGCCGCAATTCTTATCGCCGGTTGGATGCTGGCCGTGGCCGGGTCCCTGCTTCTCTTCGCGCCCATTCCGGTGCCGATGGCCGGTGCGCTGCCGCTGCTCTTGGGCTGCGCCATCCTCTCGTCCCACTCCAAGCCTTTCCGCCGGCGGATTCAGCATTTGCACCATCGCTGGGCGTGGGTGTCTCGCGTGCTGGAGCGCCAGATTCATCGCATGCCGCGCATCGTGAAGGTGATGATCCACCGCACCAGACCGCATGCCCTGCGGCGCCGGGCGCAGATGCGCGCCGCCCGCCTGCCGTCGCCGCCGGCCTAGGATCATGCAACCCATCCTGGCAAGACGAGCGCGCCGGTCGCCCGGCCGCGACGGCGGCATAACGACGGCATAACGAAAAGGACGGCGCAGAGTGCGGCCGTCCCCCCGAAGTTCTGGTCGTCACATGCTGCGTCAGATGCGCGCGAGGCGCCTTCCTGTGATGGAGGACGAAGCCGGCGCGGACCGAACCGCACGACGCATCTGATATGGTGGCAGCCCGACGACGGAGGCCTGCATCGCCGATCTGGCCTTCGGTGACAGACATAGGGCAAGTCGTGATGACGGACGATGCGAAATCCGTGGTGCTGCGTCCCGACGCCGTGTGGACCGACGGCGCGCGGCGCGAAGGCTGGGGCGTGCGCGTGCGCGGCGGCGACATCGAAGCGGCGGGACCCGGGCTGGACGGCGACGAAGGCGTGGAGCTTGCGGGCTGCACGCTGCTGCCGGGATTGATCGAGGCGCATGGTCATCTCCTCCTGCATCCCTACAACGAGACCTTGTGGGACGATCAGGTGCTCAGGGAGTCTGAGGCCTATCGCACGGTGCGCGCCGTGCGCCATGCCGCGGCGACGCTGAGGGCGGGCTTCACCACGCTGCGCGATCTCGGCACCGAAGGCGCCGGCTATGCCGACGTGGCGCTGAAACGCGCCGTCGCCGAAGGTCTGGTGCCGGGCCCGCGGCTGTTCGTGGCGGGTCGCGCCATCGTGGCGACGGGCGCCTATGGTCCGGCGCGCACCGCCTACCGGACCGACTGCTGCCTCGCGCAAGGCGGCCTCGAGGCCAGCGGCGTCGACGAAGTCGTGCGCGCGGTGCGCCTGGAGGCGGCGCATGGCGCCGACTGGATCAAGCTCTATGGCGACTACCGGGTGGGCGCGGGCGGTGCGGTGGTGCCGACGTTCTCGCAGGCCGAACTGCGCGCGGCGACCGAGACGGCGCACGGGCTCGGGCGCCCGGTGTCGGTGCATGCCAGCTCGGACGAAGGCGTGCGCCGGGCCGTCGATGCCGGCGTCGATTCGATCGAGCACGGTTATGGCGCATCGCGCCAAACCTTTGCCGTGATGGCGAAGAAGGGCGTCGCGTTTCTTCCCACGTTGAGCGCGGCGCAGGCGCTGGGCGAATATTTCGGCCACGATCCGTACGAGCGATTGGAACAGGCCCTGCGCGCCTTGCGAGAGGCGCGCGCCGAAGGCGTGATGATCGGTTGCGGCAGCGATGTCGGCGTCTTCCCCCATGGCGACAATGCGCGCGAGCTCGTCCTGATGGCGCGCCACGGCATGCCGGCCGACGAGGTGCTGACAGCCGCGACGTCGGTCAATGCCGCGATCCTGCGCCAGAAGCGGCTGGGCAGCATCCGCCAGGGGGCGATCGCCGATCTGGTGGCGGTGGAGGGCGATCCCTGCCGCGACCTCGCGGCGCTGAAGAAGGTGCGCCTGGTGATGAAGGAGGGCGTCCGCCTCCACGCCGGGGGAAGCTGACCGTCCTCTAGTGTCGTGGTTCCAAAGTTCGTCGCATTACCGATATCAGCCGCTTGGCGAACTTTGGAACCAAAACGACACTAGGATTCAATATTTTGCTAGTGTCCTTTCGATTCCGAAATTCGCTGGAGAGTCGTCCGTTAAGAAGCCGGTTTGAGGGCTGATTTTGGTGCGAGGGTGGAGAAGATCGCGGCGAGGATCAGGGGCAAAAGAAGCCTCAGCCAGTTGAGGATGAGGCGGAGATTGTGGCCGACGGCGCTGAGCACGGCATTGGTGTGA
>JAGWNK010000018.1 GCA_028871345.1 Alphaproteobacteria bacterium | reverse complement strand
CGTGGTCGGCGTCATCGCGCCCTGGAATTTCCCGGTGCAGCTCACCTTCTCGCCGCTCGCCGGCATCTTCGCCGCGGGCTGCCGGGTGATGATCAAGCCCAGCGAATACGCGCCGCGCACCGCGGCGCTGATGGCCGAGATGATCCATTCCGCCTATGACGAGAGCGAGGCGGCGGTGTTCACCGGCGGCCCGGAGGTGGGGCAGGCGTTCGCCAGGCTGCCCTTCGATCATCTGCTGTTCACGGGCGCGACGTCGATCGCCCAGCACATCCTGCGGGCCGCGGCCGAGAACCTGGTGCCGACCACGCTGGAGCTGGGCGGCAAGTCGCCCGTGATCGTCGGCCGCTCGGCCGACATGACGCTCGCCGCCAAGCGCATCATGGCTGGCAAGACCCTGAACGCCGGGCAGGCCTGCCTGGCGCCGGACTATGTGCTGGTGCCCAAGGACAAGGTGGCGGACTTCGTGAGCGCGGCGCGGTCGGCGGTGGCGGCCATGTATCCCACGCTCAAGGACAATCCCGACTACACCTCGATCATCAACCAGCGCCACTACGACAGGCTGGCGGGATACGTGGCGGATGCGCGCGCCAAGGGCGCCGAGATCGTGGAGCTCAACCCGGCCGGCGAGGACTTCCGCCAGCAGCCGTTCCACAAGATGCCGCCGATGCTGGTGCTCAATGCCACCGACGACATGGCGGTGATGGGGGAGGAGATCTTCGGGCCTCTTTTGCCGGTGCGCGGCTACGAGACGACCGAGGAGGCGATCGCCGAGGTCAACCGGCGGCCGCGGCCGCTCGGCCTCTACTATTTCGGGGCGGATCGCGCCGAAGAGCGCCGCGTGCTGGCGCGCACGGTGTCGGGCGGGGTCACCGTCAACGACGTGATCCTGCACATCAGCATGGAGGACCTGCCGTTCGGCGGCATCGGGCCTTCGGGCATGGGCGCCTATCACGGCCTGGACGGCTTCCGCACCTTCAGCCACGCCAAGGCGGTGTTCCGCCAGTCGCGGATGGACATCATCGCCATGCTGCGCCCGCCGTATGGCGAGCGGTACAGGAAGATCGTGGCGAGCCAGATCAAGCGCTAGGGATCTTCGCGGTCGTGCCCGTCGTGGTCGTGCTCCGCGGGCTTGTGCTTGTGCGGGTGCCGGCTCTTCTTCGGCGCGCCGGCGGCGCCCGGCGAAAAGGACGGCGGATCGCTGGTCGGGAAACTGTCTTCCGATTGCTGCTCGACAGAACCCGGCTTGGAGTGCGTCACGCCGTCCGCTTCACGCTTGGGCTTGTGCTGCATGCTGCGGTCCGCTTGGGCTTCACGAGGTGAACCGGCGGAACCGCACCAAGTTCCCTCAGGTCTCCGTTTTCGCCTTGCGCGGGGATTTCGCGGGCGCCTTCGGCAGGTTCACGGGCCGCAGCAAAAAGGCCGGCAGCTGGTTGCGGTCGGGCTTTGTTTCCGCCGGTTGCTGAGGGCGCGGGCGTTGCTGCGGGCGCTGGGAACGCTGTTGCGGCGTGCGCGGCTGCTGGTTGCCCATCGTCACCGGAGTCATGTCCGAGGCCGGCTGCGGAGGGGCCTTGGGCGGAGCCGGCTCCATCGCGGCCACCTGGCCGTGCGGCTTCACGGGATGGGGACGGCGGTCGCGGCGGCGCTCGCGGCGGTCGCGTCCCTTGTGGTCCTCGCGCGGCGGGCGCTCGCGCACCTGTTCGGCGAGGCCTTCCACCCGGCGGCGGGGCAAGGTCGATTTCGTCAGTTTCTCGATGGCTTCCACGTACTTCGCATCGCGCGAGGTGGCGAGCATCAGCGCGGTGCCGCTGCGCCCGGCGCGGCCGGTGCGGCCGATGCGGTGGACGTAGTCGTCGGGATGATACGGCACGTCGAAATTGAAGATGTGGCTGACGGCGGGAATGTCGAGGCCGCGCGCGGCGACGTCACTGGCGACGAGAATGGTGACATCGCCACTGCGGAAGCCGTCCAGCGTCCGCGTGCGCACCGACTGGTCGAGATCGCCGTGCAGCGGCGCCGCGTTGAAGCCGTGCTTGGCGAGCGACTTGGCCACCACGTCGACGTCGCGCTTGCGGTTGCAGAAGACGATGGCGTTGGTGATCTCTCCGGCCTCGCGGATGAGGGTGCGCAGCGCCTCGCGCTTCGCCCAGTCGTCGTTGGGGACCTCGATGATCTCCTGGCGGATGTTCTCCGCCGTGGTGGCCGGGCGCGCCACTTCCACGCGCACCGGGTTCTGCAGGAACTGCTCGGTGAGGCGGCGGATTTCGGCCGGCATGGTGGCCGAGTAGAACAGCGTCTGGCGGGTGAAGGGGATCAGCTTGCAGATGCGCTCGACGTCCGGGATGAAGCCCATGTCGAGCATGCGGTCGGCCTCGTCGATGACGAGGATCTGCACCTGCGACAGCATCAGCTTGCCGCGCTCGAAATGATCGAGCAGGCGCCCCGGCGTGGCGATCAGAACGTCGACGCCGCGGTCGAGCTTGCGGTCCTGGTCGTCGAACGACACCCCGCCGATCAACAGCGCCATGGAAAGCTTGTTGAACTTGCCGTACTTGGCGAAGCTTTCGGCCACCTGGGCGGCAAGCTCGCGCGTCGGCTCCAGGATCAGGGTGCGCGGCATGCGCGCCTTGGCGCGGCCGCGGGCCAGCAGCTCGATCATCGGCAGAGTGAAGCTGGCGGTCTTGCCGGTGCCGGTCTGGGCGATGCCGATGATGTCGCGCCGCTTCAGGACGTGCGGGATGCCCTGGGCCTGGATCGGGGTCGGCGTCTTGTAGCCGGCTTCCTCGACGGCGCGCAGCAGCTCGGGCGACAGCCCGAGGCTGGCAAAGCCGGCCGGCGCTTCCGCAGCCGGTGGGGCTTCGGCAACATAATTGTTCTCCGGCGGAGGGGAGGGCCCTCCCCCTGCCGGGAGCGGTGATTGGGATTGTGGCGATTCAATTCCCGATTTCTCGGGAGAAGCTACTGATCCGGCAGGATTTTCCGATGAACTGGACGGCGTAACTTCAAGGGAGCCGGCGTCCGTGCCGGCGGTCGTTTGGCTGCTCAAAAGCGCTCCCTGTGGGGGCGCAATCAAGCGCCCGCGGTCAGCCCGGATTGGCGACCGGTTCCTATGTGCGCCTCATATGGGGAACAAAACGCGAAAAGTCAAGGAGGGGTGGATAGGGAGAACGCCTTAGCGTCTCAGCAAGCGGACTTTGAAAATTCTTTCCATGAGCCACACCAGTGCTGTCCAGCCTGCAACGAGAAAGAGGAACTCCAGCACAAAAGCAAAGACCGAAGCATGAGGAGATCCTGCCACCGCGGCGATGACGTGAATGAGCCTCCGGAGCCGACGCATGCCAGCGGCCAGTGGCGGATGCGGGCGCCGCGCTCCTTGCATCAGCGTCTGGCGGCGCGCGCGGGCCGAAGGCGTGAGTCTCAACACGCTCGCGCTTTCTCTGCCCTCCGAAGGCCTGGGGCGACGGGACAAATCGGCGGCCTGACGCGGTGCGGGGCGCAG
Source organism: Alphaproteobacteria bacterium (assembly GCA_028871345.1). Taxonomy (GTDB): domain Bacteria; phylum Pseudomonadota; class Alphaproteobacteria; order Micropepsales; family Micropepsaceae; genus Rhizomicrobium. Next base: position 63,678 of record JAGWNK010000018.1, on the reverse strand, counting down.
AGCGTAGCGGGCACTACGGTCAGGCCCTTCGACGAACCCACGGCTCAAATGGCTCCGGCCCTTCGGGTTGCGTTGCGGCGGATGCCCGCGGCGCTGCCGCGCTTGGCGGATTACGCCGCCGTGGATCACGGCTATGCCACGACCATCCACAAGGCGCAGGATGCAGCGGTCGACCGGAGTTTTGTGCTGGCCTCCGGCTCGATGGACCGGCATTTGACCAATGTCGGCATGACGCGCCATCGCGATGCCGAGCGGACGACTCTCGGCGGCGCATGGGTGAAGAGTTGCTAATTCACCTTCGTTGGAAATCTGACACGTTTCTGTCAGTAATCATTTCTGAACGAATTATTTTTCCAATTCTTCGAGCGCTTTGTCCTCCGCACCGTCGCTAAGGTCGAGGGAAAGCTTGTCATCGCGGTCCATGGCATTCAAGACGATCTCGTAAGCTTGGGCGGGTCCCCAGAGTGTCACGAAGTCCACACTGTCGACGTTCGCCTCGTTATGCGGGTTGGTGCCGATGCAAGCGACAGTCAACTTGGCCAGTTCCCCCTTTTCGTGCGGGCCATCGCCGGCCGCCACGGGAAATTCGCAGTAATAGGAATACTGCGCGGCTTCTCCCGTTCTCGAAGTCTGCACAACGACGCAACTGGTTGCACCAGAAAGATTGTGCCTCGCGGTAAAGCGAACCACCGTGGAGGGCGAGGAGTGGAATTCATCGGCTGGATACGTCATCGAGGAAAGTTGTGCGCCGCGCAGCGCAGCAAAATCGGTGCGCACTTGACCTATAGCTTTATGAAGGTCCTTGCAGAATGCGTCCCTGGCATGGGCCTGTTGTAAGGTGAGCGCGAGGGCAACGGCGCCCAGAATCCTGCGACACGACATGCAATCCTTCCACAAGAAATGAGAGTTTCTGCCAATGCTTGCCCGACGCGGCGATGGTAGCGAAAGTAGACCACTGCGCAAAGACGGAAATTCGCCCGACGGGGAAATTGCGCCAACAGCCGCCATTCCGCAGTCGAAGGTCACAACTCGCTCTCGAGGGGTTCGAGGGATGTGCTATTCTTCCGAACGCGGCGGGGGGCGGGGGAAGCGATGTAGTGGCGCAATTCATTGAGTTTCCAAGGGTGTGCTGAGCGGGCGCACTTGGCCCCGTATTGGACGGGCTGCCCCTCATGCCGCGATGTATTTTGGGACCGACTTGGGCTGCGTGGCCGCGCTGGGACAGCCTCGCTGGCGACGGCCGCAAGCCCTGCTATAAGCAGCATGGCCTGACTGGGAGCCGGATTCGGTGAAATACGCAATCTTGTTGGTAGCGACGGCCTTCGCGCTCTTCACGCGTGCGGCGTATGCATCTAGCGGCGACGATTTTCTCGGCTGCTGGTCGATTGCGGGGCCGCGGGCGACGCTTATGTTCCAGATCCTTTCCGCCGACGGGGGATACAAGATTCGCTTTGTGGGAAAGGACGGCAGACTGACAGAAGACACGTTTCCCCTTCAAACGATGTCCGAAGAGGGAACAGATAATTTTGAAGACTTTCTGTCGGAAGTTCTGCCCGGGAACAACACGATCCATATCCTCCACGGACTTGAATCCGGAGACGATTACGCGTCGGACGGTTATCTCGCGATTGCGAAACTCTCCGATGCAATTGATGCGCCCCGTCATCCGAAGTGGGGGCGGTCCGCCTATTATTTCCAGGCAAACCAGTGGGGCGGAGGCACCCTTTATCGCGTCGCCTGCACGCGGTAACCGCTCCGAGGCGACCCTCGCGGCAAATGATGGCTGCAAGAGAAAGCAAAGCTGGTTCGGATGGCATACCCCAAGAATCGGCGAACTGAGAACGCATCTGCGCCTCGAATAGCGATGGCCAGAGTTGCGCTGAGAGGATCGTCGGGGAGATTGACCGATGTTTCCTGAGCCAAATCTGGCGGACATCCGCCATAAGGGCGAAAACGCTCGGACGCATATGGGGCCTCTTCGGTCCTGACGGACTGAGGGCGTGTCGATGTGGCAATGCGTACCTGGTAGGCAGACGGAATGCTCCGGCAAATTCTCGTTCCCGCACAAAGGCCGCGTGACAGAACTCCCTTGAATGAATCGTCCGATCACGTTGGAATCTGGCAAAAACGTCGAAAAATCCTGTACAGCATCTACACAGGCAAAAAAGATGCCTAAGAAGTGCATAATATCAAAATCTTACTAAACTGAGACCTCTCACAAGGGGAGAGGGCAAAGACCGCACGATGCGCGGCAGGCCCGCAAGGGGAGAGGCTGATCGCAGTTCACGCCTGCCAAGTCGGAGAGCGGGCGGATTTGGCGCGGGCGCGTTCGATGATCTCGGCCGCTTCGCCGAAGAATTCCGCGCAGCCGTCCGGCTCTGTCTTGCCGGCGGAAAATCTCCCGCGGCACAGGCGCCAGGACGGGCAGCGGGCGCAGAAATGGTTTTCGAGGAACAGCTCGCGCCAGCGCTCTTTTCTCTCGTCCACGCGCTGTTTCAGGCGCGGCGAATCCAGCTCGCAGACGTCGCCGACGAATTCTCCCGCGGCCAGCTCGCGCGCCGACAAAGCGACGGCGCCCGAGGCCGCGACATGGAGGTAGCGTTCGGGATCGTCGAACAGGGCGCGGCCCCAGTCCTCGCCGCGCTCCGCCGGCCGCCAGCCGTCGGCCATGGTCTGGAACGGCTCGATCGGCGCGTGGCGCGCGATATTCAACAGCGCGTAGGTCATCAGATCGGCCAGCGCCTCCCAATCCATCGCCGCGGCGGGATCGAGGGTGACGCACACGGGAACGCCGACCGAGGCGAGCAGGCGCGCGCCGACCAGGGCGTCGGTCGTGCAGGGCAGATAGACACGCAGATTCAGCGCGCGCAGCCCTTTCAGCTTCGCCGCCAGGCGGCGGAACGGGCCCGTCCGCGCCACCGCCAGCGCGATCGGGATGCCCTGCCAGTCGCCGGAAACCTCGATGTCCTCGAGAGAGGCGGTCTCGCAGATCACGCAGACGAGGCTGTTGTGCCGGCGCGCCAGCGCCGCAGCGGCCGCGATGTCCTGCGGCGCGGTTACGCGGACGCACAGTGCGCGGCGCGCCAGCCGCCCGATCAGGGCCGCATCATTGGGGCAGACAAGCCTGGTGTTCATTCTCGATGGTCCGAAGCCGGGCGGGGTTCTCGTTGGTCAGGCGGTTCACCAGCTGGCAGACGCCGCCGCCGGCGCAGGTGCGCTCGGCACGGTGCACGCAGGCGCCGCATTCGGCATAGATGCCGGCGATGTCGCCGCGGATGCGTTCCTGCAGCGAGCGGTAATAGGCGACCACGGCGTTGAAGGAGTCGAAATCGTAGATCGAGCGCCGGTTGAGCGACGACAGCGGGAAACAGCAATACACCTGCATGTCGGGCGTGATGTCGATGGCCGGCGTGCATTTGAAATCGGCGCGGCCGGTGAGGCGCACGAGCCAGCCGAGCTCGGCGTCGGTGATGCGGCAGAGCGGGAAGCCGCAATCGAAGCTGGGGCGGACGCGCGACTGCTCGAAGGCGGCGCGGAACGAACAGAGCCGCTCGATCACCGCGCCGATGTCGGCCACGGTGATGGCCTCGTTGGCGGCGCCCGGGATGGGGTGGGCGATGCCCAGGCGCAGGCGCTTCTTCATGGCGAAGCGCGCAACGAGTTCGAAGATGAAGCCGATGTCGAAATCGCTGCGGTAGATGTTGAAGGCCGGCATGGTGCGCGGGCCGAGCGCCGCCAGGAAATCGTGCAGCTTGTGCGTTTCCGATTTCAGGGTGTCGGTCTGCGCCGGATTGTTCAGGTTGCAGACGAAATTGAGCCGCTCGGGCGGCAGGGCGGCAACGTGCGCCGCCAGCTCGGTGAGCGCCGTCTTCGACATGATGCCGCTGGTGAAGACGGTGACGGTGAAGCCGCGCTCGAGGAGATAGACGAGGATGTCGGTGAACTGCGGATGCAGGGTCGGCTCGCCGCCCAGCAGCGAGACGCGGCTGTGCGCCGAGGCGAGCAGGAAATCCGCGAGATAGACGACGTTCTCCCAAGACAGGAAGGCGCTGGCCTGCGCCATCTCCTGGCCCGCGAAGCAGTAAGGGCAGGCACGGACGCATTTGTTGGTCAGCAGTATGTTGGCCATAACGACCTCGGCGCGGGAGGTTGAGAATGATCCCTAGAATGGATCGTCTACCAGCCCTCTCAACGCCGCAGAGTAACGCGGGGTGGGGCGGGCGTCATCGGGGCAGGAGAGAGCTTGGAATGCGACTAAGGCGCATGCTGGCGAAGGGGCCGTTTAGGATACAGGTCGCCCTCTCCCCTTGCGGGAGAGGGCAGAGGAAGCGCGAGCGTCGCGAGCACTTCCGAGAGTGAGGGGGGCGTTCATTATGCCTTGCCCACTCCTGTTAGCGTGCCCGCTGTCGTGAGCGATACCATGGGGAGGAAGGACGAGCCCCCGCCCAAATCGGCAACCCGATCGCCAGAGCAATGCCATCAAGGACACTTTCGAAGTTCGGGTTGACCTCATGGTTGGCGAAGCGAAGAACCCGGAAGCCGTTGGCTTTCAGGTGCCTCGTGCGGTCTGCATCATAGGCTTGATGACCTTTCCCACCGTGTTGGCCGCCGTCGAGTTCGACGACAGGTCTCGTCTCGAAGCAGACGAAGTCGACAATATAGGAGTCAGTCGGCTGCCGGCGGCGGAATTTGAAGCGGTGGAAGCGGCGGCCGCGCAGCGCGAACCAGAGCTTACGTTCGACATCGGTCCGGGCGTGGCGAAGTTGGCGGGCAAAGTCATGTTTCATCGCTTTACCCCTCACCCGGTTCGCCTAAGCGGTCCGCGCTGTGAACCGCAAGGCGAACCGCCGCCGGTGACGCTGCCGCTACCGGCCCCGCAAGGGGAGAGGGCCGATCTTCGTTCACGCCCGCAGCGACGCGAACCGAGCCGCCGGCGCGGCCGCCGCCGGTCCCACAAGGGGTAATGAAGTATACGGGACGATTTCGATCCAAGGGGCGAGTGAGAGTGAAGCGCCCACTGCCCGCTTGCAGTCATAACAGCGCGGCCTCTTGTGGTTGGCGGCCATGCCGTGAAAGCATCCCCATATCGTTGATGCCGAGGATGTTCCATGGCCGCTTCCGTTCCGCCGATGATGCACGGCCCGATCTATTGCGAAACCGGTCACCCCTGGCTCGGCATCGCCGAGCCGATCAACACCATCACCAATGCGGCCATCCTGATCGCGGCCTATTACGCGTATCGCCATGTGCGGAAGTCGCAGGTCGGTTTCTCGGCAGATCTCGTGATCCTCCTCGTCCTGCTGGCGGGCGTCGGCATCGGTTCGACCTTGTGGCACGGGCTGCGCACGCACTGGGCGCTTGAGCTCGACTGGATGCCGGGCGTCGGATTCCTCGTCGTGTTCACGGCGCTGTGGTTCCGCCAGCTGTTCGGCTGGTGGGCCGGCATCGCGGGCGCGGCGCTGATGTACGCGGCGACCGTCGGCGCGGTGGCCCTGGCTTGGTCCTCGTTCGATGCCATGCCCAATGTGCCGTCCGGCCTGCGCTTCGTGCCGGGCTTCGGCGTCATCACCGTATTCGGGCTGGCGCTGGTGGCCGGCAGCATGAAGAAGTACGGCCAGGCGTTGGGCCTGCGCGGCATCGTCATCCTGGCGTGCGGCGTGGCGGCGGCGGCGGCGCGCTCGATCGACCTCATCGTCTGCCCCGTCATCCCGACGGGCACGCATTTCCTCTGGCACCTGCTGCTGTCGACATCGGCGTTCCTCGGCATCCTGATGCTGGTGCGGATGAAGAAGATGAGGAAGGAGATGGCGTAACGTGTTCCTCCCCCTGAAAGAGGGAAGACGCATCCCCGGCTTCCAGCCAGAGGGCGCAGGTGGGGGTCATTCTGCGTTTGCTGAGCCTGACTCCCCGAAACGCCGCGCGTTTCGCCCCTCCCTTTTCAGGGGACGGAATGAATAGTCACACGTCCACGTCCTTCACGAACTGCGCGTTTTCCTGGATGAAGGCGAAGCGCAGCTCGGGCTTCTTGCCCATCAGCCGCTCCACGAGGGTTTCGGTTTCCTTCTTGGCGTCGTCGGTGATCTCGACGCGCACCAGGGTGCGGCTGCCCGGCTTCATGGTGGTGTCCTTGAGCTGGGCCGGCATCATCTCGCCCAGGCCCTTGAAGCGCGAGGTCTCGACCTTGGCGTTCGCCTTGAAGGCGGTCTTCAAGAGCTGGGTGCGGTGCTTGTCGTCGCGCGCGTAGAGCGTCGTGCCGCCCTGGCTGAGGCGGTAGAGCGGCGGCATGGCGAGGAACAAATGGCCGTTGGCGATGAGCTGCGGCATCTCGCGATAGAAGAAGGTGAGGAGCAGCGAGGCGATGTGGGCGCCGTCGACGTCGGCATCGGTCATCACGATGATGCGCTCGTAGCGCAGCTCGGCCTCGCTGTACCTGGCGCCGGTGCCGGCGCCCAGCGCCTGCACGAGGTCGGACAGCTCCTGGTTCTGCGCCAGCTTGCCCGCCGCCGCGCTCGCCACGTTGAGGATCTTGCCGCGCAAGGGCAGCACCGCCTGGGTGTTGCGGTCGCGCGCCTGCTTGGCGGAGCCGCCGGCGGAGTCGCCCTCCACCAGGAAGATCTCGGTACCCTGCGCGGCATCGCGGGTGCAGTCGGCCAGCTTGCCGGGCAGGCGCAGCTTGCGCGTGGCGGCCTTGCGCGAGACTTCCTTCTCCTGGCGGCGCTTGAGGCGCTCTTCGGCGAGGTCGATGCAGAAGTCGAGCAGGCGGTCGGCCTCCTGCGGGCTTTCCGCCAGCCAGTGGTCGAAGTGGTCGCGCACCACGTTCTCGACCAGGCGCTGGGCGTCGGGCGAGGACAGCTTGTCCTTGGTCTGGCCCTGGAACTCGGGCTCGCGGATGAAAACCGACAGCATGGCGCAGGCCGACGCCATGATGTCGTCGGGCGTCACCTGCGCGGTCTTGCGGTTGTTGGCGCGCTCGCCATGGGCGCGCAGGGCGCGCGTCAGCGCGTTGCGCAGGCCCTGTTCGTGAGTGCCGCCCTGCAGCGTCGGTATGGTGTTGCAGTAGGAATAGAGGAACGGCTCGGCTTCCGGCGCCCAGGTCACGGCCCATTCGACCGAGCCTTTGCCATCGCGGTTCTCGGTGCGCCCGGTGAAGACGCGCTGCGTCACGGTGGTCTTGCCGTTGATCTCGCTCGACAGGAAGTCGGTGAGGCCGCCGGGGAAGTGCAGGGTGTCCTCGGCGGGCGTGGCGTCCCTGATCAGCGAGGGATCGCACTTCCAGCGGATCTCGACGCCGCGGAACAGATAGGCCTTCGACTTGGCCATGCGGTAGAGACGCGAGGCGGAGAAGCGGGTGTCCTCGCCGAAGATCTGGGCGTCGGGCTTGAAGCTGACGATAGTGCCGCGGCGGTTGACGGCGCCAAGATCCTTCAGCTTGCCGACGGGCTTGCCGCGCTCGAAGCGCATCTTGTGGCCGTGACGGTCGCGCGCCACGTCGACTTCCATCCACTCCGACAGCGCGTTGACCACGGAGGCGCCGACGCCGTGCAGGCCGCCCGAGGTGTCGTAGACCTTGCCGCCGAACTTCCCGCCGGCGTGCAGCATGGTCATGATGACCTCGAGCGCCGACTTGTTCTTGAACTTGGGATGGGCGTCGACCGGCATGCCTCGGCCGTTGTCGCGCACGACGAGAACATCGTCCGGCTGAAGCTCGATCTCGATGCGGCTGGCGTGGCCGGCCACGGCCTCGTCCATGGCGTTATCGAGGATCTCGGCCGCCAGATGATGCAGCGCCGCAACATCTGTGCCGCCGATATACATGCCCGGGCGGCGGCGCACGGGCTCGAGCCCTTCCAGGACCTCGATGTCGCGGGCGGTGTAGCTCTTGGAAGCGGGGGAGGCGTTCTCGAACAGGTCGGTAGTCTTGGCCATGGTTCCCAACTGACGCGATTCGCGGACGCGATACGGTAACGAAACCCGGCCTTTCGGGCACGGCGGCCGTTATCGGCAGCGAGTTTTTAACGAAGCGCCCCCTAGCCTTACGGCGCATTTGCGGGCGGCACAATGCCGCCGGCCAACCGCACCGGAACCCATGTCGACGCACGCGATTTCGCAGGCCGAGGATCCCCGCCCGCACGCCATGCGGCACCTCAAGGATCGCCTGGAACTCGTCATCGACGGGTTGCGGGGCACGGTGTGGTTCAACCCGACCGGCGTCGGCTTCGTGGCTGCGGCGTTCTGGATCGCCCAAGGGTCCTTCGGCAGACTGTCCCTGGGTCATGTGGTCGCCGCCATCGTTATCCAGTGCGCCACTGCGGGCGCCGCCGGCGTCATGCGGGCGCGCTATCCGACGCTCATGGGCGCCGATCTCAGGAAAGTGCAGTGGCAGCTCACGATCCTGCAGGCCTTCATCGGCCTCGGCTGGGCGGCCGCCGCCTGGCTGTTGTGGTGCGACGGCAACAGCGCCAACAACATGTTCGTCGGCATGGTCATCATGTGCATTGCCTGGGCGATGGCGTTCCTGCGCTCGCCGTGCCGCCAGATATTCTTCACGGGCCTGGCGGCGCTGATGCTGCCCAGCGCGCTGCTGTTCGCCACGAGCCGCGGCCCCGTCGCCTTCATGCTCTGCGTCATGGTGCCGATCTGGCTGCTTTACATCCTGCTGCTCGGACTGGGCGCGCGCCGCCGCGTGCAGGAGCTGTTCGACGCCCAGGAAGCCAAGGAGAAGTTGGGCGAGGCGCTGCGGCTGGCCAACGAGGAGAGCCGGCGAAAGCAGCGCGAGGCCGAAGCCGCCAACGCCTCCAAGACGAACTTCCTCGCCAATATGAGCCACGAGCTGCGCACGCCGCTTAACGCCATCCTGGGCTTCTCCGACATCATCGCCTCGCAGTCGATGGGGCCGGACAGCCCGCGCTACCGCGACTATGCGGGCGACATCCACGCCTCGGGCACGCATCTCCTGGCGCTCATCAACGACATCCTCGACGTGGCGAAGATCGAATCCGGCAAGATGGAGATCGATCCCCGCCCGCTCGATACCGCCGCCGCGCTCGCCGGCATCGAACGGATCATGGCCATCCGGGCGCGCGAAAAGCAGCAGCAGCTCAGCTTCACGGTCGAGCCCGATGCGCCCTGGCCGGTGGCCGACCAGCGGGCCTTCAGGCAGATCGCGCTCAACCTGATTTCCAATGCCGTCAAGTTCACGCCGCGCGGCGGCCTGATCCGCGTCGCCTGCCGGCGCGATGTGAGCGGCGGATTCATTCTGGCGGTGGAGGACAACGGCCCCGGCATCCCGCAGGACAAGCTGGAATCGGTGTTCAGCGCCTTCTCGCAGGTGGAGAACCGCTACGACCGCAGCGAGGGCGGCACGGGCCTGGGGCTGGCGCTGGTGCGCGGCCTGGCCGAGCTGCACGGCGGCAGAGCCTGGATAGAAAGTGAATCCGGAAAGGGCGCACGCTGTTACGTTTACTTCCCGTTAGCGATATTCCCCGCAGGGAACGAAGAGCGCGCCGCTTCGTGAATCCCGCTTCTCAGTAAATTTTAACCGCCGCCCGCTAAGGTTGATCCCGCTCGTCGAGACGTCATCGAGCGCAAAGGGGATTGCCGTGCGGTTCATCAAGCGGCTGCGCAGCCAGCGAAGCACAGACGTTCGCGTCCTGAAGGCGCAGCTTGACCTCACGTCCCAGACCGTTCGTTCGACGCGTCTTTCCTCGCCGTTCTGGGCCCTGGCGATCGCCTGGCTCGGCTCCGACAGCTTCGGCATGTTCGGCCACGTCAACTTCAACGAAGCCGTGTTCGTGCCGGTGATCGTCTCCGCGACGATGATCCTGTCGGCCAGCGTGGTCTCGATCTACCAGTACGACACCTCCGACAGCAACGACTACGACCGTACCCAGCCCTGGTTCTCGCGCATCGTCGCCATGCAGGCGATCATCAGCGGCGCCTGGGGATTGATGCCGTGGTTGCTGTGGGATTCGGAAAATCTCGTCAACCACGTGTTCCTGGCGGGCGCCACCGCGGCGGTGCTGGCGATGCTCGTGGTCAGCCGCTCGAGCCACATGGACATGTTCCTGGCCTCGATCCTGCCGCTGACGACGATGGCATCGGCCCGCTTCCTGTTCGGCGAAGGCCTTATCGATTTCGGCATCGCCATGGTGGTTCCGATGTTCGCCGGCCAGCTTCTGGTCGACGGCCGACGCCTGATGCACCGCCTCGACGAAGATTCGCGTCTGCGCTTCCAGGTCGAGGACCTGGCGCGCGAGCTGGAGGAGACGCGCGACGACGCCTTGCGCAAGCGGTTCGAGGCCGAGACCGCCAACGCTTCCAAGACCGCCTTCCTCGCCAATATGAGCCACGAGCTGCGCACGCCGCTCAACGCCATCCTGGGATTCTCGGAAATCATCGCCCAGGAATGCTTTGGCCCGGTGGGTTCGGCCCGCTACAAGGAATATGCCGGCGACATACATTCGTCGGGCGCCCATCTGCTCAGCCTCATCAACGACCTTCTCGACGTGGCGAAGATCGAGGCCGGCAAGATGGAGATCGCGCCCCATCCGATCGACGCCCATCGCACCTTCGACATCGCCCTCAAGCTGATCGGCGCCAAGGCCCGCGAAAAGAAGCAGGAACTCGTCATCACCGTCGAACCCGACGCGCCGCCGCTCTATGCCGACGAGCGGGCGCTGAAGCAGATCCTCATCAATCTGGTGTCGAACGCCGTCAAGTTCACGCCGGAGGGCGGCAAGATCGTCGTCACCGCCAACGCGGCCAAAGGCGGCGGCTTCCAGATCATGTGCGAGGATAACGGTCCCGGCATTCCGCGCGAGAAGCTCGACAAGATCTTCACGCCCTTCAGCCAGGTCGACAACCGCTACGACCGGCAGGCGGGCGGCACGGGCCTGGGACTGGCGCTGGTGCGCGGCCTGGCCGAGCTGCACGGCGGACGCGCCTGGCTCGAGAGCGAATACGGCAAAGGCTGCCGCGCCTATGTCGTTCTGCCGGCGCAGCCGCCCAAGTCGGCGGAGCAGTCGGCCGCGGCCGCCTGAGGAACGCCATGGGCCACCACTGGAGAGAGCCCCAACCGCCAGCGCCCGTCGGCAAGAAGCCGTCGCCCCTGTTGGAGTTCCTGGGCCTGCTCCTCAGCGCTTTCCGGCACGATGGCCTCAATGGCAAATGGCTGCCGTTCGACCCCAGCCCTCGCTCCATCCGCAAGAAGCCGACGGAATACGAATCCTGATCGACGCGCCCCGGTCGGCGGCAATGTGGCTGCTGCCGCGCGGAGCGACATTTCGCGCCGGGCGTGGTGCGGGCGCCCGCGTTGCCCTGTAATGTCCGGCCGTTCAAGCGCGAGAACATTCATTGCGTAAACTTCGGATGACGCCCGGCCTGGAGTTCGCGGTGGTGGTCACCGGCGCCTTCGGGCTGTTCATCGCGATCAGCCTCCTGGCGTTCCTGCACCCGCGCAAGGGGCTCCTGCTGGCGGATGTGAGCCTGCTGCGCATCACGATCTTCGAAGGGGTGATGCTGGTGGTGCTCGGCCTGTTCCTGCGCCGGCGGGGCTGGACCCTGGCGCGGCTGACCGCAAGCTCCCGCTGGTACGACATCTTCGTCGCCATCGCCCTGGCGGTCGCCGCCCATTACGCCTATTTCGCCGCCTGGTATGCCGTGGCCGACATCACGCCCGCCCTGTTGCGCATCGCGGGCGACACGCGGATCGGCGGGTCGCGCCTGATGCCGGCGGTGATCGTCGCCAATGCCGTGGTGAACGGCCTCTATGAAGAGGTGTTCGTGACGGCCTATGTGATCACAGCGCTGAAGGAGCGGATCGGCGTAACCCTGGCGCTCAACGTCAGCGTGGCGATCCGCCTGTTGTACCACCTCAATCTGGGGGTGGCGGGCATCCTCATGATCATTCCGATGGGGCTGATCTTCGGCTACTGGTACGTTCGCACCCATCGGCTGTGGCCGCTGGTGATCTCCCACACCGGCCTGGTGCTGTTCTCGCTGTTCCACTTCGCGAAATTCTGAGGCAGGACGCGACAAGGGCCGGTCCTCGTGTATTGTGGCGCGGGGACGGGGGCGGGCATGCGCAAAGTCGAATTTTCAGCCGGCGAATTCGCTGTCGTGGTGACGGCGGCCTTCGGCTGGTTCGTCGCCGGCAGCCTGATGTTTTTCGTGCGGCATCGTCCGCAGACGCACACCAACGCAACCTTGCTGGCGCTGGCGGTGTACGAGGCCGGCATGATGCTTCTGCTGGGCTATGTGCTGCACCGACGCGGCTGGTCACTGGAAAAAATCGGGTTGGTGCCCGGCTGGAAGGACACTGCGATCGGCCTGGGGCTGGCCGTGGTCGCCTTCCTGGTCCCCGTCTATGCCTGGTATCTGTTCGCGGCCGCCGCGCCCGACCTCGCGCGCAGCGCCGCCGCGACACCGTTCATGCGGCCGGGCCTGTCGCCGGGCGTGCTCGCCGCCGTGGTGCTGGTCAATCCGCTCTATGAAGAAGTCTTTGTCACCGGCTACGTCATGACGGCGCTGGAGGAGAAGCATGGGCCGGCCAAGGCGCTCAATGCCAGCGTGGCGATCAGGCTCGTGTATCATCTCTATCAAGGGGTGAGGGCGGTGATCACCATCATTCCGGTCGGCCTCATCTTCGGGCACTGGTACGGGCGCACCAAGCGGCTGTGGCCGCTGGTGGTGGCACACGCAGTCATGGATTTCGTGGCGCTGTCCTATTTCCTGGGGCGTTGACGGCGCTCATCCGGGTCCGTTGCGCCAGTTCGAGCCGCCTTCGCCTCCGCGAGAAGGGCCGCATCGATCGACAGGTTCGCTGCGCGCTTCGGCCCGCGCTTCTCGGCGCGCCGAAAGGCGCACGACTCTTCGGAAAAGCCCTTTTTCATGCGCATAGTCAATGCGCATCAAATCTGCGCATCAAGACGACTTAGGCGGCCTGGGCCGTGCCGCCGACCGTCAGCCCGTCGAGGCGCAGCGTCGGCTGACCGACGCCCACCGGCACCGATTGTCCGTTCTTGCCGCAGGTTCCGATGCCTTCGTCGAGCCTCATGTCGTTGCCGACCATCGAGACGCGCGTCAGGCAGTCGGGTCCGTTGCCGATCAGCGTGGCGCCTTTGATCGGCGCGCCGACCTTGCCCTCGTCGATCAGATAGGCCTCGGTGCAGGAGAACACGAACTTGCCGCTGGTGATGTCGACCTGGCCGCCGCCGAAGTTCACTGCGTAAACGCCCTTCTTGACGCTGGCCAGGATCTCCTCCGGCGTCTTGTCGCCGCCCAGCATGTAGGTGTTGGTCATGCGGGGCATCACCATGCTGGAGAAGGATTCGCGCCGGCCGTTGCCGGTCGGCTGCATGCCCATCAGCCGCGCGTTCTGGCGATCCTGCATGTAGCCTTTCAGGATTCCGTCTTCGATCAGAACCGTCCGCGAGGTCGGCGTGCCTTCATCGTCGATGGTCAGAGAACCGCGCCGTCCGCCGATGGTGCCGTCGTCGACCACCGTGACGCCGGGCGCGGCGACACGCTCGCCCAAGAGGCCTGCGAACGCGCTCGTCTTCTTGCGGTTGAAGTCGCCTTCGAGACCGTGGCCGATGGCTTCGTGCAGCAGGATGCCGGGCCAGCCGGGGCCGAGCACGACCGTCATCTCGCCGGCAGGGGCGGGGACGGAGGCCAGATTGACCAGCGCCTGGCGCAGCGCTTCATCGATGGCGGCCGTCCAGTATTCGCGCGTGACATAGGTTTCGTAGCCGGCGCGGCCGCCGCCGCCGTAATTTCCCGACTCCTGCCGGCCGTCCTGCTCGACCACGATCGAGACGAAGAGGCGCACCAGCGGGCGCACATCGCGATAGATCTCGCCGCCGGCGCGCATGATCTCGATGGTCTGCCATTCGCCGGCCAGCGAGCACGACACCTGCTTGACGCGCGGATCCTTGGCGCGGGCATAGGTGTTCATGTCCTCCAGCAGCTTCACCTTCTGTTCGAAGGCGGCGCTCTGCAGAGGGTCGAGATCGGGATAGAGCCTGGTGTTGGTGCGCGCCGGGGGCGCGGCGACGGTCCCCGAATGGCCTTTGGCCACGGCCTGCACCGTCCTGGCGGCGCGGGCGATGGCGTCTTCAGACAACTCGTTGGCGTGGGCGTAGCCGACGGCCTCGCCGCATACCGAGCGCAGGCCGAAGCCCTGGCTGGTGTCGAACTTGGCCGCCTTGAGGCGCCCGTCGTCGAAGGAGAACGATTCGCTCTGGCTGTACTCCAGGTACAGCTCCCCGTCGTCGGCCCCTCGCAGCGCCTCGTCGACCGTCGCCTGGACGCGGCTGCGGTCCATGCCGGTGCGGGTAAAAAACAGGTCGGATGCCATCGCGGTGCCTCGGCTTTCTGTGAACTTGTTCGGTGACGTCACGTCAGGAATGCAGAGGTGCCTGAAAAACATCAGGAATCCCCTCCGGCAGGGGCAGACGACTGGTCGCACCCGTGCCATAAGGTCGCACTGACATCCGGACTGTAACGCCTCTAAATCGCATCTTGAATCTAGGACGCTCCTTGTAGAATCCCAAGACAAAGCCAAGGGGCGCGGCACGAATCCCGCGCAGGTACGTATTTATACAGAGGCCGCCCATGTTCCTCAGGAAGTCTTTCACCGCCGCGCTCGCCCTGCCGGCCCTCGCGTCGCCGGCCCTGGCTGAGTTGCCGCACGACTGGCAGCTCGGCATGCAGCCGGCGGCAACACCGGTCATGGTCCAGATCGAAGACTTCCACCGCCTGCTGCTCTACATCATCATCGGCATCTGCCTGTTCGTCCTGGCCCTGCTGATCTGGGTGATGGTCCGCTACAATCATCGGGCCAATCCGGTTCCTTCGCGCACCCACCACAACACCCTTTTGGAAGTGGCGTGGACCCTGATCCCCGTCATCATCTTGGTGCTGATCGCCATCCCGTCGTTCCGGCTGCTCTATTTCGAAGCGGCCATCCCCAAGCCGGACGTCACGGTCGAGGCCATCGGCAAGCAGTGGTTCTGGACCTACGCCTTCCCGAAGGACGGCAACTTCCAGTTCGATTCCTATATGCTGCAGGATGCCGCCGCCGCCAAGGCGCACGAGCCGCGGCTGCTGGGCGTCGACAATCCGCTCTACGTACCGGTCAACAAGGTGGTTGAGGTCGACACCACCGGCGCCGACGTCATCCATTCCTGGTCGGTGCCGGCCTTCGGCGTGAAGATGGACGCCGTCCCCGGCCGCATCAACCATACCTGGTTCAAGGCCACCAGGCTCGGCACCTATTACGGCCAGTGCTCGCAGCTGTGCGGCGCCAACCATGCCTACATGCCGATCGAAGTGAAGGTCGTCACCCAGGCCGAATACGACGCCTGGCTCGCCAAGGCGAAGAAGAAATACGCAGCCAACGAGACGCCCGACGCCCTGCGCGTCGCCGCGCAATAACGGAAGCCCGACATGGCGAACATCGCGCACGCACACGAAGACCATCCCCACGGCTGGCGCCGTTTCGTCTATTCCACGAACCACAAGGACATCGGCACGATGTACCTGGTGTTCGCCATCTTCGCGGGCATCGTGGGCGGCGCCCTGTCGATGGCGATCCGCGCCGAGCTGATGTATCCGGGGCTGCAGGTCTTCAACACCGCGCACGCCTACAACGTGTTCGTCACGGGCCACGGCCTGATCATGATCTTCTTCATGATCATGCCGGCGATGATCGGCGGCTTCGGCAACTGGTTGGTGCCGATGATGATCGGGGCGCCCGACATGGCGTTCCCGCGCATGAACAACATCTCGTTCTGGCTGCTGCCGTTCTCCTTCGCGCTGCTCATCCTGTCGATGTTCGTGGAAGGCGACGCCGGCGGCATGGGCGCCGGCACCGGCTGGACGTCGTACGCGCCCCTCACCACCACCGGCTCGCAGGGGCCGGCGATGGACCTGGTGATCTTCTCGCTGCACATCGCCGGCGCCTCGTCGATCCTGGGCGCCATCAACTTCATCACCACGATCCTCAACATGCGCGCCCCGGGCATGACGCTGCACAAGATGCCGCTGTTCGTGTGGTCGATCCTGGTGACGGCTTTCCTGCTGCTCCTGTCGCTGCCCGTCCTGGCCGGCGGCATCACCATGCTGCTCACCGACCGCCATTTCGGCACCAGCTTCTTCAACGCGGCGGGCGGCGGCGATCCGCTGCTCTTCCAGCACCTGTTCTGGTTCTTCGGCCATCCCGAGGTCTACATCCTGATCCTGCCGGGCTTCGGCATGATCAGCCACGTGGTGTCGGCGTTCTCAAAGAAGCCGGTGTTCGGTTATCTCGGCATGGCCTACGCCATGGTCTCGATCGGCTTCATCGGCTTCCTGGTGTGGGCGCACCACATGTACACGACGGGGCTTTCCGTCGACACGCGCGCCTATTTCGTGTTCGCCACCATGGTCATCGCCGTGCCGACGGGCATCAAGGTGTTCTCGTGGATCGCCACCATGTGGGGCGGCTCGATCGAATTCCGCGCGCCCATGCTGTGGGCGATCGGCTTCATCTTCCTGTTCACCATCGGCGGCGTCACCGGCGTGGTGCTGGCCAACGCGGGCGTCGACGTGTCGCTGCACGACACCTACTACGTGATTGCCCACTTCCACTACGTGCTGTCGCTGGGCGCCGTATTCGCCATCTTCGCCGGCTGGTACTTCTGGTTCCCCAAGTTCACGGGCTACACCTACAACGAGACGCTGGCCAAGCTGCATTTCTGGATCACCTTCGTCGGCGTCAACCTGGCGTTCTTCCCCATGCACTTCCTCGGCCTGGCGGGGATGCCGCGGCGCACCGCCGACTACCCCGACGCCTTCGCCGGGTGGAACTATGTGTCGTCCATCGGCGCCTTCATCGCCGGCGCCGGCGTGATCGTCTTCATCCTGGTGCTGATCGAAGCCTTCCTGCGCAAGCGCAGGGCGGGCGACAATCCCTGGGGCGTAGGCGCCACGACGCTTGAATGGACTTTGTCGTCGCCGCCGGCCTTCCACACCTTCAACGAGTTGCCGAAGATCCACTGATGACGTCGAGAGATCATCTTTCTCCCCCCGTTCGCGGCGGGAGTGCCGCCGAAGGCGGCGAGGGGGGCAGACACCGCGTTGGCCCCCTCTGCTCCGCTTCGCGGCGCACCTCCCCCGTAAGCGGGGGAGGAAAGGTGGAGGCACGATATGTCGATCGTTGATTACGCCCTCGAACGTCCCGCCGCCACGGTCGGCGACTACTTCGCGCTGCTCAAGCCGCGGGTGATGTCGCTCGTGGTGTTCACGGCGCTGGCGGGCATGATCTCAGCGCCCGCGCACGTCAATCCGCTGATCGCCTTCAGCGCCATGCTTTGCATCGCGGTGGGGGCAGGGGCTTCGGGCGCGCTCAACATGGCCTATGACGCCGACATCGACGGCTTGATGGCGCGCACCGCGGGGCGGCCCATCCCCATGGGGCACATCGCGCGCGGCGACGCGCTGGCCTTCGGCTGGACGCTGGCGGTCGGCGCGGTGACGCTGATGCTGTTGTTCGTCAACGCGCTGGCGGCGGGGCTCCTGGCGTTCACGATCCTGTTCTATGTCGGGGTTTATACCCTTGGCCTCAAGCGCCGCACGCCGCAGAACATCGTCATCGGCGGACTGGCCGGGGCGCTGCCGCCGGCCATCGGCTGGGCCGCGGTCACGGGAGCGCTGGCGTGGCAGCCGCTGTTGATGGTCGCCATCATCTTCATGTGGACGCCGCCGCATTTCTGGGCGCTGGCGCTGTTCCGATCGGGCGACTACGCCCGCGCCGGCATTCCGATGCTGCCCGTGGTGCGCGGCAAGGACACCACGCGCCGGCACATCCTGGCCTATTCCTTCGTGCTGGTGCCGCTGGGGTTGTTGCCGGCGGCGCTCGGCATGGCGGGGCCGCTGTATCTGGCGGCTGCTGCGGGACTGGGCGGCTGGCTCCTTTGGCAGGCGGCGGCGACGTTCCTCGAATCCGACGCCGTGCGCGAGCCCGAGGCGCGCCGACTGTTTGCGGTGACGATCGCATATCTGTTCGCCCTGTTCGCGGCCTTGATCGCGGAACATGTGGGAGGCGTGGCACC
Source organism: Alphaproteobacteria bacterium (assembly GCA_028871345.1). Taxonomy (GTDB): domain Bacteria; phylum Pseudomonadota; class Alphaproteobacteria; order Micropepsales; family Micropepsaceae; genus Rhizomicrobium. The sequence goes on along the minus strand of JAGWNK010000018.1, from coordinate 45,586 downwards.
GCTCCATGCGTGGATTTGAGATGACCGACGAGGACCCGCACGGCCGCGCGCGCCGCTGGCGCAACGTCGCGCTGGCGCTGGCGCTGGCCGGCCTTGTCGTACTGTTCTACCTGATGACGATGGTTCGAGTTCACCCGTAGAGGCTGGGAAGAGGTTGTCATGGCGCATGGCGAAGTGAAGCACGACTATCATCTGGTCGACCCCAGCCCGTGGCCCATCGTGGGCTCGATCGGCGCCTTTACCATGCTGATCGGCGCCGTTTTCTGGATGAACAAGTCTTACACCGGCTTCTTCGGCCTGCCGGTGAACGGCCAGCCCTGGATCTTCATCGTCGGCTTCGCGCTGGTGCTCTACACCATGGCGGGCTGGTGGCGCGACGTGATCTCGGAATCCGTCGTGCGCGGCGAGCACACGCCGGTGGTCAAGCTCGGCCTGCGCTACGGCATGCTGCTGTTCATCGCCTCGGAAGTGATGTTCTTCGTGGCCTGGTTCTGGGCCTACTTCAATTTCCGCCTGTTCCCGGGCGACGCCTCGATCGGATCGTGGCCGCCGAACAGCATCACCACGCTCGATCCCTGGCACTTCCCGCTGCTCAACACGCTGATCCTCCTGACCTCGGGCACCACGGTGACCTGGGCCCATCACGCCCTGCAGACCGGCGACCGCAAGGGGGCCATACAGGGGCTGCTGCTCACGGTGATCCTCGGCGTCTCGTTCACCTGCATCCAGGCCTATGAGTACTCGCACGCGCCCTTCACCTTCGGCTTCAACGGCGCGGCGCTGAAACCCTTCATCGACCCGGCCCACGCCAACCTGGCGCAGGCCGCCGGCAATCTCGGCGCCATCTACGGATCGACCTTCTTCATGGCGACGGGCTTCCACGGCTTCCATGTCATCGTGGGAACGATCTTCCTGGCCGTGTGCCTGGCGCGCGCCATCGCCGGACAGTTCACGCCGACGCGCCATTTCGGCTTCGAGGCGGCCGCCTGGTACTGGCACTTCGTCGACGTGGTGTGGCTGTTCCTGTTCACCTGCATCTACGTGTTCGGCGCTTCGGCCGTGACCGCGGCCGTCGCGACATAGTCGTGGACACAGCCCGCACTGCGCTTCTGGCCCGCTGCCCCCGCTGCGGCCAGGGAAAGCTGTTCGACGGATATCTGCAGCTCGGCAAGCAATGCGCCCATTGCGGCCTCGACTACGCCATGTTCGACGCGGGCGACGGGCCGGCGGTGTTCGTCATCCTGGTCGTGGGAGCGATCGTCTGCGGCGGGGCACTGTTCGTGGAGTTCACCTACCAGCCGCCCTACTGGGTGCACGCGGCCCTTTGGATACCCGTCACGACGGTGCTGACATTCGCTCTGCTGCGCCTGGCCAAATCGCTGCTGCTGGTGCTGCAGTACAAGCACAAGGCGGGCGAGGGGCGGGCGGCGAATTAGTCACGTGACTGCGGTATCACGCCGAAACCACGGCCGTGCGTCCGGCGAGAAAACCAGCACGATCAAGAAGAATTCGACGGCTGCGTCGATGAAGGCTCCGCGCGTGCTCCAATTTTCGTGAATGTAATCGGGCCAGAAGGATGTCCTTAGTTGGTAATGGACATGGAGGTAGAGGGAAAGTCCCAGCCAAAATACTTGGCTGAAGACAAGGGCGCTGACCAATACCCAGCGCGCCCAGTTGCGCCGACCGAATGCCGCGAGCGATCCAATCCCCAGCAAGATGCTGCCCCAGATTGCCATCTGAATGAGACGGCCCAGCACATCGACCGAGTGGGTTTTCTGCGCCCAGCCGGACGGCAATTTCGCGAGGTCCGCCAAGTAATGGGCGGGAGGAAAAAAGATGAACATGATGTCGTAGTATGCCGGCCATGCGACAAGAAGGACGCACAAACCGAAGAACGCCTTGACGCTGACAGGCATGGCCCGCCCCTTTGGCTGAAGCGCCACCCGACATATTGCCATCTGTCGGTCCAATCATGAATGGCGACAACTTGTGGCGCGAATTCCCTTTCTCCACGCAGCGGATGCAAAGCCCATACACCCAATCAAGACCATTTGTGCACCGAAGTGTCATCGCAGTGCGTCGCTGGTCCTGCGTTGCAGGCACAAGGCGGGCGAGGGGCGGGCGGCGAATTAAGGCGATCCGGGCATCGTGACGCGTTTCAAGGCCGCAAAATTGACAGAGTCCCGCGCATGATGCGCCCCATCAGCAGGGGTTGCGCGTTCATGCGTCCGAGACAGCCGACGTGGTTCATCGCCTTGCGTACGCTGTTCGTGGCGACGCTGTTCACGGCCTTCTGGGTCGGCGGCCTGTCTTACGTGCGCGTGTTCGACGGAAGCCTGCAACTGCCCGACTGGCTCCCGCCGGTCGGCCTGGTCGCGGCCCTGGCCGGCGGCATCCTCTGCCTGAGCTGCGTCATTCTCTTCACGGTGCGCGGGCGCGGCACGCCTGCGCCCTACGATCCTCCCCGCGTCTTCGTGGCCGGCGGGCCGTATCGGCATTGCCGCAATCCGATGCTGCTCGGCTTCTGCATCATGCTGGCGGGTTTGGCGATGACCTTGCAGTCGCCGGCCGCCGTGGCGTTCGCCATCCTGGTGTTCGTTCTCGGCCATCTCATGGTGGTCGCCTACGAGGAACCGCACCTGCGCAAGTCCTTCGGGCAGCCCTATCTCGACTATTGCCGCCGCGTGCCGCGCTGGCTGCCGTTGGCGGCCCTGGGCCGCGGCCGCGCGGTTGGTGACAAGCCGAGCGTGACGAAAGGGACGTAGAGGCCGCGTCCGGCAGGGGCAGGACGTCAAAAGCCGCGCCGTGCTGTATGCTGCGATCTCGTAACGCCAGCACCTGCCGTCGATGCGATTCTATTTCCGTCCCATGCCCTTCCTGACCGTCGCGACGGCGATCCTGCTCGCCGTGCTGGTGTGGCTGGGCGTTTGGCAGATCCACCGCCTGCACTGGAAGCTCGGCCTCATCGCGCAGGTGAACCACAGCCTGACGCTGCCGCCGATATCGCTCGACCAGGCGCTGGCAATGGGGGCGGGCGCGCAATACCGGCATGTGGCGCTCGACGGGCATTTCGAGAACGCCAAGGAGGCCTATGTGTTCGGCACCGGACCGGAAGGCGAGCCGGTGTATCATGTGCTCGTCCCGTTCCTGACGACGGACGGGCGGACCCTCATCGTGGATCGCGGCATCGTGCCGGCGGCGCTTCTCGATCCGGCGCGCCGGGCGGCGGGACAATTGTCGGGAACGCGTCATGTTGTCGGCGTGTGGCGCGTGCCGGATGCTCCCGGCTTCTTCACACCAAAGCCCGATTTGGCGCACCGAATCTGGTATTCGCGCGAGGTGGTAGCGATATCGCGCACCGATGGGGTGAAGGTCGCGGCGCCCGTCGTTGTGGAGGCCGATGCGTCGCCCAATCCCGGCGGCTGGCCCCGCGGCGGTCAGACGCGGGTGACGTTTCGCAACGAGCACCTGCAGTACGCACTCACCTGGTTCCTGATGGCGGCAGCGCTATTTGTTGTTTATGTTGCATACCATATTTCCAGGCGCCGCCTTGGCTTAGGCAAAGCGCCATAGCGCAACGGTGACCATGGCCGGTTTACGGCCTGGAGTATCCGCGGTTGCAGGCGTGAATTTGCATTCCCCGTATGGTTGTAGCGGATTTTCACCTTAAAAGGAAGATAAGTGTGCAGGTGAATTGATTCATTTGTGAAGGATTGATAAAAGGCAGCCATAAACCTTCTATCCTGGATCTGCAAAGGTCCACTCGCAGAAGAAGAAGCATGCAGCGGGAGTGATCCAAAGCGCTCCCGCTGTTTTTTTTGACCGACATGGCCCAGCCTGTCCCAGCCCAGCCTGTCCCAAAATCGACGAGAGTCCCTCAATTCCCACGGCACCTGCCGTTGCGGAGGCGCAATATTCAAAAAGGTCATTATGGCGGTCCTGAAGTCCGTCTAGAATAGGCCGCGAAGTTATTCTGCTCTCTGTCTTTCCCTTTGGTTGTTCGTGTCATGCGCTATCTCAGTACCCGCGGGCAGGCCCTGCGCCAGCCCTTCGCGGAAATGTTGCTTGCCGGTCTGGCGCCGGACGGCGGTCTCTATCTTCCCGAGGTCTGGCCGCGGTTCATGCAAACCGAGCTGTCGGCCTTTGGCCTGGTGCCCTATGCCGACGCTGCGCGCGCCATCATGGGGCATTTCGTCGGTGCCTCCTTTACGGACGACGAATTGACGGCGGATATCGCCGCGGCCTACGCGGCATTCGACAATCCCCAGATCGCACCGCTGGTCGAGATCGCCCCGAACCTCTACCTGCTGGAACTCTTCCACGGCCCCACTCTGGCCTTCAAGGACATCGCCCTGCAGCTCCTGGGACGGCTGTTCGCGCGCCTGCTTAAGAAACGCGGCGGACGTGCCACGGTGCTGGCCGCGACTTCGGGAGACACAGGCTCGGCCGCCATCGCGGCCCTGGGCGGGCTCGAGAACATCGAGGTCTTCGTCCTGCACCCCCAAGGACGCGTCAGCGACGTGCAGCGCCGCCAGATGACGGCCGCGCCTTTCGCCAACGTGCACAACGTCGCCATCGAGGGCTCGTTCGACGACGCGCAGGCGATCGTCAAGGCGCTGTTCGCCGAGACGCGGTTCGCGCACAGCGTCAACCTCACGGCGGTCAATTCCATCAACTTCGCCCGCATCGCGGCGCAGTGCGTCTATTACTTCACGGCCGCCGCACAACTCGGCGCGCCAGCGGCCTTCATCGTGCCCACCGGGAATTTCGGAGACGTGTTCGCGGGCGAGGCGGCGATGCGCATGGGCCTGGCGGTGCGCAAGCTCGTGGTGGCGACGAATTCCAACGACATCATGGCGCGCGCCTTGAACGACGGCGTGTACGCGGCGGGTTCGGCGCACCCCACGCTCAGCCCCTCGATGGACATCCAGGTCGCCAGCAACTTCGAGCGCGCCTTGTACGAAGCGTCGGACCGCGACGCCCGCTGGCTGCGCGACGTCATGGCCGCCTTTGCGCATGATCGCCGCATCGCCCTGCCGGAGGACATCCTGATCGCCTTGCGCTCGCGCTACGCCGCGACGCGCGCAGACGACCACGAGACACTCGACGCGATCGGGCGCGTCCATGCTGAAACTGGCCGGCTGATCGATCCGCACACCGCCGTCGGTGTGGTGGCCGCAAACAACCTACAGTTGCATAAAGACGGGCCGGTTGTCGTGCTGTCGACGGCCCATCCGGCCAAGTTCCCGGCGGCGGTGGAGAAGGCTACGGGACAGATTCCCCCGGTGCCCCCGAGGCTTAAGCAGGCCCTCGAAGGCGACGAAAAATTAGATGTTCTGGCGGCCGAGAAGGACTTGGTTCGGGCCTATATCGAGGCTAGAGTGCCCGGGCTATGAATGTCGAAATCTCTCGTCTTTCCAATGGGTTGATCGTCGTAACAGACCCGATGGCACAGCTCGAAAGCGCAGCCATCGGCGTGTGGGTGAACAGCGGCGCGCGCAACGAATCACGCACGCAGATGGGCATCTCGCACATGCTCGAGCACATGGCCTTCAAAGGCACGCGACGGCGCAGCGCGCGCGACATCGCCGAAGAGATCGAAGCGGTCGGCGGATTCCTCAACGCCTACACGAGTCGCGAGCAGACCGCCTTCCACGCCCGTACGTTGAAGTCAGACGTGCCGCTGGCCCTCGACATTCTCGCCGACATCCTGACCGAGCCGACCTTCGAGCCGGATGAGCTCGAGCGCGAGCGGCAGGTCGTGCTGCAGGAGATCGGGCAGGCGAAGGATACGCCCGACGACATCATCTTCGACTACCTGCAGATGGTGGCCTATCCGGACCAACCGATGGGTTGGCCCATCCTCGGCGAGGAAGAGACCGTCTCGCGTTTCGCCCGCAAGGACCTCATCGACTACATGGCGACCAACTACCGGGCGGGCAGCATGGTGATGATCGCCTCCGGTGCGGTCGTCCACGATGCCATGCTGCGGCTGGCGGAAGACAAGTTCGCGGCCTACCGGGCGGGCGAGCAGCCGGCGGCGCAGCCGGCGCGCTTCATCGGCGGCGAGATGCATGTGGGCGGGGATCTCGAGCAGGCGCACGTCGCCTATGCCTTTCCCGGCGTCTCGAACCTCGATGCCGATTTCTACACGGCGCAGGTCTATGTGACGGCGCTGGGCGGGGGGATGTCATCGCGCCTGTTCCAGGAGGCGCGCGAAAAGCGCGGCCTCTGCTACACGATCTACGCCTTCTCCCATAGCGCCAAGGACGACGGCATCGTCGGCGTTTACACCGGCACTGGAGAGGCCGAGGCGGCCCAGATCGGCGCCGTGATCGCCGGCGAGATGGCATCGCTGGCCGAGACGGCCACCGTCGAGGAGGTCGAGCGGGCGAAGGCGCAGCTGAAATCCAGCTTCCTGATGGGGCTGGAACGGCCGTCGTCGCGCGCCGAACTGATCGCCGGACACATCTTCAACTACGATCGGGTGCTCTCGGTCGAGGAAATGACGGCCAGGCTCGAGGCCGTCGATTGTGCCGCGGTGCGGCGATTTGGCGAACAGGTTATGACTTCCACAGTTCCTGCGCTCGCGACGGTCGGTCCCGCCGGCCGGCTCGAGCGCTATGGAAACTTTGCGGGGCGTTTCGGCTCTCGCCCAACGATGCGCGCAGCGGAATGAAGACCGGACCGATGGCTTTCATGCGCGGCCTCACCTTCCCGGGAGGCCGCCAGCCGGTGATACGCGGCAGCGGCGTCTATCTGCGCTATCCCCGGATCGCGGATTATCTCGGTTGGTCGCGGCTGCGCCACGAGAGCCGGGATTTCCTGACGCCTTGGGAACCCTCCTGGGCCACGGACGAACTGACCAAGGGCGCCTTCCGCCGCCGCATCAAGCGCTATCAGAAGGAAGCCCGCCAGGACTCCGCCTACGCCTTCTTCGTTTTTCGGGCCGAAGACGATCGGATCATGGGCGGCTGCACGCTGTCGAATGTGAGGCGCGGCGTCACGCAATGCTGCTCGCTGGGCTATTGGATCGGCGAACGCTTCGCGCGCCAGGGCTACATGTACGACGCCGTCAAGGCGCTTTTGCCCTTCGTGTTCTCCACGCTGGGCCTGCATCGGGTCGAGGCGGCCTGTCTGCCCAGCAACGAGCCGTCCAAGAGCCTTCTGCAGAAGGCCGGTTTCCGCCAGGAGGGGCTCGCACGCCGTTACCTGCAAATTAATGGCGAGTGGCGCGACCATGTCCTATTTGCTTTGCTGGAGGACGAGGCGCGCGTAGGTTAGCGCCCCCGAAGCGGAAAACGGACCCTTGATCAGACGTTTGGCCATCGCTGTCGCCTTCGCCGTTGCGTTCATGAGCGGCATCGGTGCGGCGCCGCCGCCACCGCCAGCCATCACGCCGGCACCGGCCCCAAGTCATAGCGTGGACCTCGGCAATTCCCTGGGCGTTCTCGAGCTGCAAGGCGACCTCCTGCCGTTCCGGGAAGGCGCCAAGGCCGACTCCACGTCCTGGTACACGTTTACCGCCGTCAACAACTCCAAGCAGCCGACTACGCGTGTGCTGCGGGCGGGCCAGCCTCCGGGCGCCTCGCTGGCGATCTTCCCGCGCGGCATGCGCCCGATGGTGATGCAAGTCGAAAGCGCGGCGCCGGGCGTCGGCATCGAGCGCTCCAACGCCTACGGGCGACACGGCTTTCGCGTGACGATCCCGGCCGGGGCGAGCGTGCCGTTGGCCATCCGCATGAACACCGGCCCGGAACCGCCATCGCTGCTGGCCTGGACCGAACCGGCGCTCGCTGCCCACAACCGCCAGATCGCGATCTACGTGGCGGCGATCGCGGGCCTCATCGGCGCGGCCGCGGCGATCGCGGCGGGCCTGGCGCTGATGACGCATCACGCGGCGCCGCGCTGGGCGGCGATCGTGCTGGTCTTCATCCTCCTGGCTCGGCTGACGGCCATCGGCCTGTTCGACGGCAGCCTGGTCACGCGCATCGGCGGGCCTTACGGGCTCACCGCCCTGTTCGCCGGACTGGCGCTCGCCGCCGGCCTCAAATTCGTCGACACCGTGGCGCCGGTAGAACGTGCCTGGCCCGGTTCGCGGCGCTATCTGCACTGGTCGCTCTACGGTCTTCTGGCCATCTCGGTGCTCGCTTATCTCGGCATTCCGGCGGCCACGCTGGTCACCAACATCCTGATCTTCGTCAGCATCGGCGCCATCCTGGCCTATTTCATCTATCGCGGCGGGCGCGGCTGCCAGCCGGCGCGGGTGCTGACGCCAAGCGCGGCGCTGTTCGCGATGCTGGCCGTTGCCACGGCCTTTGCGGCCCTCGGCGGCTTCGGCAACACGCCGCTGTCTCCCGACTTCGCAGGCGGCTTCGCGGCGGCAGCATCGGTGCTGCTGGCGCTTGCGGTGGCGGCCGGCGAGGGCGTCGCGGTGCCCTTCGTGCGCCATCACGCGCCGGTGCAGCATCCGCCGAAGGTGAACGAAGCTCATCCGGCCGTGGAAGCAATCGGTGCATCGCGGCAGGGCGTTTTCCAGCTCGATTTCGCCGATGACAGCGTGGTTCTGTCTCCCGAGGCGGCGTCGCTGCTCGGTCTGGACGCCACCAAGATGAGCCATCAAGCCTGGCAGGAGCACGTCCACCCCGACGACCGGGCGGTCTACCAGCAGGCCATCTCCGAATTCCGTACCGTCTCAGGTCAGGCCTTCCGCATCGAGTTCCGCGTTCGCGCCGCCGACGGGCGCTATTCCTGGTGCGAACTGCGCGCCACCATGAAGGGCCCTGCCAGCGCCGCTGCCGAACGCTGCGTCGGGCTGCTTGCCGACGTCACGGTGCGCAAGGAGAGCGAAGCCGAGATGGTGGATCGCACTCTGCGCGATCCCCTGACCGGCCTGGGCAACCGCGTGGCGCTGATGGAGGAGCTCGAGAAGCTCGGCGTGCGCTTCCGTGATGCGACGTTCGCCGTGCTCGACATCGACCGCTTCAAGACAATCCATGCGAGCCTCGGCGACCTGGGTGGCGACAACGTGCTGGCCGGACTGGCACAGAGGCTGTCGCGCCGCTTCCAGGACGTAGGGCAGGTGTTCCGCATCGGCGGCGACGCCTTCGCGGTGCTGGTGCGCCGGGCGACGCGCAATCCCTCGGACCTCGGTGCCGACCTGGTCGAGACCTGTGGCGGCGCCCATCGGGTCGAAAACCGAGAAGTCTTCGCCCCTGCCAGCGTGGGCGTGGCCCTCGGCGGCGATGCGCGCGATCCGATCGATCTGCTCAAGAATGCCGGTCTGGCGCTGCAGCAGGCCAAGAAGCAGGGCGGCGACTGCGCGCGCGTCTATACGCCCGAGATGGAGGCGCTCACCCCGACCGACGCCGTCGAGCTCGAGACCGAGCTGCGCCGCGCCCTCGATGCGGGCGAGATCGAAGTCTTCTACCAGCCCATCGTGCGTCTCGCCGATCGCACCGTCGCCGGCTTCGAGGCGCTGCTGCGCTGGCGCCATCCGGCCAAGGGCCTGGTGTCGCCGGCCGATTTCATCGCGCATTCGGAAGAGACGGGGCTGATCGTGGCGCTGGGGAGGCTGGCGCTCAATCATGCCGCCAAGGACCTGGCGCAGTGGCAGCGCTATTTCCCGCTGCCGGAAGCGCTGTTCGTCAGCGTGAACCTGTCGCGGCGCCAAATGCGCGACGAGGGGTTTGTCGGCGCGTTGGCGGACCTTCTGTCGAATTCCGGGCTGGCGCCCGGATCGCTTCGCCTCGAGATCACCGAAAGCACCGTGACTTCGGATGCCGATGTGCAGTCGCTGATGGGACAGCTGCGCGCGCTGGGCGCCGGCCTGGCCATCGACGATTTCGGCACCGGCCAGTCGAGCCTTAGCCAGTTCGCGGCCCTGCCGTTCGATGCCGTGAAGATCGATCGCAGCTTCCTGGCACGCCACGGCGGCACCGACCTTGAATCCGACGGCGACGTGGTGCTGTCCACCATCGTGGCTTTGGCGCACGACCTGAAACGCAGCGTCATCGTGGAAGGAGTGGAAACCGAACCCGACGCCGAGCGCGTGGCGGAGCTCGGTTGCGAATATGCGCAGGGCTTCCTGTTCTCGGAACCGATGACGATGCAGGACACGCTGGGCTACATCGCGCGCCGCTTCCGTGCGGCGTCCGACCGCGGTTCAGGCGCGGCCGGCGTCGGCGGATAGGCCGGAGACGTCGACGCCAAGCTTGTGGATGGCAGTCTGCCATTTGGCGTCATAGGCCGTGTCGAATATGATCTTCTGATCCGCGTCGCAGTGGATCCAGCCATTGGCCAGGATCTCGTTCTCGATCTGGCCCGATCCCCAGCCGGCATAGCCGAGCGCCAGAACCGCCTTGGAAGGGCCGCGGCCTTCGGCGATGGCCTTCAGGATGTCGATGGTCGCCGTCAGCGATAATTCGCTGGTGATCGGCAGCGTCGCTTCCGCGCTGCCGTAGTCGGCGCTGTGCAGCACGAAGCCGCGGCCGATCTGAACGGGACCGCCGAATACGATCGGCGTCTCCTGGATGTCGTCGGTCACTTCGATGTCGAATTTGGCCATCAACTCGCGGAATGAAAGACCGTCGATCGGCTTGTTGATGATCAGACCCATGGCGCCCTTGGCGGAGTGGGCGCACATGAAGATCACGCTGCGTTCGAAGCGCGGATCGGGCATTCCGGGCATGGCGATCAAAAGCTTGCCTTCCAGGAAGCATTCTTCGTCTTTCGGCGGAAGCGTACGGGCCATTGAGCGGACGTTAGCACACGGGCTTCACCGCCGCACGGCCTTACGTTACAACCATTCTAAAGTTTAACCCGGCAAGGAGATTTCCATGACGATCAAGATCGGTGACAGGATTCCGTCCGCCACGTTGATGCAGATGACCGATGGCGGCCCCAAGCCGGTGAAGACCGACGAACTCTTCGCAGGCAAAAAAGTGGCGCTGTTCGCCGTTCCGGGCGCATTCACGCCGACCTGTTCCGCCAAGCACGTTCCCGGGTTCCTGCAGCACGCCGACGAGCTGTTCGCCAAGGGCGTCGATGCGATCGCGTGCGTCTCCGTCAATGACGCGTTCGTCATGGGGGCATGGGGAAAAGCGCAGGATACCGGCGACAAGATCAAGATGCTCGCCGACGGCAACGGCGACTTCACGGCCGGCATGGGACTCGAGATGGACGCTTCGAAATACGGCATGGGCAAGAGGAGTCAGCGTTATTCCGTGCTCGTCGACAACGGCGTGGTGAAGCAGCTCAACGTCGAGGAGCCCGGCGCCTTTGCGGTCTCCAGCGCCGAACACATGCTGAAACAGCTGTAGACCCGCGCGAACCCTGCGGTTCTGCGCCATGCCGGCGAGCGCTCGGCGCCGCCGAAGCCCTGCCGCCTGCGCCCTTGCCAAAATTCGGCGCGGGAGGCAGGTTCCGCGCTGTGCGACCCCGTAGCTCAGCAGGATAGAGCGGCGGTTTCCTAAACCGTAGGCCGGGTGTTCGAGTCACCCCGGGGTCGCCACGGAAATTCCGCCGCGCGGCAGGCGACTCCGCAGAGCCGCTAAGGCGGATTGAGCGGCGCCACCCAGAGTTCAAACAGGCTCATCAGGATCATCGATCCCAGCGCGACGATGAAGGCCGCGCCCGCGGAAATCACGAGATAAACGAATCCGGGCGCGACCAGCTTGGTCAGGAACCAGCCCGAGACATCGGCAAGGAAGGCCACGTAGGGCAGTACCGACCAGAAGATCTTCGAGCCGGTTGGCAGCGTCGAATGAACGAAGATGAAGCCTACGATGGCAAACAGGGCGGTGAGGCCAAGCAGATGGACGTGCGCCAGCGAGACGAGGGTTACCACGCTGACGCCGGGGCCCGTATAAAGCGCGGCGATGTCCGCGACGTCGACGGCGTAGCCGTGCACGCCCTGGTGGGCGACGACGATGTAGAGGAACCCTACGAGGATCGCCAGCCCGGCAAAGATCAATGTCGCCGTGGCGAGCGCCTTCAATTCCACGGGGAGTTCGGGCAACTGCTTCATGATGCTTCAGTACCTTGTGGAGGGATTACCGCCGGCCTCTTCCGGAGCGGCCGGCCTGGAACGGGACGTTGGCGTAATAGGCCGCGATGTGGCGCATCTGTTCTTCCGAGAGAGTCGCCATCTTGTGGTTCATCGTCGCATTCTTGCGCGTGCCTTGCCTGAAGGCGTGCATCTGCCGGATGAGGTAGGCGTAATGCTGTCCGGCGAGATTCGGGATGTTGGTATCGACCGAAAGGCCGTTGCTGCCGTGGCAACCGGCGCATGCCACCGAAAGGGCGGCGCCCTTGTTGGGATCTGGCATCGCCGCCGGGGCGGGGCCCGCGAAGCGCGTGCCGGCGACGATCAGGCCGGCCAGTACAACGACTCCAACGGCCGCCAGGGAGGCGCGAGCGGCCCCTCCGATTCCGTGCGGCATTGGCATTCTCCAACAGGCGGCGTTCAGTTGTCCTTCGCGCCTTGCTTGATCCAGTCGCTGATCACCTTGAGTTCGTCGGGTGACAGCTGCGGGCCGAGAGGAGGCATCCGCAGAGCCTTCTCGTCGTTCGTCTTCCAAGCATGGTCTAGCACGCGCATCAGGGGACTGCGATCCGGATGGTAGGGGATGACCGCGACACCTGCGGCAGATCCGGCCCTGACACCTTTGTAGCTGCGCGCGTCGAAGCTCACCGACTGATAGCCGACGGCGCCGGGCGCGTGGCACATCACGCAATGCTCCTGGAGGATGGGAAGCACCTGCCTCTGGAAGCTAACGGTCGGCTCGCTGTCAGCCGCCAGCGCGGACCCGACCATGAGAGAGGCGACGACTCCAATCATGAGTGCCAACCGAGGCTTTGGACAATTCCGTTCCATCCGTTTGTTCTCCTCTTCAACGCGTTGCGGCAGGTGATGGAGTGCGGGAAGCGGGCATCGACGGCCCAGGTGATGCTGCCTCAATCCATGCTGCATCAGATTTCTCACGGCGCAATCCGCCATTGACCACTAGGTTGATTATACGACTGACATGCAGATGCTTTGACTAAGGTCAAATACTGAGAGGCAGTATTGAGATGAAGTGACGCATGTCCGACAGCATTGCTCAGTTTTCGCATACGTCGGCTGGCATGTGTTGTTGCGACGACCGGCACGCTTATTAGTCGCAGTTTTGGTTGGTTCGCTCTGGCGTGCCCCGATGCCGATCCGCAGATGTGGCAAGGTGGCGGCCGGCCAAGGCGCTGCGCGCCGGCACAAGCCCTTCGGCCGCGCGAGGTCCTGCGCTTGATTGTCTTGTTGCAGCGGTTTGTCGCAGGGTCCGATCGGGTCACCGAGCGATCGTGAGCCAGCGCGTGCGGTTCACGTCGCGCGGATTGGCGATCCAGCCTTTGACCCGCGGCGAGACCAGGTCTCGCGTCACCATGAAATAGGCGGGGACCCATGCTTCGTCGTCGAGCGCCATCTGCTCCGCCCGCCGCATCAACTCGGCCCGCGCCGAAGGGTCGGCGGACCCGTCCGCTTTGGCGAGGAGCGCATCGTATTGGGGATTGGAGTAGGCCGCATAATTCTCGCCGCTTCCCGAGCGCAGAAGGTCGAGGAAATTGCTGGCGTCGTTGAAATCGGCGATCCAGGAAGGCGTGGCGATGTCGAAGGCGTGGCCTTGCACCATCTGCTGGAAGACCTGGCCCTCCACGGCGGCGATGTCGATGGAGATCGCGATCTTCGCCATCATGGCCTGGAACGCGACGGCGTTGCGCCGGCCGTCGGGCGTCACCGTGGTCAGCAGCGTCATGTGCAGCGGATGGCGCGGGCCGTAGCCGAGCTCGGCGAGCAGCGCGCGCGCCTTGGCGAGTCGGGCGGGCATTGGCATGTCGGCGAAGCGCAACGTCGCGCGGCCGGGATAGTTGGCGATGCCGGGCGGCACGATGCGATAGGCCGGCGTCTCGCCCACGCGGCGGATCTTGCCGGTCAGGACCTCCCGGTCGAGGCCCAAGTCGATGGCCTCCCGGATGCGCCGGTCGGGAAAGCGCCGGTTGTTCACGGCGAAATAGGCAATGCCGAGGTAGGGCGCCGTGCGGACGGCATGCGGCAGGTGGTGGCGGATCCAGTCGATCTCCTCGCTCGGGAACTGGTAGAGCGTGTCGAGCTGGCCGGCGCGGAAGCGGCGCAGGCCCGCGTTGGCGTCGCTGGTCTGATAATAGACAACCGTGGCGATGCGGACATGCGCCGCATCGTAGAAGCGCGGGTTCTTCACCAGCGTGATGTGGTCGCCCGGAATCCATTCGCGCACGACGTAAGGCCCGTTGGCCACGTAGTTGGCCGGCTTCGTCCACGCCGCTCCGAACTTGCGAAGAGCATGAAGCGGCACGGGCCAGGCCACCTGATGGTCCATCAATTCGGGCAGGTACGAGGCCGGGTGCTCGAGTTCGACCACGACCGTGCGGTCGTCCGGCGCCAAGCTGCCGAGCTTGCCGGGCGGCATTCGGCCGGCGCTGATCGCCTGAGCGTTCTTCACGACCCAGAGATTATAGGCGTAGGGCGCGGCGGTCCGCGGATCGATCAGCCGGCGCCAGGCCGCGACGAAATCCGCCGACGTGACGGGCACGCCGTCCGACCACAGATGCGGGCGCAGATGGAACGTCCAGGTCAGGCCGTTGGGCGAGATCTCCCAGCTTTGCGCCGCGCCGGCCACCGGTTCGCCGCGCGGGCCTTCGGTCGTCAGGCCCATGATCATGTCGCCGACGACCCAGGCCTCCCAGGTGCCTTGGACGAACGCCGGATCGAGGCTCTTGATGTCGGGACCGTTGCCGCGGTTGAGGACAGGGCCTTTGTCCTGCGGCGCGGGAGAGCAGCCGAGCAGCAGCACGGCCGCGGCCGCCAGGATGATGCGCCCCGAATCCATGGGGGCAGGCTATCACACGATCCGGGAGCGGCGGTCCAGCCGCAGCCAGCGGGAGCGGTGGTAATTGATGCTGTTGTCCACCCAGCCCTTGACCTCGGTCGAAACCAGATTGCGGGTGACGCCGAAGAAGACCGGTGCGATGGCGACGTCGTCGAGCAGTTGCTGCTCCGCCGCTTCGAGCATCACCGTGCGCTCGGCGGGGTCCCTGACGTAGTCCGATCGCGACACCAGCCCATCGTATCTCGGGTTCTCGTAATCGCCGTAATTCATGTCGGTCGTCGAAGACTGGAACTGGAAGAGATAATTCTTCGGATCGCGGTAGTCGGCGACCCAACCCGACCAGCCGACGGCGAAATCGCGCTTGCGCATCAGGTCGTACTGGATGGCGCTGTCCGACGGGACCAGCCGCACCTCGCATCCGACTTGGCGCCACATCTCCTGCAGTGCCAGCGCCACGATCTTGGCTACCGTCGAGTTCATGGTGTTGTAGTCGAAGGCGAGGGGATTGCGCGGCCCAAAGCCGGCTTGGGCCAATAGCGCCCTGGCGCGCGCCGTCCTCTCGTCGGGCCGCATCGAGCGGAAACGCAGTGAGGGCCCTCCGGGATAATCTGGCAGCGGCGGAACGAAGGAGTAGGCCGGCGTCTCGCCGCCGCGCATCACCTTGTGGCAGATGATCTCGCGATCGATGGCGAGCGACAGGGCTTCGCGCACGCGGACGTCGTCGAACGGCTTTGCCCTGAGATTGAACTGCACGTATTGGCTGAGCAGGAACGGAGCCAGCCGGACCTCGCCGGGCAGCTCGCGGCGCAGCCAGTCGACCTGCTGCGGCGGCAGCGTGTCGGTCAGAAGGTCGAATTCGCCGCCACGGAAGCGCTTGATGGCGGCCGACTCGTCCTGCGTCGGGTAGTAGAAGACATTCTCGATCGCCACCGTGTCACGCGCGTAGAAGTAGGGGTTCTTCACGAGTTGGACATGGTCGTTCGAAACCCACTCCTTGAGCATATAGGGTCCGTTGGAGACCATGTGTTCGGCATCGATCCAGGCATCGCCATACGCCTCTACCACATGGGCGGGGATGGGCATTGCCGTTTGGTGCATCAGCAACTGGCTCAGATAGGGCACCTGATAGGCGAAGCGCATTTCCAGCGTGCGGTCGTCGAGCGCGCGCACGCCGATGCGGTCGGTCGGCATCTTGCCTTCGGCGGCCGCCTGCATGTTCACGATCGGATAGAGGATGGGGACGTATTGCGCCGCGGTCCGCGGATCGGCGATGCGCCGGAAGGAGTAGACGAAGTCGTGAGCCGTCACGGGCGCGCCGTCGGACCAGCGGTGGTCGCGGATCTTGAAGGTGTAGACGAGCCCGTCGGGACTGGTGCTGAAGCTCTCTGCGGCGCCGGGGATCGGCATCGCGGCCGCGTCCTCGGTCATCAAACCGAGAAACATGTCGCAAACGATGTTGTTTTCCCAATTCCCCTGGATCTTGTTGGGATCGAGCGTGTCGGGCTCGGCGCCATTGCCGCGATTGAGCCGGTCGGGAGTGACCATGATCGGCGCGTTCCTGGTCGATTGCGCCTTCCGCGACAGGGCGATAATGCTCGCGCCGGCGGCCGCGGTTGCGGCCAGCGTGGTGCGGCGTGTCAGCTTGTTGCGTTCGTGGTCAACCATCCGTCGCTCGCTTCGCGGCGTCCGCTGTCGTATGATCGGTCCGGCGCGGGCGGGGCTCCGCGACGGTATCTAACGAGGGATTCCTGAAATAACCATGAATTGGCGATTCGCGGCGGTGCCTGCCGCCCTCCTGCTGTCGGTATGCGGCGCGCAGGCCGCAACCAGCGACCTTTCCGCCGGCCTCTCCAAGTGCGCGGCCATCACCGACAACGCATCCCGCCTCGGCTGCTTCGACCAGCTCGCGGCGCAGGCCAAGACCGAAGCGGCCGCGGCTCCCCAGGCGGCGCCGGCGCAGAACGATGAATCCTGGTTCGGCTTCGGCAGCTGGTTCGGCAACAGCACGCCTCCCGAGAAGCAGACGACGCCCGCGCAGTTCGGCAGCGAGAGCCTGCAGCAGCCGGCCCCGCCGCCCAACGCGCCGCCGGCGGAGCAGCCCCTCGACAGCATCTCGGCCGAGGTGAGCGATGTGGCCTTCAACCCGGTCGGGCGCTTCACCGTCTTCCTCGCCAACGGCCAGATCTGGCAGCAGCTCCAGGGCGACACGGGCGTGGCGCGGTTCAGCAAGAAGAAGAAGGACACCGTCACGATCTCGCGGGGCCTGCTCGGCAGCTACAACCTGTCGATCAACGACAAGAGCGAGATCTACAAGGTCAGGCGGCTGAAGTGACATCGTCGTGCTCCGCCACGAGATGACCGGGAGCCACCTCGACGAGGCGCGGCCGATACTGTTCGGCATCGGGATCGTCGATCAGCCGTGACTTCAGGAACATGAGTTGGGCGCGCGAGTCGAGCGGCGAGGGGACGTCCTCGGTCAGCTTGAGATGCAATTTGGCGCGCTCGATGGCGGGATCGGGCACCGGAACGGCCGCCAGGAGGGTCTTCGTGTAGGGATGCCGCGGGTTGGAATAGATCATTTCGCTGTCGGCAAACTCGACGACCCGTCCCAGAAACAGCACCATGACGCGGTGCGCCAACTGGCGCACGATCGCCAGGTCGTGGCTGATGAAGATCAGTGACATTCCGGTCTGCGATTGCAGGTCGGCGATGAGCTTGACGATCTGCGCCTGAATCGAGACGTCGAGCGCGCTGACGGCCTCGTCGCAGATGACGAGCTTGGGTTCGATGATCATCGCCCGCGCCACGCCCACACGCTGGTTCTGTCCGCCCGAAAACTCGTGCGGGTAGCGGTTTATCCAGGCCGGATCCAGGCCCACCTTCGTCATGATCGCCCGCACGCGCGCCGACACCTCGTCGCGTGTCAGCATCGGCATGAGGGACTGAAGCGGTTCGGCGATGGACTGGCCGATCGTCCGCCTGGGATCGAGACTTGCCAGCGGGTCCTGGAACACGATCTGCAGATCGCGGCGCAGCCGTCGCAGGTCGTCGCGCTTGTGGGCGTCGAGATGATTGCCCATCCAGACCACGGTGCCGCCGGTCTTGGGCAGGAGCTGCAGGATGGCCCGCGCCAGGGTGGACTTGCCCGACCCGGATTCACCGACGACACCGAGAGTTTCACCCTGCCTCAGTGTGAAGCTCACGGAGTCCACGGCCCTCAAGGCTTTGGTCGCCGTCGGCCCGATATGCACCGGGAAGTGCACGGCGAGGTCGCTGACTTCGAGGATGTTCGGCGCGTCGGCGGCCGGCGCGGCGCAGGTTTGCACGCCTTCGTTGTTTTCGAGCCGCGGCATCGCGTCCAGCAGCTCCTTCGTGTAGGGGTGGCGCGGCCTGTAGAAGATGTCATCGACCGGCCCGCTCTCGACGACGTCGCCTTCCCGCATAACCAGCACGCGGTCCGCGATTCCGGCGATCACCCCCATGTCATGGGAGATCATCACCACCGATGTCTTCAGCTCGGTCTTGAGCTCGCGCATGATCTCGAGAATCTGCGCCTGAACCGTCACGTCGAGCGCCGTCGTCGGTTCATCCGCAATCAGCAGGTCCGGCCCGCAGACCGTCGCCATTGCGATCATGGCACGCTGCCGCATGCCGCCGGATAGTTCGTGGGGATACTGGCGCATGCGCCGCTTCGCTTCCGGGATGCGCACGATCTCGAGGATTTCCAGGGCGCGCTGCTCGGCCACGTCGCGAGGCAGGTGATGGTGGGACCTGAGCCCCTCCATGATCTGCGTCCCGAGCGTCATGTGGGGCGTCAGCGAGGTGAGAGGATCCTGGAAGACCATGGCGATGCGCGAGCCGCACAGACGGTTCAGCCGCCACTCCGGAAGCCCCAATATTTCGTCGCCCCGGTATCGCACGCTGCCGCTGGCCGTGCCGTTCTGCGCCAGGAGGCCGATGGTGGCGAGGAACAGCTGGCTCTTGCCTGAGCCAGACTCGCCGACGACACCCAGGCATTCTCCTTCGTCGATGTCGAAACTCACATGCTTGACCGCATGAATGTTGCCGTCATGGATGCGGAACCGGACATCCAGATCGCGGACTTGCAGGATCGGCTCGCTCATCTCAGCGATCCTTCGGGTCGAGGGCGTCGCGCAGTCCGTCGCCGATGAAGTTGAAGCAGAAAAGCGCCGCCGCCATGATTCCCGCCGGGAAGACCAGGAGCCAGGGCGCAATCTCCATCTGATTGGCGCCGTCGGCGATCAGCACGCCCCACGAGGTCAGGGGCTCCTGCACGCCAAGGCCCAAGAATGACAGGAAGCTCTCGGCCAGGATGACATCGGGGATAGTGAGCGTCACGTAGACCACGACGGGACCGAGCAGGTTTGGGATCACGTGGCGAAAAACGATGGCGGCGGAACCGACGCCGGCGGCGCGCGCCGCTTCGATGAATTCCTTCTGCTTGAGCGACAGCGTCTGGCCGCGCACGATGCGCGCCATTGTCAGCCACTCCACCGCGCCGATGGCGACGAAGAGCAGGAAGAAGTTGCGGTGGAAGACCACCATCAGGATGATGACGAAGAAGATGAACGGCAGGGAGTAGAGCAGGTCGACGAACCGCATCATCAGGCCATCGATCGTGCCTCCCGCATAGCCCGCCATGGCGCCATAAACCACGCCGATCGCCAGACTGACCAGCGTGGCCACGAAGCCCACCGCCAGCGAGACGCGCGCGCCGTAGAGCACGCGCACGAACAAGTCGCGTCCGACCGCGTCGGTGCCGAACCAGTGCGCACCGCCCGCGCGGCACATCACGCTCGAGTCGGGCCACCAGGGTGGTGCGCAGGAGACGACATTCCAATCCTGGGTGGCGAAGCCGTAGGGCGAGAGCGCGGGCGCCAGCAGGGCCATCAGCCCCACGACCGTCAGACCGATCATGCTGGCGACGGCGGCCCGGTTGGAGAACAGGCGCCGGCGGGCATCGACCCACAAGCTGCGACCGCTCAGGTCCCGCGCCGCGATGATGGCGGCGGCGTTGTCGGCGCTGTGGCTGACGATGCTCATCGCTTGTAGCTCACCCGGGGGTCGAGGACCGCGTAGAGCAGATCAGCCACGAGGTTGAGGGCGATGACAAAAGCCGCGTAGACGATGACGACTCCCAGCATCAACGTGTAATCGCGGTTGAGCGCCGCCTGTATGAAGTAGCGGCCGATGCCGGGGATGCCGAAAATCTGCTCGACGACGAGCGAACCGGTCAGCAGCGAGGCGACGGCCGGACCGAGATAGCTGACGAGAGGCAGAAGCGAAGCCGGCATGACGTGGCGCAGGATGACAAGGTAGGCCGGAAGGCCTTTGGCCTTGGCGGTCAGCACATAGTTCGAGCGCAGAACCTCGATGGTCGAGCCGCGCACCAGCCGGGCGATAATGGCCAGCTGCGGCAGCGCCAGGACGATCACGGGCAGGATCATGTTGCGCAAGGCGCCGCCGTTCCAGCCGCCGACCGGCAGGCTCAGGTCGAAGCCGAATAGCTGCAGGCCGTAGACGCCGAAGATCAATGTCAGGATCGGCGCGGTGACGAAAGTCGGGATGGTGATGCCCACCATGGCGAACACCATGATGCCGTAGTCGCCGCTGTGGTTCTGGTTGAGCGCCGCCGCCGTCCCCAGGGCGACGCCGAACGCAATGGCGATCACCATGGCGGAAAGCCCGAGCCGGGCGCTGACCGGAAGTCCTTCGCCGATCAGCTCGGCGACCGTGAAGTCCTTGGTCTTGTAAGACGGGCCCAGATCGAAGCGCGCCAGCTTGCCGAGGTAGATCAGGTATTGCTCATAGACCGGCTTGTCGAGGTTGTAGGCCGCCTCGATGTTGTGCTCGATCTCGGGAGGCAGATGGCGGTTGGAGTCGAACGGTCCGCCGGGCGCCAGACGCATCATGAAGAACGCAAACGTCACGATGATGAAGAGCGTGGGCAGGGCACCAAGAAACCGGCGGATTGCGTAGGAGAGCATCAGCCCATTCTCTTTCCGTGCATCCGACGCAGACTCGAATCCTGGGTTCAAACTCGGGGACTAGGCAACGCCTGTCAATGCGTCGATCCCTTGGAAATAAAGGACAATTATGAAGGAATCGAAAAAATGGCCATGGCGCGCTTAGCGAGTCGGGCGTGCGCTTTTGGGGCTCTTCCCGTCCTCGTTGACCGCGTCGCGAATTCATTGTCGCAGGGTGGCCTCCGACGCAACATTCTGCGTGAACGCCGTACGCGCCAGCGCTTACCGACAGCTTTATTGACGCCGCGGAATGGAGGCCGGCCTGGCGATCATTTTTTTGAAAGCCATTCCTGCCATCGGGCCTCGACCGCCGACTGGTGGGCGCGCCACCACCTGTCGTCCACCCGGAAGGCTGTCGCAAAATGGGCCTGTGTGGTCGTCAGGAACGGTGTCATTGCGATGTGGAGTTCGGGATTGTCACCGACCAGCGCGACGGCACTGCGTCTGGCAGGCCCGTAGGGAACCCAGCTCGAGACGCCGGCAAGACTGCCGCTTTCCGTCGCGAAACGGATGAAATCCATGGCGAGGGCCCGTTTGGGATTGCCTTTCGGGACGCCGAAAGCGTCGAATTCGTACAGCTGGCGGTCCCAGATCACGCCGACAGGGCGGCCGTCGTTGGCCGCGTCGAACACATCCCCGTCCAGCATGGTGGCAAAGGCGGCGCGACCGTCGTGAAGCATCTGCGCCGGAGGGTCGCTCGGCGTCCACCAGACGATATCGCCTCGGATGGTGTCGAGTTTCGCCAGGGCGCGCGCGATGCCGGCAGGCGTTGCCAACATCGGATAGACGTCGCGCGGCGCCACGCCGTCGGCGAGCAAGGCCATCTCCAGATTGAGCTTGGGGTCCGATCGCATCGCGCGTGGACCCGGGAAACGCCGCACGTCGAAGAAATCCGAAAGCGAAGAGGGAGACGCACCCGCAAAGCGATGGGTATCGAACCCCACGACCTGGCTGTAGACGACGCTGCCGACCCAGCAGGGTCCGATGGCGCCGGCGACGAAATCTTGGCCGGCCGGCACCCCGTTGACGCCCGCCGGCAGCTGGGTCGGATCGATCTTCTCCAGCAACCCTTCGGTACAGGCTGCGACAGCGTCCGGAAGTTCGAGGTCCATGACGTCCCAGGCGTATTTGTGCGCCTGCACCTGGCGGGCGAGTTCGGCCGTGCCGCCGTCATATTCGGCGATGCGCACGTCGGCGCCAGTGCGGCGGGCGAAAGGGATCAGGAGGGCCGAGGTCTGGGCGCGCTGATAGGTGCCTGGCCAGGTCGCGACGGTGAGCACGGGGCCTCGCCGGGTCAGCCACAGATAGCCGAACAGCGCAACGACCAGCACCAGTACCACTGCTGCGGCCGCGACCATCGTGTTGCGTTTCATGATCCCCTCAGTGAATGCCGAACATGTTCTTCAGTGCGTCGCCGAGGTTCTTCTTCTTTTTCGGTGCACCCTGGTCCTGTGTCTTGTTGCCACCTCCGAACAGGCCTTTGAACGGAGCGCGTCCGCCTTGGAGGTTCTGCATCACATCGTTCAATACACCGCTGAGATCGGGTGCGTAACGGACGTGATCCCAGGAGCCCTTGATACGGAATGGTATCCCGATGCTCGATCCGCCGACGACGGCTTTCGGCACCAGCCGGAAGTCGATCGTGCGGTTTCCGATGTCGATGGCGCCGGCGCCCGCCATCTGCACGACCGGGCCTTCCATGCGGAAATCTTTGTTGGTCAGCACGCCTCCGGCGATGACGAAGCTCCCGTTCATGGCGTGGAAATCGGTGCTGGCGGCGGCGCCGGTGGCACCCTGGCCCAGCACCGTCTGGATCGTGCGTGCGATCCGTCCCATGTCGATGCCGCGAAACCGACCGTGGGCGCCGCTGATCGTGCCTTTGCCCGACAAGGTGTGCATCACGGCGTAGGCGCTGGGGCCTTGCGCGCTGACGTCGAGGGTGAGGGCCCCGATCCCTTCGATGCTGTCGACGCCGATGGTGTCGTCGAGCAGCGGGCGGAGCGCCACACCCGAGAATGACAACGTGGCGCGATATTGCGGGGTGCTGCGGCCATCGACCGTCACCGCGACACTGCCGGTCCCGCCATAAAGCGCGATCGGATCGAGGCGGGCCGTGCCCTGACCGTCGGAGATCTCCAGACGCAACCCCGTCCGGTTCAGGCGCAGGCCGCGCAAACGGATCGCGCCGGCTTCGAGCGAGATCGCGGCGTCGAACGATTTCAGCAGGGCGAGGCTGACCGGCCTGCGACTCCATCCCGTGTCGCCAGGGCCGGCCGGTGGAGCTTTCCCGCCCTCCGCCAGATAGGTGTTGAGATCGAGATGGTCGATCCTGAGCGTCCCTTGGATCATGGGGACCGGACCGCGGCTGTCCAGCGACAGCGCGCCCGTCATATTCTGGCCGTCGAGCGACAGGCGCAGCGGCGACAGCGCCGTGACCTTGTTCCGCGAATCGATGCGGCTTTCGAGGGACAACGTGCCGAAGCCGCCGCCTGCGGGCAGCCGCTCACCCAGCCAGCCGGCCACGCTGCGCAATGAGGATGTATCGAGCTTGAAATTGCCGCGGGCGCCGCCGGCGGGCTCGAGCAGACCCTTGAAGCTCGCCTGCATCATGTCGGAGGTGAGCGACAGATCGAGCGCCGTGGTGGCGTTGCCCAGCAACGTCTTCATGGTGGCGATCCTGGCGTCGAAATCGACGCGGTGACCGGCGAGCATCAGATTGCCGTCGACGGGCATGGGGGCGTCGAGGCGCGTCAGTCCGACAGTGGCATTGACGTGATCAAGCGACCGGTGCGTGCCCGTCTTGGCATTGTCGTAGGCGATCCGCCCGTCGGTGATCTTGAGGCCGGAGAATTGGGTATCGACAGGCAGGGTAACGCTGCCGCCTGCGCTCGCCTTTTCCCGCTTCGCCAGGGTCCAGTTGGCGCGGCCCTGGGCGTCGACTTCCAGGTCGATGTCGGGATGGTTCAGGACAATCTGGTCAAGTTCGATCCGGCCGGCGAGCAGCGGCAGGAACCTCACCGAAAGCTCGATGTCGCCCACTTCGGCCATGGCAGCGGCACGCCCGCCGGGCATGTTCGCGAAGGTCACCTCGTGGGCCCGCAGGCCGAAATGCGGGAACAGCATCAGGCGCAGCGGGCCCTCGATCTTCAGGGTCCGCCCGGTGGCGTGGACGGCCGCGCTCTCGATCCGCCCGCGGTAGGCATCCACCGGGACCACGAAGGGCAGCGCCAGGACGAGCAGGATGAGGCCTGCCGCGGTGCCGGCGCCGATGATGAGGATTTTGCGAACACGCCTGGTCATGGACCGCCATCATAGTGCCCCGGCGTGCGCCCGGACGAGGGGCCGCATCTTGCTTTTGCCAGGCTCGAATCCTAGGGTCCGGCCCCCTGAACGCAGGCGTAGCTCAGCTGGTTAGAGCGCCGGATTGTGGATCCGGAGGTCGGTGGTTCGACCCCACCCGCCTGTACCAGTCCAGGCTCACTTATCCCCATGAAGCCGGACGCTGTGGACCGTTTGTACCCACAGGCTGTTCACAAGTCGTACCCGTTTGTGGACCGCATGACACCAATATTTTCAGTAGCTTGGAGGAAATACTTCGAGTCCTGCCTGATGCGGCGAGCTGACCGTCCCCATGTTTCGGGGCGCCACAGCCTGTGACTGGTTCTTCCTCGGAAATAGCGGTGACGTCTTCGACTGCGATCTCTTGGCCCGCATGGCCGATCTAAAGATTGACCTGTCGCTGGACATCTATCCGCCGGATCAACCGCAAAACGACATCTGACATACCTAAGCCGTCCCGAGCGCCCTTTGTACCGTCTTCGGCGCGCGGTCGATGACCAGCAGATACGCCCGCGTGGGGCCTTCAGGCACGCGTTTGCCTTGTTCCCAATGGCGCAGCGTGTTGACGGAGAATCCGAACTGCGCGGCGAACTCCTGCTGGGTCATCTTGAGCTTGGCGCGGATCGCTCGCACGTCGATCTGGCGCGGAACGTTGACGCGGTATTGACTGAGGTCCGCGGTGCCTTCGACGTAAGTCAACGCCTGTTCCAGTCCGCGCTTAACGCTGTCCGCGACTTTCTTGCTCATGGCCTTGCCTTTCCATGATTTTGAATCAGCAACTTGATCATTTGCCTGAGCTCATTCCTCTGTGCGGCAGTCAAATCGCCTTTCACATTCTTGGCGTAGGCACTCAATGCGAACAGCGGGAAGTCTACATTGTGGCGGTAATGAATCATCCGCGCTTGCCGCGCCCCTCCGGTTTCCAGCGCAGCTTTCTCACGCCGCCCATGCCTGGAATCAGATCAACCCTCTCGGGATGCCGCGACAGGTACAATATGAGCGCTGTTCGCTCCTCCTCGCCCATCAGTTTGCGCACAGCCGCCAAAAAAACGGGGGTTTCGACGACGGCGATCGGAGTTCGCATGATAGGTAGTCCATTGGACTAGTCGCGTCAAGCTTGTTTGTACGCCGATTGCGCCATTGCGCCGTTTGGGCAACGTCGCTGAGGCGACGGTATTAACCGCAGATGCGACGCATTGGCCGCGGCCGGAACCCTTAGTCCTTCGTAAACGGCTGGCACCTTAGGATCGGGCCATGGGTCGGAAGTCCGCGATTTTCGGAGTGACCGTGCTCGTGTTTGGCACGTGCGCGCTTGCACAGAGTCCGGAAATGGGGCTGCGGACTTCCGAACCCGACCAGCCGCGCTACGCCACCATGATCCCGCCGAGCGACGAGAACATGCCCGACGACGCTCGGTCCCAGACCGACCGAACCCAGACCGCCCAGGCGCAGGCGGCGCAGCCGCAAACCGACCAGCCGCAGGCGGCGCCGACGACGCCGGTCGCCGTGGCCCCGTCAGAAACCCCGGCGCCGCGCTACGCATCGATGCAGCCGCCCGATGAATCCGTCATGGTGCGCGGTCTGCGTCCGTCCGAAGATACCGGCTACCGCCTCGGCACCGGCGACAAGGTGAAGGTCACGGTGTTCAACGAGACCGACCTTTCCGGCGAGTTCGAAATCGACAGCCAGGGCTATGTGCGCCTGCCGCTGATCGGCGCCGTCGCCGCCGCGGGCCTCACCGCTTACGGCCTGGAGACGCGCATCGCCGCCACGTTCCAGGACGGCGGCTACCTCGTCCATCCGCGCGTCGCCGTGGAAGTGACGACCTACCGGCCGTTCTACATCATCGGCGAGGTGAACAAGCCGGGCGAGTATCCCTATGTCAACGCCATGTCGGTGCCGAACGCCATCGCCTTGGCCGGCGGATACACCGATCGTGCCACGACCTCGACGGTCTACGTGCGCCACCAGGGCGAAGCGAACGAAGAGGACATGCCCGCCGACGAGACCACGCGCATCCGCCCGGGCGACGTCATCCGAGTCCGCCGCACGACCTACTGGACGATCGTGACGCTCCTGGCGCCGCTGATCTCGCCCTTCGCCACTGCCGCCTATCTGCTGAAATAGCTCAGTCCCGGTCGGAGTCCGGTTTCTCGCCTTCGCGCGGCGCGGGCGGATGCATGTCCGCATTCCAGGTTGCGAACTGTTGCGGCGTCACCTGGCGGATGTGGCGGATGTAGGACACTAGTTTCCA
Organism: Alphaproteobacteria bacterium; assembly: GCA_028871345.1. Taxonomy (GTDB): domain Bacteria; phylum Pseudomonadota; class Alphaproteobacteria; order Micropepsales; family Micropepsaceae; genus Rhizomicrobium. The sequence goes on along the minus strand of JAGWNK010000018.1, from coordinate 19,046 downwards.
CTGCTCGTCGCTGCTGGTGTGGCCGCCGAAGGCCGGCATGGCCGTCATGCGGATGCCGTTGTGGATGATCCAGAACACTTCGGCCGCCGACATGTCCTGTCCGATGTCGTCCACGCCCGGTGGCTGCGGATCGAGGCCTTGTTCGAACTTGGCGGGTTTGACGCCGGGGCTGCCGTGGCACATGACGCAGCCTTCTTCGACGAACTCATGGGCACCCGCCTGGACCATGGACGCATCGTCGAGGCCGGCCGGCGGCGTCGCCTCGGCATGGCGCTCGACCGAGGCCTCGCGGATGCTCTCCAGCGCTGACGACATGACGGAATTGCCTGGGCGCAGCGCCGAGACGTTGTAGAAGCCCGCGAAGAAATACACGATCACCGCGACCACGACCGCGATGACTATTCCGGAAAGCCAGGCAATCACGGGCATGAGAGCTCCTGCGCTCCCCATAGAACCCGTGCGGCCCGCCTTGGTTCCGGGAACTTATGAAGCTGCCGCAGCGTCGCTCCCGGCGGGACCGCCGCGGATCATGCGCGCGATCGGCTACGGCCCGGCCGAGCAGCCGCGCCAGACATGCACCAGCGCATTGTTGTCGTGCAGCAGATTGGTGACGGTCTCCTCGCCGTAACTCGAGCAATGGCCATGGCCGGACTTGGACATGTTGTCCGGCGCCTGCGCTTCGAGCGTGGCAACCTTCGTCTTCAGCTGCCCGACCTCGTTCGTGGTCTGGCTGAGCGCATATTTCAACTGGCCGAGTTCCGCCGTCTTCTGGCGGTCGTCCGCCACGAGCGCGGCGATCTGTTCCTTCAGCTTGTCGATCTCGGTGGGCTGCAGAACAGGCGAGACGGGTGCCACCGGCCGCAAGGTCGTTGTCGGCGCCGTCGATTGCGTGACGCCCCAGGCCGCGACGCCGCCCAACAGAGCTGCCACCGCGCCGATCGCAACGGTACGAGTCATGGCTTTCATGGATTCCTCCCCAAGAAGGCGGGTCCAGCATAGCAGCGTTGCGACGCGCGCGGCGCGGAGTCTCGGCGCTATTGCCATTCATTCGCGAATTTCATTGACGGTGATAATAGGTGCAGATACACTGACTTTGCATGAACGCTAACTTGGACCTCTTGCAGACCACCCAATGCCTGTGCCTGGCGTCGCGCCGGGCGGCGCGCGCCATCACGCGGCGGTTCGACAAGGCTCTGCGCCCGCACGGCATCCGGGCGACGCAGTTCACGCTGCTGTCGGCGCTCAAGCTGGCAGGACCGCAACCGATCGGCGAGCTGGCGGAGCTCATCGGCGCCGATCGCACGACTCTGACGCGCAATCTCGCCGTGGCGGCGGAGCAGGGGCTTGTCGCCCTTTGCCAGGACGAGGACGACGCGCGTGCCCATATCGCCGCCATCACGCCGGCCGGTCAGCGCGCCGTGAAGAAGGCCCTTCCGGCTTGGCGCCTGGTGCAACAGGAATTGACCGAGGCCATGGGCAAACCGGCGGCCGACAGCCTGCGCCGCGTGTCCGCGGGGCCTTCCCTCATCCTATTCGCAGCCCGACACGATTGACCAACGCATCCAAAGGAGAGACGCGACATGATCACGATTTCAGCATTTCGATGGGTTCCCGATTTCGCCCGCGGCCAGGTGCGCGACTTGCGCGTGCGCTGGGCCTTGGAAGAGGCTGGACTGCCGTACCGCACACGGCTCCTTGAACCGGGCGATCAGGACAAGCCGGAGTATCGCGCGCTGCAGCCGTTCGGCCAGGTCCCGATCTTCCAGGAAGATGACTTCGTCCTCTTCGAGACCGGCGCCATCATCCTTTATCTCGGCGAGCGCAGCGAAGCGCTGCTGCCGAAAGAGCCGCACGCCAGGGCGCGCGCCATGCAATGGGTGGTGGCGGCGCTCAATTCCATCGAGCCATTCGTCATGAACGTCGCCCTGATCGACGTGCTGTACAAGGATCAGGAGTGGGCCAAGCTGCGCCGCCCCGGTGCGGTGGAATTCGTCAAGAAGCGGCTTGCATCCCTTTCCAAGGCGCTCGGTGACAAGCCCTATTTCGACGGCGACCGCTTCACGGCTGGCGATCTCGTGATGGCGACCGTGCTGCGGGCTCTGCCGGAGACCGACATCGTCACCGGCGACCCGCGCCTGGCGGCCTATGTCGAGCGCTGCACGGCGCGTCCGGCCTTCAGGCGCGCTCTCGATGCGCAACTGGGCGACTTCCGCAAAGCAGCGTGATACGGCGGGCGGCGGGGAACGCACATCTTCGCCGCCCAAACCATCTCTGCCGCCCGCGACCGCGACGCACACCTAATGAAAAGCTGCGAATACGTCAGCAACGCTGCTTGAATGCAGGCAAACGTCACCCATGTTCTGGCCGTAAGCGTGGGGATGGCGGTGTGAGGACGGGGGGAGGGGCCCCGGTGATAGCGGCGAAATCTGAACATCAATGGTCAAGGGGGTGTGGTCCATGGAAAATGGGCGCCCAGCGCTAGGGGGGTCCTCGGTTTGACTCGCAAAAGCGCTTATAAGGCGGTTGGCGCCTGAACTAGGCTTCCACGTCACCAAGGAATTTGGCTCGCCATGACCGCCGTCCCTGCCAACGCCACCGTGAAAGTCGGCTCCGTCGAAGTCGGCAACGCCCACAAGCTGACGATCATTGCCGGCCCCTGCCAGTTGGAGAGCCGGGTGCACGCCTTCGAAATGGCCTCGGCGCTCAAGGAAGTCTGCGACAAGGCGGGCGTCGGGCTGATCTACAAGACGAGCTTCGACAAGGCGAACCGCACCTCCGCCGGCGCCGCGCGCGGCCTGGGGCTGGAGGCGGCGCTGCCGATCTTCAACGACATCCGCGAGGAGCTCGACCTGCCGGTGCTGACCGACGTCCACGAGCGCGACCAGTGCGCTGCCGTGGCCGAGGCGGTCGACGTTCTGCAGATTCCGGCCTTCCTCTGCCGCCAGACGGATCTGCTGGTGGCCGCCGCGCGCACGCACCGAGTGATCAACATCAAGAAGGGCCAGTTCCTGGCCCCGTGGGACATGAAGAACGTCATCGCCAAGGTGACGGGGGCGGGCAATCCCAACGTGCTGGTCACCGAACGCGGTGCCAGCTTCGGCTACAACACGCTGATATCGGACATGCGCGCCCTGCCGATCATGGCCAAGTTCGGCGTGCCGGTGGTGTTCGACGCCACGCATTCGGTGCAGCAGCCCGGCGGATTGGGAGCCTCGACCGGCGGCGACCGCGCCATGGTTCCGGTCTTGGCGCGCGCGGCGGTTGCAGTGGGCGTGGCCGCCGTTTTCATGGAAGTGCACCAGGATCCTGACAAGGCGCCCTCCGACGGTCCCAACATGCTCAAACTGAAAGACTTCCCGGTGCTGCTGGCGGATTTGGTGGCGCTTGATGCCATTACCAAGAAGCGGCCGGCACATCCATGAGGATGCTGTCCATGCCCGACGAGCGGGGCTAGGCTTTGCTGGCGACGAAGGGGGCGACCATGTGGAATTGCGTTTTGTTTCGGGCTTTGCGAACGGCGGCGCTTGCCGTGGCTTTCCTGTGGAGCGCGGCCTGGGCCGGCGATCTGAACAGCATCGGCAGCTATGCCAACAACGGGGTCGAGACCAATATCTTCACCTACAAGGAAGGCGACACCGTCGTTGCGCTGATCGGCATGCACCAGGGTGACCTGCGCATCTCTTATGCCTTCGCCAAGAGCGACTGGCCGGATTTCGAGCGGCTGTGGAACGCGGCGCGCAGCGCCGGCGGCAGTTCCAAGTTCGTCGCGGCGGGCTCGGTCCCCGAGACGGGGACCAAGGCGAAATGCGTCATCACCGCGGCGGGCGGACCGAACGTGCGTCTGATCATCGTCGATCCCAGCGAGGGGGCGATCCTGTTCGATCTGCCGCCGGGGGTGGAGGGCGACTTCGACGCCAAGCTGAGACAGGCCGCGGCGCAGCTGACCGACTAGACCGTGGGCCAGCTCTGCACGATGCCGGCCACGACGGCGATGAAGAGGACGATCTCCGCCGCCGAGGAGATCGCAAACCCGGTCGAGCGTTTCTCGGGTGCGGACATGTAACCGGTCATGAAGGCGATGCGGCCGGCGACCCAGACGAGCCCCAGCGCCGCCGGCAGCCAGGGCCAGGTGTGGAAATAGAAGGTTCCCAGCCAGAGGAGGGCGAGGAACACCGGCAGATGCTCCAGGGTGTTCATCTGCACTCGCATGGCACAATCGAACTCGGGCGCGCCCGAGGTGGCGGGCGCCTTGATTCCGTGCTTGTGGCGCATCTGGCCGACGACGATGCCCATGTAGAAATACAACCCGATCGCCAGCAGCGTGATGATGGCGCTCAAGAGGTCGGCAGGTATTGCTGTCATGTTTTGCCCCTAAGTCCGGCCGCGCGGCGGCCATGCCGGCCAAAGCTACAGGGATTCGGGGTCGGCCGCCCAAGAGCCAAACTCACGGCTCGTCTCCCGCCGCCTTGCCCGCCGTCGCCCCGCCGGGGGATCTGCGACAAAAGCGGCGCCGTCCCGGCCTCGGCCGGCGGCGTCGTTGGCGAAAGCAGGGTCATCAAACTGCTGTCACTTTCACAGGCGTCGACAGCATCCGCTTCATGACAACCGGAAGACGCTTTTGCCCCATGGTGTTGCGCTTGATGGCACTGCCCCTATCGCTTAAACGGGGCGCGCAAATCGACGAGGACTCCCGCAATGACCGCCATCATCGACATCCAAGGCCGTGAAATCCTGGACAGCCGCGGCAATCCGACCGTGGAAGTGGACGTGCGCCTGGAAGACGGCTCCTTCGGCCGCGCCGCCGTTCCCTCGGGAGCCTCGACGGGCGCTCACGAGGCGGTAGAGCTGCGCGACGGCGACGCCAAACGCTATGGCGGCAAGGGTGTCGAAAAGGCGGTGGCGGCGGTCAACGGCGAGCTGTTCGACGCTCTATGCGGCATGGAAGCCGAGGATCAAGTTCGCCTCGACCGCGCCATGATCGCCCTCGATGGCACGCCGAACAAGGCGCGCCTGGGCGCCAACGCCATCCTGGGCATCTCGCTCGCTGCTGCCAAGGCGGCGGCGGAAGCGGCCAATCTGCCGCTCTATCGCTATGTCGGCGGCGCCAAGGCGAACACCCTTCCGGTGCCGATGATGAACATCGTCAACGGCGGCGTGCACGCCGACAATCCGATCGACTTCCAGGAATTCATGGTCTCGCCCTCGGGTGCCCGGGACTTCAAGGAATGCCTGCGCATGGGTGCGGAGATATTCCACACGCTGAAGAAGCTCCTGAAGGATGCAGGTCACAACACCAATGTCGGCGACGAGGGCGGCTTCGCTCCGAACCTCAAGAGCCCCGACGAGGCGCTGTCATTCATCGTCAAGGCGATCGAAAAGGCCGGTTACAGACCCGGCGACGATGTCTTCATCGCTCTCGATCCGGCCGCGAGCGAGTTCTTCAATTCCGAGAAGAAGGTCTATGAGCTGAAGGGCGAGGGCAAGGTTCTGGCTCCGAAGGACATGGCCAAGGTCTATGCCGATCTCGTTGCGAAATACCCGATCTATTCGATCGAAGACGGCATGGCCGAGGACGATTGGGAAGGCTGGGCCGAGATCACGTCTCTGCTTGGCAGGAAGATCCAGCTGGTCGGCGACGACCTTTTCGTTACCAACACCAAGCGTCTCGAAATGGGCATCGAAAGGCATATCGCCAATTCGATCCTCATCAAGGTCAACCAGATCGGCTCGCTCACCGAGACTCTGGAAACGGTCGAGATGGCCCATCGCGCCTCCTACACGTCGGTGATGAGCCACCGTTCGGGCGAGACCGAGGATTCCACGATCGCCGACCTTGCGGTCGCCACGAACTGCGGTCAGATCAAAACCGGTTCCGCCTGTCGTTCCGACCGCATCGCCAAGTACAATCAGCTTCTGCGCATCGAAGAGCAGCTTGGCGATCAGGCCGTCTTCGCGGGCAAGTCGGTCCTGAAGAAAGCCTGATGCGGATTACCTGGGTTACTATCGGAAGGCCGCCGCAAGGCGGCCTTTCCAATTTCGGGGCATCCCCCAATTTGCGCCATGGTCGCAGTATGACCAAAGAACAGCTCGAAGCCATCGCGGAGCGCATCCGCGCCTTGCCCGCTGAAAAGCAAGAGGAGTTACTCGAAGCGCTTGAGTGGCTTGCAGAGGACGACTTCTTTGAAGTCTCCGAAGAGGTGTGGCCCGCCATCGAGCGCGGACTCGCGGCTGCCGAGGACGGGAATTTTGCGTCAGAAGAAGAGGTTGCAGAGCTTTTCGCAAGAGCGCGCCGGTGCTGTTGGAAATCGACGAGATCTATCGCTATATCGCGAAGGATAATCCGCTGGCGGCCAGCGATGTGTTGGTCGCAATTCGGGGAGCCGTCGAATTTCTCAGTCACTATCCGCGAAAATTGCGCAACACCCATCGGCGTGGTCTTCGCGCGCTGCCACCGAGCGCCTACCCTTACATCATCTTCTATGGGATTCGGCGCGGCGATGTTGAAGTCGTTCACGTCCTCCACGGCGCCAGGCGCCATCCCGGATTCCAGGAAGAGCAAATTGCGGTTGTCCAATAGCACTGGTCAGGTCAACTAGGATCAGTCACACGTCCTTAGTGTTGGCGTAATGGATGTTTAACGAAAAACCGCTTGACCACCCGAATCAGTCTGTGATTCGTTCTTGTCATGCGAATCAGACGAAGCATCACGCGCGTCTTCGGCATGACAATCCTGCCCGCGATCAGTGCGGCGGTGATCGCCTATTTCGGCTATTACGCCCTGTGGGGTGAGCGCGGCTACGTAGCGCTGCACGGCGCCCAGACGCAGTTGGCGGATGCACGCGGCGAGCTCGCCGGCCTGACCGACCAACGCGAACGTCTGGAGCATCGCATAGCCCTGATGAAGTCCGGCACGCCCGATCCCGATCTGGTGGAAGAACTGGCCCGTTCCAAGCTGATGGACGGTGCCCCAGGTCAAATCGCTGTCCCGCGGGACAAGCCCTGACCGGTTTGAATCTGGCGCAAATCGGCCCCTGGACGGGTGCGGCGCTTGCAAAAAGTGGTAGCGCTTGCCACAACGCGCGCCCATGCCGCTCACTGGGCGGCGACCGGTGGACGGATCCCAGATGAGCGAACCGAAAATGGCTGTTGTAGCCGGTGTAAACAACGCCGGACCGACCCCGAGTCCCGCACAGCTCAAGCGGTTCTATTCGGACATGCTCCTGATCCGTCGCTTCGAAGAGCGCGCCGGCCAACTTTACGGCATGGGGCTCATTGGCGGCTTCTGCCACCTGTATATCGGTCAGGAGGCCGTCGTGGTCGGCATGCAGGCCGCCATCGAGCCGCGCGACCAGGTGATCACCGCCTACCGCGACCACGGACACATGCTTGCCTGCGGCATGGACCCGAAGGGCGTAATGTCCGAACTCACAGGCCGCTCCTCAGGCTACTCCAAGGGAAAGGGCGGCTCGATGCACATGTTCTCCGCCGAGAAGCAGTTCTATGGCGGACATGGCATCGTCGGCGCCCAGGTTCCGCTGGGCACCGGGCTCGCCTTCGCCAACCGCTACAAGAACAACGGCGCGGTGACGTTGACCTATTTGGGTGACGGCGCCGCCAACCAGGGCCAGGTCTACGAAAGCTTCAACATGGCGAAGCTGTGGAATCTGCCGGTCATCTACATTATCGAGAACAACCAGTACGCCATGGGCACAAGCGTCAGCCGCTCGAGCGCCGAGCCGCGCTTCTGCAAGCGCGGAGAATCCTTCAACATCCCGGGCGAGGAAGTGGACGGAATGGATGTCGAGGCGGTCTACGGCGCCGGTAGCAAGGCGGTCGAATGGTGCCGCGGCGGAAACGGACCGATCATCCTTGAGATGAAAACCTACCGCTACCGCGGCCATTCCATGTCCGATCCGGCCAAGTACCGCACGCGCGAGGAAGTGCAGTCTGTGCGCGAGCGGCGCGATCCGATCGAGCATTTCGGCCAGCGGCTGGTGGCGCGGGGCATCATCAAGGAAGACGAGCTGAAGGCCATCGACAAGGAAATCCGCCTGACCGTCAACATGGCGGCCGAATTCGCCATCGAAAGCCCGGAGCCCGACGTTTCCGAGCTCACCACGGACGTGTTCGCCTGATGTCCACGCAGATCCTCATGCCCGCCCTGTCTCCGACCATGGAGGAGGGCAAGCTCGCCAAGTGGCTGGTGAAGGAAGGTGACGCCGTCAAGTCCGGCGACATCCTGGCTGAGATCGAGACCGACAAGGCGACGATGGAATTTGAGGCAGTCGACGAGGGGCGCATCGGCAAGCTGCTCGTGCCAGAAGGCACCGAGGGCGTGAAGGTGAATGCGCCTATCGCCGAGCTCATCCAGGAAGGCGGCGAAGCTTCGCCGGCGGCTGCATCGAGCGCCAAGGCGCCGCGCGCCGAGACCAAGGCTCAGGCCAAGGGCGAGACGGAAACGCGCAAGGCCAATGGCCACGCGGCTCCCGGCACGCCTGCTGCCGGGCCCGCGCTGGCGGAACCAAGTGTTCCGGAAGGTACCGAGATGGTCACCATGACGGTGCGCGAAGCCTTGCGCGACGCCATGGCGGAAGAGATGCGCCGCGACGACACGGTCTTCCTGATGGGCGAGGAAGTCGCGCAGTACCAGGGCGCCTACAAGGTCAGTCAGGGCCTGCTGGACGAGTTCGGCGAGCGCCGCGTGATCGACACGCCGATCACGGAGCATGGTTTTGCCGGCCTCGGCGTCGGCGCCGCCTTCGGCGGGCTCAAGCCCATCGTGGAGTTCATGACCTGGAACTTCGCAATGCAGGCCATCGACCAGATCGTCAATTCCGCCGCCAAGACGCGCTACATGTCCGGCGGCCAGATGCATTGTCCGATCGTGTTTCGCGGCCCCAACGGGCCGGCGGCGCGCGTCGCGGCGCAGCACAGTCAGGACTACAGCTCCTGGTACGCACACGTTCCGGGCCTCAAGGTGATCTCGCCGTACTTCGCCGCCGACGCCAAGGGCCTGCTGAAGGCCGCCATCCGCGACGAGAATCCGGTGATCTTCCTGGAGAACGAGATCGTCTACGGCCGCTCCTTCCCGGTGCCGAAGCTCGACGACTTCGTGCTGCCCATCGGCAAGGCGCGCGTCATCCGTCAGGGCAAGCATGTCACCCTGGTGTCCCATTCGATCTGCATCGGTCTGATCCTGGAGGCGGCGGAAGCGCTGGCGAAGGAGGGCATCGAGGCGGAGCTCATCGACCTGCGCACCTTGCGCCCGCTCGACACTCAGACCGTCGTGGAGTCCGTCAAGAAGACGAACCGTCTGGTGACGGTCGAGCAGGGCTGGCCGATCTGCTCCATCGGTTCCGAGATCGCCGCCCAGGTGGTCGACCAGGCGTTCGATTATCTCGATGCGCCGCCTGCCAAGGTCGCTGGCAAAGACGTGCCGATGCCGTATGCTGCCAATCTCGAGAAGCTGGCGCTGCCCTCGGTCGAGGACGTGATCGAAGCGGCGAAAGCGGTTTGCTACCGGCCGTGACGATGTGCTGCCGCGCTCGTCTTCTTGCTTCACCTCCCGCTTGCGGGGAGGCCGGCGCGCGCAGCGCGTCGGGTAGGGAGCATGCGGCGGTGACGGCCCCCCACCCGAAATGCTTCGCAACGCTCCGCATTTCGACCTCCCCAAAAGGGGCAGGTGAGGGGAGCGCCTGATGGCAATTGCTTCCGACCTGTCCTGGCACCGCGGCGGCTGCCATTGCGGCGCGATCGCGTTTGAAGTGCTGGCGCCCGACGAGGTCGAGCTGGTCGACTGCAACTGCTCGATGTGCGCCAGGACCGGTTATCTGCACCTCATCGTGCCGAAAGAGCGCTTCCGCCTGTTGTCGGGCGCCGGCGCGCTGACCACCTATGAATTCAACACCAAGATCGCCAAGCACCTGTTCTGCTCGGTATGCGGGATCAAGTCGTTCTACGTGCCGCGCTCCCATCCCGACGGCTACTCCGTGAACTTCCGCTGTCTGGACGCGCGGGAGTTCAAAGCCGTGCACGTCGCTGCCTTCGACGGCGAACATTGGGAACAGCACGCAGTCGAACTGAAGCCCCTCGAGGTCCATTGATGTCGACGCAAATCCTCATGCCTGCTTTGTCTCCCACCATGGAGGAGGGCAAGCTCGCCAAGTGGCTGGTCAAGGAGGGCGACGAAGTGAAGTCCGGCGACATCCTCGCCGAGATCGAGACCGATAAAGCCACCATGGAGTTTGAAGCGGTCGATGAAGGCCGCATCGAGAAGATTCTCGTCCCCGAAGGCACCGAAGGCGTGAAGGTCAACGCTCCGATCGCCGTTTTGTCGGGCGAGGGCGGCGCCGCCGTGCCCGACATCTCGTCTGCCATGAGTTCGATCAAGGCGGCCGTGACGGCATCGGCAGGTGCCTCCCCCCTAGAGGGGGAGGCGGAAAAATCGCGCAGCGATTTTTCGGCGGGGGGTGTGTCCAAATCGCCTCAGAATTCGCCAACACCCCCCACCCGCTCGGCTCCGCCGAGCGTCCCTCTTGCAGGAACGAACCGCATCTTCGCCTCGCCGCTCGCCAGGCGCATCGCGCAGCAGAACGGCGTCGATCTTGCAGCCGTTGCCGGTTCAGGCCCGCGCGGCCGCATCGTCAAGGCCGATGTCGAGAACGCGAAGCCGGGCGCCGCTCCCGTCAAAGCCCCTCACCCTGAGGAGCGGGTGGAAGCGAGCGTTTCGAAGGGCGGCATCGCGCCGCTGCCCGACGCGCGCGTCTACTACAAGCCCGAGGACTATGCCGAGATCCCGCATGACGCGATGCGCAAGGCCATCGCCAAGCGTCTCAGTTCCGCCACCGCGCTGATCCCGCATTTCTACCTGACGATCGACTGCCGCATCGATGCGCTGATGGAGGCCCGCGCCCGCCTCAACGAAGCTGCGCCGAAGGGGGCTTACAAGCTGTCGGTCAACGACTTCCTGGTGAAGGCCGCGGCGCTGGCTCTGATGCGGGTCCCCGAATGCAATGCCAGCTGGACCGAGAGCGCCGTGCTGCGCCACAAGCACGCCGATGTCGGCGTGGCGGTGGCGCTCGACTTCGGCCTCATCACGCCCATCGTCTTCCGGGCCGAGGAGAAGGGCTTGGCGGCGATCTCCAACGAGGTCAAGTCGCTGGCCGAGCGGGCCCGCGCCAAGAAGCTGAAGCCCCAGGAATACGAAGGCGGCAGCTTTGCCATCTCCAACCTCGGCATGTTCGGAATCAAACACTTCACGGCGGTCATTAATCCGCCGCATGCAGGCATCCTGGCGGTCGGCGCCGGCGAACAGCGCGCCGTCGTCAAGGACGGCAAGGTCGAGGTCGCCACCGTGATGAACGTCACCATGTCGTGCGATCACCGCGTCATCGACGGCGCCACGGGGGCGCGGTTCCTCCAGGTGTTCAAGCAATTCGTCGAAGAACCGGCGGCCATGCTGCTATAAGGCGGCCATGGAAGAGCTTGAGGCCGCATTGGAGACCGGCGGAGCCGCGGCGGCGGAGCTTGCGGTCTCGGCTTTGCTGCAGGACGGCGGCAGGGTTGTCCCATGTCCCAATTGTGCCTCGCCGGTGATCGGGCGGTACTGTGCGCAGTGCGGCCAGCCCACCGAGACCCACCGTCGCTCGGTCGTCCACCTGGTCCAAGACTTCGTCAAGGACATTGCGAGCTTCGACAGCCGCATCCTGCGCACCACCCGCGCCCTGCTGTTTCGGCCCGGCGAGCTGGCGCTCGCCTTCCGCCAAGGGCGTACCCAACGCTACGTCCCCGCCGTACGCCTCTACCTGTTCGTCTCGCTGATCTTCTTTCTGACGCTGTCGGCCACGCATATCGCCATCGTCCAGTTCGTTCCCGTGGTGACGCCGGAGAAGATCTTCGTCGAGAACGGCAAGGTCTATGCGATCGCCCCGGGCGAGGAGAAGATCCGCGTTCCAGCCGTGCTCAACGACGGCCGCCAGCACTTTGCGGTTTCGGCCGACACGGCGTTGTTCTTCGCGCGGGAGGGCACGGTCCATCCCAGCATGACCGCGGCGGCGCGCGCGGACATCGACAACCGTCTGGCTTACGCGCAGGCCCATGCCGACGATTCGCGGGCGGCGTGGATCAGCGCCCAAGCCAGGCGCACCGCAAAGGACCTGGCGACGAATCCCGCGGCGCTCAACGGGGCGCTGACGGCCTGGATCCCGCGCGCCCTGTTCCTGCTCTTGCCGCTGTTTGCGCTTCTGCTGGCGGCGTTCTATTGGCGTTCGCGGCGGCGGTTCTACTTCGTCGACCACCTGGTGTTCTCGCTCGGTTTCCACGCCTTCGCTTTCGCGCTGCTGCTGGTGGCGGCGGGGCTGGCGCAGATTCTGCCTGGCGAGATGGTGGCCTGGGCGACGCTGGCGGCCCTGGGCGCCTATCTCGTCCTGGCCATGCGCCGCTTCTATGCACAGAGCTGGGCCTGGACCGGCGTCAAATTCCTGTCGGTGGCCGCGCTCTACACGGTATTCTGCGTCTTCCCGGCAATGATCGGCATCTTCCTCGCGAGCATCTTCTATGGCTGATACGAATACCTTCGACGTCATCGTGGTGGGCGGCGGCCCCGGCGGCTATGTCTGCGCCATCCGCGCCGCCCAGTTGGGTCTCAAGACCGCGGTCATCGAGCGCGACCGCCTGGGCGGCATCTGCCTCAACTGGGGCTGCATCCCGACCAAGGCGCTGCTGCGCTCGTCCGAGATATGGCACCTGATGCACCGGCTGAACGAATTCGGATTCTCGGCTGAGAATTTCAAGTTCGACCTGGCCAAGATCGTCGAGCGCTCGCGCAAGGTCTCCCAGCAGCTCTCGAACGGTGTCGGCTTCCTGATGAAGAAGCACAAGATCGCCGTCATCGCCGGCGAGGCGAAGCTCGCGGGCAAGGGCAGGCTGGCGGTGACCAGGGACGGCAAGACCGAGGAATACGCGGCGAAGAACATCGTGCTGGCCACGGGCGCGCGCGCCCGTACGCTGCCTGGTCTCGAGCCCGACGGCAAGCTGGTGTGGACCTACCGCGAAGCCATGGTGCCGCCATCGTTCCCCAAATCGCTGCTGGTCGTCGGCTCCGGCGCCATCGGCATCGAGTTCGCCAGCTTCTTCCGCACCCTCGGCTCCGACGTGACCGTGGTGGAAGTGCTCGATCGCGTGCTTCCCGTCGAGGACGAGGAGATATCGCAGCTTGCCGCCAAGGCGTTCGTCAAGCAGGGCATGAAGGTGAAGGTCTCGACCACGGTCGAGAAGCTGGAGAAGGGCGCCGACAGCGTCACGGCGACGCTGAAGGGGACGGACGGCAAGAGCGAGACGCTCACCGTCGAACGCGTCATTTTGGCGATCGGAATCGTCGGCAATGTCGAGAACATCGGCCTCGAGGCCGCCGGCGTGAAGGTCGAAAAGACGCATGTCGTGATCAACGAATGGGGTGAGACCGGCGTCGCCGGGCTGTGGGCCATCGGCGACCTGGTCGGGCCGCCCTGGTTGGCGCACAAGGCCATGCACGAAGGCGTCATCGTGGCCGAACGCATCGCCGGCGTGAAAGGCGCACACCCCCTCGACGCGTCGAAGGTCCCCGGCTGCACCTATTGCTGGCCGCAGGTGGCCTCCATCGGCCTGACCGAGGCGAAAGCCAAGGCGACCGGGCGCAAGATCAAGATCGGCCGTTTCCCCTTCATCGGCAACGGCAAGGCCATCGCTCTGGGCGATTCCGAAGGCCTGATCAAGACGGTGTTTGACGCCGACACCGGCGAGCTTCTGGGCGCCCACATGATCGGCGCCGAGGTGACCGAGCTGATCCAGGGCTATGCCATTGCCCGCACGCTGGAGGCGACGGAAGCCGATCTCGCCGGCGTCGTCTTCCCGCATCCCACATTGTCTGAGATGATGCACGAAGCGGTGCTGGACGCCGACAAGAAGGCGCTGCACATTTAGCGCGCTTTTCTGCCCGGCGCCTTGCCCCGTAACCGCGAAGGCGAGCGGAAGGCACCGCGACTCGAACGGAGGAGCTCTTCGATGAACATCAGGTACATCCAGAGTGCGGCGGCGGGACTCGCCATGATGTGCGCCACGGCTCATGCCGCGCCCAGCGATGACACGATCGCCACAGCGACGGGTCCCATCGGAATCCATGCTTTCCACCATGCATCGCTGATGCTGAGCTGGAACGGCAAGTACATCCTTGTCGATCCGGCCCCGCCGGTCGAAGGGGCGGCGCCCGCCGACCCGGCGGCCGAGTACAAGGCGGTGCCCAGGCCCGAAGTGATCCTCATCACGCACGAGCATTTCGACCATTTCAACGTCGCGATCCTCGAGGCCGTGGCGGGACCGCAGACGGTGATCATCGCCCCGCAGAATGTGGTCGATCAGATGCCGGCCGCCCTGAAGAAGCAGGCCATCGTGACGGCGATGAAGAACGGCAGCCTGACCGCGCTGGCCCAGATCAAGGACCTGACGGTCGAGGCCGTGCCGATGCAGAACACCACGCCCGACCGCCTGAAGTTCCACCCGCCGGGCAAGGGCAACGGCTATGTCATCGGTCTCGCCGGCAAGATGATCTACATTGCTGGCGATACGGAGGAGACGCCGGCGCTGGCCAAGTTGAAGGGCATCGACGTGGCGTTCGTGCCGATGAACCTGCCCTACACCGAGACCGTCGACGCCGCCGCCAAGTGGGTGAAGGATTTCCGCCCGAAGGTCGTCTACCCGTACCACTACCACAACCAGGACGGCACGCTGAGCGACGTGCAGAAGTTCAAGTCCGAGGTCGACGGCGCCAGCGATGTGCGCCTGCTGAAGTGGTATTGATACCGCTGGCCTGCCGCTCCGTGGCCTCGGATTTGTTGCAGTCTCCGATCGCGGACGTGCCGGGTTCGTGAGCCGTGAGGGGGGATAGCGTGCCTGACCATGGCATGTTTGCCGGCATCGTTTTCCGCCGGCTGGCGGCCTGCCGCTGGGCGGCCGTGGCGGCCCTGCTTCTGGTGCTGGCCGTTGAGCTGCTGGTTCCCGCCTACAACCAGGCCCAGACCCCCGACGAAGCGAACCATCTGTTGAGCGGCATTCGGTATTGGACGTACGGCGATTTCGGCTCCAACCCCGAGCATCCGCCGTTCGCCAAGCTGATCGCTGCGCTGCCCGTGCGCAACGTTCCGTGCCCGCCGGCGGCGCCCTACACGCAGTTCTTCATGATGGAGAATTTCTCCAGCGGCGCCGCGTGTCTCTACACGCACGACGCGGATGCGATGTTGTTCCGGGCCCGGACGGCGATCGCGGTCTTCACCTTGGCGCTCGCCCTGTTGGTCTTCGCGGCGGGGTCTGAGATGTTCGGGACCACCGCCGGGCTGATCGCGCTGATGCTCTTCGTGTTCGAGCCGAACCTCTTGGCGCACGGCGCGATGGTCACGGTGGACATGGCGGTCACCTGCTGTTTCTTCGCCACCGTCTATGCCTTCTACCGGTGGTGCAAGCATCCCTCGGTGCTGCGGCTGGTGATCTGCGGCGTGGCGGCGGGGCTGACGTTGGCGTGCAAGGATTCCGGCCTGTTCGTCCTGCCCGTGCTGTTCGTCCTGGCGTTGGTCGAGATGCTGGCAGGGCCCGAACGGCGGCAGGGCGGAGCCATGCCTTGGCTGCGCATGGCCGGCGCGCTGGCGGCGATCGGCCTGACGGCCTATGCCGTCCTGTGGACCTTCTACGGATTTCGTTACCACGCGCGCCCCGGAGGCCTCGCGATGATGCCGAGCCTTGCCGACTATGCGGGCGGCCAATCGCCTGCGCTGCAGCGGATTGTCATGGACCTGTCAAGTTGGCATCTGCTGCCCGAGGCGTATCTGTTCGGTTTCGTCAATCTGGCGGCCGTCGCGCGACGCGACCCGGCTTTTCTGCTTGGCGTGGATTACGACACGGGCCGCTGGTTCTATTTCCCGCTCGCCTTTCTCATCAAAGCCACGCTGGGCTTCCTCGCCCTGCTGGCGGTCTCGCCGTTCCTGCGCGCGCTTCGGCGGACGCGGCGGGAAATCGTGTTTCTCCTCGTGCCGGCGGTGCTCTATTTTGCCGTGAGCCTGTTCTCCAGCATGGACATCGGCGTTCGTCACATCTTGCCGGTGTTTCCTTTCCTGGTCGTGTTCGCGGCCGCGGCTGCGGTCGCGCTGGCCGCAACGGGCCGCTGGGGGAAAGTTGCGGCAGGTACGTTCATCATCGTTCACGTCGCATCGTCGGCTGCGGCGTTTCCCGATTATATCCCGTATGCCAACGAAGCCTGGGGCGGGCCTTCCACCAGCTATCGCCGGCTCACCGACTCCAATGCCGACTGGAACCAGGGCCTTCGGGCGGTGGCTTCGTATCTTGCGCGCAACCGCATCCGCGATTGCTGGTTTGCCCATTATGGCTGGGACGTTCCGCCGGCCTATTACGGCATTCCCTGCAAGCCTCTGCCGGAAGGGATTTCGCATTGGTTCGCGATGGCGCAGCCGCCGGTCCCGCCGCGCATCACGGGGGTCGTTCTGGTCAGCGGATCGGAGGCAGACGGAGACTATTGGGGTCCGGGCGATCTCAATCCCTATGCCCAGTTCCTCTACCGTCATCCCGATGCGGAGATCGCGGACTCCGTCCTGGTATTCCGGGGCAGCTTCGATGTGCCAGAGCTGTCGGCGATGGCCCACATGAGCGCCGCTCAGCAGCTCGCAAACAGGAAGCAGTGGTCGCAGGCACTGCGCGAAATCGACACGGCCGTCGCCTTGTGGCCCAAATCGGCGGAAGCGCAGGCCACATCGGGAAACATCCTGCTCGCCATGAATCGGCCGTCCGAAGCGAAACAGGCATTCCAGAAGGCGCTGTCGCTGGCGCGAAAGGACCATTGGGAATTCCAGAAGCGCCGGCTACTTCACATTCCCCAGTGATCGGCGCGGTCCAGAACGTCGAATGACTGGGATCGGGAAGCCGATGGCGCCGGCGCTTGCGGAAGTGGTATTGAGGGCGATCGCGCTTACGCGATTAGTTTGAGTGCGTCGTCCGGCGCGGCGATCCGATCCCATCTGGTCGTCAGGCGGTAGCGGAACCCGGTTTCGGCATATTCCGCCGACACGGTCGCGCCGAAGTTCTTGGGCAATTCGTTGAGGACGGTCTGGCCGAAGCCTTTGCGGGATGGTTCGCGCACGGGCGGCCCGCCGCCTTCGGACCACGAAAAGACGAACTCGTCGCCCTGCCGTTCCCATGCGACCGACACGGTGCCCCCGCTGCAGGACAGCGCGCCGTATTTCAAGGCATTGGTGCACAGCTCATGGACGATCAGACTGAAGTTCTGGGCGATTCTGGACGGCAGCAGAATGGCGCTGCCTGAGATCGTGACGTCGTCCGTTAGAGGTGTCAGCTCTCCTGCGACGATGCTGCGCAGCTCGGCGCCGCCCTGCGCGGCGAAAAGTGCCTGGGTTCTACCCAAGGCCTTTAGCCTCGCCAATAGTATCTGCTTCGCCTCCTCCATGCTGCGGTTCGTCGTCAGTGTCCTGCTGGCGATGACCTGGATGACGGTCAGCAGGTTGCCGGCGCGATGCTGGACTTCGTGCGTGAGGATGTTCTGGATCCGCTCGGCGGACTTGCGTTCGGTGATGTCGAGAACACTCACGAGCATCCCGGGTGTTCCGTGGCGGCAGACGGGATTGCGCCTGATCTCGACCGGCAATGGAGTGCCGTCGCAGCGCAGCGCATACGACTCGTGGGAATCCGCACTAGGCGCCTTTGGAGCGGGGGCGCTGAATTCCTCCGGCAGGACGGCATTGATCGGTCGCCCGATCAGTTCGTCCGCCGAATACCCGAGCATCGTCATGAGGGCATGATTGGCGAGCGTGATGCCGCCGGCGGCGTCCACTGAAGCGATGCCAACCGGCTCGGTGTCGAGCACGAAGCGCAGATCGTCCTGCTGGCGCCACAGCCGATCGAGCAATTCCAGCAACAGGCTGATGCCGGCCACGGCCAGCGTCAAGTTGGCAGCAAAGAGCGCGAGATCGAGGCCTTCATCGGCGAAAAGTGCGATCGAATGGATTGGCGGCAGGAAGAAATAGTCCGCGGCGCCTACCGCCAGGATGGCCGACAACATTCCGGGGCCGAACCGGCCTACCATGACCGTCAGGAAGACTGCGGGGTAGAATGTGACGAAGATACCGACGTCAATGACATTGCTGAGCAGGAGGCGCAGCATGACGGCGATGCCGACGCTGACCAGCGCGATGGCGTAGCCCCAGCGCTTGTAGCGGGCGAGTTTCTTGACCGGCGCAAGCCTTTCAAGAAGCGGGTCATGTCTTGATGGCATCCCCAGGTCAGAAAAATAGGCAGCGCCATCAGATGGCACGCGTGTGGTCGTAATCAAGATTGGCTCCAATTTGCGCGCCCGGGGGGCTGCTTTCCTGGCGCAGCGCCGGCGAAGGTTCGCGTCGCTGCGCAGCCAATGTTTGAAACCGCATGGTCCGTAGCGTCTTCACGGGCGACAGGCTAGTCGAAGGTGCGGCCTGCGGTCCATGAGGCCTTTGTAATCGTCGGGCATCGGCGCACCAATTCGGAATAATCCTGACTCGGTCTCATCGACCTTCCTATGCGGCGCTGGATTTGTTCCGAAGCGGCTTTCGACGATCCGATGGGCCGGTCACAGGCGACGGATTCCCATACGTTCCGAAAGGGCTCGTCTTCAATTTCAGCTCTTGCGCCTTTCGGGTCAGGCCGCAATCGACCACGATGCAGAAGACCACCAGCATGCCGGAGCCGATGCGCGCCGAATGGCGCGCAGCGATGGCGATCGAAGGGGTCATGAAGAAAGCGAAGTTGCGGTGCAGGCCGTGCATGCCGCGCGTCGCTCAAGGCGGCAGAGAAATGTGCAACCGCTCCTTTGTCACGCTTTCAATCCTAAAATTATGATTAAATACACGTGTTAGGTCTTGAAACCGATTTTGGCGACCCCATTTCTCGGTCGTGACCAGAGGAGTGACCGCCAAGAGCGGCTGCGGCTGCGAGGACTTTTTCCACTGCAAGGCAAGTCA
>JAGWNK010000093.1 GCA_028871345.1 Alphaproteobacteria bacterium | reverse complement strand
TTGGTCTCGTAGGAGCGTTCGAGCTGACCGAGCAGGTCCTTCATCATGCCGGCATAGGGCTTGCCCTCGGCGCTGGCCAGGCGCTTGAGACCTGAAACGAAACTGGGCCAGGGACCGCTTTCTAACTTGTCCAGCATAGGCGTTTCTGGGGTCTTTTTTGTCATCGGTTCGCTTCGCGTGTTATCGGTTTCGACCGTCTCCCGGGTCCCGAAGCCCGCCCGCCGCGCAATAGCAACGAAACCACGGAACCCGGAAACAGTCTAAGCGCTGGCGGCGACAGGCGGTATTGCGCAGATGGGATGGCCGGGCGGTCGGCGGTCTATCTCCGACGGGATATGTACGGCACGCCCGCCACCGTGAAGCTTTTGGTGTGACATCGCGCTATTGGAACGACGACGAGGACGACGAGGCTGCGAGCGGGAATTCCGCGGCGGCTGATCTGGCGTTTGCGCTGTCAGGTCGTGCGATTCCCGCGGATTATGCCTTTGCCCTTTCGCATGCGGTGATCCGGCTCCTGCCATGGCTGCCGCTGGTGCAGGGCGCCGGGTTACATCTGGTATACGGCGCCGAGTCGGGCAACGGCTGGCAGCGCGACGAAACTGACGGCGCCCTCCTCTACCTTCCCAGACGGGCAAGGTTGGTGTTGCGCCTTCCCGAAGAACGGCTTGAGGACACGCGCGCGCTCGTGGGCCAGACACTCGACGTTCGCGACTTTCCGCTGCGCGTCGGAGAGCCGAGCGTCCAGCCACTCTCGCCATCGGATACGACTTATGCACGCCATGTCGTCGACGAGACTGGCGACGAAGATACTTTCCTCGAACGGGCGGCACAGGCGATCGACGCGCTTGGATTTGTGCGGCGAAAGATCATGTGCGGTAAGAGCCGACGCATCTCCACACCCGGCGGTGAGATTTCGACGCGCAGTATGATGGTGGCAGGCTTGGCACCTCGCGACTCGCTCACGCTCCTGGAAAGGGGCATCGGCTCGGGCCGGCTCATGGGCTGCGGGCTGTTCGTGCCGTACAAGCGGCCCAATTCCGTTGCCCGCGGCGAGGACGACTAGCGCTTATCCGGCCGCCCTCAGGCCAGCCCCCTCTGCGACGCCTGCCGGCTCGAACCAGGCAAAACGTTCGTGCAGCCTGACCACGTCGCCGATGATGAGCAGCGAGGGCGGGCGCATCGCGACGTCTTCTGCCTTGGCAGGCAGGTTCGCCAGATCGCCGATCAATACCTGTTGACTCTGCGTGGTGCCGTCCTGAACCAGGGCGGCGGGCGTCGTGGCCGAAAGACCTTCGTCGATCAGACGCCGACAGATCGTTTCGAGATTGTGCAGACCCATATAGACCACGATGGTCTGATGAGGTTGGGCCAGCGCATGCCAGTCCAGATCGCCGCCATCCTTGAGGTGGCCCGGAACGAAGACGCAGCTATGCGCGTAGTCGCGATGCGTTAGCGGAATGCCCGCATAGGCCGCGCAGCCCGAAGCCGCGGTGACGCCGGGCACGATCTGGAACGGAACGCCCTCCGCCGCCAGCACATCCACTTCTTCGCCGCCGCGGCCGAAGATGAACGGGTCGCCACCCTTCAGGCGTAGCACGCGCTTGCCTTCGCGAGCGAGGCGCACCAGCAGGCGGTTGATCTCGTCCTGCGGCAGGCTGTGGTCGCTGCGCGCCTTGCCGACATAGATGCGCTTGGCACCGCGGTGCGCGAAATCGAGAATCTCCGGCGCCACCAGCCGGTCATAGACAACCACGTCTGCCTGCTGCATCAGGCGCAAGGCACGAAAGGTAAGCAGGTCCGGGTCGCCGGGACCGGCACCAACGAGATAAACCTCGCCTACCGACAGTGACGACGGCGTATCCTGCTGCAGCGCGACCTCGACGGCAACCTTCGCCGCCCGCTCCTGCCCTGCCAGCATCATCTCGGCCACGGGCCCCTGCAGCACGTCCTCCCAGAAGCGGCGGCGTTGCGCCACGTCCGAAAAGCGCCGCTTGACGCGTTCGCGGAAACTCTCGGCGAGCGTCGCCAGCCGACCATAAGAGGCCGGAAGCATCGTTTCCAGCTTCGTACGCAGGATGCGCGCCAGAACCGGCGAAGCCCCGCCGGATGACACTGCCACGATCACCGGCGAGCGATCGACGATGGACGGCACGATAAAGCTGCAAAGCTCGGGTGCGTCGACCACGTTGACCGGAATGGCGCGCTCCCGGCACAGCTCGGAAACCTCGCGGTTGACGGCTTCATCGTCGGTGGCGGCGATGACCAGCGTGCAGCCCTCGATATCGCCGGGGCGGAAGACGCGCGCGCGATGACTGAGCTTACCAGTATCGCGGTATTGCGCGAGGCTTCTGCTCAGTTCCGGCGCCACCACCGTCACAGCGGCACCGGCCCGCATCAGCAGCTCCGCCTTGCGCGCGGCAACCTCACCCCCACCCACCACGAGGCAGGCCCGGAAACGGACGTCGAAAAAGGTCGGCAGAAACTCCATGCGCCACCCGTCATGCGACAACTCTTCACAGTTCATGAAAAGCTTGGGCGGCCGGGCTTGGAATATCTCCAAAGGAACATCCCGCCAGGCGAGCGGGGATAGGCGGGACTCCCCGATCGGCGCCTCAATAGCTGATCTTGACGCCGATGGTGAAGCGCTGGGACGCGTGTCCGCCCATCCCGGCGAGATAGTCTTCGTAGGCGACGACCGGTTCGATCGAGTCCGTCAGATGATATGTGGCTTCCACGCCGACGCGCAGAAGATTGTAGAGTTCGCCGTGATCGCGGGCATCGTTGTAGGCGCTAAGCCTCGCGCTGCGTACGAAGAACAGCCTGCCGGCAAGATCCAGACCGTGAACGATGGGGGCCCTGACCTCCAGTTCAGTCCGAAACTGCGCAGCGCCGCCATCCAGAAAAATACGCGTGCCCAGGTCCAGGTTCGCTGTCAGCTTCC
>JAGWNK010000055.1 GCA_028871345.1 Alphaproteobacteria bacterium | reverse complement strand
GAAGCGTCGTTCCCGGCTGACCCAAGAAAGGGGATGCGATAGCCCCACGACCGGGTTCGATTCGATCCGATCCTCATGAACGGCAAAAGCGAAGATGCCGCTCAGGACTTCCCCAACCCGTCCGACGCTCGAAGGCGCGAGACCGCTATCTGCGGCCACGTCGCGCATGAACTCCTTAATGTCGCGGCGCCTCACCTCGGTAAAGATCTTGTCGCCCAATTTGGGTGCGATGTGGCGCTCATACAGCCGGGTTTCGTTGGCGATGGTGGACGGACTCTTCGGCTTTTTGCGTCCCCCATGAAGACCGAGTTTGGCTGCTTTGAAGGTCGCCCTCGCGAGTTGCTCCACCGTCTCGCCCGTTCTTTGAGTTCTCTTCGAGGCTGCCCGCTCGGCCGATGGGTCGTTCCCTTCGACGACCTCATTTTGGAACTTGCCAGCCTTCCTCTTTGCATCCGCCAATTTCAGCGCTGGATATGTCCCGAGCTTCATCCGCCGGCGCGCGCCGTTTGCGGCCACATATCGAAGCTCAAAGACCTTATCGCCTTCGGGGTACACCCGGATCGACAGCCCACGAGCATTCTTGATGCCGACCTCGTACCGACCGGCCTCATCTGGTCGCAGCCCCAGGAGTTCGCGATCGGTGGCGATGAGCCTGATGCTACACTTCATATACGCCTCCTATTACGCGGCGCGATTCGGCCCCATCCAAGACCGCTCTGGGGGGCAGCTGGGGGGCAAAAAAGCAGAAGCTTCCCGCACCCTCGCCGAACGACGTGAAACGATTTATGGAGGGAAAGCAAGGGGTTGGAAGGACAGTGAAACAACCCGCAACCGCCCGAAACCGATAAAAAAGTCTTTACACCGATGGGGTCGGCGGTTCGAACCCGTCACCGCCCACCACCCTCGGTTTGGCGCTGCAGGCAGCAGCGCCCTTGGACGGGGTGCGGGCCATCCTAAGCGCGACGGTGGCCGGGTCGAAGCAGTCGCGATTGACATACCTTTGCGACCTGTTTGCGCGTAGGCTCCGGCCGGTGGGAAGGGTCGCGAATGATGCGGACGGTTATTTGGGTTTCGGCAATGGTTTTGCTTGCGGCAGTTGTGGCGGGCTGTTCCAGCCGTCCGGCGCAGCAGAGGCACGGCGAAGCGGAATGGCACGCCCCGGTCGAAATGCTGATCCGCTATGCGGACAAGGACGGCAACGTCACACGGGCTGACATGGAAGCTGGGCTGCGGCGGGATTTCGATGCCGCCGATACGAACCATGACGGCGTCTTGGAGCCCGATGAAGTCCGCGCCGTGAACGAGGCGCGTTGGAAGGAAGATGCGTCGGCGGCTTCCCCCCTGATCGATTGGAACCAGCAAGGTTTCGTGGATTTTAACGAATTCGCGGCCACCGCCCGTTCGTTGTTTCAACAGCTCGATGTCGAAGGCAAGGGCATTCTGACCGCCAAGCAGCTCAAGGCGATGGAGATGGGTCCGGCGGCGCCGGAAGGCGGGGAAGGCGAAGGGGAGCACAGGCGGGAACCCCGCGGGGATGACGGCTTATTTCGTGGCGACCCGCAGCCGGAAAGCTCCTGGCATTAGCTTGACTTGAGATAGGGGCGGCCCTACATCGACCGTCCTTCGCGGCAGGACCGCGAGGCGCCCGCGGGGGCGTAGCTCAGTTGGTTAGAGTGACGGCCTGTCACGCCGTAGGTCGCGGGTTCGAGCCCCGTCGCTCCCGCCATTCTTCACCGGACAGCCGTGAAGGATGCGATGCCGTTCCAAGCGGAAAAGACGGAGCGAAAGGCGGGGAAATCCTGCAAAAAAGTCGCAGGCAATCGCACCCGCTACGCACATGATTCCGATGATTTTCCTGTTTGCCTTTGATGTTTCCTGCTCTAAACCCTTTCCGATTCAGCGTTGTGCGGGGATGCACCCTGCCGACACTGCACCTGCGAAACACGGTCGTGGCGCCCACGTCGGCGCCTATCGGCTCAACCGCTAGTCCGAGTGGAACCGCGAATGGATCGATTGCTGCTCGAATACCTGCCGATCTTGATCTTCATCGGGATCGCCGCCGTGATCGCGATCGGGTTGATGGTCGTGCCGGTGGTCATTGCGCCGAAGAAGCCGGACCCCGAGAAGCTGTCGGCCTACGAGTGCGGTTTCAACGCCTTCGGTGATGCCCGCACGAAGTTCGACGTGCGGTACTATCTCGTCTCGATCCTCTTCATCATCTTCGACCTGGAAGTTGCATTTCTCTTCCCGTGGGCCGTGACCCTGAGTGCCATGGGTGCCTTCGCCTTCTGGTCGATGATGGCTTTCCTGGCGGTGCTCACGGTGGGCTTCATCTACGAATGGAAAAAGGGAGCGCTCGAATGGGAGTGATCCCGGCAGGAAGCGCCGCCCGCGCGGGCGTTGAAGGCGGTGCTCCGATCACGGACAACGATCCGTATTTCAGGCAGATCCAGGCCGAGATGGCCGAGAAGGGATTTCTCGTCGCCAGCGCCGACGCGATCATCAACTGGGCCCGCACCGGCTCCCTGATGTGGATGACGTTCGGCTTGGCCTGCTGTGCGGTCGAGATGATGCACGCGGCCATGCCGCGTTACGACCTCGAGCGGTTCGGCATCGCGCCGCGCGCCTCTCCGCGCCAGTCCGACGTGATGATCGTGGCGGGCACGCTCTGCAATAAGATGGCGCCGGCCCTGCGCAAGGTCTACGACCAGATGCCGGAGCCGCGCTATGTCGTGTCGATGGGGTCGTGCGCCAATGGCGGCGGCTACTACCACTATTCCTATTCGGTCGTACGGGGCTGCGATCGCATCGTGCCCGTCGATATCTACGTCCCGGGTTGCCCGCCAACCGCCGAAGCCCTGATCTACGGCCTGTTGCTGCTGCAGCGGAAGATCCGTCGCACAGGCACGATCGACAGGTGAGGCCATGATCGTTCGAATCTGGACGGCTGAAGCCCTGTCGGAAAATGCCGACGATTATCGCCACCACTTCTATGAGGTCCTCCTGCCGCGTCTCCGCGCCATCGACGGCTTCGTCGACACTTCGGTGCTGGAACGCGTGGTGGACAGCCGGATCGAGTTCGTGATCATCACGCGCTGGGAGACCCTGGATGCCATCCGGGCTTTCGCCGGCCATGACGCGGAACGCGCCGTGGTCGAGCCGGATGCCCAGGCGGCGCTGGAGCGCTACGACGAGATGGTCAAGCACTATGTTCTCGTCGCAGAGGAGCGCCGATGACTGTTGATTTTGCAACGCTGGCGGACCGGATCGTCTCGTCGCTGCAAGGCGCGGTGACTGGAACGAAGGTGGCCTACGGGGAGTTGTCGGTCCAGGCCGAGGCGGCCGAGATCGTGCGGGTCATCACCTTCCTGCGCGACGATCCGGCGTGCGAGTTCAAGGTCCTGGTCGATCTTTGCGGCAATGACTGGCCGCAGCGGCAAAGGCGCTTCGATGTCGTCTATCACCTTCTGTCGCTGACGAAGAACTGCCGTATCCGTGTCAAGGTACAGGTGGATGAGGTGACGTCCGTGCCGACGATCACCGGCGTGCACCCCTCGGCCCAATGGTTCGAGCGCGAAGCCCATGACATGTACGGCATGGTGTTCGAGGGTAATCCCGACCTGCGTCGGTTGCTGACGGATTACGGCTTTCAGGGACACCCGCTGCGCAAGGATTTTCCGGTGACGGGGTTCGTCGAACTGCGCTACGACGACGACCTCAAGCGCGTGGTCTACCAGCCGGTGCAACTCGTCCAGGAGTATCGGGATTTCGACTTCATGAGTCCCTGGGAAGGGGCACCTCATATCCTGCCGGGTGACGAGAAGGCCGCCATGGCGCCTGGCGCGGCCTCCGGCGATCCGGGGAAAAAGCCATGATCGACGACGCGAAAGCCCGCGACGAAACTCCTCCCTGGCTGGCCGGAGCGCAGCCCAAGTCGGAGGATGGCCGCATCACCATCAATTTCGGTCCGCAGCATCCGGCCGCGCATGGCGTGCTGCGTCTGGTGCTCGAGCTCGACGGCGAGGTGGTCACGCGTGTCGATCCGCAAGTCGGCCTGCTGCACCGCGGCACGGAGAAGTTGATCGAACGCAAGACATACCTCCAGGCGATCCCGTATTTCGACCGCCTCGATTACGTCTCGCCGATGAACCAGGAGCACGCCTTCTGCCTGGCTGCTGAGCGGCTGATCGGTCTGGAAGTGCCCAAGCGCGGGCAATACGTCCGCGTTCTCTATTGCGAGATTGGCCGTCTTCTCTCGCACCTCCTCAACATCACCACACAGGCGAACGATGTCGGCGCATTGACGCCGATCCTGTGGGGCTTCGAGGAGCGCGAGAAGCTGATGGTGTTTTACGAGCGCGCCTGCGGCGCCCGCCTGCATTCCGCCTATTTCCGCGTCGGGGGTGTGCACCAGGATCTGCCGCAACAGCTCATCGACGACATCTATGAATTCACGCGCAGCTTCCCCAAGGTGCTCGACGACATCGAAATACTGCTGACGGAAAACCGGGTCTTCAAGCAGCGCAACGTCGATATCGGCAAGGTATCGCGCAAGGATGCGGAAGCCTGGGGAATGTCGGGCCCCATGCTGCGCTCTGCCGGCGTCGCCTGGGATATCAGGCGGGCACAGCCATACGAGTGCTACAACGACTTTGATTTCAAGATTCCCGTCGGCAAGAACGGCGACTGCTACGACCGCTATCTCATCCGCATGGAGGAGATGCGACAGGCCAACCGCATCATGCAGCAATGCATCGAGAAGATGCCGTCGGGTCCGGTGTCCTCGACCGACCACAAGGTGGTGCCGCCGCGGCGCGCCGAGATGAAGAAGTCGATGGAAGCGCTCATCCATCACTTCAAGCTGTACACCGAAGGCTTCCACGTCCCGCCGGGCGAGGTCTATGTGGGCGTCGAAGCTCCGAAAGGCGAGTTCGGCGTTTATCTCGTGGCTGACGGCAGCAATCGACCGTACCGCTGCAAGATCCGCACGCCCAGCTTCCTGCACATGGCGGCTCTGGAGTTCCTCACCAAGGGCCACATGCTGGCCGACGTCTCCGCCGTGATCGGCACCATCGACATCGTTTTCGGGGAGGTGGACCGGTGAGTCTGCGCCGCCTGCATCACGAACAGCCCGCCAGCTTTGCGTTCAACGACGCGAACAAGACCCTGCTGGATCAGGAAATCGCCAAGTACCCTCCGGGCCGCCAGGCCTCCGCGGTGATCGCGGCCCTGTGGATCGGCCAGAAGCAGGAAGGCTGGGTGACCAAGCCGATGATCGAGCAGGTCGCCAGGCTGCTCGACATGCCCTACATCCGCGTTCTCGAAGTCGCCACCTTTTACACCATGTTCAATCTCGAGCCGGTGGGACAGCACATGGTGCAGGTCTGCACCACGACGCCCTGCTGGCTGCGCGGTTCGGACGCGGTGGTGAAGGCCTGCAAGAAGCACATCCACCAAGAGCAGCACGCGATCTCGGCCGACGGCAAGTTCACCTGGATGGAAGTCGAATGCCTCGGCGCCTGCGTCAACGCGCCGATGATCCTGATCGACGACGATCCCTACGAAGACCTCGACGAACAGAAGACCGGCGAGATCATCGAAGCCGTCCGGCGCGGCGAGCAGCCGAAGACGGGATCTCAGATCGGGCGCCGTTCCTCCGAACCCATCGGCGGGCCCACCACGCTCATCAACGGCCACGGCGCCGCGGCGCAGCGCGGCGGACCGGCCAATACCGACGACACGGGCAAGACGCACGTGCACGGCGTCGAGCGCGAATCCCCCGCCCAGAAACCACCGGGAGCGGCCACCTGATGCTCTCCGATCAAGATCGCATCTTCACCAATCTCTACGGCTTCGAAAGTCCAGCCCTCGACGCGGCGCGACGCCGAGGCAACTGGGACCGCACCAAGAAGATCCTCGAGATCGGACCCGAAGCGATCGTCGACGTGATCAAGAAGTCGGGGCTGAGAGGCCGCGGCGGCGCTGGCTTCCCGACCGGCCTCAAGTGGTCCTTCATGCCCAAGCAGGTCCATCCCGACCGGCCGCACTACCTCGTCGTCAATGCCGATGAATCCGAGCCCGGCACCTGCAAGGACCGCGACATCCTCCGCAACGATCCGCACACCCTGGTGGAAGGCTGCGTGGTTGCAGGCTTCGCCATGCGGGCGCACGTGGCCTACGTCTATGTCCGCGGCGAGTTCATCCGAGAGCGCGAGGCGCTGCAGCGCGCCGTCGACGAAGCCTATGCTGCCAACCTGATCGGCAGGAACAACGTCCACGGTTGGGATTTCGACATCTTCGTGCACCACGGCGCCGGCGCCTATATCTGCGGCGAGGAGACCGCGCTGCTTGAAAGCCTGGAGGGCAAGAAGGGCATGCCCCGGCTCAAGCCGCCGTTCCCTGCCAACGTCGGCGTCTTCGGCTGCCCCACCACGGTCAACAACGTCGAGAGCATCGCGGTGACGCCCGAGATCGTGCGCCGCGGGGCGGAGTGGTTTGCCGCGATCGGCCGGCCCAACAACACCGGCACAAAGGTGTTCTGCATCTCCGGCCACGTGAACAAGCCCTGCAACGTCGAAGAAGCGATGGGCATCCCATTGCGCGAGCTCATCGACAAGCATGCCGGTGGCGTGCGCGGCGGCTGGGAGAATCTGCTGGCGGTCATTCCCGGCGGCGCTTCGGTACCTCTGATTCCCAAGTCGATCTGCGACGACGTGCTGATGGATTTCGACTCCCTCAAGAACGTGCAGTCGGGGCTCGGCACCGCCGCCGTTATCGTCATGGACAAGTCCACCGACGTGGTGAAGGCGATCCAGCGGCTGTCCTATTTCTACAAGCACGAGAGCTGCGGCCAGTGCACGCCGTGCCGCGAAGGCACGGGCTGGATGTGGCGCGTCATGAGCCGCATGCAGCAGGGCAACGCCAAGGTCGAGGAAATCGATCTGCTCTACGAAGTCTCAAAGGAAGTGGAAGGTCACACGATCTGCGCCTTGGGCGACGCAGCGGCCTGGCCGGTGCAGGGCCTTATCCGGCATTTCCGTCCCGAACTGGAGCGTCGTATCGCGGAATACCGCGGGACCGCGATGTCGAAGGCGGCGGAGTGACGTCGATGATGTACATGCATTATCACGAATGGCCGTTCTTGTTCCTCTGGCCGCTGGGCTGGATGTTTTGGATCGTCGGGTTCCTGGTCTTCGCGCTGCCGATGATGGAGATCATCCACAAGGCGGGCTATTCGCGTGTCTGGATCCTCATCTGGTTCGTGCCGGTGGTGAACGTGATCTTCCTCTGGATCTTTGCGTTTTCGCGCTGGCCATCGCAGGGGACACGAGTCTGATGCATACCCGGGCGGGCGGATCGATCGGTACGGCGCTGCTGGTAGCGGTGCTGCCGCTCGGCGGCTGTGCCTGGGTGCACGACCAGTTCTCCGCCACGCCGCCTGCCGTGTCGGCGCCGGTTGTCGATCCGTTTGCCGACATCCGCCCGTCCACCGCCTCGGTCGGCGTCGTCATGACCGAGCGCCGGGACTTCATGCATCCCTGGGACGTTCCGACCTATATCATGCGCGTGACGCTGTTCGGCACCTTGCCGGCGATGAACGGCGGTATCGCCTTCGTCGGCGACAGCCTGACCGACTGGGGCCGCTGGAGCGAGGCTTATCCCGGTGATCGCGTGCGCAACTTCGGTATCGCGGGCGATACGACGGTCGGCCTCGAGCACCGTCTGTCGCAGGTGATCGAGGCCAGACCGGCCACGATCTTCCTGATGATCGGCACCAACGATGTCGAGTTCGGGCGTGCCCCGCAGCAGATCGCCGGCAATGTGGCCGACATCCTCGACCGTCTGCATGCGGGATTGCCGGCCGCTACCATCTATCTCGAGAGCCTCCTGCCGCGTCTGCCGGAATTCGCCGCCAAGGTGCAGGCGGTCAACGCACTGTTCAAGGAGATCGCCGACAAGCGGGGCCTGACCTACATCGACCTCTATCCGCACTTTGTGGCGAACGGTCGCCTCGATCCGAGATTGACGAGCGACGACATCCATGTCTCGGGCCAGGGCTATGCGCGCTGGCGCGAGATCCTCAGTCCCTACATCACCGCCAAAGGCAGCTAGATGGCCCGCAAGATCATCATCGACGGCAAGGAAATCGAGGCGGAAGACAACCTGACTCTCCTGCAGGCTTGCGAGCAGGCCGGCGCGGAGATGCCGCGCTTCTGCTTCCACGAGAGGCTTTCGGTCGCCGGCAACTGCCGCATGTGCCTTGTGGAGTGGGTGGGATCGCCCAAGCCGCAGGCCAGCTGCGCCCTGCAGGTGAAGGACATCTTCCCCAACAAGGACGGCACGCCGGCCAAGATCAATACCAACTCGCCCGTCGCCCGGAAGGCGCGGGAAGGCGTGATGGAGTTCCTGCTCATCAACCACCCGCTCGACTGCCCAATCTGCGATCAGGGCGGCGAGTGCGACCTGCAGGACCAGGCGCTCGGCTACGGCCGCGCCGCCTTTCACCGTTTCAACGAGAACAAGCGCGGTGTCGAAGACAAGTACATGGGTCCGCTGATCAAGACGGTCATGACCCGCTGCATCCACTGCACGCGCTGCATCCGCTTTGCGACCGAGATCGCGGGCGTACCCGATCTCGGCGCCACGGGCCGCGGCGAGGACATGGAGGTCACGACTTACCTGGAAAAGGCGTTCGAGTCCGAACTGTCGGGCTGCGTCGTCGACCTGTGCCCCGTCGGCGCGCTGACCTCGAGGCCCTATGCCTTTGCGGCCCGCCCGTGGGAGCTCGGCAAGACGGAATCCATCGACGTGATGGATGCCCAGGGTTGCGCCATCCGTGTTGACGCTCGCGGCCGCGAGGTGATGCGCGTCCTGCCGCGCACCAACGAAGACGTCAACGAGGAGTGGATCAGCGACAAGACGCGCCATGCCTGCGACGGCCTGATGCGCCAGCGCCTGGACCGCTGCTACGTCCGCCGCAACGGCAAGCTCGAGCCCGCAACTTGGACCGAGGCCTTCGCCGCGATTGCCGCGCGCGTCAAGGAGACTTCGCCGCAGCGCATGGCCGCCATCGTCGGGGATCTGGTCGCAGCGGAAGAGATCAAGGCGCTCAAGGACCTGATGACGATGCTCGGCGTCGTCCATCTTGATTGCCGCCAGGACGGTGCCAAGCTCGGCGGTCGGCGCCCGTCATATCTCTTCAACACGACCATTGCCGGAGTGGAGTCGGCCGACGCGTTGCTGCTCATCGGCAGCAATCCGCGCTGGGAAGCGCCGGTGCTCAACGCTCGCCTGCGCAAGACCTGGCTCAATGGCACGTTCCATGTCGCCAATGTGGGCGAGCCGTTCGATCTGACCTATCCGGCCGCCCAGCTGGGCAACCGGATCGGCGTCCTCGACGCCCTGGCCGACGGCAGCCACGAGTTTGCGTCGGTGCTGAAGAACGCCAAGCGGCCGATGATGATCGTCGGCATGGGGGCGCTGACGCGCGTCGATGGCGGGGCGGTCCTCAAGCGCGCGGCCAGGATCGCCACGGAGACGGGGATGATCGGCCCTGCCGGCTCTCCCGCCGAAGGCGGCTGGATCGGCTTCAACGTGCTGCACACCGCGGCGGCGCGCGTGGCGGCCCTCGATCTGGGCTTCCTGCCGGGGAAAGGCGGGCGCGACGTGGCCGGCATCGTGGACGGCGCCCAGAAGGGCGAGATCGACTTCATTTATCTTCTGGGAGCTGACGAGTTTCCGGCCGACAAGCTCGGCCGCGCCTTCGTGGTCTATCAGGGCACGCATGGCGATCTCGGGGCCAACAATGCCGACGTCATCCTGCCCGGTGCCGCCTACACCGAAAAGGACGGCCTGTTCGCCAACTTCGAGGGCCGCGTGCAGGAGGCGGAACGCGCCACCTTCCCACCGGGCGATGGCAAGGAGGATTGGGCGATCATCCGCGCGCTGTCGGACGTACTCGGACACCGGCTGCCCTATGACACGCTCGAGGGCGTGCGCCTGGCACTCGCGCAGCAGGTGCCGCACTTCGCCAATCTGGGCCAGGTTCCGGCCCACGGCGGCGCCGATCCCGCCGTGTGGAATGCGGTGGGCACCGACGGTCCGCTCGACAACACGGTGCCGCTTGCCTCGGCAATTGCGGATTTCTATCTGACCAATCCCATCGCCCGGGCCAGCCGGGCGATGGCGGAATGCAGTCGCATCTATGTGCACCGCGACCGCAAAATGGCGGCGGAGTAGGCGATGTTCTTCACCAACTATCTCCAGCATCAAGGACTGTCCTACGCTTGGTCGTGGACCATCAGTCAGGTTGTGCTGATCGGCGTCGCCGAGGTCGTATTGCTGGTTTCGATCGCCTTCTGGATCCTGGCGGACCGCAAGATCTGGGCGGCGGTGCAGATGCGCCGCGGCCCCAACGTGGTGGGCGTCTTCGGTCTGCTGCAGACCTTCGCCGACGCCATGAAGTTCATGTTCAAGGAGCCGATCATCCCGGCCGCGGCCAACAAGGTGATCTTCATCCTGGCGCCGCTCGTCACCACCACGCTGGCCTTTGCCGGCTGGGCCGTGGTGCCGCTCGACAACGGCTGGGTCGCCGCCGATATCAATGTCGGTGTCCTTTACCTCTTCGCCATCTCCTCGCTCGGCGTCTATGGCGTGATCATGGGTGGCTGGGCGTCGAATTCGAAGTACGCCTTCTTGGCCGCGCTGCGCTCGGCGGCCCAGATGGTGTCCTACGAAGTCTCCATCGGCTTCGTCATCATTACCGTTCTGCTGTACGCAGGGTCGCTCAACCTTTCCGACATCGTGCGGGCCCAGGGTCCTGACATCCGCGGCTGGTACCTCCTTTCGCCGCTGTTCCCGATGTTCGTGATCTTCTTCGTCTCGGCGCTGGCCGAGACTCAACGTCCTCCCTTCGACCTGCTCGAGGCCGAATCGGAGCTGGTGGCCGGGTTCATGGTGGAATATTCGTCCACTCCGTTCCTGCTGTTCTTCCTCGGCGAGTACGTCAACATCATCCTGTTGTGCGCCGTGATGTCGGTGATGTTCCTGGGGGGCTGGCTGCCGCCGGTGGCGATCTGGCCGTTCACGGTGGTGCCCGGCGTCATCTGGTTCGTGATCAAGATCGCGATCATGTTCTTCATGATCTCGATGGTGAAGGCTTTCGTACCACGCTATCGCTACGATCAATTGATGCGGTTGGGCTGGAAAGTGTTTCTGCCTACGTCGATGGCCTGGGTCGCGCTGACGGCGGCCATCGTCGTCCTCTTCCGCCACCACGTGGGAGCATAGGATGGCGTATCTCGATCGCGCGGTTCGTTCGATCTTCCTCTGGGAGTTCGTCCAGGCATTCTGGTTGTCGATGAAGTATTTCTTCGCGCCGAAGGCGACGGTGAACTATCCCTACGAGCGCAACGCGCAGTCTCCGCGCTTCCGCGGCGAACACGCGCTGCGCCGCTATCCATCGGGTGAGGAGCGCTGCATCGCCTGCAAGCTGTGCGAGGCGATCTGCCCGGCGCAGGCCATCACTATCGAGGCCGAGCCGCGCGAGGACGGTAGCCGTCGCACGACGCGCTACGACATCGACATGGTGAAGTGCATCTATTGCGGCTTCTGCCAGGAAGCGTGCCCGGTGGACGCCATCGTTGAGGGTCCGAACCTCGAATTCGCGACCGAATCCCGCGAGGAGCTCTATTACGACAAGGCGCGGCTTCTGGCGAATGGTGATCGGTGGGAGCGCGCCATCGCCCGCAACATCGAACTCGACGCGCCGTACCGCTGAGGGCTGAGACATGATCCTGCAGGCCATCGCCTTCTACGTCTTCTCCGCGGTGCTGCTCGCCTCGGCCTTCATGGTCGTGGCCTCCCGCAATCCGGTGCACTCGGTGCTGTTCCTGATCCTGGCCTTCTTCAGCGCCGCGGGATTGTTCGTCCTGATGGGCGCCGAGTTCCTGGCGATGATCCTGGTCGTGGTCTATGTCGGGGCCGTGGCCGTGCTGTTCCTGTTCGTGGTGATGATGCTCGACATCGACTTCGCCGAGCTCAAGAAGGGCGCGCAGGCTTATTTGCTGCCGGGGCTCGGCGTCGGCGGCCTTCTCGCGGCAGAGCTGATCCTGGCCATTGCCTTGCGCTGGAACATCGCCGCACATGCTGTGCGCGCCGCCGCGACGCCGGTCGGCGTCTCCAACACGGCTGCGCTCGGATACATCCTCTACACGGACTACATCTACTATTTCCAGGTCGCCGGCCTCATTCTCCTGGTCTCCATGATCGGCGCCATCGTGCTGACGCTTCGCCACAAGGCGACAATCCGTCGGCAGAACATTCGCATGCAGATCGCGCGCGATTCGGCCACGGCGACAGAACTGGTCGACATCAAGCCGGGGCAGGGGGCCTGAGATGGACATCGGACTTGGCCATTATCTGACGGTTGCCGCCGCGTTGTTCACCATCGGCGTGTTCGGCATCTTCCTGAACCGCAAGAACGTGATCGTCATCCTGATGTCGATCGAGCTGCTGCTGCTGGCGGTCAACATCAATTTTGTGGCGTTCTCCGCCTTTCTCCATGATCTCATGGGTCAAGTGTTCGCGCTGTTCGTGCTGACGGTGGCCGCCGCCGAGGCCGCCATCGGTCTTGCCATTCTCGTCGTCTACTTCCGCAATCGCCGCACCATCGCGGTGGAAGACGTCAATCTGATGAAGGGCTGACATGCTTTACGCTGCTCTGGTTTTTCTGCCCATCATCGCCTCGGCCATCGCCGGGCTGTTCGGCAGGTTCATCGGCGCCCGCGCCTGCGAGCTCCTGACGACGGTCGCCCTTTTCGTCTCGTGCGCCTTGTCGATCTACGCCTTCTACGACGTGGCGATCCTCGGCCATGCCGTGATCGTGCCGCTGTGGTCGTGGATCGACAGCGGCGACTTTTCCGCCGATTGGACTATCCGCGTCGACACGCTGACCGCCGTCATGCTGGTGGTGGTGACGGGTGTCTCCTCGCTCGTGCACCTCTATTCGATCGGCTACATGCACGACGATCCGGGCCGGCCGCGCTTCTTCTCCTACCTGTCGTTCTTCACCTTCGCCATGCTGATGCTGGTGACGGCGAACAACTTCCTGCAGGTGTTCTTCGGTTGGGAAGGCGTGGGCCTGGCCTCCTATCTCTTGATCGGCTTCTGGTATAAGCGCCCCAGCGCCAACGAGGCGGCGCTCAAGGCCTTCGTCGTCAACCGCGTGGGCGACTTCGGTTTCGCCCTTGGCATCTTCGCCATCTTCTATGTCTTCAAGACGCTCGACTTCAACGCGGTGTTCACCGCCGCGCCCGCCATGGCGGGCAAGACGTTCCTGTTCGGCAGCTGGCATGTCGACATCCTGAACACCATCTGCTTCCTGCTGTTCATCGGCGCCATGGGCAAGTCCGCCCAGCTGGGCCTGCACACCTGGCTGCCTGACGCCATGGAAGGCCCGACGCCCGTCTCTGCCCTGATCCACGCCGCAACCATGGTGACCGCCGGCGTCTTCCTGGTCTGTCGCTGCTCGCCGCTTTACGAACATGCTCCCACGGCGCTCGCCTTCGTGACCTTCATCGGAGCGACGACGGCGTTCATGGCCGCCTCGATCGGCCTGTTCCAGAACGATATCAAGCGGGTGATCGCCTATTCGACCTGCTCGCAGCTCGGCTACATGTTCGCGGCAGCGGGTGTCTCGGCCTACGGCGCCGCGATGTTCCATCTCTTCACGCACGCCTTCTTCAAAGCGCTCCTGTTCCTCGCCGCCGGCTCGGTGATCACCGCGATGCATCACGAGCAGGACATGCGCAAGATGGGCGGGCTGGCGAGAGCTATTCCCTTCACCTGGGCCATGATGCTGATCGGCAACTTGGCGCTGACGGGTGTCGGCATCCCGATACTGGGCATCGGCACGGCCGGCTTCTATTCCAAGGATTCGATCATCAATGCGACCTTCCTGGCCGGCACGCCGATGGGCACGTACGCCTTCGTGCTGACGCTGCTCGCTGCCCTGATGACCTCGTTCTATTCCTGGCGACAGTTCCTCATGACGTTCCACGGTCGTTACCGCGGCGGCGAAGGTCATCATGGCCATGGCCACGGCATCAAGCTGGAGGACGTGCACGAACCCGCATTGACCATCCTGATACCGCTTGGCGTGCTGGCGGTGGGAGCGCTGATTGCAGGCGGGTTGTTCGCGCACTACTACATCGGCGTTGACGCCTCAGGATTCTGGCGTGGTGCGGTGGCGGTGGCCTATGGCCATGGCGGCGCGGCCGAGCTGCCGATTTGGGTCGAGCTTGCGCCGCTGGTGCTGACGATCGTCGGCTTCGCAGTCGCCTACTACTATTACATCCTGCACCCGGATCTGCCGGCCAAGATGGCGGCGCGGGGCGGCATGCTCTACACTTTCCTCTACAACAAGTGGTACTTCGACGAGCTTTACGCCTTCCTGGTCGTGCGGCCCGCCATGCGCTTCGGACGGCTGTTGTGGAAGGTGGGCGACGGCCTGATCATTGACGGCCTGGGCCCCGACGGTGTCGCCGCCCGTGTCCTCGATGCCACGCGCGGCGCCGTCCGGCTGCAGTCCGGCTATGTTTATCACTACGCGTTCGCGATGCTGATTGGAGTGGTCGCCTTGGCCACCTACTTCGTCGTGGCGGGAGGCCTGCCATGATGAGCCACATCCTTTCCATCATCATCTTCCTGCCGCTGCTGGCCGCGCTGGCCATTCTCGTCACAAGCGGGTCCGAGGAAACCCGCGCCACCACGGCCCGCTGGGTCGCGATAGGGGCCACCACGGTCGATTTCGCGCTGGCGCTGATCTTGTGGGCGAACTTCGACGGCGCATCTTCCGCCTTCCAGTTCCAGGAGCAGTACGCCTGGCTCGGCAACGGCATCAGCTATCACCTGGGCGTCGACGGCATCTCGATTCTGTTCATCGTGCTGACCGGCGGACTGATGCCGTTTTGCATCCTGGCGAGCTGGGAATCGATCAAGGCCCGCGTCGCCGAGTACATGATCGCCTTCCTGGTGCTCGAGACTCTGATGATGGGCGTTTTCGCGGCGCTCGACCTCTTCCTGTTCTACGTCTTCTTCGAAGGCGGTCTGATTCCGATGTTCCTCATCATCGGCGTCTGGGGCGGCAAGCGTCGCGTCTATGCGAGCTTCAAGTTCTTCCTCTACACCATGCTTGGCTCGCTCCTGATGCTGCTGGCCATGCTGGCGATGTACTTCTACGCCGGCACTTCCGACATCGTGACGCTTCTCAACACGGCGCATTTCCCGGTGGCGATGCAATCCTTCCTGTGGTTCGGCTTCCTGGCCTCGTTTGCCGTCAAGCTGCCGATGTGGCCGGTCCACACCTGGCTGCCCGACGCCCATGTCGAGGCGCCGACGGCCGGCTCCGTGATCCTCGCCGGCATTCTATTGAAGATGGGCGGCTACGGCTTCCTCCGCTTTTCGCTGCCGATGTTCGCCTCGGCGTCGCTGCACTTCGCGCCGCTGATTTTCACCCTGTCGGTGATGGCCATCATCTACACCTCGCTGGTGGCGCTGGTGCAGGAGGACATGAAGAAGCTGATCGCCTACACCTCGATCGCCCATATGGGCTTCGTCACCATGGGCATCTTCGCGCTCACCCAGCAGGGTGTCGAAGGCGGCATCTTCCAGATGCTGTCCCACGGCGTGGTATCGGGCGCGCTGTTCCTCTGCGTCGGCGTGGTCTACGACCGCATGCACACCCGCGAG
Organism: Alphaproteobacteria bacterium; assembly: GCA_028871345.1. GTDB lineage: Bacteria > Pseudomonadota > Alphaproteobacteria > Micropepsales > Micropepsaceae > Rhizomicrobium. The sequence continues at coordinate 718 of JAGWNK010000055.1, read as the reverse complement.
ATCGCCTTCTACGGCGGCATCGTCAGCCGCATGCCCTGGTACGCGGCGGTGTTCATGCTGTTCACCATGGGCAACGTCGGCCTGCCGGGCACCTCCGGCTTCGTCGGCGAGATCACCAGCATGACCGGGGCCTACGGCGTCTCCACCTGGACGGCCCTGTTCGCCGCCACCGGCGTGATCCTGTCGGCGGTCTATGCGCTGACGCTCTACCGGCGGGTGGTGTTCGGCGAGCTGGTCAATCCCAAGCTGATGGCCATCACCGACCTCGAGATGCGCGAGGTCTACATCTTCGCGCCGCTGCTGATCGGGACCGTGTGGCTGGGCCTTCAGCCCGGCGCTGTTTTCAACATCACCCAGACGTCGGTCGACCACCTGGTGAGCGCGTACCACGCGGCCCTGGGCGGGTGAGGGGGTAGTCTTTCATGAACCTGAGCGACGCGCTCCATATCGCCCTGCCGGAAGCTTTCCTGGCCCTCGCGGCCCTGGGGCTGCTGGTAGTCGGGGCCTACGCCAAGAAAGCCATGACCTTCGTGTCGATCGCTTCGGGCGTGGCCCTGGTGATCGCCGCCGCGCTGGCGGCCTTCGGCGGCCTCGGCACGGTGTTCGGCGGCGGCTACATCGCCGACAACGCCGCCGCCTTCGCCAAGGTGTTCATCTACGGCTTCTCGGCGGTCGCCGTGCTGCTCGGCGACGGCTGGCTCAAGCGCCTGGACCACCA
>JAGWNK010000092.1 GCA_028871345.1 Alphaproteobacteria bacterium | reverse complement strand
TCGGACCCGGCGAGATAGAACTCCCACATGCGGCAGAAGCGTTCGTCGTAGAGTTGCACAGCTTTGTCCCGATTGGCCATGAAGCGCCGGCGCCACTCCTTAAGCGTTTCGGCGTAATGCAGTCTCAGCACCTCGACGTCGGTAGCGAAAAGGCCACTCTTCTCCACCACGCGCATCACTTCCGACAGTGCCGGCACATAGCCCCCCGGAAAGATGTATTTCGAGATCCACGGGTTGGTGGCGCCCGGTCCATCGAGGCGTCCGATAGTGTGCAGCAGCATCACGCCGTCGTCGGCCAGCAGCTGGCGGATCTTGTCGAAGAAGACCGAGAAATATGCCGCGCCAACGTGTTCGAACATGCCTACGGAAACGATGCGATCATAGGTGCCGCGCAGTGCCCGATAATCGACGAGCTCGAAATGGCAACGCTGCGCGATCCGCGCCGCCTGCGCCCGCTCGCGGGCAATCGCGATCTGATTCTCGGACAGCGTCACCCCGAGCACGTCGGCGCCGTGCTCCAGCGCCAGCTCCAGCGCCATCCCGCCCCAGCCGCAGCCGATGTCGAGGACTTTGAGTCCGGGCTTGTCGAGAAGAAGCTTCGCCGCGATGTGGCGCTTCTTGGCTGCCTGCGCGTCCTCCAGCGAATCCTGCGGCGACGTGAAATAAGCGCAGGAGTATTGCTTGTCCTTGTCCAGGAACAGTTCGTACAGTTCGTCCGACAGATCGTAATGGTGCGCCACATGGGCTTTGGCGAGCCAGGATGGATTGAACTGCGACAGCCGACGCGTCAGCGTCCGCCAGCCCTGACCGAGCCCCATCGACAGTCCGCGGGATGATTGGCTCAAATTCGACAGCAGAAGTTCGAGCACATCGGCGATGCTGCCTCCTTCAACCGTCATCCGGCCGTCCATGTAGAGCTGACCCAGCATGAAGTCGGGTCGCAGACCAAGCTGCCACGGGCCGGCGCGATCGTGAAATCTCACCGTGACACGAGGTTCACCGGCCCCATAGGACCGCCTGGCTCCATCTGCTGTGACGACCTCAAGCGTTCCACGACGCATCAGTGGCGAGAGTATTAGACCAAGCATTCTCAGTCCTCTTCAAAGTCTCTCGGCTGCGCCTAAGTCTAAAACAGGCTGTCGCCGCCCCAAAATTGTTTCTTCTCGACATCGCGATGATGGCCGAAAGAACTTCGTTGCATTTGCAACCCGCTGCAAAATTCCGCGTTCCGGAAATACCACCGATAAATCGCTGTCCTGCAAGGAGTTTGAGTTTGGCGACCTATGAGTCAGAGGTTCCGCCGCAGTCGTCCGAACTGTCATTTGTGCAGACCTGGTCCGCACCTGCGGCGATTGTCGTCGCCTGCCTGGCCGCTGCGATTACCGTTCTCACCGTGACGCTGCCGCCAGTATTGGATTTTCCCAATCACTTGACGCGCATCTGGCTGATCGGCGGCGGCGCGAACGCCATGCGCATCAACACCGAGGAGACGCCGTCCTGGGGCTTCGGGTTCGGCGGCGCGGTGCTGATGGATCCCGCGCTTGCAGAGCTGCCGATGGCGGCCGGCACCTGGAAATGGGGCGGCGTCTACGGGCACCGCTGGTACGTCGATCCCGTCCACCGGCTGACGGTCGCGGGCTTCACCAACACCGCGATCGAAGGCATGACCGGGCGCTTCGCCAGTGACCTCACCAGTGAGGTCTATGCGAGCTTTGCGCCGGAATAGGCCCGGCAACGGCACGTGGTCGACGTCACTCGTCAGTGCAGCGACGGCGGCCGTTCGCGATCCTTGAGGCGGCGAGCGATGCCGAGATAATTCTCGCGCAGCGAGAGCAACTGCTCGCGCAGCAGGCTGTCTTCGGTGGCGAAAGCCAGCCGCACGCATTCCTCGGCGCGGGCCTCGTAGCCGGACGTGTCGTACGCAAAGTCCGAAATGGCCGTCTCCTGTTGCCAGACCCGCTTCACCGGTCGCCTCTCCCTGCAGCCGCAATGTTGGGCCGAAATCACTGTATTCAGTTGCGGCGCCCGTTAAAAGCGGAGTGCTAGAGGATTGTTTTATGCTTGTCGAGCCGGTCGCCGGGCCAATTTGACGAGCCGAAATCTTACCCAGCGGGGGGGGCATTTGTGCGGGAATCCGCCATTGTGCTTCAATCATGGTTACCGAATGCCCCATGCTTGCGCTCGGCCGTTGACCCGGTGACTCGGCCGGCCACCCGGCATGGCGGAAATCCCGTACCAGATTCTCGGGGGCGAGGTCGGCGCACAGACCTTGATCATAGGATGCAGTAGCTGGGCCGTGATGTGGCCCGTCCTTGTCTGCGATCTTGGCAAGTCCGTTGTTTTCTCCCTCCGAACTGTTTGCGCGTCCACGGCCTGCCGCTTTCAGCTCGTGAGCACGCTGCTGCATGGCGGTCCGTTCCGCGGCGTACAATTGGGTGACTCCTGTCCTCAAATTCGTGCAATCACCTTCTCCGCGTTCATTCCTCGCCTGAGAACTGCAAGCCGCCGATTGACCTCGCGCTTGCCGTTCGACAAGCCCATAACGGCCGTTCCCGCCGGTGCAACCTCCGCAAATGGCTTCGGAGCAGGCGCACCGATATACTGCGCCAGCTCCACATCCATATCGCCCGAAAAGACCCAAGCTATCTCTATGTGACGGCCGCCGACGGCTATTGAGAGCATTCCCAGCATGGGATCGACACTTCAGGGCACGGGCTCCGGGCACACCATTCGCGCTCAAGATGACGCGCAAGCCTTTCGGGAAGCGGGAGCCAGAGTGGGTTATCGCAGCCGCAAATCGACTCTCCTCTTTACCGGGGCGAGGCGCCTGTGCCTGCTCGATCAATTCGCGGCTGCGGCGGATGTGGTCGCGGATGGCGGCGTAGAGGGCGCGGCGCTCGCGCGTGAAGCGGCCATGCTTCAGGGCGTTGCGGTTGGCGAGGGGTGCGCCGCGCCTATTCGGGACCCGGTGCGTCGGC
>JAGWNK010000091.1 GCA_028871345.1 Alphaproteobacteria bacterium | reverse complement strand
TGATCGCCACATTAGCGAGCACGTCGTTCCGAGCTGACAGAAAGGCGGCTCTCGACAGACTTCCGGCGTGATGCTTGTGACGGACCAGAACAAATGCACAAGTGAAATTGACGGCCAAGGCGCCGAGACCGGTTAGCGAGAGCGAAACAGGCGCCGGGGGAAGCGGCACTGAGAACTTCTGCCAAGCCATCCACAGCGTGGCCAGCCCAGGCACAAGCAGGATGCCGGCAAGAGTCATACCAACGCGCGCGCGCGACCGGGCTGTCCAGCCAAGTGCAACCAAGATGAGTAGGTTTACAGAGGCGTCCTCAAGAAAATCGATGCTGTCGGCGAAGAGCGACACAGAGCCGATTGCCAGGGCAACGGTGAACTCGACGCCGAAATAGCCGAGATTGGCGAGTGCTACAAAGCGAACCGCTCGTCGAAGGCCGCTGTCGCGTATAGGTATTTCCACTATCTTTTCCTTCAGATCACGCGGCGGATTTTACGCATTCAACGGACGTTTGTGTGAGCTGGCTTCGAGACGTAACCTCTCGGCTAGTAATCAGTCCGATAGCTTAAGTCTCATGCCGAGCCCCGGATCGGGCGCGGTCCGCGCGGCTCATTCAAAAAAGGCGTAACCGTGCGCGCCGGCCACGGCGCCCGCGATCGTGATCAGGCTTGCCAGCAGCAAGATCCAGTGGAACCGTTGCACCAACCGGAAAGTGCCTTCTGGATTTTCGCGCGCATGCTCGACGAACAGGCGGTGGAGAAACAGCGGTTCGGCTACGAAGAGCACGAACGTGAAGACTGCCCACACGGCCACCATCGCATGCATCCACCAGAACGACAGGCGGGCAAACCGGTCCCAGAGGTCGAACTTCCACAGCATGTAGAAACCGCTGAGGCCGACGATCAGCGTCATGCCGCGCGCGATCCACGCGAAGCGGCGCTCCACGGCTTCGAAGAAGCGCAAGTGCTCTTCCGGCGAACGGAACGTCGCCGCCGCGGGCAGGATGACGGCCGTCACTATGCCGACCCCGCCGATCCATATCACCACGCCCAGAACGTGCAGAACACGCGCAACAACAAGATCATCCATGATCATCCCGGCTTTCCATCGACGCGAGATCGCATGAGAATAGGGGCGTAGATCAACAGAAGAATCGCGAAGGCGCCCATCCAGCGACTACCCGCCAGCGTCACCACAATATCGTAATCCGACGGCGCGAGCGCGGGCCTAAACACGCAGATGGCCGTCGCAAGAGAAATCAGAAGATAAGCTCCTGCAATGGGAGCGGGTGCAATCAACGCGCGTCCCGTGTGGCCGAGAGAAGCCCGTGTCATCACCGCCAAGATCATGGTCGCAAATGCACCCACAGTAAGAGCGTGCAGCCATTTCTCCGTGAAGGCGAGGCCGGCGACTAGCCACAGGCCCTTGAGTACAAGTCCAACGACAAGCCAAGCATAGCCCGCATGCAGCACCCAGGTCAGCGGGTCGCGCAATGTGCGATATCCTTGCCATTGCGCAAGCCTTGCCGCTTGCAGCGTTGCGGCCGCCAGGGCAAGTGCGCCGCTCCAAGCCGAATGCGGCACGGCAATGTCGCCGCCAAGCACCGCAACGACCGCGGCGATGGCGGCGATGTCCAGCCATTCGCGCGGCACGATTCGGACTGCAATTCCACGTTGCGCAAATCCGCTTTTGGTAAATGCCGGGATAATCCGGCCGCCGATCACCACGATCAGGATCAGCACGATGTCGAGCGTCATGCCAAGCCCGATTACTTCGCCGTCACGCACGGTGCCAAAGCAGCCCAAATGAAAGACAAGGTTGGCGGCGAAGAGCAGCGTCAGCAGCACGAGGAACGGCATGTTGCGCAGCTTGTGGGCGCGGATCAGAGGCGGCGACAGCGTGGCGACAAGCGCGGGGAAAAAGGCGAGGTCGGCCGCTGCGGCGACGGCCGGCGGAATGGCGAGATAGGGAAGCATCGCCACGCGCCCGGCGAACCAGATCGCCACAAGCACGGCCAACGGTCTGCCCGCGTAGGATTTTTGCCCGGTCCATCCGGGCACGGCTGCGAGGAGAAACCCGCCAATAGCAGCCGCAACGAAACCGAACAGCATTTCGTGGCCGTGCCAGTACATGGCGGGCGTGGCGTTCACTGGCCACAGGTCGGGGTGGAGGTAGACTGCGAGCCATAGAACCATGTTGAAGATGGCATCGAGCCCGGCCAGCAGGAAGAAAGGCCGAAAGCCATAAGCGAGAGGGGCGAAGCGGGTCATGGCGGCGCGAGCTTCGCCCATTACGAGCCTGTCACCAAGGGACAAGACGTCCTCAATTCCCCTTGCCAAAATAAGGGTATGTATTCCTGGCGTGGAGCGGTCGGTCCGTGTTCCAGGAAGCCGCCGAGATGCAAGTCATGACGCGCAACCCTTTTTGGAATTGTAGGATGAATGAACGGCGGCAAGATCACACTGATCGAAGCGCCGGTCCGCGAGTTGCGCGACGCCAAAGCTCTCGGATCCCAAAGGCGGCCTCCAGCTCCTCGATATAAGCATGGCTGAGATCATGCGGTGCATAGGCGTTCTGCTAACCGGTATGGCGGGCGGTGACACCGCGGCAGCAATCGAGTGGTGCAATCTACCGCTAACCGCAGCGGTAGAGACTTGTACCCAACGAGAGACCTTCTTGAGAGCAATGCGTGATCCTAGTGGGGCGACACCCCTTGTCAAATCAGGACTCCGCAGCCCAGAAGGCGATCGCGGACAGCGACATGCTGATTCGCTGCCGAGCAAGCGCACCGCTCGCTGCAGTGGGGACACTCGTCGAGACCATCACATTCTGAATTTGAACGGACCTACTCGTGTACAGCCGCGTTCGAGCAAGCGTGACGTGGCCGCCCCGCCGGTCCGGCAGCAGGCCGTGGTCGCCTCGACGAGATTGGCATTCAGCTTGTCACGCTCGATCTTCATCGATATCGGGACTTCGAACTTCATCGCACACACCTTTGCGGGCGGCCGGCGCCGCGTGGGCGCCGGCTGCTGGTTGTCTCATTCCTCGTGTTCGTGACCGGGAGCACCCTGCACCGTTTGGCGTATTCCTTCGACG
>JAGWNK010000054.1 GCA_028871345.1 Alphaproteobacteria bacterium | reverse complement strand
GGATCGAGGCCCGGCGGAATCGGGAAAATCATCCTCGAAATCGCAGGCTTCCAACTCTCAAACACGCCTTTCCCTGCAAAATCGAATACTCGCCGACGTTCTCAAAATCTCGCCGTGTCAACGCGTTCCGCGTTCTTCACAGACGACTCGTTGACGGCCGAGCAAAAAAGCCCGGAGTCGCCTCCGGGCCTTCTGCCTTGCTGTCCTGGGATATCCGGTCAGGCGGCCTTCTTCAGGAGCGCGCCCTCGACGCGCTTCACCGCCGCCTGTTCATCGATCCGCTCGACGGCCGCGACTTCACGCGCCATGCGGGCGAGCGCGGCCTCGTAGAGCTGCCGTTCGGAATAGGACTGTTCAGGCTGTCCCGATGCGCGGTGCAGGTCGCGAACGACCTCTGCGATGGAAACCAGATCGCCCGAGTTGATCTTCGCTTCGTATTCCTGCGCCCGGCGAGACCACATTGTCCGCTTGATGCGTGCGCGGCCCTTCAACGTGTTGAGCGCGGTGGCCACCGTGTCGGGCGAGGAAAGTTTACGCATGCCCACGGCCTTCGCCTTGGTGGTCGGAACTCTAAGCGTCATCTTGTCCTTGTCGAAGGTGATGACGAACAGCTCCAGCTTCGTTCCCGCCACTTCCTGCTCTTCGATGCGCATGATCTTGCCGACGCCATGCGTGGGGTACACGACATGATCGTTCGCTTTGAACTCCGACTTCTTGTTCGAATTCGCCGGGACCTTCTTGGATGGCACCGGCGTCACAGATGCTTTAGCTGTTGTCATTTCCACTTCCGCTTCAGGCACCCAAAACCGCGCCAGCCAGGGGGGCGGCACCGCTTCATTTGCACTGCACAATGTTGCGGCACCTCCGGACTTCCTATGAATCCGGGTGGGGCAGCGCCGTTCGAGTCATTTCAGAACGCCTCTTATGTAACACATACTGTCGCAAAAGGGAAGATTAAATTCGTCAAACCTTTGAAATCCTGGAACTTATTCCCTGCCAGCTCCGGCAAATACCGATCCGTGATAAATCCGGTCGCAGAAATGCTGACGGAAACCGGCCTAAAATCGCCTGCGGCAGCGTTAATTCTACGAGCCGGAACCGGGTTTTTCGCTGAAGTACTTTTCGAATTTGCCCTGCTCTTCCTTGTGGGCGTCGGCATCCGCGGGCGCAATGCCCTTTTGGGTGATGTTTGGCCATTTTTGGGCATATTCGGCATTGACTCTCAGCCAGCGCTCAAGGCCGCTTTCAGTGTCCGCTTTGATGGCTTCCGGCGGGCATTCCGGCTCGCAAACCCCGCAATCAATGCACTCATCGGGGTGGATAACGAGCATATTTTCGCCTTCGTAGAAGCAGTCAACCGGGCACACCTCCACGCAATCCATGTATTTGCATTTGATGCACGCGTCCGTCACGACGTAGGTCATTGAGTGCTCCGGTTCCTTCGCAGGGGTGGTCCATTAAGCCGCTGTGGCCGCTTGATCAAGTCGGAGAATGATCTGCGACGATTTCGAAGAGTTGTGCGGCTTCCTTGGCGGGACCGCGCCTCCTGGCACCTGCCAGAACGCGGACGGCCACGACCGTGCCCCGCTGCGGCACCGTTAGGATATCGCCTGGCCGGACTTCTCGGCCCGCTTTTTCGACCCGGTGGCCGTTTAAGCGCAGAATTCCTGACTCGCAGGCGGCTCTGGCCAGGTCGCGCGACCGGTAAAAGCGGGCGCACCACAGCCATTTGTCGATGCGCAGCCGGTCTTCGCTCATCTGGCCGCGACCAGGCTTGCCAGCTCGGCGAAGGGTGAGTCAGGGCTTGGCGGAGCGCCTGCCTCCGCTTTCGCTTGACGTTTTTTGGGCTTCGAATGCCGGCGGTAGACCGCCCGGGGCTCGGGGTTGGCGACTTCGGTGACATGCCAACCAAGAGCCCGTAGCACCTCTGACAACTCGTCATTGCCGCAGCCCAGCAGAGACGCGAGTTTGGGTGTGAGGACGGCCGTCGTGGCGCCGTTGGTGAGCCCTTGTTCCAAGAGGTCTTCGAGACGCTCCAGCATGTCGAGGCGGATGGCGCGGCTCGCGAAGGTCCGAAAGCCGGCAGCGGCCAGGAAGCCCCCGGGAGCACCCGCATCGTTGGCGAACGAGGTCAGCCCGGGCCTGGGCGCGGGCGGCACCTGATCCAGTCTGGCCCAGATGCTCCACAACAACGCCAGGAGCGTCGCCGCGTCGGGCCGCAGCAGCTTCGGCAGATAAACCGCGCGCCGGCCAAACCACACGCCATAGGGCCTGAGGGCGTGCATGACCATTTTTCGGTCGCTGGTTAGCGCTCCGCGGGCGAAATCCAGTGAGCCGAAATTTTCCAGCAACTGATGGGCAATGCCGCGTGCAGCGGCCGGCAGCGCGCCCTTTGTGCCGGCCTTGGCGTCGACACCGGTCTGCAGCAATTGGAGCGGTTCGAGCTTGAGGGAGATGCGCGCCGCGACCCATTCTTCGAGCCGCTTCTGCACGCTCTCGCGCGGCTGGCCCTTCAATGTCTTATCAGCCATGAGCTGCACGGTCGGCGCCAGCGGCGAGGACCCCGGTGCCACGCGCGCGACGATCGCGCCATCCCACCACAATCGGCCGTGCTCGCTGAGCGTAATCTCCCCGTCTGGCGCAAAGGCAAGCCTGCGGGCACGCGCGAAAAATTCACCCTCCAGGCCTTTCACGGCCGCTGCACGCAGCGCGCGCGCTTCCAGGCCGGCAGTGGTCTCCACGGGTGTAAAGCGGAAGCCATCGAGTTTGCCGATAACTTCGCCCGCGACGGCGACGTCCCCCGAGTCGTCCAACACGAGCTGGATCTCGTCGTCCTCCCGCAGATGTCGGATCAACGCCGAGGCGCGGCGATCGATGAAGCGCTGCGTGAGGCGCTCGTGCAGCGCGTCGGACAACCGGTCTTCGACCGCTCGGGTGACGTTCTGCCAGTGACCGCTGTCGCGTACCCATCCTGGCCGGTTAGCGGCATAGGTCCAGGTTCGGATGTGCGCCAGGCGGCCGGACAAGGTTGCGACATCACCCTCGATGACATCCAGGCGATCGATCTGCCGCGCCAGCCAGTCATCCGGCAGCACGCCGTCGTCGCTTGAAAGGTGCAGGAAGATCGTGCGCACCAGTCGCGCGTGCTCATCGGAGGAGAGCTTGTGGAAGTCAGGAAGCTGGCAGGTATCCCATAATAGGCGCACTTGTGCCGGCGCGCGCGCGCGGTCATGGATCTCGTCCTGCGCGGCCAGCAGCCTGAGCGCCACGACGTCGCTGGCGTGCCTTGCCTTCACCAGGCCGCGCAGCGGTGGCGGCTCATCGAGACTGGCGATCAGATTGTCGAGCGATTGGAAGGAGAGCGCCGAATTACGCCATTGCAGCACGCGCACGGGGTCGTAATGGTGGTTCTCGACGCGCGCCGAGATTTCTTCGTCGAGTGGTTCCGCTTCCGCCGTCACGCCGAACGTACCGTCGTTCATATGGCGTCCGGCGCGTCCGGCGATTTGACCGATTTCCTCGGGCTTGAGCGGCCGCGTGGCGAAGCCATCGAACTTTTCGAGTGCCGAGAAGGCGACGTGATCGACGTCCATGTTGAGGCCCATGCCGATGGCGTCGGTGGCCACAAGGAAATCGACGTCGCCGGACTGGTACAGGGCCACTTGCGCATTTCGCGTGCGCGGGCTGAGCGCGCCCAGAACCACCGCCGCGCCGCCCCGCTGGCTGCGGATGAGTTCGGCGATGCCATAGACATCCTCCGCCGAAAAACCCACGACGGCGGAACGGCGGGGCAGGCGAGTCAACTTCTTCGAACCGGTATAGGCCAGGTCGGAGAACCGGGCGCGGGATGTGAAATAAGTCTGCGGTACGAATCGCTGGATGGCTCCACGCATGGTGTCGGCACCGAGAAAGACGGTCTCCTCGTCTCCTCTGGAATGAAGCAGGCGATCGGTGAAAATATGGCCGCGTTCGGGATCCGCGCAGAGCTGAATCTCGTCGATCGCGAGGAACGCCGCACCTATGCCGACCGGCATCGCCTCCGCCGTGCAGACGTAGTACTGCGCACCTGGCGGCACGATCTTCTCTTCGCCGGTAATGAGCGCGGCTGCCTTGGTGCCCTTGAGGCGGACGACCTTGTCGAAGACCTCCCGCGCCAAAAGGCGCAGGGGCAGGCCAATCATGCCGGACTTGTGCGCCAGCATGCGTTCGATGGCAAAGTGCGTCTTGCCGGTGTTGGTGGGTCCAAGAACTGCGGTTATCCGGCCGCCTGCCGGCGCACGCATACCCTGTGAGATCATTTGGAACGAAGATCGGGATTTCGGGCTGAAACTACAAGTGCGTAGTTATTGCACTTGCGATGCATCCATTCACAATTAGAACGAAAAAAGATCGAACAAGGTCCGAATCACTAACCGACTCAATATCGGCCTTTGTTCTCATACTATGTCAGGTTTGTCAATTATGGTTCGATACAATATGTTGTGCATAAAACAAGCCATGGAGCCCGGTCGAGTTATCCACGGAAACATCAGTGTACGGATTATGACGACGGGGCGAACCTACAGCGGAGGCCGTGCTCTGCCTGGACGTTCCGATGTGCCACACACCCGCGCGCCATCGCACCGCATGCAGGGTGCACCTCGGCAGGGACGACAAACCGGGCCATTATTGGGATTTGAGGTGGTCGGATGACGGACAAAGCACCAAGGACCTGGACCGAGCTGGCTGCCCGGGAGCTCAAGAACCGGGGACTGGACGACCTCGCGTGGGCCACGCCCGAGGGCTTCGCCGTGAAGCCGCTCTATACCGCCGACGACCTTGAGGGGATCGAACTCTCGGGCCTGCCAGGCTTTGCCCCCTTCCTGCGAGGCGTGCGCGCCACCATGTATGCCGGCCGTCCCTGGACCATCCGCCAGTACGCCGGTTTCTCGACCGCCGAAGAATCAAATGCCTTCTACCGGAAAAACCTGGCCGCGGGGCAGATGGGGCTTTCGGTGGCTTTCGACCTTCCCACTCACCGCGGCTACGACAGCGATCATCCTCGCGTGGCCGGCGACGTCGGAAAGGCGGGAGTCGCGATCGACTCCGTCGAGGACATGAAGATCCTTTTCCACGGCATCCCGCTGGACCGCATGAGCGTGTCGATGACCATGAACGGCGCCGTGATCCCGATTTTGGCCAACTACATCGTGGCGGCGGAAGAGCAGGGCGTAAAGCCCGCCCAGCTTGCCGGCACGATCCAGAACGACATCCTCAAAGAATTCATGGTGCGGAATACCTATATCTACCCGCCGGCACCGTCGATGCGCATCGTCGCCGACATCATCGAGTACGCCGCCAAGAACATGCCGAAGTTCAATTCGATTTCGATCTCGGGCTATCACATGCACGAGGCGGGGGCGACCGCGGTGCAGGAGCTGGCCTACACGCTGGCAGACGGCATCGAGTACGTCCGCGCCGCGCTCAAGCGCGGTCTCGACATCGACGCCTTCGGTCCGCGCCTGAGCTTCTTCTTCGGCATCGGCATGAATTTCTTCATGGAGGTAGCCAAGCTGCGCGCGGCGCGCCTGATGTGGGCCGAGATCATGCAGGGCTTCGGCGCCAAGAAGCCGGAAAGCATGATGCTTCGCACGCACTGCCAGACATCCGGCGTGTCGCTGACGGAACAGGACCCCTACAACAACATCGTGCGCACGGCCTATGAGGCCATGGCCGCCGTGCTCGGCGGTACGCAGTCGCTGCACACCAATTCGTTCGACGAGGCGATCGCGTTGCCGACGGAATTCTCCGCCCGGGTCGCGCGCAATACGCAGCTCATCCTCCAGCATGAGACCCAGGTGACGCGCACAGTCGATCCTTTGGGAGGTTCTTATTATGTCGAAGCATTGACGCATTCACTCGCGGTTCACGCGCGCAAAATCATCGACGGCGTGGAGGCCAAGGGTGGCGTCGCGAACTGCGTCGATGACGCCAAGCTCGCCATAGAGGAGTCCGCCGCCCGCCGCCAGGCGCGCATCGACAAGGGGGAGGACGTGATCGTCGGCGTCAACCGCTTCGAGCCCGAAGAAGCGGGCGCCGTCGACTACCGTGATATTGATCTGGCGGCGGTGCGCGAGGCCCAACTCGCCCGCCTCAAGGCAGTGAAGGCCGACCGCGATCCCGCCAAGGTCGCCGCGGCGCTCGAAGCGCTTCGCAAGGGTGCAGCCGGTGCGGCCAACTTGCTTTCCCTGGCGGTGGACGCAGCACGCGTGCGTGCAACCGTGGGTGAGATCTCCGCGGCCATCGAGACGGTGCACGCCCGCCACCATGCCACCACGCGGACGATCTCGGGCATTTATGGCGGCGCCTTCGAGGGCGACAACGAATTCGCCGCGTTGAAAGGCGAGGTCGAGGCCTATGGGCGCAAGGCGGGCAAGCCGCCGCGCATCATGGTCGCCAAGATCGGCCAGGACGGTCACGACCGGGGCGCCAAAGTGATCGCGTCAGCCTTCACCGATATCGGGTTCAAGGTCGATGTGGGCGCCTTGTTCGCCACGCCGGAAGAGGTCGCGAAAATAGCCGTGGCGGTCGGGGCCGATGTCGTCGGCGTCTCGAGCCTGGCGGCCGGACACAAGTCACTCGTGCCCCAATTGATGGCGGCACTGAGACAGGAGAAGGCCGATCACGTGCTGGTCGTCGTGGGCGGCGTTATTCCGGGCGACGACCACGCGTTTCTCAAGGAGCAGGGCGTAGCAGCCATCTTCGGTCCGGGTACGAACATCCCCGATGCTGCGCGCGACGTGTTGAACCTCGTACGATCGCGTTCCGACAATCAGTGACCCGGAGCGGCGTTCTCGGCCTTTGCCTGGGCTCCTGCGGGCGTGACGTAGAGCTTTTCCTCTTTGTAGGCGATGTAGATGTGCAGGTGCTGCAGCACGTCCATGCCTATGAGCATGTCGGGCTTCTCTTCGTTGCGGCGCGGATCTCCCAGACGCGATCCTGTATCCGGGACGTTGGCAACCTTGTCGCTCGTCATGTCGGGTATGATGGCGATATCCGGATTGCTGACCGTGATGCCGTTAAGTTCAAGAGTTTTGAAGGTGTGACGATACATCGGAGCGCCGGGAAGGCCGGGCAGGTCGCCATCGCGAGGGGCATCGCTCGAGCCTAGCTTCAGGCCGAAATAGCTCTCCGCCGCGGGAATGCGGAGTGTGGACCGCGAGGCGCCCGTGTCCACGATCGCGGTGGTCTCGTGCCCGTCAAGCACGACGGAAACGACGATATGGCCTGACTCGAGCAACTGCATGGGCAGCACCGCAATCGCGGACGCCGGCCAGTAGATCACCTTGCCTTCACAGTGGTCCTGCGACAGCAGATCCAGCTTGTCGGTTCCGAAATCCGCCGAAACGTCGTAATGCGTGAGGATATCGGCTGCCAACAGGCCCGCCACCTTTCCGTTGTAACCGAAATCACCGGGCCAGATGGGAAAGGCGACCTTGTCGGCCTTCAGGCGGCCTATGGCGAATGACGCTGTGGCAAATTCGCTGGTGCCGGTTCCGGCAATGTTGAGCAGCTCAAAATTGCCTTGGCGGCGTTGCAGATGGAGCTCGTCGGCGACCTGACTGGTGATTTCTGTATAGACCCCGCCCGTATCGAGCAGCATGAGCTTCGGCGTGCCGGCAATCTCGACGGGCACGAATTCGGCGGATTTGTCGGGCGCTGGTGTCAGGTCGACCGACGTAATCAAGGCGAGCGGTTTGCAGTCGGCGTGCGCGCTGCCCGTCAGTGCGCCAAGGCCGAGCAACATGGCCCCGGCGAAAATCGATCTCTCAACCATAGTCATGGCACCCCCCAGCTTCCCGATGGATTTCTATCATGCGTGTCGGGTTGCCGCCACACCGCGGCGGGCGGAACGCTCGCTTGTCATCCTCTCGGCGCGAGTGGGGCCAAGCGCCCCCCGGCCCTGTATGATTTTGGCGAGGCTGGGCTGGCTGCGTTGACGCTTGCTTTGTGCTGCAGGCCCAGCGATTAGCGCAGGGACTAGAGAGTTCACCGCTCGGGAGAATGGGATGTCGCGTGTCATCGTCATCGGTCCTGGTGCCATCGGCTGCACCGTGGGCGGTGCCTTGCTGCGGGAAGGCCACGACGTGATCTTTTGCGGCCGCAGGCCGTTCGATCATCTCCGTGTCCATAAGGACGGCGAGGTCGAGCAAGCCGTGCCTGCCCATGTCTTGACGACCGCCGCCGGGCTGACACCCGGCGACTGGCTGCTGGTTTGCGTCAAGGCGCACCAGGTGACGTCGGCGGTCGAATGGTTGCGCCTCGGCATCGCCGCCGATACGAAGGTCGCCGTACTTCAGAACGGGGTCGAGCAGCGAGAGAACGTCGAGCCTTTCGTGGCTCCCCGGACGCCCATTGTCCCCGTGGTCGTCGATCTGCCGGCGACGCGGATGGGACCGGGTCATGTCGTGTGGCGACGCAAGGCGAAACTCTCGGCGCCTGACGACGCGGACGGCCGGGCATTTTGTATGCTCTTCCGGAAGAGCTTCATCGAGGCGACGTCGACCGATGATTTCGTCACCATGGCGTGGCGCAAGCTGTGCCTCAACGCGCCGGACGGTGCGATCCTGACGCTGACCGGTCAGCCGCGCCGCGTCTGGCACAAGCCGGGTATCGCCGATCTCGGCCGCGCGATTCTGCGCGAATGCATCGCGGTCGGCCGCGCTGAAGGGGCAAAGATTGACGAGTCTCTCATAGAGCCTCAGATCATCTCCTTTCTTTCCGCTCCCCCCGATGAAGGCAATTCTATGTACATCGACCGCATGGCGGGGCGAGAAACGGAATGGAACGCGCGCAACGGCGTCATTGTCCGAAAGGCAGCCAAGCACGACATCGCGGTGCCGGTCAGCGCGGCGCTGGCGGCGCTCCTGGCGGCGCAAGAGGCAAGGCTCCGGCCGGTTTAGTGGCCGACAGGCTTCTCCTGGAAGCGTTGGATTGCGTCAACCGGCGGAAAGGCGCGTGACCGCGCCACAGCGCTTCACACTTGGATCCGCAAACAGGCGCCGATCAGCCGCCGACGACTTTTGGTTTGGTGCCGTCAACCTTGAGTTGGGTGGCGACGACAGCGATGCGGCCGTACTGGGAATCCGCCCAGACCTTCAGCGGTACCGCGAAACGGCGTCCCGGAATGGCGCTCGGGAACGTCGCCACCCAGGCGGTGATGGACGGGAAGTTCGCGTCCTTCAGGACGCGCGGCTTGTAGCCGGCGACCTGCTTGTATTCCACGGAGCAGACGAAAGCCGGTCCCTTGTAGAGGCCGTTGTCCATATTGACGTTGTCGACCTTCACCTTCGTCAGAGTGATGTTGTAGCGGCGGCGGCCGTCGAACACAGGTGCCTTGACGCTGCACGGATTGTTGGCATCGGCGCCCACGCCCGAGGAGATGTAGATCACTGCGCTCAATGGATCGAACGTGCCCTTCTTTTCGTCAGGCTTAACCTCGTAGCCCGTAGTCGAGTAGGGCGGGTTGGCGTAGAGGCGGATCGGATTGCCGTCCTCGTAGGTGAGAGAGACTTCCTGGTGATTGGCGGAATGGCCGGTGTAGAAGGAATCGTACAGCGAGGGTTGCAGTAGGTGATCGGTCAACGTGCCGTTCGACGTCGCCTGAATCTGGGATTGCCAGAAGGCGTTCACCACACCGCTTGTCTCGAGATTGGACACGACATGGTACCTGTCGCCGATGAACTTGGCGTCCATGTCGACCTTTCCGATCGTGATGCCGCCGGCATAGATCGTCATGGCCATCTGGAGGGCAGAGGTGGGCCCTGAAGTGGCTTCGGCTCCGGCACCGCCTGCGGCGAAGGAGGGGGCGGTCAGGGCGTACAGGCTCAGGCCCAGAGCCAGGAGGCGCAGCTTCATGGAATCTCTCTATGGTGATCGTTTCCCAAAGCGTATGGCGTCAAGCTTGCCGTGCTTTATGGTTCCATTATGGCGCGACGGGGCTTTCCGCACGACGCTATGATTAGGAAAAAGTTAACCGGCGCAAGCCCCTGCATCTCGCTGCGGCGGTTCTGCCCCGCGCTACGGCTTGACCGCACCCGAACAGGCCCTTATGAGAGCGCCTCTTTTGCCGCCCCCATGCTTGCCCGGCTCGGGGCCCAGTTGAAGGATCGCCCATGTCCCGCCGTTGCGAACTGACCGGAAAAGCGTTGATGGTCGGCCACAATGTGAGCCACGCCAACAACAAGACCAAGCGGGTTTTCCGCCCGAACCTGCAGGTCATTTCCCTGGCGAGTGATGCCTTGCGACAGACCTACAAGCTCAAGATCAGCATGAGCGCTCTGCGCAGCGTCGACCGCTCCGGCGGCCTCGATGCCTACCTGCTCAAGGCGAAGGATGCAGCTTTGTCGCCGCGCGCCCTGCGCTTGAAGCGGTTGATCGCCAAGAAGGCCGCCGCGGCCTGATCGCTCCGGCACCATTGCCGCTGGAGCAAGGTAAATCGAGCATTTACCGCTTTTCGTCAGGCGTTTCGGCATAGCGCCTGCAGCGATAATCCCGTATTGTCTCAAAATGCGTCAGGCAGGCGTAAGCCGTCGGCGCAAACGGGGTGGTGGGCAAGGTGCGGGCGTTCAATCAAGAATTCGGCTCACGCGCGCGCGTGGGTATGCGCATGGTTTCGGAGACGGCGGATCCGGGCCCCTATAGGCTGCGCGTGGCGAGCGACGCCGCATGGGCAGGCCAATCGTCCTACGGCCATAGGGTTACCCTGGGGCAGAAACTGGCGGGCGGGGTTTTGACGCTGTTGCGGCTGATCCCCCCCGTGATGGCCCTGTTGGCAACATTCACCGCCCTCTACCTGTACCGGGATACGCCCGTTCCGCTGGATAGCATCGGGCTGCCGGGGACCACTGGAGGCCTTCTGCTGACCGGAATCTGCTTCTTCTGCATCGCGCTCGCCAACCGTCGCTACGGGCCCGGATTTGCCTTCGCGCAGACGGCGATTGCCATGGTGCTGGTCGCCGCCCTGCTGGTGTTCGGACGGGACATCCTCAGCCAGTTGGTCTCGGCAGACGCGGCGCCGCCGATGCGGCAGGGGCTTGCATTCACGGCGGCATTCTTTGTGGCGAGTTTTGTTTCCATTGTGGTCTTCGAAGGCGCGCGCGGCACCCGCTGGTGGACAGCGCCGCTGTTCGGCTTCCTCGTGGCTGCGATCGTCTTTGCGCCAGCATACTATGCAGCAGCCTTCGCCGGGACCGATGTGTCTTGGTTGGATCAGGCGCTGCAGTCGACGGGCCTCTTGGCCGCCGAGGGTATGCTACTCCTGATTCCGTTCTGGGCGCTGCGTGGCATGGTCCAGCCCATGGCGGGATTTGGCGGCTACTAAACCGGTTATTGCGGCCGCCGGGTCAGGCTCTCGTTCGGCACGAACTTGCGTCCTTGCAGGAGATTGGCGAGGACTTCTTCCGAGCGCTGCAGATAGGCGCCCTGCTTGTCCGGCGTGATGTTGTTGTGGTCGGACTCGATCATCGGCACGGCTTCCTTGGGTCCCGGAATCAGGTCGAGTTCGGTCCACAGGCCCGTGGGCGGGCAGGTCCTGTCGATGAAGCCGATCGCCATCAGCGTGGGCGCCGTGATGCGCGGGGCGAAATTGACCGTGTCGAAGTAGAGCGCCGTCTCGGCCACGCGGGGATCGCTGTTGGGCCAATTCGGATAGCCCGACTTGCGGCCGTGCAGGTCGCCGTTGGTGTCGGCGCCGGAAGGCTCGTTTACCACGACCGCCGTTATCTTCCCGGGGTTGAGCCCGGCCGTCACCAAGCTCTGCTGGCCGCCCATGCTCGTGCCGTTGACCACTACCGTCTTGTGGTCCCAGCGCCGCAAGGTCCTCACCCAGTCCAGAGCGCGCGTGTCGCGCAGGTACATGTTCAGGAAGTAGGAGGTCTCGCGGTTGGTATTGCCGATCGCGGGGTACGTTGCGGGCACGCCATCAGCCTCTTCGGGCGGCAGATCGTGGGAATCCACATCAAAGGCGAGCCAGCCTTCGGCGGCGCGATTGGCGGCCCAATCCGGCGACAAGGCGTACACGCCGGCCCACTGGTAGATCACCAGCGCCGGAAAGCGGCCCTTGCGGTCCGGCACGGCCAAATAGCCGTGGACGTGAGAGTTCAGGCTGTCGAGCTGCACCCTGTAGACCTTCACCCCCGGTTGCGCGATGGGGATCGGGACCAGCACCGGATTCATGGGTACCTTTCGCAGGTCCGCGAGTTTGCCGGCCCAGAATGCGCCGAAATCCGCCGGGCGCGACGCTGACGGCTGCAGCCCGGCGGGATCGACCATCGCGCCGAGGACGGCCAGATGCGTCGCTTGTGTCGACACTGTGGGCGAGCAGGGCGCGGCGAGGATGCAGTAGTCGGGGTAAGCCGCGAACACCGCCTTCAGCGACGGGTCCTTGTCCACCAGCACAGCCTTCAGGGCGTCGTTGACTTTCGATACGTCAGCGGCGCTGGGCGCGGGCGGGGCCGCGTCATCGACCGTGACGTACACAGAGGCTGGGTGATCGAGGGATACCGCGATTGTGGCGCTGCCCGATTTCAAATCGAAGGTGCCGCTGCCGATCGGCACCAACTGGTCGGTCTTGATGGTGTAGGAATAAGTGCCCGTGGCCGCCGTCCCGGGCGCCGGAGACACCGTCCAGCCCACCCGTTCTCCGGCTGCGTAGATGCCGTCCTCGTGAAACGGTTTGAAGATCAATTCCGGCGCGGCTGCCGCGGGAGATCCATAGGCCAGGACGAGCGTCAGCGACAGCAACGCGCGGGGCGGGATTTTCATGAGATTCTCCAGGCAAGCGGGCGGAAAGACTCGGGGAATCATGGTCAAGAAGGCCCCAACTTGCCAAGCCCGATTGCGAGCGAGGGGTCTGCGACAAGCCGGCTATTTCGCGAAGTAGTCCGTCACCCGGGCGAAGGCCTTGTCGAGCCTCTCCACGTCTTCGGGCTTGAGGAAGAACCAGGATGAATCCTGGTCCGGCTGACCATTGGCCGTTTTGGTGATGGCAAAGGCCGTCGCCCCGTCCTTGTCGACGCCGATCCAGATCGCGTGGTCGCCGTCCGAATAGCCGCCGACAGCGGTGATCCCGTCCGCGGGCGCAGGCGTGTTGCGGACCTTGTCCCAAATGGCCGTAAACTTCGCCCAGTCTTCGGCCGCATAGAAGTTCACTTGGGGCGCATCCGAAAGGTCCACCACACCCACGAAGGCTTTCTTCTCGCCACTATCTTTCGTGTAGACGTTGAGGAGGTTTACATCGGCGTCCTCGAGTTCGATCACATGGGTAAACCCCGGGATTGACATGGCGGATGCGGGATGTACCGCGAACAAAGCTGCTATCAACCCGGCCAGCACTACGAATATCCGCTGTCGCACCATCGCACGCGCCCCCGAATGAATGCCGTAGACGATAACAGCCAGGTGACCCGAAGCAAGAAGTGCGGATCAGGCGGCCCGCGCGCTGCGCCGGCGGGCGGGGCGGTGGACGCCGCGCTCCCTCAGGCCCTGTCGGGCGTGGTCTTCCGCGAACAAGCCGATGAGCTGGTCGGTCATGGCACCGCCCAACTGCTCGGCGTCGACGATCGTCACCGCCCGGCTGTAGTGGCGCGTCACGTCGTGGCCAATGCCGATGGCGACCAGCTCGACGCTGGACTTCTGCTCGATGTCGTCGATCACGCGGCGGAAATGGCGCTCCAGATAGTTTCCCGCATTCACCGAAAGCGTGGAGTCGTCGACCGGCGCGCCGTCGGAGATCACCATCATGATCTTGCGTTGCTCGCTGCGTCCGACGAGACGGTTGTACGCCCACATCAAGGCTTCTCCGTCGATGTTCTCCTTGAGCAATCCTTCACGCATCATCAGTCCGAGATTGCGCCGCGCCCGCCGCCAGGGCTCGTCAGCGTTCTTGTAGACGACGTGGCGCAAATCGTTGAGCCTTCCCGGGCCGGCAGGCTTGCCGTCGGCGATCCATTTCTCCCGGCTCTGTCCGCCCTTCCAGGCCCGGGTGGTGAAGCCGAGGACTTCCACCTTGACCGCGCAGCGTTCCAGTGTGCGCGCCAGGATGTCGGCGCACATTGCAGCCACCATGATAGGCCGGCCGCGCATCGATCCCGAGTTGTCGAGCAGCAGAGTCACGACGGTGTCGCGAAAGTTCGTATCCTTCTCGCGTTTGAACGAGAGCGGATGCATGGGATCGACGACGACGCGCGTCAGGCGCGCCGTGTCGAGCAGCCCTTCCTCGAGGTCGAACTCCCAAGAACGGTTCTGCTGGGCTTGTAGCAGGCGTTGCAGCCGGTTTGCCAGGCGCGCCACGACGCCCTGCATCGATTGCAGCTGCTGGTCGAGAAAATTGCGCAGCCTGATCAATTCCTCGGCGTCGCATAACTCCTCGGCGGCGATCACTTCATCATATTGCGTGGTGTAGACTTTGTAGCCCCATTCGGCCTGGTCGGCGAAAGGAATGTCGGGACGCCATGGCTTCGCGCCTTCGTCGGGGTTTTCGGCATCGGCAAGGTTTTCGGAGTCCTCTGCGCGCGTTTCCGACATCGTTTGGTCGCCGGCATCGCTGTCGGCTTCCTGCATCTCGGCATCCGCCGAGGCGGATTCGCCGGTCGATTGCAGTTCGTCGCCGCCTTCCTGTTGCTCGGTCGATTCACCGTCTTCGCTGCCTTCCTCAGAGTCGGATTCGCTCTCCGTGTCCTCTCCGAAATCGAGATCCTTGAGCACGGCGCGCGTCAGCTTGGCGAACGCCGGCTGATCGCGCAGTGCCGACTTCAGCTTCTCCAGGTCGCCCCCGGCGCGCTCTTCGACGTAATCGCGCCAAAGGTCGACGGCCCGGGCCGCCGCTTCCGGCGGTGCCTCGCCCGTCAGCTTCTCGCGCACCATGAGGCCCAGAACGTCGGCCAGCGGCGCGTCGCTTCTGCTGAGGGCGCGCCCCATGCCCTTGGACACGCATTTGGCTTCCAAAGTCGCGTACAGGTTTTCGGCCACTCCTTTCATCGCCAGAGAGCCGATGGCTTCGACACGCGCCTGCTCGGCGGCTTCGAACAATGCGGCGGCCTCCGCTGATGCAGGCCGATATTGCCGATGCACCTTCTCTTCATGATAGGCGAGCCGCAAGGCGCACGCGTCTCCGGCGCCGCGCACGATCGCGACTTCGTTGGGCGGCAGATTGCGCGTGGGCAGGGGCAGGCGGGCCTTGTGTCCGCGCAGCTCCGATGGTTCTGCGCTGTAGCTGATTTCCAGTTCCGGCTCTCCCGCGAGCGCCCGCACGGCAGCGCCCACGGCGCGCTTGAACGGCTCGGAGGGATTGTCGGGTTTCATGGCCGCGCCGTCACGCCACCAGTACCTTCGCCGCACTCTCCGGCAGGTCCTCGCCGAAGGCGCGCTGATAGAACTCGGCCACGCTGGCGCGTTCGAGTTCGTCGCATTTGTTGAGGAAGGTCAGGCGGAAAGCGAAGCCGAGGTCGCCGAAGATCTCGGCATTCTCGGCCCAGGTGATCACCGTGCGCGGACTCATCACGGTTGAGAGATCGCCGTTGATGAAAGCATTGCGCGTCATGTCGGCCACGCGGACCATGGCGGAAATCTGCTTCTTCTTCTCGGGCGTGGTATAGGCTGGTACCTTGGCGACGACGATGTCCACCTCGCTGTCGTGTGCCAGATAGTTCAGCGTCGCCACGATGCTCCAGCGGTCCATCTGGCCCTGGTTGATTTGCTGCGTGCCGTGGTAGAGGCCCGTCGTGTCGCCGAGACCGATCGTATTCGTGGTCGAGAACAGGCGAAACGCCGGATGCGGACGGATAACGCGGTTCTGGTCAAGCAGCGTCAATTTGCCTTGCACCTCCAGCACGCGCTGAATGACGAACATCACATCCGGTCTGCCGGCGTCGTACTCGTCGAATACCAGGGCGACGGGATGTTGCAGCGCCCATGGCAGCAGGCCTTCGCGGAATTCGGTAATCTGCTGGCCTTCCTTAAGCACGATGGCGTCTTTGCCGACGAGGTCGATGCGGCTGATGTGGCTGTCGAGGTTGATGCGCACGCAAGGCCAGTTGAGACGCGCCGCCACCTGCTCGATGTGCGTCGATTTCCCGGTGCCGTGATAGCCCTGGATCATGACGCGACGGTTGTGGGCGAAGCCGGCGAGGATCGCGAGCGTTGTGTCGCGATCGAAGCGGTAGGCGTTGTCGAGGTCCGGGACGTATTCGTTCGGCTTGGAGAATGCCGGTACCTTGATCTTGGCGTCGATCCCGAAGGCCTTCTTCACGTCGACTTGAGTGTCGGGCGTCAGAGAAGGGTCCAGGCCCTGCGTGTCAGTGCTCATCTCGATGTATCCGATAGACTGCGGCGCTTGGCCCGCAGCGTTCAATGGCGAGGGCGCCAAGAGCCCTCAAGTCCGCTAGGTCAGCCCCGAAGCGCGCAACACGCCATAGGCTTTGATGACCAACTTCAGACGCTCTTCAGCGCCCCGATCGCCGCCGTTCGCGTCGGGGTGGAAACGCTTAACGAGTTCCTTATACCGCGCTTTGATTTCCTTCAAGGTTGCCGAGCTTTCGAGGTTCAACACGTCAAACGCCTGGCGCTGCAAACGGGTCAAAACCCGCTCGGGACGGCGGGGCCCGGCCGGCTTGTCCAAGTCGTCTGCAAATACTGCATGGCCGTCCTCGATGTGGTGTGGGCCGTGTCCGCCCGGGAAACCGGCGGCTCGCTTGCCCAAGGGCCAGGTGGGCCGGTGCCCGACCACGGCCTCCTCCTGGAAGCGTGCAATTTGCGCTTCGCTCATGCCGGCGAAGTAGTCCCACTTTTCGTTGTGCTGGCGGGCATGGGCCAGGCAGAGCCACAGATAGGTCGAAAGATTTTCCCGATTCTTGGGAACTCGATAGCCGCCTTCTTCGCCGCAGCCCGCGATGGCGCAACGGCGCATCTTGGGCGCCGCCCTTTCGTCAGGTTTGATGCGGATGTCGTGTCCGAACCGCGGTTTGTACTGTGCCTTGGCCATACGGCAATTATTGGTATCGGACGGTGAAAAAACAAGAAAACGACGTGCTTGACATCGGCGATTCTGCGAGGCACGCAACGGTGATGACGATGGCTGATACCATTCATGGCAAGCTCGCGGCCGCCTTCGCGCCGTCCGATCTTGCCGTCACCGACGACAGTGCGCGACACGCAGGGCACGCCGGACACCGCCCCGAGGGTGAGACCCATTTCATCGTCAAGATCGTGTCGTCCGCATTCGTGGGCCTGTCGCGCGTGGAACGGCAGCGCCGCGTTTATGCCGTGCTCGAGCAAGAGCTGAAGACGTCGGTCCACGCGCTGAATATCCGTGCGTCGGCGCCCGGAGAGGACTAGATGTTTAGTCCCGGCATTTGATGGAGAGGATCAAGCGTGAACCGCTCGGGCTCTTTTGTCCATACTTTGCAGATGTACTCGTAGGGCGTGAGACCTTTGAGGGTCTTTAGCCTCTTGGCGAAGTTGTAGGCGCTGACGAAGTCAA
>JAGWNK010000017.1 GCA_028871345.1 Alphaproteobacteria bacterium | reverse complement strand
GTCCGCCCTGGTTACCGCCGCCTTGGTTGCCGCCACCCTGGCCGCCCTGGAAGAACTGCTGTCCTCCTTGGAATTTGTTGGGCTTGTTTTGTCCGCCCTGGTTACCGCCGCCTTGGTTGCCGCCACCTTGTAGGAACTGCTGTCCTCCCTGGAATTTGTTGGGTTTGTTCTGTCCGCCCTGGTTACCGCCGCCTTGGTTGCCGCCACCCTGGCCGCCCTGGAAGAACTGCTGCTTCCATTGGCCCTGATTGTTGTTGCCGCCTTGGCCACCCTGATTGCCGCCCTGGAAGAACTGCTGTCCTCCCTCGTCGCGGTGCCGGCGGTTACCGCGCCAATTTCGGTCGCGGTCATCGTAGCCGCGCCAATCGTTCAAGCGGTGTTCGTTGCCCTGCCAGTTGAACCAGTTGTCGCGGCCGTTGTTGTCGTTGCCGCGCCAGTCGTGGTAGCGGCCGCCCTGATTCCACCAATTGTCGAAGGCCCTGCCGCCGTCGCGGTCGTGGTCATGGTGCCATCTGCGGCGCCAGTCTTGGCGGATGCGGAACCCGTTGCGCTCGTAGAATTCAAAGCCGAGTGCGGGGCGGAATTCGTCATAGCACATGCCGTCGGGACGCTGACCGCGCCACTGATCGCGATGCCAGCGGCCGCGGATCCAATACCAGCGCTCGCCGCGGTACCACCTGTAGTACATCGGGCCGTCGTACCACTGGCCTTCGAAGAAGATCGGACAGTCATAGATCGGGTAGTCCCAATACCCGTCCGGGCATCCCCAGCGGTCGCAATAACCGCCGCTCTCATAGGTGAATGAGATGCCGCCAGATCCGAAGCTGACGCTGAACTCCGCGCGCGCGGGTGCAGAGAGTGCGGCTGTCGCGACAACTGCCGTCACGGCCACCGTTGCCTTCCAGATGTTGCTCATGTGATGTGATCCCCGCAGATGATTTGGCACGCACAGTTTGCGCGCGCCCAACAGATTTTGCGACGTTAGAAGTTACGAACGGTTCTCAGCTAACGACCGTGGTGGCCGCCATCGCCTTGGGCCGTGACGATCACTATCGCTGTGAACGCCGCCGTGCCCATCCCACCTACCCGTCTCCTCTTGGCGAATTCGCCACCTCAACCCGGTCCACGACATAGAACTGTGCTTGTCGCGGTGGAGGCTGGGAACGGCGTTCTTCGGACGCCGGCGATATACGGCCGGGTCGCGGCGCCACCGTATACGGGGGCCAAACTTTTAAGCTAGTGTCGCTGTTTGCCATCCGGGGGAGGGGGCGATGGGGCAAAGCGATAGCTCGGCCAGCCGGTCGATGGTCCGGTGGACGCGAATACTCGGTTTTTTCACTGCAATTCTGGCCATTGTGGCTGGCGCACAATGGTACTTGATGTACAAGGCAAACGAAAACACGAAGGACATCTTTGTTCGCACACAAAGACCGGTGTTGGGAATCGCGTCTGAAGGCGCCTATTATTATGGTTGGGAGACGTCTCCGACCAGCCCGACAGCGTATCGCGTCGGGTATTATCTTCAGAACTCCGGAAGCACCAGCGCCGTCGACACGAGAGCGGTTGTGGTCGTGTGCGAAACGCCGTGCTCCGGTGACAAGGCCCAGCCTTACCCATCAAAGCTCGTTGCCGCGGCCGGCTCGGACATTGTCGGCGCCAGATCGAACTACAATATTTGGACCGACATCCCGTTATCCGAAGTGTTGGCGGCGTCCGGGGGACGGAAGCAGATATACGTGATCCTTTACGCAGAATACGGAGACGTATTCACGCACAGCAGGAAGTATCACCTCACGATGTGTTATCAGCTTGTGGTCACGCCCGATCGTGATCTGTTGAAACATCCGCCCAAGGATTATGACTATTCCTTGTTGTTCTCGCCCTACTCCTGCGCGGCCAACAACACCTCGGACTAATGATCAGCGCTGCAGTGCGCTAATGTCGCCAGACCGCACAGCGGAAGCAGGCATTGCGATATTCCTCGAGCGCGTCACGGCCGCTCGGGGTCGATTTCAGCGGTGATGTCCACCGCCTCCGCCGTTTCCACCGTGGCCTCCGCCATGGCCGCCGCTGTTGTGTCCGCCGCTGCCGCCGTGACCGCCGCCGCCGTCGTGGAAATGACCGGCATTGCCTCCATGGAAGATGCTGTTGCCGGCGCCGTGGAAATCGTACCCGCCGTGGGAACCACCCCCGTTGTCATGGAATCTGCCACGAGTGCGATAATCGTTGCCGGGATCGTAGCCGCCGCTGTCCGGACGACCGTATCCCCTGTGATAGTAGAAACGGTTGCCGTAGGAGTGATCACCGCCGCGCCCGCCGCGATAGAAATGGCCGCCGCGGTTCTGCCAACGGATCTGGGGCCGCGGGCCGCGCCACTCGTCGCGGTGCCAGCCGCCGTTCAGCCAGTACAGCCTCTGGCCGCCGTACCAGCGGTAATAGATCGGGCCGCGATACCAGTAGCCGTCCCAGTAGACGGGCTCGAAGTAGACGGGGTAGTCGCAGTAATCGGGCGGCAGGCCCCACGGAGGCGGGGCGTCGTAGTAGTCGTAGTAGTCGTAGTAGTCGCAAGGATCGCTGAAATCCCCGGGGTAGTATCCGTCATCGCCGAACGAGAAGCCGATGCTGACGTCGGCTCTTGCCGGAGCGGACAGTACTGTCGCTGCGCCAGCCATCATTAGGACGCCGAGCGCCACCTTCCCAAAGCGCTTCATGTTCACGCTCCCCAATGCGGAAGCCGGATCCTAGCGGTGCCAGTCGCCACGACCTCCGCGATCGCCGTCATGCCATCTGCCACGCCAGCCGCGATCACCGTCGCGGTCGAAGCGGCCTTCATGCCAGCCGTGGTTGATCCAGAACTCGCGATGTCCGCCGTACCAGCGGTAGCGCATCGGACGATCGTACCAGTAGCCATCGATGAACACGGGCGGCCCATAGTAGTAGTCGTAGTCGTCGCAGTAATAGGGGTCGTAATAGGGGCTGTAGGGATCGCAGTACGCCGCCGCAGGCGGAGGCGGTCCGTAATAGCCGGGACCGAAGCCGAACCCGATTCCCACTGACACGCGCGCGGAGGCCGGCGTCGCAACGGCCACCGCCGCGCCGGCCAGCATCAACACGCCCAAACTCAGCTTGGCGATCTTCTTCATTGCACGACTCCTTGCCGCCATTCTCACGGCGGCGAATCTGGACCCGCGCGGCTGAACCGCACATGAACGGTGTTGTTATGTTCGTGCCCGGAGGAATGTGGCACGCTACGCGGAGCGGCCCCTGCCTTCAATCGGCCATATTTCGACCAGCGTTTCCGCGCGCACGGCATGCATCGCGTCGTAGAGATTCACGGTCGGATCGCAGTGCGGCACGATGCAGCGCAGGACGTCGCCGGGCGCGAGCTTGCGCGCCGATTCGTCATAGGCCACGCCGCCCTGCTCGTCGCCGAAGAAGAAATAAGCGGCGCCTTGCGGCGCGCCGGAGGCGACGGCCGGCGCACCGGCGTCGGTGGCGAAAGCCTTGAAGCCGGCGTCGGTTGTGGCGAGGCCCGCGCGGTTGGCGCTGATCACGGTGGTCTGCACGTACAGCGCCGTTTCGAACGGCGGCCGGCCCGCCCACACGTCATTGTACTGACGGTCCATGAACACATAGGAGCCCACCTGCAGCTCGGTGAGCGCCCCCGCATCGGGATCGATGTCGAAGGTGCCGGTGCCGCCGCCCGAGAGGATGGACGGGGCGATGCCGTCGGCTGCGAGCCGGTCGCGCAGGGCGGCGAGGTCCTTCAGGGCCGCGAGGGAGGCGTTGCGCCGCTCGCCGGACGATTCGATATGCTGGAGGTGGCCCGCGTAGCATTGCAGCCCGGCATAGACGAGGCCCGCGGCCCGTGCCACCGAACGCACCAGCGCCGGCGCCTCCGCCACGGATACACCGGTGCGTCCCATGCCGGGATCGATGTCGATCAGAATGCGCAGCGGCTTGCCGGCGGCTTGCGCGGCGGCGTCGAAGCGCGCGGCGACCGCGATGTCGTCGCAGACCGCCATGAGATCGGCGATGCGCGCGTTGAGGGCGACAAGCCGCGCCATGCCGCGCCCGGTGACGACCGGCGACGTGACGAGGATGGCGCCGATGCCGCCCTCGGCCAGCGCCTCGGCCTCGCCGAGCTTGGCGCAGCAGACGCCGAGCGCGCCCGCCGCTATCTGGCGCCTGGCGATCTCGACCGATTTGTGCGTCTTGGCATGGGGACGCAAGGCAAGGCCGCAGCGGCGCGCATGCGCCGCCATCGCCGCGATGTTGCGCTCCAACGCATCGAGATCGACGACCAGGGCCGGGGTGGCGAGTTCGGCGGCGCCGCCGGCCAAACCGATCAGATCGGCGTTGAGAGGAGCCATCGTGCATCGCCTCCACTTGCGGCCGCGGCCGTTCGCCCCGAGACTTCCCGTCCCCGACAGGAACAAGCGATGCCCGCCGTTGCGCTCATCCTTCTTTCGGCCGCGACCCATGCGGTCGTCAATGTGCTGTCCAAGCGGGCCGAAGACAAATATGCCATGCGGCTGCTGATCGGGGTGGTCTCGGCCTTCTTTGCTGCGCCGTTCCTCATCCTCTTGCCGCTGCCGCAGGGGAAGACTGTCTGGTTCCTCCTTGCCACCGCTTTGGTGCACGCCTTCTACGAGCTGTTCGTCGTCAAGTCGTACGAAAGCGCCGCCTTCTCGGCCGTCTATCCGGTGGCGCGCGGCACCGGACCGTTGTTCACGGCGCTGGGCGCCGTCCTGCTTCTCCGCGAACATCCCGCGATCGTCGAACTGGCTGGGATCGTTCTGGTGTGCGCCGGCGTGATCGCCATCGGCGTGTCGCATCGCAAATCCGCAACCGCCGGCCTGGGCTACGCGCTGGCCACCGGCGTGACGATCGGATGCTACACGCTGATCGACGCCTCGGGCATCCGCTCCGCCGCCGATCCCCTCACCTATGTGCTGTGGTTCTTCATCGCCTACGGCGCCAGCGTCCTGGTGACGGCGCCCGCCTTGCGCGGCGCGTCGGTTCTTCTTGCGGCACGGCGCCAGTGGAAGGTCGGAATCGCGGCCGCGGCCCTCGCAATGCTGTCGTACGGCTGCGCCCTGATGGCGTTCCGCGTCGGAGCGACCGCGCCGCTCGCGGCGCTGCGCGAGACCAGCGTGTTGTTCGGCACCGCCCTGGCGGCGAGCTTCCTCGGCGAGCCCATGACGCTGCGCCGCTTGGCTGCGGCGGGCGCCATCGTGGCGGGGGCCATCATGTTGCAGGCGGGGTGAGGTCGGCATGCATCATCCGCGAAGCGCAGAACGCTTGATGCCGCGGCCGGCGCCGCGATATGCAGGGGTGCCGGCCCGCCGGCACGCCGAGGACATCGGATGAAGACATTCTATTCCCCCGCCCATCTCGAGCATGATCCCCAGGCCCAGTTCGAAGGCGGACAGCTCCTGCCCGCGGTGGAAATCCCGGCGCGCGCGGAGCGGGTCAAGGCGGAGATCGAAGCGCGCAAGCTCGGCCCCATCCTGCCGCCGGGGGCATTCGACGACACGCCGATCCTCAGGGTGCATGACGCCGGGCTGGTGGAATTCCTGTCGGTGGCGCATGCCGAGTGGCTGAAGCGTCACGGGATCAACGCGCCGCCGGCGATCCCATCGGCCTGGCCGGCCAACGGCCTGCGCGACGGCCGCCAAGGCGACATCGAGGCCCGGCTGGGCAGCTACGCCTTCAGCGCCGACACGCCGATCATGAAAGGCACTTGGCAGGCGGCGCGCCAGGCGGTGAACGTGGCGCTGTCGGCAGCGATGACCGTCAAGAGCGGCGAGCGAAGCGCCTTCGCACTGACGCGCCCGCCGGGCCATCACGCCTCGAACAACGTGTTCGGCGGCTTCTGCTATCTCAACAACATCGCGATTGCGGCGCAGTGGTTCGCGGATGCGGGGCTGCGTCCCGCCATCCTCGACGTCGACTATCACCACGGCAATGGCACGCAGACCATCTTCTATCGCCGCCCCGACGTGTTCTTCTGCTCGATCCATGCCGACCCGGCTTTCGCTTATCCCCATTTTCTCGGATTCGCCGACGAGACCGGCGATGGCGACGGCGCCGGATGCAATCTCAACCTGCCGCTGCCTTCGGGCACGGACTGGTCGCGCTACGACGACGCGCTGTCGCGCGCCAGGCTGGCGATCGACGCCTTCGGGCCGGACGTGCTGCTCGTTTCGATGGGGCTCGACACCTACATCGCAGACCCCATTGCGATGTTCCAGATCAATGCGGCCGATTACCTGCGGCTCGGCGCACGGATTGCGCAGATCGGCAAGCCCACCCTGTTCGTGTTCGAAGGCGGTTATGCCGTGGAGGCGCTGGGCCAGATCGCGGTGAACCTTCTGGAAGGATTTGAAGGAAAGTAATCCCGCGATTCCCCTTCTTTTCCACGATTAATTGCAATTCCCCGCATGCACAAAACCCGGTAGTATTACCGCAACAACGGGGTTCTTACGGGGGGTGTTGTGGTGCGTGGGTTTCTGGTAGGCGCAGCGGCGCTGTGTATCGTTTTCGGCGCATGCAGCGCCATCGCGGCCGACACCGACGAGGTGTCACCCGTCACCGCCCTCCTCCAGACCAACGACGTGGTGGTTAATCCGGACGGCAGCTACGTCCAGACATCGCACACCGAGCTCCATGCCGACAACGACGCCGGCGCCATGCGGCTCGGCCAGGTGCAGCTCACCTTCAACCAGGCGCGGCAGGACCTGCAGGTCGTCGAGGCCTACACGCTGAAGCCCGACGGCACCAAGATTCCCGTCGACATGAGCGCGATCTATGTCCGTCTGCCGCCCGACGATGCCCAGGACGGCATGGTCACCGACCTGCGCATGAAGGTGATCGTCTTCCCGCAGATGGCCGCCGGCGACACGGCCGTCTATACGGTGAAGTCGGTCAATGCCTCGCCGATCTTCCCCGGCAGCTTCACCTACGGCAAGGCGTTCTTGCCGTCGTCGCGGCTGAAAGAGGTGCGCGACACCATCACGGCGCCCAAGAGCCTGAACCTGCGCGTCGAGAACCACAACATCGCCTTCACGCAGCAGGATCAGGGATCGAACACCGTCTACAGCTGGCATTGGAGCAATCCCTCGCCGCACGCCGTGAAGCTGCCTTCGGTCTCGCCCATGGACCAGCTGCCGCGCTATTTCGTCTCGAATTTCAAGGATTATGCCGACCTCGGCCGCGCCTACAACGCGCTCGCCGGCTCCAAGGTCACCGTCACTCCGAAGGTGCAGGAACTCGCCGACAAGGTCACGGCCGGCGTCACCGATCAGCGCGAACAGGCGCGCAAGATCTATGAATGGGTGACGAGCCACGTCCGCTACATCGCCCTCGAACTGGGCGAGAGCACATTCGTGCCGCACAACGTCGACGACATCCTGGGCTACGGCTACGGCGACTGCAAGGATCACGACGTGATCGTGCGCTCGCTGCTGAAGGCCAAAGGCATCGAGAGCCAGAGCGTGCTGCTCAATTCCTCGAACGCCTATACGCTGACCGAGGTGCCCACCTTCGCCCAGCTCGACCATGTCATCAGCTATGTGCCGTCGCTGAACCTCTATATCGACAGCAGCAATCCGCTGACGCCGTTCGGCTCGCTGCCTTATGCCGAATACGGCAAGCCCGTGATCTATGTTTCCGCCGAGGGCGCGCGGCTGGGCACCATGCCTTCGCTGCAACCGGGGCTGGCCTCCGAATACACCAAGAACGTGATGACGCTGAGCGCCACGGGTGTCCTGACCGGCACCACGACGACGACGGCGGAAGGTCCATCTTCGATCCTGCTGCGGCTCATCGGCCTCGCCGTCCAGGCGATCGGCCCCGAGAAGGCCGCCTCGACCATGCTGGAATCCCACGGCTACAAGGGCGCCACCGGCACCTTGAAGGGCGGCCCGCCGCTGGTGCCCGGCAAGAGCTACACGGTGTCGGGCAATTTCACGTCCGCCGGCTGGGGCGACTGGCTGACCGGCGACAAGGTCGCCTACATGCCGATCGGCCTTCGCGTGCTCGGCCTGACGGGCGACGGCCCGATGGGCAACGTTTCCGAGGATGCCAACGACACGAGCCCGACGCCGTGCTTCAGCGTCCACCAGTCCGAGGATGACACGCTGCAGATCCCGGCGAACGCCCGCTTCGCCAGCGTGCCGACCGACTCCCACGTCTCGACCGCCAACATCGAGTTCACTGCGCACTGGACTCTGGCCAACAACACCCTGTCGGTCCACCGCGACTTCCTGAGCCGGATCGACCAGCCGTTGTGCACCGGCGCCGTCCGCAGCCAGACCGCCAGGGCGCTGCTCGAGATCGCCATCAGCTATCTGGGGCAGATCCGCATCCTTCCCAGCGGCGGCTCGTCCGGCCTGGTGTCGCAGAACAACGTCAAGCCGCTGCTGGGGCCGAAGCCTCTCAACAGCCGCGAGCAGATCGCGTTCAACGACGCCATCGCGGCGGCGAAGATCGGCGATTCCGACCGGGCCGTGCGCCTCATCAGCACGCTGATGGCCGCCAATCACACCGACACGGCGGACGGCACCTACACGTCGCATCTGGCGCAGGGCCTTGCCTATCTGCAGAGCAGCCAGTTCGACGCGGCGGTGAGCGAGTTGACGGAAGCCATCCGCCTCAATCCCGATGCCGGCCCGCAGCCCTACAGCGCGCGCGCCTCGGCCTATTCGCGCATGGGCAAGAGCCGGCTCGCCGCAGCCGATCTCGAGACGGCGCTCAAGTCGTCGCCCGACGACCTGAAGCTGCGCCAGACGCACGCCGAGCTCCTGGCGCAGTTGCACGACTATGACGGTGCGGCAGCGGACATGAACCTCGTGGTGCGTGCCCATCCCGACGACCGGGCCCTGGTGCTCGAGCGCGCCGGTATCCGCTACCACGCCGACAAGTACGACGAAGCGGCAGCGGACTTCACCCATGCCGAAAGGCTCGGCGCCGACGCCAAGGACGTGCGGCCGGGACTGTGCAATTCGCTGGCACGGACCGATGCGTTCGCCCAGGCGATCGGTCATTGCTCGTGGGTCATCGGGCAGGACGCGCAGTCGGTCGCCGGCCTGGAGTCGCGCGGCTATGCATATTTCCGCCTCGGGAAGTACGCCCAGGCGCTGGCCGATTTCTCGGCGGCCGCCAGGATCGATGCCGGCGACCCGCGCTACCTCTACGAGCGCGGCGTCGCCAAGCTGAAGACCGGCGACAAGTCGGGGCAGGCGGACATCGAAGCCGCGACCAAGGCGGTGCCGCGGATCGCGCACAAGGTGCCCGAGAAGCTGGCGCTGTAGCCGGGAGCGTCCTGTCCGCATCGCGGCCGCTCCGCGGTTGACGGCGTGCGAGCGTTCGCCATGTATTCCGCCCGAAACAAATTGGGACGGATCCATGCTGCGCGAAACGGTGCATTCCCTGGTGGCGAAGCAGTTCGGGCCGCGCGCCGCGGCCTATGTGGCGAGCGCGGTGCACGCCAAGGGCGAGGACCTCGATGAGCTTGCCGATTTCACCGCGGCGCAGCGCTTCGATCGCGCCCTCGATCTCGGCTGCGGCGGCGGCCATGTGAGCTTTGCGTTGGCGCCGCGCGTCGGCGCGGTCGTCGCCTATGACCTGTCGGATGCCATGCTGGCGGCCGTCGCCGCCGAAGCATCGGCGCGCGGCATCGCCAATCTCACGACCTGCCAGGGCGCCGTCGAGGCCCTGCCCTTCGAAGAAGCCCGCTTCGACCTCGTCGCCTCGCGCTATTCGGCGCATCACTGGCGCGACGTGCCCCAGGCGCTCGCCCAGGCACGCCGCGTGCTGAAGCCGGGCGGCGCGCTGGTGATGATGGATGCCGTCGCCCCCGACGGCGTGCTGTGCGACACCTTCGTGCAGACCATCGAAATGCTGCGCGACCCCTCGCATGTGCGCGATTATTCCGTGCGCGAATGGCTGGCGATGCTGGCAGAAGCGGGTTTCGACGCCGCCGAGCCGAAGCGCCGGCGCATACGCCTCGAATTCGCGAACTGGATCGCGCGCATGCAGACGCCGCCGCTGCAGGCCGAGGCCATCCGCGCCCTGATGGCGCGGGCGCCGGCCGAGGTGACCGCCTATTTCGCCATCGAATCCGACGGCAGCTTCATGCTCGACGCGGCGAGCATCGTGGCGCGCAGCCGGCGCTGATCCCCCGGCGGCAATTCCCTTGACGCGGGAAAAGCCTTAAGCTGGTGCCGGCCGCTGGGGCGGGGGGAGAAATGCGTTGGGTCAAGACGTTGCCGGCCGTGCTGTGCCTTTCCTGGGGCGGCGCGGCGATCGCCGCCGACAGCGAAGTGCCGGCGTCTTCCGTCGAGCTTCTCACTGCCGACGTGCAGGTGTCCGCCGATGGCAGCGCGGTGCAGACCACCCATGCCGAGCTGCGCGCCGACAACGATGCCGGCGCCTTGGCCGTGTCGCATGTCAGCGTGCCGTTCAATCAGGGCATGCAACAGGTCGAGATCGTGGAAGCCCACACGCTGAAGGCCGACGGCAGGACGGTCCCGGTCGACCCCGGCACCATCTACGAACAGCCCGCGCCGCAGGATCAGCAGACCGGCATGATCACGGACCGGCGTGTCAAGGTACTGCTCTTCCCGCAATTCGCCGCCGGCGACACCGCCGTCTACACGGTGCGGCTGAAGACCTTGCATCCCTTCTTTCCCGGCGAATTCTATTACGGCGAGGCGTTTCCGCGCCTGATCTCCTACAAGGAGGTGCGCGAAACCGTCACGGCCCCCACCGCGATGAACCTTCGCGTCGAAGCCCACGATGTCGAGGTGAGCAAGAAGACCGACGGCGCCAACACGATCTACACCGCGCATTACGCCGCTCCCGTGCCCAAGGCGGTGGAGACCGTCGCCGTTTCGCCGCTCAAGCAGCAGCCGCGCTTCTTCCTTTCCAGCTTCAAGGACTATGCCGCGCTCGGCCGCGCCTACGCGGCCCTGTCGCAGCCGAAGATCGTCGTCACCGACCAGATCAAGGCGCTGGCCGCCCAGATCACCGCCGGAGTCTCCGACCGCCGCGAGCAGGCCAGGAGGATGTACGAGTGGGTGGCCAAGCACATCCGCTATGTGGGGGTGGAACTCGGCCGCGGCTCCTTCGTGCCCCATGACGTCGACACCGTCCTGGCCAACGGCTATGGCGACTGCAAGGACCACGACGTTCTGCTGCAGGCGCTCTTGAAGGCCAAGGGGATTGCGGCGGAAAGCGTCCTCATCAATTCCGGCAACGCCTATGCCCTGACCGAGGCACCGAGCTTCGCGTCGCTCGACCACGTCATCACCCACATCCCGGAGTTCGACGTCTACCTGGACAGTAACGCGCCGGCGCCGTTCGGCGTGCTGCCCATCGGCGAATACGGCAAGCCGGTCGTGCGCGTCTCCGCCGAGGGCGCCGTCGCCGCGACCATGCCGGTGGTGCCCCAGGGGCTCGCCACCATCATGGTCAAGACCGTGAGCCGTCTCGACGACAAGGGCATCCTTTCCGGCACGACGACGACGACCGCGACGGGGCCCTTCTCGATCCCGTTGAGGCTTGTCGGTCTCGGCGTGCAGGCGATCGGCCCGCAGAAGGCGGCGGAGACGGACCTGAAGGCGCATGGCTACAAGGACGCCAGCGGCAAGCTCACCGCCGATCCGCCCGCCGATCTGACGCCGAGCTACACGATCGCCGGCGAATTCTCGGCCGGCGGCTGGGCGGACTGGCTGGCGGGCAAGGAGAACGACGTTCTGCCGGGCGGCATGCGCGTCTTCGACCTCACCGGCGACGGCGCCATGGGGCCGTTCTATCCCGGCGATCTCAAGGATGACGCGCCCACGCCCTGCTACAGCAGCCACGAGGTCGAGGACATCTCCCTGGAAGTGCCGCCCGGCGCGCATTTCGCGTCCACGCCCTCCGACACGCGGATCGAGACGGCGAACATCCTGTTCACCGCCCACTGGACGCTGGCGAACAACACGCTGGCGGTCCACCGCGAGTTCACCAGCAGGATCGACAAGCCGCTATGCACCGGCGCTGTGCGCAAGGAGACCGCCGCGGCGCTGAAGAAGATCGCCGACAGCTACGAAACCCAGATTTCGATCCAGTCCTCGTCCGGCAGCGAGGCGGCTTCCACGACTGCGCCGGCGCAGGCTTCGACGTTCGATGAATCAAACGGGGCCGCCTACGATCAGGCGCGCGACGCGGCCGGCACCGGCGACTTCAGCAAGGCGACGCAGATTCTCGCCAAACTGTCGGCGTCGTTGGGCGGCCAGATGACCGACGACCAGGCGTTCGCCATCCATTATCTGCAGGGCTACGTTTATCTGCGCGACAACCAGCCGGCCAAGGCCGTCGACGAGTTGAGCGAGGCGATCAAGCTGAAGCCGGACGCCAACACCGATATGTACAGCATGCGCGCCGGCGCCTACATGATGCTCCGGAAACCCAAACTTGCGGCGCAGGATTTCGCCGCCGTCCTGGCGAAATCTCCGGACAACCTGAACCTCAGGCAGGTGCATGCGAACCTCGCCTCGCAGGCGGGCGACTACGAGGCGGCCGCCGAGGACTACAACTATCTCGTCCGCGCCAATACCGGCAGCTGGGAACTCCTGCTGCAACGCGCCACCGTGCGGCAGATGGGCCATATGTACGCCGAAGCCGCCGACGACTACGAGAGGGCGGAAAAGCTCGGCGCTCCGCAGCAGACCGTGCTCGAAGGGTTGTGCGAGAACCTGGCGCGCACCGACAAGCTCGGAGAGGCCACCTATCAGTGCTCGCGCGCCCTGCAGGTCAACGCCTACGGACTGAAGCTTCTGGAAGCGCGCGGCATCGCCTATTTCCGGCTCGGCAAGCTCGACGAGGCGCTGGCCGATTTCGGAAAGGCTTCGCACACCTATCCTCAAAGCGCCGACTATCTTTATGAACTTGGCGTGGCGAAACTGAAGAAGGGGGACAAGTCCGGACAAAAGGACGTCGACGCCGCCAAACAGAGGTCTCCCGGAATAGCCAGGCGCATGACCGCACAGAAGATCAACCTTTGATCGACCATACGTCCGTGACCGGACAAATCTTTGCGTTGGCTTTCGTCACAAGCCCGCCCAAGTGTCGGGTACGGAAACTTCAAGGGCCGCGTCGCGGTGACGGTGCCGGCGTAAGGCCTACCCCAGCAACCGGTCGTATTCGGCCTCTGGCGCGCCGTAGAAGCGCCCCGCCAGCGACTGGAGCCCGCGCCGGTCGACGACGGTGATCAGGCCGCGGCGGGCGCGCACCAGGCCGTGACCGGTCAAGGCGTGCATGGCTTCGGTGACGCCCGGCCGGCGCGCCCCCATCATCAGCGCCAACAGTTCGTGCGTCAGCGCGATGTCGTTGCCTTCGATGCGGTCATGCGCCATCAGGATCCAGCGCGCCAGGCGCTGTTCCAGCGTGGCGCGGGCGTTCGCCACGGCGGTATAGGCCAGCTGGGTCATGAAGGCGTGGACGAACTTGAGCAGCGTCTTCTGCAGGGTGCGGCTGCGGTCGGCGGCCTCCGCCAGCACGGCCGCGGCAATGCGCTGGCCGCCGCCGGGAATCTGCATGTAGATCGCGTGCGGCGAGCAGCTTTCCCCCAATAGCGTCGCCAGTCCCGCCAGGCCTTCGCAGCCGATGAGGCCGACCTCGACGGGCGCCGCCGAACCGCCTCCGGCGACCACCGAGGCGATGCCGCGCTCGATGAAGGTGACGTGCTCGATGCGCCGCTGCGGCGCCTCGATCAGCGTGCGCCGCGCGATCGCGACGGGCTTCAGATGTGTGTCGATGAGCGCCGCGTCCTCCTGCGACAGGTGATCCAGGAGGCGATTGCGATGTACACCGGCGACGGTCGGACCAGTCACGACTGCTACCTCGACGGACCGGCAAGAGCACGCGCCGTCCTGCCGCATCACGACGATGCGGCGATCCGAACGCTCTTCGCCACCTTGATCCGGGCGACCGCCAACGCATGGGTCGCGCCCGACATCGCGCGAGGACCACGCGATCTTGCCGTGTAGACCCTATCAACGCTTGGGCGTGGGCCCGGTTTCGGTCTTCACCCGCCTGAAGCGGACTACGGCAACTTTGCGGCGGCATGACCACGATACTGCGGCCCGCAAGAACGAATGGCCGGCGCCGCGCCGAGGCCATCGCTGCCCGTCCGGCGGCGCCGCGGAACCACGTGGAACTCCCGCCCCTGCCGTGCCGGCCGCTGACGCTGGCCGTCCCGTCCCCCTTGACGTTGCGCCGCACCCCTCCTATATCGCCCGTTACGGACTGGCACTCTCGAGGCGGGAGTGCTGCCACTTCAGTCAAGCCTTTGAAATTACTAACCTATTCAGGAGGCAGTCCCCTATGAAATTTCGTCCGCTAGGCGACCGCGTGGTCGTACGCCGCGTCAAGGAGGATCAGAAGACCCCCGGCGGCATCATCATCCCCGACACCGCCCAGGAGAAGCCGCAGGAAGGCGAAATCGTCTCGGTCGGCCCCGGCGCGCTCGACGACAACGGCAAGCGCGTGGCCCCCGAAGTCAAGGCGGGCGACTTCGTGCTGTTCGGCAAATGGTCGGGCACCGAAGTGAAGATCGACGGCGAAGAGCTCCTGATCATGAAGGAGTCCGACATCATGGGCGTCATCGAGGGCAAGAAGACCCCCTCGAAGAAGGCCGCCTGACGTCGCCCGTCCCCCAATCTGAATTCAGGAGAAAACAACAATGGCAGCGAAAGACGTGAAATTCGGCGCCGATGCGCGCGAGCGGATGCTCCGCGGCGTCGACATCCTCGCCGATGCGGTGAAGGTGACCCTCGGCCCCAAGGGCCGCAACGTGGTGCTTGAGAAGAGCTTCGGCGCCCCGCGCACGACCAAGGACGGCGTGACCGTGGCCAAGGAGATCGAGCTCCACGACAAGTTCGAGAACATGGGCGCCCAGATGGTGCGCGAAGTGGCCTCGAAGACCAACGACGCGGCGGGCGACGGCACCACCACGGCGACGGTTCTCGCCCAGGCGATCGTGCGCGAGGGCTCCAAGTCGGTGGCCGCGGGCATGAACCCGATGGATCTCAAGCGCGGCATCGAGAAGGCCGTGGATGCGGTCGTCGCGGACCTCAAGAAGCGCTCCAAGAAGATCAAGTCGAACGAGGAGATCGCCCAGGTCGGTACCATTTCGGCCAACGGCGACAAGACCGTCGGCGGCATGATCGCCGAAGCGATGGCCAAGGTCGGCAACGAGGGCGTCATCACGGTGGAAGAGGCCAAGAGCCTCGACACCGAGCTGGAAGTCGTGGAAGGCATGCAGTTCGACCGCGGCTACATCTCGCCCTACTTCATCACCAACGCCGACAAGATGGTGGCCGAGCTCGAAGAGCCCTACATCCTGATCCACGAGAAGAAGCTGGGTTCGCTCAAGGACCTGTTGCCGATCCTCGAGTCGATCGTGCAGGCCGGGCGCCCGCTGCTCATCATCGCCGAAGAGGTCGAGGGTGAGGCGCTGGCGACTCTCGTCGTCAACAAGCTGCGCGGCGGCCTCAAGGTCGCGGCGGTGAAGGCTCCGGGCTTCGGCGACCGCCGCAAGGCCATGCTGGAGGACATCGCGATCGTCACCGGCGGCCAGGTGATCAGCGAGGACCTGGGCATCAAGCTCGAGAACGTCAAGCTGAACATGCTGGGCACCGCCAAGAAGGTGCGCATCACGAAGGACGACACCACCATCATCGACGGCGCCGGCAAGAAGGGCGACATCCAGGCCCGCGTGGCGCAGATCAAGACGCAGGTCGAGGAGACCACGTCCGACTACGACAAGGAGAAGCTGCAGGAGCGTCTGGCGAAGCTGGCTGGCGGCGTTGCCGTCATCCGCGTCGGCGGCGCCACCGAAGTGGAAGTGAAGGAGAAGAAGGATCGCGTCGACGACGCGCTCAACGCCACCAAGGCGGCCGTGGAAGAAGGCATTCTCCCCGGCGGCGGCGCGGCGCTGCTCTACTCCACCAAGGCCTTGAAGGACGTCACGGGCGAGAACGAGGACCAGAACGTCGGCATCGCCATCGTGCGCAAGGCGATCCAGTCGCCGATCCGCCAGATCGTCGAGAACTCGGGCGTGGAAGCCTCCATCGTGGTCGGCAAGCTCCTAGAGCAGAAGTCGAACACCTACGGCTTCGACGCGCAGTCCGAGCAGTACGTCGATCTCGTCGAGTCGGGCATCGTCGATCCCACCAAGGTGGTGCGCATCGCGCTGCAGGATGCGGCCTCGGTGGCGGCGCTGCTGATCACCACGGAAGCGATG
Source organism: Alphaproteobacteria bacterium (assembly GCA_028871345.1). Classification (GTDB taxonomy): domain Bacteria; phylum Pseudomonadota; class Alphaproteobacteria; order Micropepsales; family Micropepsaceae; genus Rhizomicrobium. Next base: position 54,852 of record JAGWNK010000017.1, on the reverse strand, counting down.
GTCGCCGATCGTCCCAAGCGCGAGGCGGCTCCGGCCATGCCTGGCGGCGGCGGCATGGGCGGCGGCATGGGCGACATGGACTTTTGATCGAAGGCGCGGCTTCGGCCGCGCCAGCGATCAACCCGGCGTAGCCTCTTGGCGAAGCCGGGTCGGTCCAAAAGCTCGAACAAATGCGAAAGGCCCGGAGGAAACTCCGGGCCTTTTGATTCATCCGGCGATCAGCTCCCGCAGCTTCGCCTTCATCGCCTTGGCGTCCTTGGCCGCCAGCTTGCCGATGCGGCGCAAGACGCGCGCGGTGTCGACGGTGGCGATCTTGGCGGAACGGACAACCGACGCCGCGGGCAATCCCGACAGGTGCAGATCGGAAATGGCGACGTCGCACGACCACGACGGATTGCTCGCGCTGGTGACCATGGCCAGCCAGACGAGGCCGTGGCGCTTCTCGAGCGCCGGCGAACTCACCACGACGGCGGGACGGCGCTTTTCCGCCAGCCGGTCCGCATAGGGAAACGGCACGACGACGACATCGAACGATGCGAAGCTCATAGCGAGCGATAGGCCTCTTCGTCGGCCGCGCCGGCCCACTCCGTGAAGGTGGCGAAAGGATCGTCTTCGGCCTGGGTCCGCACCTTCTCGATCACCACGCGCTCGCCGTCGAAGACGTAGCGCAACAGGTCGCCGGGCTTCAGCCCCAGTTTGTCGCGCACGGCCCTGGGGATGACGGTCTGCGACTTCGAGGTGATCTTGGAAACATGGGCGTTCATGGGTGCGTGCCGTGCTTGAACGGTAAGAATATAAGACATCTTACCATCTTCTCACAGGGCGTGCGGAGCCGGCCTTCGGTCGCGCAAGCTGACCCCTTCTTGTCGTCGATTGACGCTCGTCTATAGTATGATAAAGTATGATCATGTCCGGAATCGAACGTCTGACCATCACCTTGCCCGCCGAGATGGCTGCCTCCGTGAAGGAAGCGGTCGAGGGCGGCGACTATGCCTCGTCGAGCGAAGTGATCCGGGAAGCGCTGCGAGCGTGGAAGATACGACGCGCGGTGCAGATGCAGGAACTGGCAGCACTGCGGGCGGACCTCCAGAAGGGGCTGGACGACATCGCTGCGGGTCGGACGGAACCGTTCAGCGCCGAGCGGATCATCGAGCGGGGGAAACAACTATCAAGAAAGCGCTCGAAGTCCACCTGACCAGTGAAGCCAAAGACGATCTGGCAAAAATCTGGCTCACGATCGCCGCGGACGCCTCGGAAGACGTGGCAACAAGATTTGTTGCCGCTGTCGAACGGCACTTCGAGCCCCTCCGTTCTTTCCCAAATTCCGGTGCGCCGCGTGATCACTTATTACCCGGACTGCGCGTCGTGTTTCACCAACACTATGCCATCTACTACAAACCGCTCCCGGAGTTCGTTGTCATCGTGCGTGTCTTGCATGGCGCCCGCGATATCGCGGCGATCATCGAGCGCGGTGGCCTGGCCGAGAAATGATTCTCGTGCCGGCCCCGCCGGCAGCAGTCGAAGTCCGATCGGTGACGCGGCCGGTGATCATGGCGCAGTGGTGAAAATAGTGCAGCAAGCCAGGGCCGGAGGGGGCTCCGGCCCTGACCGCAGGCGGGGCGCTTCAGGGCGCGGCGCGGCGCATCCGCACCACGGAATGCGCATTGTTCACGGCGCCGGCATAGCACTTGTCGTGCTCGCGTTCGACGAAACGCGGCGCCATTTTGTAGTGCGTGTCGAAATGCGGATTGCCGCCGCACGCCTGCTTCGCCGCTTGCGCGATGCGGGCGTCGAACTGCGCATCGCCCTGGGGCGTGCCGAGCGCGAGGTCCGCGGTGGCGACCGTCACGTGTCTCTGGATCACGTTCTCGGCGGTGGCGGGCAGCGCCATCAGCGCAACCGTGCCGGCGGCGCACAAAGCAACGATCGAACGGTTCATGGGTTCTCTCCATCTGGGTTTCAGCCACGATGGCGAGATGGGAGCGGCGGCGCGCGGCTGCGATACTGTAAATTCCAACGAGCGCTATTGACGCAAAAAAATGGCGCGCAATCCCGCCCTTCCTCTTTTCCGTCACGATGTCGCCGCAGAGGTTGTCGCTGCGTGCAACTCGCAATCGGTCGCGTTGGCTTCAATAATCGGCGGCGGCGAATTTTTCCGGCGTCACGGCGACGACCCGGCCGCGGCGCAGTTCGTAGCGGACGACGCCGGCCGTCTCGCGCACATGCGCAAAATTGTGCTTGCGGCAGGCCGCGGCGGCGTCCTGCGCCTTCGCGTAGCGCACGGCAGATTCGGCGAAGACGCCGGGCGCCTTCGAGCGCTTCAGGCCGTCGATGGCGAGCAGCACGCTCTTGCCCGCGGCTGCGCACTGGTAGTCGGGATCGGAGGCTTCGCGGTCGTCCTGCGCCTTCAGGATCCCCGTCGGCGTTTCCACAGGGACGCTGCGCAGCCACACCGAGCTGTCCGCCTCGCCCTGCCCCATATAGTCGTCGAGGCACAGGAATCTGAGCGGCCCCTGCCCCGGCAGCGCCAGGCAGCGGTCCATCTCGCCGCCGGGATACCAGCGCACCAGCCTCCATGTGCCCGCCTTGCGCGCGAACAGGATGCCGCCGCCGAAATTGTTGGCGTGCGGCTCGAAATCCGCGGCGTAGGTCACATAGGCCTCGTCGGTGCCCTGGCGTGTCACAGCGCCGTAGAGGACCGCCGTGAGCGACAGGTTGAAGCTGGCGTCGGGCACGGCGCCGGGATAACCCGAAACCGCCGCACAGGTGCTGTCCTTCTGGTGGCGGATGGGCGTCTGGCAGACGAGCGGAAAGAACGTCCGCTGCTCGCCTGCCGTCAGGTGCCGCGAGTCGTGATCGGCGTCCGCGCCATGTGCGAGCGTGATCAGAAACGGCAGAGCCGCCAGCGCGCGCATCCGGCCCATGGCATCCCCCCTCGGAAGCCGCCAGTGTCGTGGAAACCGTGATCCGGTGCAACCGGCGCCGAAACTCAATGCGCGGGAGCGACCGCCTTGTCGGCCTTCTCGGCGGGGGCGTCCGCGCTCTTGTTCGTGTCGTGGAGATTCCAGGCCACGCTGGCGGTCCAGGGCATGTCGACCAGAACGCCGTCCTTGATCCCTGGGCGGAAATGCCAGCGCGCCACGCAATGCACGGCCGCCTTGTCGAGGCGCTCCGAGCCGCTCGAATGCGCCACGCTCACGCCGTCGACCGTGCCGTCGGCCAGCACGCGAAACGCCAGATCCGTGGTGCCTTCATCGCCGAACAGCCGCGCCCAGAAGGGATAATCGACGTGGCAGTCCTCCGCCTTCGACAGCGCCGGCGGCTGCGAGATCTTCTGCACCACGGGCACGCGCACGATCTGCTTGATGATCTTGGGCGGCGAGGCGTCGGCGTGCAGCATGAAGGTGGTGCCGATGTGGTAGACGAACAGCAGTGACGAGGCGGTGGCGACGCCGCCGGCGATCAGCACGGCATAGAGGTTGTGGCGGAATCGCTCGCTGCAGAACAGGCCCGAGGAAATCACGAAAATCAGGAATTCGAGGATAATCATGCCCGGGTCCTGCACGCCGACGATCGGTCTGAACACATGTTAGCGTGCCGCTAGCGTCTTGAAAATACGTGCGAAATCAAACCCTTTGCGTCTCTTTGGCGCCGCATACCCGCCACAGTTTCTCCCCTTTTTCGCGCCGGCGCGCCGGCCGAGAGCGCCGTCAGCCCGGCGGCGTGTCGGCCTGCGGTGCCGGCTTGAGATAGGGCTCGACCGTGCCTTTGAGGCGGATGGTCATCGGATTGCCGTGGCGGTCGAGGCTGCGCCCGGCCGCCACCCGGATCCAGCCTTCGCTGATGCAGTATTCCTCGACATTGGTCTTCTCCGCGCCGTTGAAACGGATGCCCACGCCGCGCGCCAACAGCGCCTCGTTGAAATAGGGGCTCTTGGGATCGGTGCACAGGCGGTCGGGAAGCTCGTCGCTCATGGCAGGGTCTCGGGTTGCGCGCTGGGTCATAGGCCATCGCGGCGGCGCTTCCAACAGCCTTGTGGCGATGGCGGCGGCGCTTCGGGCGACGGTCGCGGCGGCAAGGCGTCGGCTTTTCAACACGTTTTTGGGCGCCCCGGCCCACAACCTGATGTTTGTGGCGTCGGGTTCGCGCCCTATAGTCCACCGCTCGATGACGCCTGAAGCCGCTCCGCTTTATTGCTACCAGCCCGCCAACACCGAGGTCCCATCATGCAGAAGATCAAATGGCTGGCGACGGATCACGTCGATGTCGGGCCTTACGCGATCCCCATCGCCCCGGGCCTGGAAGCCGGATTTCATCAGGGCAGCGGATGCCGCCGCAACAGGCCGTTGGTGAGGAGCCTGAAGGTCCGCCTCTACCCGCTCGTCAAGCTGAGGCAGGATCTTCTTGTCGACGGCTTCATCGAAAGCGAGATCGGTCTCTTGATCCGCCGCTATGTGAAGCCCGACACGGTCTTCCTGGAGGTGGGCTGCGGCGACATGAGCCTCAAGCGGTTCCTGCCCAAGGACGTGGCGTACAACGCCGTCGATCTGTAGCTGTCCGACTTTCAAATCCTGCGGGCCATGCGCGACGGCCGCGCCAACATCGCCTTCGCCTCCGCCACCAGTCTGCCGGTCGAATCCGCGACCGTGACCCTGATGGCGTCGACCGAGGTGCTCGAGCACATTCCTCCGGTCGACGCCGCGGTGGCGGAGATGCGGCGCGTCTGCGCCGACGGCGCCGTGCTGGTCTGCACCATCCCGAACAACTACTGCTACAAGTACGACCGCAAGGGCAAGAACATCCAGCACGTCAACGAATGGACGTATGAAGGGTTCATCGCCTTCATGCGCAAGCACCGGTTCGAACTGATCAGCGGCATCATGCTGGGGAAGTATGTCGAACTTCCCAAGTGGCTCTCCACCGCCACCTATCAGCTGCCGTGGCGGTCGCCGGACGAATATCACAACACGAATTTCATCTACACGTTCCGCGCCGTCGCCTGAACGCGCAAAGCGTCCCGATCATCCCTCGCGCCGGATCGAGGAAATCTTCACGCCGCAGCCGGCGAAAAAATTGTCGCCGCTATTCGCGACTGCGTCTGAAATGAAATTCCTGCGATGCCGGGATGAGCGCGCTACGGTCCGGAATTCATTCGCCGATTTCCGGCCCGCGGTATTTTTTGTCGCACCCCTTGAAGCGTCCCGCTGCCATCGCCATTTCCACTATGTCCCCACAAGTCCATCCAGGTCACGGCGCCGGCTTCAGCAGGCCTTCGGCGTCGAGCCAGTTGACGAAAAGCTCGGGCCAGACGGCGACGTGCGCCGGATTGGTGGGGCGGATGCCGAAGCCGTGGCCGACGCCCGCCAGCATGTGGAGCTCGGCCGGAACGCCGGCCTTCTCGAGCGTCAGATAGAGTTCGGGCAAGGGCTGCGAATACGCATCCTTCTCGCCGCCCAGGAGGAACGCCGGCGGCGTATCCTTCGACAGCGGCATGTCGTTGGCCTTGCCGTAGATCAGGCCCATGAAGGCGGGGCGCGTGCTCTGGCGCAGGAGCGGATCGCGCGCGCCGGGCGTGCCGGCGTCGAAATGCGTGCCGGCCAGTGCCGACAGTTCGGCGCCGGCCGAAAACCCGATGACGCCGACGCGGGCCGGATCGATGTGCCATTCGCCGGCGCGGCTCTTCACCAGGCGGATGGCGCGCTGCACGTCAGGCAGCGAGTCGCCCATCACGGTGTAGGTCGAGCCCGGCGCCTTCGACAGGCGGTACTTCACGACGAAGGCGGCGATGCCGTGATCGGCGAGGTATAGCGCCACGCGGTAGCCTTCATGGGTGATCCAGATCTCGACGTCGCCGCCGCCGGGAATGACGATCGCCGCCGCACCGGTCGCCTTCGCCGGATCGGGCAGATAGGGGATGATCGCGGGGAAATTGACGTTGGAGATGATCTGTTCGTCGGGCGGGAAGATGCGCATCGTTTCGGGCGCGGTCTTGCCTTCCGAGCCGGGAGCGCCTTGCGGCCACAACAGGATCGGGTCGTGATCGCCGGCCGGCGCGGCAGCGGCCGTCAGCGCCATGGCGCACAATCCGAACAGCAGCGATTTCATGGCGGTCTCCCGGTTGCTCAAAGCCTAGGCCAGCCCGGCGGGATTCTCAAAATGCCTTGCGCAGCGACAAAGAGATCATCGGTCCGGGCGCCGGCTGAAGCGCCGTGCGCGACGCGGGCAGGTCGGACCGCGTGCCGTTGTAGAAATAATCGGTGGTCGGCGCCCCGCCGACGCCGTTGACGTTGAGGTCCACCTCGTAGCTGGGCGGCTTGAAAGAGACGAAGGCGCCGAGCGTGCCGGCGCCGGGAGCGGCGCTGACCTCGTTGGACTGATAGACATCGGTGCCGCCGTTGATCTCGCCGACGAGACCGAGGCTGAGATGGGTGGCCGGCAGGTTCTTCACGACCCTCACCGCGTAGTGGTGCGGCGTCTGGCCGGACGCCCGGCGCACGTCCGCGGTGATGGGATCGACGACTCGCGAATCCCGCCAGGAGGCTTCCGAGCTGATCGTGGTCTCCGGCAGGCCGGCCGCATCGAGCGGCATCGCCACCGCCAGATCGATCTGGTCGCGCGAGATGAGCGTGGTCGAGGCCGGCACCTGCTGGCCGCCCGCCGTAGTGAACTCGGTGGCCGTGCCGTCGCGGTCGGCGGTGTAGCTGACGGTGGCCTGCACCGGCCCAAGCTCCTGGTGCAGGCTGCTCTGCAGGCGCCACGCGTGATCGGGTTGCAGCGCCACGGCGTCGGTGGGCTGGGCCACGCTGGCATAGGCCGTGTACGCCGCCGTGTCGTAAGGCGAGACCGCGTGCTCGACGCTGGTGGTCCAGGTGCCGCCCAGCCAAGGCGTGACATCGGCCTCGATGCGCGGATCGACAGAAGTGTAGGTGCTGGTGCGCGACAGTTGGCGATGCAGGTTCACGTCGGTCGTGCGGGCCGCCGCCCCCGCCTGGAGGCCCAGCCACGGCGCCGGATGCCAGCGCAGGCGCGCGAACGCTTCCTGGGCCTGCGTGCCGACGGTCAAATGGTCCCGCGCCTGCGGCGCCGAGGCATCGGTGGTCTGCGTGCTGGAACCGTCCGCACCCACCTCCACGGTGGCGCCGCCGGGTATGGGGGCCGATGCCGAGATTTGGGTCGATTGGCTCTGGCTGGCGATGAGATGCCCCACCCGGCCGGGCGCCCCCATGCTGGCCGCGTCGCGGTAGCTGAGCGCGGAGCTGTCGGAGCCGCTGGCCGTGACGCCGGTGCCGGCCGGGCCCGACAAGCTGGCCGAGATTTTGGCTTCCTGCTTGCGCCAGATGTCGCTGTCGCCCATGCCGACGCTGGCCGTCGCCTGGGCATTCATCGACACATCGGGGAGGTTGAGATCGATGGCCGCGCCGCTGCTGAAGCCGTCGGGCGCCTTGCTGGGCGCCGCGACCTGCAGTGCCACCGAGCCGCCATGGAGGTCGACCACCGGAGCGCTCTGTGCTCCGGCCGGAACCGCCACCACCACGCACGCAAGGGCAAACGCCTGCCCTCGGACTCCCAACATCGGCACAGCCCGTTGAAATCGGTCGGCAAAGCTAGCATCGCCGCGCGGCCCAAGTCATCCGTTTTTGCCGCAGCCAAACTGTCAAACTTGACTTCCAACCGCCCCCCGAAGATGGTCCGGGCGCCTTTCGTTCCGGGGAGATGCCCTTGTCCGCACCCGTCACCGCTGCCAGCGTCACCATCACCTTGCCGGACGGCAAGACGATGACGTTTCCGCGCGGCGTCACCGGTGCCGAGATCGCCGCGGCCATCGGTCCGGGTCTCGCCAAGGCGGCGCTGATCCTGATGGTCGATGGCCAGGAATGGGATTTGTTCCGGCCCATCGCACACGACGCCAAGGTGCGCATCATCACCAAGCGGGACGCGGAATCGTTGGAATTGATCCGCCACGACGCGGCGCACGTGCTCGCCATGGCGGTGCAGGCGCTCTATCCGGGCACCCAGGTGACCATCGGCCCGGCGATCGAGGACGGCTTCTACTACGACTTCGCGCGCGCCGAGCCGTTCACGCCCGAAGACTTGCCCAAGATCGAAGCCAAGATGCATGAGATCGTGAAGGCCGACCTGCCGACCCGCCGCGAGGTGTGGCCGCGCGACAAGGCCGTCGCCCATTTCAAGAGCATCGGCGAGCACTACAAGGCCGAGCTGATCGAGGCCATTCCGCCCGGCGAGGATGTCTCGATCTACTGGCACGGCGACTGGCACGATCTCTGCCGCGGACCGCATTTCGCCTCCACCGCCAAGATCGGCGATGCCTTCAAGTTGACGAAAATTGCCGGTGCTTATTGGCGCGGCGACGCCAGGAACGCGCAGCTGCAGCGCATCTACGGCACCGCCTGGCGCGACCAGAAGGAACTCGGCGACTACCTGCACCGCCTCGAAGAAGCCGAGAGACGCGACCACCGCCGCATCGGCAAGGAGCTGGAGCTTTTCACCTTCACGCCCGACGTGGGCGCCGGCCTTCCCTTGTGGATGCCCAACGGCATGGTGATCCGCCAGGAGCTGGAGTTCCTCGCCCTGCAGGAGGAGCGCAAGGAGGGCTATGTCCGCGTGGCGACCCCGCATATCGCCAAGGAGACGCTCTACCAGCGCTCCGGCCACCTGCCCTATTACGCCGATACCATGTATTCGCCGCTCGATATCGACGGCGAGAACTACTACCTGCGGCCGATGAACTGCCCTCACCACCACATGGTCTATTCGGCGACGCGCCATTCCTATCGCGAGATGCCCATGCGCATCGCCGAATACGCGCAGGACTACCGCTATGAGGCGTCGGGCGGGCTGATGGGGCTGATGCGGGTACGCGGCTTCTGCATGAACGATGCGCATATTTACTGCCGCTTCGACCAGGCGAAGGAGGAGTTCATCAAGGTCATGCGCCTGCACGCGCGCTACTACGACTTGATGGCCATCAAAGAGTACTACATGCGCCTGTCGCTGCCGGACCTGAAGAAGCTCGACAAGTATGTCGACCAGCCGGAGAAGTGGCTCGCTGCTCTCAAGATCATCAGGGAAGCGATGGTGGAGTCTGGCTATCCCTTCGTGGAGGCCGAAGGCGAGGCCGCGTTCTACGGTCCCAAGATCGACTTCATGATCAAGAGCGTGATCGGAACCGAATACACGATCTCCACCAACCAGCTCGACTTCCTGGCGACCCAGCGATTCGGCCTGACCTACATCGCCGAGGACGGCACCGAACAGCCCGTCTATGTGATCCATCGCGCGCCCTTGGGGACCCATGAGCGGTTCACGGCGTTCCTGATCGAGCACTATGCGGGCGCCTTCCCGGTATGGCTGGCCCCGCTACAGGCGCGAATTATTCCCATTTCGGACAAGGTCGCCGACTACGCCCATAGGGTGCACGAGACCCTGTTCCAGGTGCCCGTCTTCAACGGCACGGCGGGGCTGCGGGTGGACATCGACCTGTCCGCCGAGCGGATGCAGAAGAAGATCCGGGACGCCCAGCTCCAGAAAATCCCCTACATGCTGGTGGTGGGGGAACGGGAGGCCGCGGAAGGCAAGGTCGCCGTCCGGTTGCGGTCGGGCAAGGATTTGGGGCCGATGCCGCTCGAAACCTTCATCGCCCGGATCAAGGGCGAGGCGGAATCTCGCAAGGACCGGCCCGAATAACCCTTGCTTAACCGGGCGCACCACCTATTCTTACGCAAGGAGCGGTCCCGCGCGGGCCGCCGCGGAGGATTTTGCCCTGAGCCGATAAGCCGAACCAAGTTTCGCGAGGCCGGCCAAAGCCCCGCGAGACAGGTGTTCCGCGCGCGGCCAAACAGAAGGAGAGAGTCATAGTTCCCAGACGTTTTGCATCCCAGGCGCCAGCGCCGGCTAAAGACGGCCCGCGCGTCAACGAGGAGATCTTCGCCCGCACCATTCTTCTGATCGGCGATGACGGCCACAAATACGGGGAAATCGGCACCGAGGAGGCCCGCGCCATCGCGGAGGAGAAAGGCTTCGACTTGGTCGAAGTCTCGCCCGAGGCCCGCCCGCCCGTCGTCAAGCTGATGGACTACGGCAAGTTCAAATACGAACAGCAGAAGAAGGCCGCCGAGGCTCGCAAGAAGCAGAAGGTCATCGAGATCAAGGAGATCAAGATGCGCCCCACCATCGACGATCACGATTACGACGTGAAGATGCGTTCGATGCGCCGATTCTTCGACGAAGGCGACAAGGTCAAGGTGACGCTGCGCTTCCGTGGCCGCGAAATGGCCCACCAGCACCTGGGCATGGAACTGCTCAACCGCATCCAGAAGGACACGGAAACCTTCGCCAAGATGGAACAATGGCCCAAGATCGAGGGCCGCCAGATGATGATGGTCCTGGCGCCGCGCTGAGCGCGACCGGATCGCCCACAAATGCAAAACCCTCGTGCGGTGCACGAGGGTTTTGCTTCTTCTTGTTGTTGTCTTCCCTTGAGAAGAACCCCAGACCCTTAGAAGAAGCGCGACGCGGCGCGGAACGCCGTGTTGCCGAAATCCTGCAGCGGCCCGAGCGGCTGGACGGTATCGTGCCGGTCTTCGATGCGCGGACGCCCGCTCATCAGCTTGTAGGCGACGTGGCCGTCCTGCATCAGCAGCACCACTTCCGCCGACCAGCCGGTATCCAGCGTCTCGCGCTCGAAGCCGAAGAGGTCGAGGAAGATGCTGCCCATGCGCCGCGACTCGACGTGTTCCGGATGGAACACGAAGGCAGAGCAGCGATCCTGCGCCTCGATGCAGGCCTGCACCGGCGGCGCCAGATGATCGAACGACATGGTGTTGCGCGGCATGAACCGCTCGATCACGCCGAGATAGGAAAGGATCTCGACGTTCGGCGTGGTCGCCGTGTCGAAACCAAGCTTGGGAAGATCCGACATGCGCGTCGAGCCCGGCACGACGTTCGTGTACGCGGCCTCGACTTGTTCGTATGTCTGGAAATTCGTAGAAGCGACTTTGGATTCGTGAGGCAGCAGTCCCAGACCACCGCAACCCACCAGCGAAAGCATGAATGCCGCGCTTACGAAGAGTTTCGCAGTACGGCCCGATGCACGCGTATTCCCACCCGCTACTTCCACCATGTCCCCAACCCAACCCAGCAGCGTTAAGATTTATTTTACGACGCTAGCGAATTTTTAAGAGGTTGGAAAGGACCATGGCCGAAACATGGTAATTTGGAACGCCCAAATGTTACGTCGCTTGGGTATTGGCGGTTGTCGCAGGTGCGACGTCGCAATTGGCGCCGCTCAGAACGACCGCAACATTCTTCCCGGAAACCGGAAATTTCGTGGTTAACGCAGCGGCGAGTGCTGCGGCGCCGCTGGGTTCAACCAGGATTTTCAAGCTGCTGAGCGCCTCTGCTGCAGCGGACGTCATATCCTCGTCACGAACGGCGAGCGCGAACCGCAAATGACATTGTGCGATTGCGAATGGGACTTCGCCCGGCGTCGGTGCCATAAGCGCGTCCGCAACCGAGGGTCTTCCGCCCGGTGCGGCGACACGCCGCCGCTGCACCAGCGAGCGCCGCATGCCGTCGAAGTTCTCCGGCTCGACGCTTCCAACGCCGGTGGACGGGCTCTGAGTCGCGAAGGCCAGAGCGATTCCGCTGACGAGTCCGCCGCCGCTGCACGGTGCGAGCACGGCATCGAGCTGCACACCCCTCGCGGCGGCAGCGCGCGCGATCTCCAGTCCGATCGTCCCCTGGCCTGCCACGATGTACGGATCGTCGAAGGGACGTATGAGGGTCGCGCCGCGCTCCTCGCAGATGCGAAGCGCGATCGCCTCGCGGTCGTCGGTCTGCCGGTCATAGAAGACGACTTCGGCGCCGCGGGCCCTGGTGCCTTGCACTTTCGTCCGGGGCGCGTCCTTCGGCATCACGATCAGTGCCGGGATGCCCAATAGCGCCGCGGCCGCAGCCACGCCCTGCGCATGGTTGCCGGAAGAAAACGCCACGACGCCGCGTGCCCGATCCTGGGACGGGATGCGGCTGATGCGGTTCATGGCGCCGCGGAACTTGAAGGAGCCGGTGCGCTGCAGGGTCTCGAGCTTGAGAAACAGGCGACCGCCCAGACGGGCGTTCAATTCGGCGTTTTCGACCAGGGGCGTCTCGACGTTGTGCGGCGCCAGAACGTCGGCCGCGGCTTCAATATCGGAGAAGGTGGGAATGATCATGGCTGGCTCACGCAGGATGCTTCGACAAGCCCTGTCGAAGGGGGTAGTTAAGCGCCCCGGCCATCCCTTGTCGAAGGGTCTCGTCATGCGCAAGGCCTTCCTGTCGATCCTGTGCCTGCCTCTGCTCATGTCCGCGGCCTCGGCGGCGCCCAAGGTGCTGGCGACCATCAAGCCGATCCATTCCCTGGCCGCTGCGGTGATGCAGGGCGTGGCCGAGCCCGAACTCCTGATCGGCGGCGCCCTGTCGGAGCACTCCTACGCGCTGAAGCCGTCCGACGCCCGCAAGATCGAAGGTGCCGACGTGATCATCGAGGTGGGCCCCGACCTTGAGACCTATCTCCAGGCGCCGCTGCAGGCCCTGGGCGGGCATGCCAAGATCTTGGTGCTGGAGCGCGTGCCCGGCATGCACCTGCTGCCGGCGCGCCATGGCGGGCTGTGGGAAGGCGATGAGGACGACCACGGTCCGACCGACCCGCACATCTGGCTCGATCCGGAAAACTCCATCGCCATGACGCGGGCGATCGCGGAGACGCTGGCGCGCCGCGATCCCTCTCATGCCGCCGCGTACCGCGCGAATGCGGTCCGGGAGGTTGCTATGATCACGGCGCTCGACAAGGAGCTGCGCGCGACGCTGGCCCCGCTGGGCAACAAGCCCTACCTCGTCTTTCACGATGCGTACCACTATTTCGAGGCGCGCTACGGCCTCCACCCGGCGGGCTCGGTCACCGTGGCCCCCGACCGGCCGGTCGGCGCGAGGCGCGTCGCCGAGCTGCATGACGCAGTGGCGTCAGGGCGCATCATTTGTCTGTTCCGCGAGCCGCAGTTCCCGCCGAAGCTTATCGAGACGCTGGACGAAGGCACGCGGGCGCGCGTTGGTGTCCTCGATCCATTGGGGGCCGACCTGACTCCCGGCCCGAACCTCTATCCTCAATTGATGCGCAACCTGGCACGCGGTTTGACCGCTTGCCTGGCCAGAAATCGATAGCACCGGTCAACCGCGGAGGTTATGTTCGGGCCGCGTCCCGGCGGGACGCGCAACCCTACGATGGCTGACGCGGACCGCCACCATGATGAAGAATTTCGCCCCGCAGAACGGCGCTCGGTGGATTCTGCCGCTTCTGGCGCTGGCGGCCGCGGGCGCGCGGGCCGACACGGAAACCTGGTCGGTGCATGGCCAGGCGACCTTCGTCGAGCAATACCATCCCGCCTTCCGCTCGCCCTATGCCGGTCCCAACAGCCTGGATCCGGGAAGCCGCGGCAACGAGACCTTCGATGCCACGCTGTTCGCAGGCGTGCGGCTGTGGGACGGCGGCGAGGCCTATGCCGACCCCGAGATCGACCAGGGGTTCGGCTTGAGCGACACGACGGGGCTCGCCGGGTTCTCGAGCGGAGAAGCCTACAAGGTCGGAAGCAGTGCGCCCTATTTCCGGCTGCAGCGCCTGTTCTTCCGGCAGACCTTCGACCTGGGCGGCGACACCGAGGGCGTCGAAGCCGACGCCAATCAGCTGGCGGGGACGCGCACGGCCGATCACCTGATCGTAACCTTGGGCAAGTACTCGGTGACGGATGTCTTCGACACCAACACCTACGCCCACGACCCCAAGTCCGATTTCCTCAACTGGGCGGTGATCGACGCCGGGACCTTCGACTACGCCGCCGATGCCTGGGGCTACAGCTATGGGATAACGGCGGAACTGACCCAGGGCGCCTGGACCTGGCGCGCAGGCCTGTTCGATCTGTCGCGGGTGCCGAATTCGACGCAGCTGCAACGCGGATTTGGCCAGTACGAGCTCGTGACGGAAGCGGAGAAGACATACAAGGCCTGGAACAGGCCGGGGAAGATCAGGCTTCTCGCCTTCCTCAATCGCGGGCGCATGGGTTCCTATCGCGACGCGCTCGACCGCGCGGCCCTCACCCATGCCGTGCCGGATACGGCCCTGGTGCGGCGCCCCGCATCGCGGGCCGGCGCGTCGCTGAACATCGAGCAGGCGTTGACCGACAATCTCGGCGCCTTCCTGCGCGCCGGCATGAACGACGGCAGCCGGGAGGCCTACGAGTTCACCGAGATCAACCGTTCGATCGCCGCGGGCCTGTCGCTCAAAGGCGCGGCCTGGCTGAGGCCGGACGACACGGCAGGCATCGCCTTCGTCGCCAACGCGCTGTCGTCGGCTGCCCGCGCCTACTTCGCTGCCGGCGGCATCGGCGTCCTGATCGGCGACGGCCGGCTGCCCCGTTACGGCACGGAAGACGTCATCGAGGCGATCTACGATGTCCGATTGACAGACGGCGTCACGGCGGGCACCGATTACCAGTTCGTCGCCAACCCGGCCTACAACCGCGACCGCGGCCCGGTGTCGATCCTCTCCTTCCGCCTGCACATGGAGTTTTGAGCGGGACCGCCGACGTGAAGAACATCCCGCTCGCCATATCCCTCAAGATCGCGCAGAGCATCGCGTTCACGCTGATGTACGCGGCGATCAAGCTGGCGGGCCCTGTGCCGACCGGAGAGGTCGTGTTCTTCCGCGGCTTCTTCGCGCTGGTGCCGCTGCTGGTGTGGACCACATTCACGGTCGGGCCGCTCGAGGCCATCCGCACGGAAAGGCCGTCCTACCACGTGGTTCGTTCCGCCGTCGGCGTGGCGGCCATGTTCACGAATTTCACGGCCTTGAAGCTGCTGCCGCTGGCCACGGTCACCGCCTTCAGCTTCATGCAGCCGATCTTCGCCGTGATGCTGGCGGCGCTCTTCCTGCACGAAAAAGTGGGGCGCTACCGCTGGTCGGCGGTCTTGATCGGATTCCTCGGCGTGCTGTTGATGATCGAGCCGCACGGCGGGCTTGCGGCGCTGGTCGCCCTGCACCTGTCGCGGGGCGTCACCTATGCGCTGCTGTTCTCGTTCCTTTCGGCAGTGGTCGTGGTTTGGATCCGGCAAATGAGCACGACCGAGCGCAGCGAAGCCATCGTGTTCTATTTCATGTCGGCCTGCGCCCTGGCCGGTGCGGTCGTGATGATCTGGTATCATGCCGCCTTGTCGTTCTGGCCGGCATTCTGGCTGGTGATCTGCGGGCTAGTCGGCGGCACGGGACAGATCTTCATGACCTACAGCTACCGCTTCGCCGAGCCGTCGCTCCTGGCGCCTTTCGATTATGTGGCGATGGTTTGGGCGATGATCGTCGGTTACTTCGTGTTCGGAGAGATGCCGGCCGCCTTGGTGCTGTGGGGCGCCGGCATCGTGATCGTGGCGGGCGTCTTCATCGCCTGGCGGGAACGGCGGCTGAACGTCGAGCTTCCGATCGAACCGATGACCTGAGCCCGTCGAGCAGCGCCACGAACGCCTCGCCGAAGTAATGGCCGAGTTCGCCGCGCACGCCGTCGTAGAGCGCCGGGCCGTCGCCAGAGCAGAGGAGCGTGCCGTCGACCACTTCCGGTGAAGGCACCAGGACGCCCTGCTCGAAGGTGACGGGGAAGAGCGTGCTCACCAGCGGCTTGTAGTCGTGATAATCCAGGCCGTGGTCCAGGCACCAGGCGTGGATGCGGCAGCCACGGCCCTGGCGGTCGGCAAAGACGCACTTGCCGTAGACGGTGCGGGTGCGGCCGTACGCACCGGAGGGAAATTCGACGTCGTCGTGCAGATCGCCCGTGAACCATTCCGATGGAGGCGAGCCCACGAAAGCTTCAAAGCCCGGACCGAGCGCGCGCAGGCGGTCCATGTTCCCGCGATCGACGTCGACCCCGTAGTTGCAGCACTGGTCGCTGCAGAAGTCGCACGCCATGCAGCGGGTGAAATAACGCAGCGCGAAGATGCGCATGTCGACGGCACGGATCACGGGGGCGCCGAGAATCGACTGGAACGCGCGGCCGAGCCCGACGACGTTCATCGCATCGCCTCAAGGACGATCTTCTCGATAAGTTCTGGATAAGAAAGGCCCGCGCACTGCGCGGCGGCAGCGAACCCCGCATCCGGCGCGATTCCCGGATTGGGGTTGATCTCGAGGATGAGCGCTTGACCCGTGCCGTCGACCCGGAAATCGACCCTCGCCGTTCCCCGTAGGTCGAACAACTGCCACGCCCGCTCGGCCAGGCCGCGAAGGACATGGGCCAGGACGGGCTCGCGCCGCTCGACGCCGAACTGGCGCACCGTGCGAGTCGATTCGAACGAGGTGTCGTCCCATTTGGCGATGTAGCCCACAATACGCGGCCGGTGCCGCGGCCATTCCTCGAAGGTCATCTCGGCCATGGGCAGGACGCGCGGACCGTGGTTTTCCTCGAGCACCGCAATGTTGAACTCGCGCCCGTCGACATAGCACTCGGCGAACCAGCGTCCGCCGAACCGCTCGGCGCTGAGCACGGCCCTCGCCACGACGCCGGAAGCATCGACCACCGAGGCGTCGTCGAGCCCGACGGAGGCGTCCTCGTCCGCCGACTTGACGATCCAGCGGCCGGCCGAGAGACCCGTCCAGTCGGGGCCTTCGGCCCAGTCGGGCGTCGGCAATCCGGACTGGCGCAGCGCCCGCTTCGTCCGCGGCTTGTCGCAGGTGAGGATCAGCGGGTCCGCGCCGGTCCCTGTATAGGGGACGCCGATCCGTTCCAGGAGCGTCGGGGCGACGTGGGCCAGCGCCCCCTTGCCCTCGATGCCCTCGACCAGATTGAAGACCACGTCGGGCTTCTCGGCCCGTATGACGGCCCGCAATGCCGTCTCGTCCGGCTTGAAGGGCGCCAGCGGCGCCGCGTGCCCGCGGGATTGTAGCGCGCCGGAAACGGCCCTGGCGGCAATGATCGTGTCCTGGTCTTCCGCAGGCGCATCTGCCGACACGTCGGAATGGAGGACAAGAATGCGCATCGCTCAGGCCGCAGCCCGGCGCCGTGCGAGCTCCGGATGGCGTTTCAGAAAGGAGGCCATGATGCGGCCGATAAGGTCCTGATAGCTCAGCCCGGCATACTTGGCGATGAAGCAGAGGTCGGAGTGCTCGGGGCGCAGTCCCGCCAGCGGGTTGACCTCGATGAAGTGCGGCCGGCCGTCGCCGTCGCAGCGGATGTCGATGCGCCCGCCGTCGCGGCAGCGCAAGGCGCGCCACGCCGCCAATGCGACCTTGCCGGCCGCCTTGCCTTCGGCCGGGGGCGCCGGCACGACGTCGAGCCTCTCCTCCCAGCCGTCTTGCTTGTTCTCAAGGCCGTAACCGTCCCCGACGAAACCGGCCTTGGGCACGATTTCGGTGACGCCGAGGACCTTGGCCTCGCCGCCCGTGCCGGTGATGCCCACCGTGAATTCTCGCCCCGATAGGAAGGTCTCGGCCAGGACCGGCTGGGCGAACCGTTCCAGCAGCTCCGCCGCCACTTCGCGCAGCCCCGCCGCACCGGTGACCTTGGAGCGCCGGCCGACGCCTTTGCCCGAGCCTTCGGCCACCGGTTTCAAGAAGAGAGGATAAGGCAATGCGACCTTGGCGATGTCCCCGAGGCACTCGATCACGGCAAAGTCGGCGGTGGGCACGCCTGCGTCCCGCACCACCCGCTTCGCCATCGCCTTGTCGAGCGACAAGGCGAGCGTCAGCGGATCGGAGAAGACATAGGGGATGTCATAGGCCTCCAGCAGCGCCGGGGCCTGCGCCTCCCGCGAGACGCCCTTCAGGCCCTCGCAGAAATTGAAGACCGCATCCCAGCGCTCTCCGCCCACCAGCCGTTCGGCCAGGGCCCGAACCCCTCCGATACGAACGGGATCGTGGCCCAAAGCCGACAGCGCCACACAGATCGCCTCGATCGTGACGGGGCTGTCGAATTCCGCCGTCTCTTCCTCGCTGTAACCCAAAGCGAGATAGTCGGCCCTGAGGTCGTAGGTTACCCCGATACGCATGGGATGCCTGCCTACCCTGTCGTGCGCCCCAGCGAACCGCCGGGGTCGGGGTAGCGATAGACCTTGCCTTCGAAATTGCGCAGCAAGAGGTCGTCGCCGTCCCGGCCGACCACCGGATCAGGCGCCAATTGGATCTTGCCGCCCCCGCCGGGTGCATCGATGCAGAACATGGGGGTGGCGTAGCCTGTCGTATGGCCGCGCAGCGCCGAGATGATCTCGAGCCCCTTCTCCACATTGGTGCGGAAATGGGCCGAACCCCTGATCGGGTCGCACTGGTAGAGGTAATAGGGCTTCACCCGGCGCTTCAGCAGGCCCTGCATCAGCGGGACCATCACCTTGGGGTCGTCGTTGATGTCCTTGAGCAGCACCGTCTGTGAGCCCAGAGGGATGCCGGCATCGGCCAGCCGGGCCGTCGACTCCGTCACCTCGTCGGTCAATTCCGCAGGGTGGGTGACGTGGATGCTCATCCAGAGGGGGTGATGCTTCTTCAGCATCTTGGCGAAGTCCTTCGTGATGCGCTGTGGCAACACTACCGGTATTTTCGTACCGATACGGAGGAACTCGATGTGCTTCATGGCCCGCAGCCGGGTGAGAAGCCAGTCGAGCTTGTCATCCCCGATGGTCAGCGGGTCGCCGCCCGAGAGCAGCACGTCGCGCACTTCGGTGTGGACTTCGAGATAGGCGAGCGCCTTCTCCCATTGCTTGACCGAGAACTGGTATTCGCCGCCGGGGTTGCCGACAACGCGGGCGCGCGTGCAATAGCGGCAATAGGTGGAGCAGGTGCCCGTCGTCAGGAACAACACGCGATCGGGATAGCGGTGAACGAGGCCTGGTACGACCGTGTCGTGGTCTTCGCCGAGCGGATCGTCGGCTTCGCCGACGCTGCGGACATATTCGCCGCCCGTCATGATGTGGGTACGGCGCAGCGCCTCGTGCGGATCGTCGAGCCCCATCAGGCTCGCGTAATACGGCGTAATTCCCACCGGCAATGCGCCTTCGTGCCGCTCGACCGCCGACCGCTCGTCGGCGCACAGGGCGAAGATACGGGCGAGATCGTCGAGGCCGCGAATACGCGTGCGCATCTGCCAGCGCCAGTCGTTCCACTCGATGCTCGAGGTGCCCGGATAGAACTGCCGATAGAAGGCCCTGGTCTCGGGATTGACCGGGAAGCGCAGCGTGGGGCGGGACTGCGCGCCCGCGATGCTGGTGACTTGGCTGGATTGGTTGATCGAGGAGGGCGTGGCCTGTCGGCGGACCGACCGTAACGGAGGCTTAAGCTCGCGCCCCCGTAGTGCTTGGAGACTCATCGTCGTCTCATGACGCTCCGAAGGTTGCTACCAGCGCGAAAGCCCCTGTGACTCCCCATCAACGGGTGCAACGAACTCGCCGATATTTAGTAGCTTCCATCCGCTCGTCAAGAGAAGCGGTGCCGAGGCGCGTCGGCGGACGCTGCCGATGAACGGGACCGGACGGGCGACATCCGCATCGTCGAAGTCGCCCGAAGTCGCCATGCTGGACGCCGACGCAGCCCGCCAAACCGCGCAGCCATAGAGTGAATGCTTCGTGAAGATCGCGATTTTCGGGCCTTGCCTGCGTTTGCCGATTACTTGCGGACGCTGTTCAGCGATGGCCGCCGGAGGGTCGGCAGCTTGGACACCGCATGAAGAGGATTGGTCTGCGCCGAAGTAGCCCGGCCGGCCTCAAACCATGTGGATGAACGCGGGATCGTTCACTCCGCGGGCGGCGTCGGCTCGTCCGTCACGGGCGTGACCCGGTAGATTCGGATTCGCACGGGTCGGCCGCGTGAGTAATTGAAGCCCTCCACCGAGCCGACCTCGGCGGCGTCGGCTTCGAGTTCTGCCAATCGCGCCACGAATGTTGAACGTTCCCGGTCCTCGACCAGCGCCAAGCCTCCTTGGGCCGCCCCGGCATCCGCCGCCCCCCGGGCGTCCGTCTGGCGCGTCGCGGTTCCCAGCAGGAAGACGAGGCTGGGCTCGACATAGCCGGCCAGCGATGGCGGCGGATCGCCGGGCCTTGCCAGCGCCCGTTCGGCCGCGGCTGCACGCTCGCTGACCCAGAGGCGATCAAGCCGCGGTGCGGTCGCTACGGTGAGAACCGGATAGAGAACCAGGGCGGAGGCAACCGCACAGGCTACGGCCGCAAGGCGCGCCTGCCGGATGAAGGCCACGATGGCCGATACGGCCAGCGCCGCAAAAACGGCGAGTGGCGCGACAAGCCACCACTGAGTCGCGGCGCCGTACAGATGAGTCAGCAGGATCGGTGCCACAGCGAAAACAGCGGCGACCAGACCGAACTGCAGGAGGGCGACCCACGTCAGGATGCGTTCGGGGCGCGAGGCGCCCTGCCGCGGGGCGACGACCCACATAGCCGCCAGGATCGCGAGCGCCGGATAGATGGGCAGGATGTAATGGGGCAGCTTGGTCGGCACGGCCTCGAACATGATCCAGCAGGTCCCCGCCCAGATCAGAAGGAAGCGGACGGCCGGCTTCGACCGACCGGCTAGAGCCCGCGCCAAGGCTGGCGCCAGGAAGAGCGTGGCGGGCCAGAAGGAGAAGTTGGCGAGAACGAGGAAGTAGCCCGGCGGCGCGCCGTGGGATTCCTGCCCGCCCTCGAGCTTGGCAGCGAAATCGTGGCCCAGCGATTGCTGGAAGAAGTGACCATGGCTTTGGACGCCGATGGCGACCAGCCAGGGCGCGACAAGGATAAGGACGACTAGCAAACCGACAAGCGGCCGGGTGTGTCGCAGCCAGCGGGCCTCGCGATCCCAGACGGCCAGTCCGGCGAGGGTCAGGACCGCGACACCGATGACGACCGGCCCCTTCACCAGAATGCCGCAGGCGAATGCCACCCACCCCGCAATGATCAAGCCGATGCCGACGGGAGGGCCGGATTCCCTGGCACCGAGATAGACCCGCAGCAGCATGCCCTGGATGCCGAGCACACAGGCGAGCAGCACGGCATCCGTCGTGGCGATGCTGGCCTCGGCCGACAGCAGCAAGGTCGTTCCCAGCAGGCCCGCCGCGAGCAGTGCTGTCTCGCTGCCGAGAAAGGCGGTTGCGCACCAGAAGGTCAGCAGCACCGCGACCAGCGCGCCCAGAAGTGAGGGGAGCCGGTAGGTCCAGATATGGGTGCGCTCGCCCATGCCTGCGAGCTCTGTGGCGGCCGCTTGGAGCCAGTAGATGCCAGCGGGCTTCTTGTAGCGGGGGACGGCTCCGAAGCGGATGTCGATGTAATTGCCGGTCTCCAGCATCTGCTTGGAAGCCTGGGCAAACCGGCTTTCGTCACGGTCCAGCGCAGGCAAGGTGAGTGCGCCTGGCGCCCACAGCGCAAGGCACAGGACGGTCAGCAGCAGGCGCGGGTGCCGCAGCGCCCTGTGCAAGAACCCAGCGGCGCCCGGTGCAACGGAACTGTTCATGAGGATTGCCTTTTGTGTCGCCGCAGGGGGCCTTGTATAAGGCCGCGCGCCCATTCGACCGGTTGGGCCGAACCAGTCTAGTCTACGACGGAATCGAACGGAACCGATGCCAGCCCTGTCCGTGGTCGTGCCTGTGAAGGATGAAGCCGGCAACGTCGGCCCGCTGGCCCGCGAGATCGCCGCGGCGGTCGCCGGCGAGGATGCCGAGATCATCTTCGTGGACGACGGCTCGACGGACGGCACGGACGCAGCCCTGCTTGCACTCAAGGCCGATATCGCAGGTCTGAGGGTCATCCGGCATGCCAACAACCGTGGACAAAGCCGCGCCGTGCGCAGCGGCGTGCGCGCGGCCAACAGCGAACTGGTCGTGACCCTGGACGGAGACGGCCAGAACGATCCGGCCGACATTCCCAGCTTGATCTCGGAGTTGCGCCGCGGCGGTCCCATGCTCGGACTGGTGGCCGGCGTGCGCCGCAAGCGCAAGGACACCGCCAGCAAGCGGATCGCCTCGCGCGTCGGCAATGGCGTCCGGCAATGGTTGCTCAAGGACGGCGCGACGGACAGCGGCTGCGGTCTGAAGGCCTTTCGTCGAGAGGCCTTTCTGGCCCTGCCCTATTTCGATCACATCCACCGCTTCCTCATCACCATGATGCTGCGTGAAGGCTATGAGGTGCGCTACGTCGGCGTGAACCACAGGCCGCGCTTGAGCGGGCGATCAAAGTACAACAACCTGAACCGCATGCTGGTCGGCATCAACGACTTGATGGGCGTGCGCTGGCTGCAGCGGCGCCATAGAGGCCGCACGGAAGCGAAGGAGTTGTGACTATGGGGCTATCGCTCACGACCGACCATATCTGGCTTGCCGTGGGCTTCATCGGCCAGGCGTTGTTCGCGTCACGTTTCTTCGTGCAGCTGTTCAAGAGCGAAATGGAAGGCCGCAGCGTGATCCCGATCGCCTTCTGGTATTTCAGCCTGGGTGGCGGCACGATCACGCTGATCTATGCCTATCATCTCGGGCAGGTCGGCCTGCCGTTCCTGCTGGCCCAAGGCGGCGGCCTCGTGGTGTACGCGCGCAATCTGTACCTGATCTATCGGGAGAAGAACCGCCAGGCCCAGGCGAACTGACCGCGATCTGCCGCGCGCCGTTGCGGCACGGGAAAAACGGCAACGCCAGCCGCTTCACGAGCGGCTGGCGCCACGGTTTCCAACCCGGGTCGCCGGGGACCTAGTTGTCGCCGACGCCGATCGTCCGGCGCAGCGTACGGGCATTGATCAGAATTGCCACGACTGCCGCAGCCAGGCTGATGAACGTCTGCATCAGGAATTCCGTCGAGCTGAACATGCCGAAGGCGTGCACCTTCGCCGCGCCCAGGACGAACAAGATCAACTGAATGACGCCCATACCCACCATGCTGAGCGCTTCCATCGTGTTGTCGATGCCCGGATGTGAAACCTTCATCTGCTCGATCAAGGCGATCACCGAGGCGCAGAGCAACAAGACTTCGACCCAGGACAGCTGGTAGGCGCCCAGTGAAATGAAGGGCATCCTCGGCTCTGAAATGACGGTCCGGCCGATGACGTAAAGGATCAGGACGAACAGAAACCACGGAACGTACCGAAACGCCCCGCCCGGCGCTCCCGCATGAACGTCGAGGTGCGCGCTTTCCCCATGTGCATGTTCGGACATACAAAATCTCCCCGCATACCCGTGGGCGACAGTGTTGGCGGGGTGCCTGACAATGTCAATTGCAAACAAAGTTGCAATTGGGCACCTGCGTTCACTTGCAAGAGAGACGAACTGCGGGCTCCTGGTCATTTATCAGCCGGCGGTCTTTGACAGTCTTGCGACTGGCTTTCCTTTGCGCGGCGGCCGTCCGTTCCGCGCCAGAGGGTCCGAATCCCCGATTTTGGCCTGCCCCGTTTGCTTTGTGCCATAAATCCTATACATCCGTGCGCCCGGCGCGGGTTGCAGACCCGGCCGGCCGCGGATCGCGCGGGCCTGGACAGGTGGCCGAGTGGCTGAAGGCGCACGCCTGGAAAGTGTGTGAACGGTGATGAGCCGTTCCGAGGGTTCGAATCCCTCCCTGTCCGCCATCCCCAGCGAACCGAACAGCCTGCCGTTTCCGCTTCGGACTCGGAACCAAATTCCGGAACGCCCCGATCAGGAAATATCCGCTCCACAAATGCTTCAACTCGGCTCGGTATGTCCCACAATCCGCCAAATGCCCGGATAGGCTTGGCGGATACTGCGCTCCAGTCCGTCGACAATGCCGTGAACTTCGGCAACGGTGCGATCGCACCCGGTCCGGCAATGGAAGATTACGATCATCCCCATCGCCGTCTTGCGTACGCGCACATTGTGGACATGATTCAGCGTCCCCGTCTCACTGACCAGCCTCCCCAGCAATTGCTTGATGGTCTCGAGTTCGGGACCGTGGACGGAATCGGCGTGGAGGTCTTGAGCCTGAGCGGGCTCAATGTGCGATTCGACTTCGGTGGTTTCACCGAATTCCGCGCACATGTCGGCCTCCAGGCGGGACGCGAGGTCATGCGCCTCGCCAATGGAGCGGCTGCCCTCGACCTCGAGGTCGAAGTCGACCGCGAGGCGACCGTCGAAGCGATGCGCCGTGATGTGATGTACGTGTGCGCCGTGATTGGCGGCAATGATCATGGCGCGCTGTTGGATCGTCTCGTCATTCAGCGCCTGAGGGTGCGTGGCGATCGTCACTTCCGCCTCCGGCATCTCTGCCCTGACGGCTTCCTTGATCATTGCGCGGATGTTGGCGGCGCGCTCCTGGGACAATCCGCGGCTCACGGCCACCTCGGCATCTACGAAAAAAACGCTGCCTGCGGGGCGGATACGAACGCGCTCGACAGCCGCAACCCCGCCTGTCCCGGCAATGATAGTGGCAATACGATCTACGGCGCCGCGAGGTGCCGTGTCGATGAGTGTGTCGACCGTACGCCGCCCCAGGATCCAGCCCGCCCTGCAGACGAACAGGGAGACACCGATGGCGGCACAGGCATCGGCGATCTGCCAGCCCAGCGCGACAAAGCCAAGCCCGATCAGGACGACCGATGAACTGAGGACGTCCGAACTGAAATGCAGCGCATCGGCCTCAAGGGCCGGGCTCTTCGTCCTTGTGGCGGTCCGTTTGAGCGCCCGCGACCGGGAGATGTCGATGACGATGGAAACCAGGATGACCGCAAACGACCACCACGTCGCCTTGACGTCGACATCGTCGGTCAGCAGGCGCCGGGCCGCCTCATAGATGATCCAGAAACTCGTAATGAACAGCAGAATCGTTTCCGCCAGAGCGGCGATGCTCTCGATCTTGCCGTGGCCGTAAGGGTGTTCGGCGTCGGCCGGCTTGTCGCTGACTCGCACCGCCATGAAGGTGAGGATGGTCGCTCCGAGATCAAGGAAGCTATGTAACGCTTCAGAAAGGATGCCCAGGCTGCCGGTCAGGAGCCCGACCGTGAATTTGCCGACGGTCATCAGACCGCTGGCCAGCATCGAACTGAGCGCTACGGCTTGCTTCTCATTGCCCATCGCGCCGCATCCTGTTGACGGTCTCGCCAACCCGCCAGCGATAACGGGGCGCTGTCCCGCGGCACTTCGCCGCCGCTGCTCCGCTATGGGCTCCTTTTCAACTCTTGAGGGCTGGAGCCGCCGCCAATGTCCACTGCACGGTCTCGGCGAGAACGCCCGACAGAGCGGAATCCAGCGCTTCCACCGCAGCCGGGACAGAGTTCGCCGTCGCCTGTACCTCGCGCGTGACCAGCACATGACCCATGATGTTGCGCCCCGCCGTGTTGACCAGGCGCACGTCCAAGCGGACGACTGCCGTCGGACTGCCCTCAGGTTGGTCGTAGCGCGCTTCGAAATCCTGCAAATCGGCAATCAACACATAGTCGGCGTGCACAGCGTCGGTTTCACGCGACACGGCGGCAATCCTGCCGGTGGCCTCGAAGGCATCGACGAGCGCCGTCTGCACCAACGCGGTGGCGCGATCAGGCCAAGCCGCATCGGCATAGTAGTCCATGCCGTTCGGCGGCCTGGTGATGGCAATCCGGGAACTGTCGAGGCCGGCTGTCGCGGATGGCATGGCGACAGCCAGGGCCCAGGGAACCTTCGGTCCTCCAGGCGGCGGCAGGGCGGGCCGCAGAATATAAAGCTTGGGCGCCGGGGGCGGCCCGATGATATCGGAGCACGCGGCAAGAACCAGACCGGGAATGCCCGCCGCTACGGTGCGCCGGCTCAGATGGATCGTTCTCATTTGGGCGTGTACCCCTTGCGACGGTCGCCGAACAACACGGACGTCGGCTGCCGGTTCAATTGATCCGAAAGCTTGGTGAGACTGGCCACAAGCTTGCGCGCATCGGCCAGCAGTCCGTCGAGCTGGGCCACGGAATCGCCATGCACGACAGCGTCGGCGTCGTCTGACAGCTTGCCGAATTTCTTCACGCCGGCGTCGGTGTCGGCCACGGTTTGCGGCAGCCCTTTGGAGGCCTCCGAAATGTGACCGAGCGTGGCATCGATGTCGTTCGAACGCGCCGCCAACACGCTCGTGGTCTTGTCGAGATTCGCCAGAATGTGCGTGAGCGCCGCTTGGTTCTCCGGCGTCAGGATATCGTTCAGCCGGTCGGCCGCGGTGTTGAGCTTGCCGAGGAGCTCAGGCACCCCGGTCGTGATCTTCTGCAGCGCTGAGGGCGAAGATCGGATAACCGGATAGCGCTCCCCGTCCTTGGCGGTGAGCAGCGGCGCGTTCTTGCTGCCGCCTGAGATCTCCACATAGGAACCACCGGTCAACCCTTCCGGTTCGATCGACGAAGTCGAATCCGTTCGAATCTTGAGGTTGGGCTGGACCTGCAGCGTGGCGATGACGACCCGTGGATCATTGGGATCGAACTGCAGATCGGTCACTCGGCCCACTTCGATGCCGTTGTAGCGCACGACCGTGCCTTTCCCCAGCCCGGTCACCGCGCCGGTGAAGTTGGTCTGGAAATACTCGTACTCCTGGCTGTACTGGATGCCCGCCAGCCACACGACCGTAATGACGAGCCCCAACATGCACGCGATGACGAACGCCCCAACGGCTACGTAATTTGCTCTCGTTTCCATATCGTCACCTCATGACGCGCGTGCCGCGCGCCCCCGCGGCCCCGAGAAGTACTCCTTGATCCACGGATCGGGATCTTCGCGCAAGCTGTCGATGGTGCCGACCTTGAGCTTGCGGTCACTCAAGACCGCAATTCGGTCGGCGGTCGCCATCAGCGTATCCAGATCGTGGGTCACCATGAAGACTGTGAGGTCCAGACTCTTCTGGAGGCCGCGGATCAACTCGTCGAAGCGGTTGGCGGCGATGGGGTCGAGGCCAGCCGTCGGCTCATCCAGAAAGACAACCTCGGGATCCAGGGCCAGTGCCCGGGCGAGGCCGGCGCGGCGCTTCATCCCCCCGGACAATTCCGAGGGATACTTTGCGGCTGCATCCTCCGGCAGCCCGACCATGGACAGTTTCATCGCCGCCACCTCGTTCATCAACTCCTGCGGCATCGAAGTGAATTCGCGCAACGGCACCTGCACGTTCTCGGCGACCGTCTGTGAACTGAACAACGCCCCTTCCTGAAAGAGGACGCCCCAGTGGCGCTGGAGATCGCGGAACTTTGCCTCGTCGAGCGCCGAGATATCCCGCCCGAAAACCTCGACCGAGCCAGACGCCGGTTGCATGAGACCGACGATCGAACGCAGCAACAAAGACTTGCCGGATCCCGAGCCACCGACCACCGCCAGGACTTCGCCGCGGTTGACGTCGAGGTCAACCTTATCGTGAATCAGGGCGCCGCCTATGCGGGTGACCAGTCCCCGCACACGGATGATGACGTCCTTTCGCGTTTCGTCCATCACACGCCCAACAGAGAGAAGACGACGGAAAATCCGGCGTCGAGGACAATCACGAGAAATACGGACTCCACCACGGATCGGGTGGTCAGGCGACCCACGCTGGCCGCATTGCGCTCGACGTTGAGGCCTTCATAGCAGCCCACCATGCTGATGACGTAGGCGAAAACGGGCGCCTTGATGAGACCGACCAGGAACGTATCCATTGTCACGGCCTGGTGCAGCTGGCGAATGAACACCGGCGCGGTAATGCCGAGCTCGAAATAGCACATCACTGCGCCACCAACCATCGCCATGATATCCGCGTAGAAGGTGAGAAGCGGCAGAGCGATGACCAGTCCGATGACGCGGGGCAGGATCAGAACGTCATCGATGTTGAGGCCGATCGTGCGCATGGCGTCGATCTCCTCATTCACCTTCATCGTGCCGATTTGGGCGGTGAAGGCCGAGCCTGAGCGCCCTGCGATAATGATGGCGGTGAACAGCACGCCGATCTCGCGCAGCACGCCTATCCCCAGCGCGTTGACCGTCAGGATCTCGAGATCGAATTTCTTGAGCTGATCGGCGCCCTGGTAGGCCAGCACGACGCCGATCAGGAACATCAACAGGCCCACGATGGGCAGGGCATTGATGCCCACCTCTTCCACTTGGTGGACAATCGCCGTCAGCCGTAGACGGCCGCGCGGCGCGTAAAGCGTCTTGAGTCCCTCGATTGTGACACGCCCGACATAACCGAGAATCCCGACACCCTGGATCAGGACGCTGTGCGTCGCGAGGCCGACACGCTCCAGGAAGGCGCGCAGGGTGTCCCGCCGTTCGACTTCCGTCGGGCGGACATTGTGTTCGGTTTCGATGACCGACACCAACGATGCGTAGACGTCGGGCACACGGAAGGAGTCGATCTCGAGCCCGGCGCCTTGCAGCGCAAGCTTGGTGCGGACGAGAAGCCAGGCGCCAGTCGAGTCAAGAAGAGTCAGACTGCGGCCGTCGATTTCGGCACGCGAGGCGTGGCCCATATCGATCGCGCGAAGCTGCGCGTCGATCGCGCCAGCGTGGCTCACCGTCCAGCTGCCGCCGGCGGTAAGGCGCAAAAATCGCCCCTCGAGCTCTAGTTGGAGCAGGGGGCCGGTATCCGCTGAATTGTCCATCCCGTGACATTCTAGTGGGCCCGGCCGCCTCTGCGCAAAGTGGCTGCTGGACCCTATGGACCAGTCAGCTTAACGCCCAAGCCCCCATCCGCGTTGCCATGCCCAAGCATGCGACGAAGCAGCCTGACGCCAACGGCAGGGCGAAAGTGAACGAGATCAATGTAATCGTCGCTGGCTCCTTGCCGCAGGGGACTGCCCGTGATCGCGTTGTCATTCATGAAATCGAAAAGCGTCACCTTGCCGTCGCAGGTTGCGTTATGGCGCCGGACGTCCGCCAGCACAGCGGACTTGAAGGCGTCGAAGCCGGCGGCGTCATTCTTGCGGTAGAGAGCGATAATCGCCGCATTGTCGGGCGGAAAGAACAGGATGGTCCTGAGGTCGCGGCGGCCGCAAAGGTCGTTGAGGAAGGTCCTGAACTCGCCGCGCTGCCAGCGACCCATGACGAACACACGCCGGTTGCGGTTGACCAGGTCATGATGCATCGTCTGCATCGTCATCCTGCCATATGCTTCAAACAGGTCTGGCCGGTCAGCCGCCGTCTGGCCCGGACGAAGTTGCATGAGGTCATAGAGGCCAAGAGCATGCATTCCCGCCGCCCCGCCACTCAGATAGCGCGTCGTGAAGAGCCACAGTGCGCGCCGCGGCGTCGGCTTGCCCTCGGGCGTCACCTTGAGCCGCAAGTCATCAAAGCCCGGCCCCGTTTTCTGCGCCGAATTTGTGCCGCTGAAGGCGTCCAGCGCCATCACAACGGTCTTCACAGACGGGTGGGCGATTGCATCCTCGGCAAAGCGACGTGCCTCGTAGGCCGTGATGCTCGATACCCCGTAGTCGAAGCTGCGGACCCGGAACGCCTTGTCGACGAGGACAGGATCAAAACCTTCGCGCATGCGGCTCGATCCCACGAACACGATCTCTGGCTCGATGGAATCAAGCCAGGCCGGCTTCAGCACGCGCTCAAACCCCGACACGGTCTGAAGGCTGGGACCGTTGGAGTCATCGAGGATCAGGTGCTCGGCCGCGGCGTTAAACGCCGCGAGCGCCAGAACCGCCAGCGCGATGATCGTCAAGACCCAGCCGAGATATGCCTTGGCGCTCATGATCAGAACTGGAAATAGATGAACGGGCTGAGATTGGACAACGCAAGCACCGCCGCGACACACACGAAACCCGTCGCCACGGCGCCGGAGCGTGTCATGTGCCAGCGCAGAAACCTAATTTCGCGGACGGGGGCCATCCCCTTCGGCGGACCAAGTGCGGGCTGGAACCGCCACGTCATTTCCATGCTGTTGGGGGCAAACCAGACGATTGCGAACAGTGCCACGAGCGCCGCGATCGCCAGCGGTGAAAAGCTCACGAGTGAGCTGTGCCCGCCTTTGCCCACCAGACCATACAGCATGCGCGCCGCCGTCGAAAAATCTTCTGCACGGAAGATGACCCATGCGATTGTGGTCGCCATGAACGTCAGCAGCACCGATGCCGGATGCGCCAGCCATGCAAGGGTGCCGCCAGGCTTCAACCTCAGAGCATCCAAGACATTGCGCCAGGCATGATTGACGCAAAGATAGAAGCCGTGCAGTCCTCCCCAGATGACGAAGGTCCAATTCGCGCCATGCCAGAGGCCGCCCAGGAGCATGGTGATCAGCAGATTGACATAGCGGAGCACGGGTCCTTTCCGGTTGCCGCCCAGAGCGAAATAGAGATAGTCGCGAAGAAAGGTCGACAGGGACACGTGCCAGCGCCGCCAGAAATCGATGATGCTGGCGGCCTTGTAAGGCGAGTTGAAATTGAACGGCAGCCGTATCCCGAGCATGCAGGACGTGCCCAGTGCCATGTCCGTATAGGCCGAAAAATCGAAGTAGATCTGAAAGGCAAAGAAGAGCGTGCCCAGCCAAGCGTCGCTGCTGCTCACGGCCACGCCCTGATGCGCGGCTGAAAACACCACGTCCGCGTAGGGCGCCAAATTGTCCGCGATCAGTGTCTTCTTGGCCAGGCCAATGGTGAACAGGGTGACGCCGAGCGACAGGTCTTCGTCGCGCTGCTGTCGGCTTCGCTTCAGCGAGAACTGCGGAATCAGATCATTGTAGCGCACGATGGGTCCCGCGATCAGGTGCGGAAAGTAGGCGACGAACAGGGCATAGTCGAAAAATGAGTACCGCTTCGCCTTGCCGCTGTCGGCGTCAACGAGATAGCTGATCTGCTCGAACGTGAAGAAGGAGATGGCCAACGGCAGAAACAGGCCGGGGACGGGATAGTTGAGACCGAACAAGCCGTCGGCCGTCCGCACGAAGAGGCCGGCGTATTTGAACAAGGCGATGAGGCCGAGGTTGAAGATGAGGCCTGCAACGAGGAGGGACCGCGTCGGCTTCTCGACTGGATGACGACGCGTAATCTCGCTGCCGATGGCAAAGTTCACGATCGTCGAGCCGACCAGCAGCAAGATGAAGTCAGCACGCCACCAAGCGTAGAAGCCGTAGGAAACCAGGAGAAGGAAGGCCCGCTTTCCCCATGGCAAGCGAGCTTCCAGGAGCAACACGGCCAACACTACGACGATGAGGAAGGCCAGGTAGGGATAGGAATTGAACGGCATGAGATTCGGCTGAAGGTGACAGCCGACGATAGCAGACCGGCACGCTTGGGATAGAAGAAGTTCCCTGCCGCGCCTTCAGGGGCGGCAGGGCTTTCTGTCAGAAGGGATTCCCTATGGGAAGGTCGGTCAAATCCGGCACGGGAACAAAATCGTTGCGGGTCGGAATGTCCTTGTCCGCAGCAACCGACCAGCCGCCACCGAGGGCGCGATAGAGACCGACGCCGGCCTGCAGCCGCGCCAGTTTTATCTGGATGAGCGTATCCTGCGAGTTGAACAGCGTCTGCTGCGACTGCAGAACGGTCAAGAGATCCACAATCCCTTCACGATACTGCAATTCTGAAATGCGGAATGCCTCTGCCGCGTTCTTCACTTCTTCGGTGGTCAGGCGCTCCTGTTCGGCGAGGGCCGTCACGGCGCCAAGCTGGGTTTCGACGTCGGACAGGGCGTTGAGCACGGTGCTGCGGTAGGTCGCGACGAGCTCCGCTTCCCGACCCTTTGCAATATCGCGCTCCGATGTCAGGCGCCCGCCGTCGAAGATGGACTGCAGCACAGAGGCCCCGATGCTCCAGGCCAAATTGGAGGGATTGATGAGATTTGCGAGCGTGGCGCTCGAATAGCCGCCGTTGCCGGTAAGCCCGATCGACGGCAGGAACGCCGCGCGCGCCGCGTCCAAATTCGCGTGGGCCGCTACCAATGTCGCTTCGGCCTGGGCGATATCGGGCCGCCGGGTAAGAAGAGTCGATGGAATACCTGCCTGCACCGGCTGGATCGCGATGCCCTCTAGCGAAGTCCCCTTCACGTCGAAAGCTTCGGGCGTGTGGCCGAGCAAGATGGCCAGCGCATAGAGCTGCTGACGCTGCAGCTGCTGCAGAGCAGGAATCTGGGCCTCTTGGGCGGCAACCTGCGCCCGTTGCTGCGACAGCTCGAGGTTCGACAGCACCCCGTTGGTGACCTTTGCTTCGGTAATGGCCAGGATGCGCTTGGCGGCCGCGATGTTCTGTTGAGCGATCGCGATCCGCTCGCGCAGCGCCAGGACGGCCATATAGGTGTTCGCGACATCGGCCTCGGTGGTCAACTCGACAAGGTCCCGGGCGTAGATCGCCGCAAGTGCGTTGTTGTGGGCGGCTCTGAGGTTGTCGCGAACGGCACCCCAGAAATCCAGCTCGTAGCTGGCGCCCGCCGAGAGGCTGAACGAGTTGAAGGTTCCGGCATTAAACCCGTGCTTGGAGCCCGAGCGCTGCGCATTGCCGCTGAGGTTCACGGACGGGAAAAGAGCGGAGGCTGCAACGCCCGTCTGGGCCTGGGCCTGCATGACGCGTGCGGCAGCAGCTGCGATGTCGAGGTTCGTAGACCGCGATTCGTCTACCAGCGCGGCGAGCTCGGGACTGGAAAAGCCCTTCCACCACTCGGTGGTGATCTCTTTCTCCGAACCTGCGGCAATTGGCGCGGCATAAGCCTGGGGCATGTCCGCGGGCTTAACCGGGGTCGGGGGGGAGGTCGAACATCCCGCCGCGACAAGCGCCAGAATCACGACTGAGGCCGACATCTTCAACATATTCATGGAGTTACTCGCTGCAGCAAAGAAGGGCCGCCGACTGCGCGCAGCAACCCAAGGGCAATATGGGGTCCCTCCCCCTTTTCACAAGATATATTTCTGACCGCTCCAATGAGGAAGTTCGTCCTTTCCAAAGAGGTCGGACGGTCGGGCCAGCCTCGGTCTTGGGGGCGCCGAAGGGGTCCGACCGTCCGGCGACTGTGCCCATTTGGTGGAGCGCCGATAGGAGCACAGTCTCGACATCGTAGGAGGTTCCGCGGCGGGTGCTGCGAGCCTCCACGATGGCGTTAGAAACCTTGTTCAGGGCCTGCTGCCTTACTTGCCGGGACGAGTGTGGTCCGTTGATCAACATGACGGAAGGTAGGGTGCAACAGGAAATTGTATCGGTCTGTCGCGCTCTCGCAGCGGACCGAGACATCGCGAATAAAATCTTGCCGCAGTGACCGCATGTGTGGATTACGCCGATTTCCTGTTTCGCAAGACCGGCGCGCCCGCCATCGTCATCCGGAACCATCCGGAGGAATCGATGAACTTGGCCGCCGTAGCCCCGATCGTCCTGCTGTGCATGTCGAACGTGTTCATGACGTTCGCGTGGTACGGCCAACTCAAGTTCCCCAATGCGCCGCTGGTGCTGGTCATCCCGATCAGCTGGGGGATTGCCTTCTTCGAGTACTGCCTGGCCGTGCCAGCCAACAGGATCGGCTACACCGTCTACAGCGCGGCGCAGCTCAAGACGATGCAGGAAGTCATTACCTTGTCGGTATTTGCCGTCTTTTCGACCACCTATCTCGGCGAAGCTATCCGATGGAACCACGTGGTGGCGTTCGGCCTCCTTGCGGGAGCCGCCTTCTTCGCCTTCTACGAGTGAAACAGAATCAATCCGCCCAGGGGTCGTGGTCGAAGTCGGCGACCTGATGCATCTCGATGCGAATCGAATGCTGCATGCCGAAGTAGAAAACAACCTTCATCAGCTGGCGCTTCGCGTCCCATTCCATCTGCGGCGCCACGCCACCCGGCTTGCGGAAGACCCCGCCGTCAAAATCCATCTGACGCAGTTCGACGTCCGACCAGCCGCTGGCAAGATCCGCCGCCAACTGTGCGTGCATTTCCGCACGCTCCTGGTCCGACCCGGGCCTATCCAGGATGTCAGGCGCGCTCACGCGCACCATTCCGTTCTTGAGGATTTCGAGGCGGGCGTCGACCATGACGCCATCGGCTTCATACTGTCCGATCCAGCGGCCCACAGGCGGGGCCGCGGTGCGTGAACAGCCGTCCAGCGCAGCCCAGGCAATCAAGAGAAGGATCGCAAACCGCCGCATGGCCGGTCCTCCCGCCTGCAGCATAGGGGCAACTCGGTTGAGAATCGGTAACAGCCGGCCAATCGCTGCATCATGCGGTATTGCCTCCGGGGTCTCCGGGTTGCTAGGTGACGCACCTGCCGCCGTCCAGCAACGAGGCCGCCATGTCCTCCGTAATAAATCCTTTGCCAGAAGGTTTTCTGAGCGAGGCTTTGGGCCGGATTCAGCCCTCCCAGACCATTGCCGTGACCCAGAAGGCGCGGGACCTCAAGGCCGCGGGACGCGATGTCATCGGCCTGGGGGCCGGCGAGCCGGATTTTGACACACCCGACAACATCAAAGAGGCCGCCATCGCGGCGATCAGGCGCGGCGAGACCAAGTACACCCCGGTGGAGGGCATCCCGGAGTTGCGCAAGGCGGTTGCGGCCAAGTTCAAACGCGAGAACGGACTGGACTACACGCCGGCGCAGACTTTCGTCGCGGCCGGCGGCAAAGCGATCATCTACAACGCCCTGATGGCGACGCTGAACCCCGGCGACGAGGTGATCTGCGTGGCCCCTTATTGGGTAAGCTATCCGGACATCGTGGCGCTGGGAGGCGGCAAGCCTGTCGTCATCGAGGCGCGCATGGAAAACGGCTTCCGGCTGAACCCCGACGAACTCGAGCGCGCCATCACGCCGAAGACGAAGTGGCTGATTCTGAACCAGCCGTCGAATCCGACGGGCGCCTGCTACACCGAAGCCCAGCTCAAGGAGTTGGCGGCCGTGTTGCTCAAGCATCCCCAGGTCTGGGTGCTGACCGATGACATCTACGAGCACCTCGTCTACGGCGGCTTCAAGTTCTCGACCATCGCCGCTGCCGAGCCGCGCCTGTACGACCGCACGCTGACCATGAACGGCGTCTCGAAGGCCTATGCCATGACGGGATGGCGCATCGGCTTCTGCGGAGCCCCCGAGCCGCTGATCAAGGCGATGGCGAAGCTGCAGTCGCAGTCCGTCTCGCACGCAGCCTCGATCTCGCAATGGGCCAGCGTGGAAGCCCTCAACGGCACGCAACATTTCATTCCAGAGCGCCAGAAAGTATTCGAGGAGCGGCGCGATCTCGTGGTCTCGATGCTCAATCAGGCGAGCGGGATCGAATGCCCGAAGCCGGAAGGCGCATTCTACGTCTACCCCTCCGTGCGCAAGCTGATCGGCAAGACGGCGCCTTCGGGCAAGACCATCCGCACCGACGAGGATTTCGCGGGGCAGCTCCTGGAGCAGGAAGGCGTCGCGGTCGTACACGGGGCGGCGTTCGGCCTTTCGCCCTATTTCCGCATCTCCTATGCGACCTCGACCAAGGTGCTGGAAGACGCCTGCGGGCGGATCCAGCGCTTCTGCGCCTCGCTGCGCTGATCCCCTCACCGCGAGGACCTGTAGAGCGGCTTCGTCACGAGGGCGAAGAGAACCAGCACCAGCGTGCCGGCGACCGGCACCACGGCTTCGGCCACCAGCATCAGAGTCGAGCCGTGCCAGGGAATCCAGGCCGGCGGCTGCCAGGTGCGTGCCCAACCGTCGATCTTGGTGAGGTAGATAATCGGCCAGTTCGCGAGGCTGGCCAGGATATTGTATTTCGTGGCCGCGGCGCCCTTGCCGATGGCTTCCAGCACGACGGCGCCCCAGGCGGCAAAGCCGAACCCGTTGATGAACGAATAGATCAGCACGAAAGCCACATACATGTCCTGCGTGCGGGGGGCGAAGGCCATGACCAGCGCGCTGGCGGACAAGACGAGGCTGAACAGGTTGAAGGCGACCATCCGACTCATCTTGTCGCAAATCCAACCGCCGATGATGCAACCGACCATCGACACCACGCCGTTCAGCGCCCCGTTGACAAGGGCGACGGCATTGGCGGAGGCGTGCCAGTCGCCGGCCACGGCCGACCACAAATTCGACATGGCGCCGGCCGCGATCGGCAGGCTCATGGCGACGACGGCAAGAAGGCCCCGGCGGGAGCAGATCAGCTCCCACACGTCCTTGGCGACATTCCACAGACTGCCCAGGAAGTGCTCGACGCGGTGTTCGGCCTCGGGTTCGCGCGCAAAGAGGAGCGCCAGACAGCTGAGGATGCAGACGGCCCCGATGGCGGCCCCCGCCACCCAGCCCGCGGCCACGTTCTGCGCCAGCCACAGGGCGCCGCCGCCGCCCAGCCCCGAACCGCCGAGATTGCCGGCCTGGCTCCAGCCGCCCGCCCTGCCCTTTTCCTCGGGCGCGGTGGCATGCGCCATCAGACTGTCGGCTGCCAGGGCGTTGAAGGCCGAGGCCGTGCTGAAGGCGAAGACCAGGACATCGATCAACATCATGTTCGACCGAGTGGCCGGGATGACGGCCGTCGCCGTCATCAACAGCCCCGTCGCGGTCGCCGAGAGGGCGTACCAGATCTTGTTGTTCAGGGTGGTGTCGACGATCGGCCCGCCAAGGAACTTGAAGGTCTGCGGCAGCAGGCTGAGGGCCGCCAGTGTCGCCAGCTCACCGACGGCGATGTGGGCCTGTGACAGGAGATAGGCAAGCGTCACCACGACGTAGCCGTTCGAGATGCCCATCGGCAGGAACAGGATCAGGAACAGCACAGGATGCGTCGAGCGTTGCGACGTCGCGCGTTCGGCCAAGGAGCCCCCCCGATTCAAGGCGGCGCGACACTATAGAACGGCCGGTGCATGCGGTAGTGCGGCGCGGCGGCGCCGCCCCCTTGCCAAGCCCCGGTAACGGCGCGAGGCTTTGTCCACAAAAGTGGGGCGCGTGACGCGGCCCGATCCCCCGGGACAGTGCGCCCGCCGCGCCCCCCGCGAACCCGCCCCGGGTTCGAAGGAGGCAAGCAATGTCGAATGGCAATGGAGGAAGAGGGCCACGCACCGTGGCCCTGGTAGGACCCTATGGCAGCGGCAAGACGACGCTGCTCGAAGCCATCCTGTTCGCGACCGGCGCCGCGGCGCGCAAAGGCTCGGTCGCCCAGAACAACACGGTGGGCGATTCCAGCCCCGAAGCGCGCGCCCGCCAGATGAGCGTCGAGCTCAACTGCGCCACCACCACCTTTCTCGAAGACAGTTTCACCTTCCTCGACTGCCCCGGCTCCATCGAATTCCTCCAGGACACGTTGTTCACGATCCAAGGCGTGGACGCGGCCATCGTGGTGATCGAGCCCGAGCCCGCCAAGGTGCAGATGCTGAAGCCCTATCTGAAGCGGCTGGCGGATCTGAAGATTCCGCATCTGATGTTCGTGAACAAGATCGACAAGGCGAACGGATCGCTGCGCGAAATCCTTGCCACGCTGCAGGAAGCCAGCGACACCCCGCTGCTGCTGCGCCAGATCCCGATCTGGGAGAACGGCCTCGTCACCGGATTCGTCGATCTCGCCCTCGAACGCGCCTTCGCCTACCGCAAGGACGCCCATTCCGACCAGATCGACATCGCCGACAAGGAGCGCGAGAAGGAAGCCCGCTTCGCGATGCTCGAGAAGCTCGCCGACTACGATGAACACTTGATGGAGGAGCTGCTCTCCGACGTCGAGCCGCCGCGCGAGGAAGTGTTCGGCGACCTCAAGCGCGAATTCGCCGAGGCCATCGTCGTGCCGGTGCTGATCGGTTCGGCGGAAGGCAACCACGGCATCACGCGCCTCCTGAAGGCGCTGCGCCACGAGTGCCCGGACGTGACCGTCACAGCCAAGCGGATGGGTTTCGAATCGGCCGGCGACGCGGTCGTGCAGGTGCTCAAGACCTTCTATTCCGCCCATGGCGGCAAGCTCAGCCTGTCGCGGGTCATGGCGGGATCGCTCAAGGACGGCGCGGTGCTCCATACCGCGGACGGCCGCGACACCCGCGTCGGCGGCATCTTCTCGCTGGTGGGCGCCGCCCAGAACAAGATCGCCGAAGCCAAGACCGGCGACACCGTGGCTCTGGCGCGCCTCGAAGGCGTGGCGACCGGCGATACGCTGGCCACCGGCAAGACCACCCCGCCGAAGCGACAGATCGAGCTTCTCACCCCCGTCTACCGCCTGGCCATCGAGGCGGCGGACCGCAAGGACGAAGTGAAGCTGACGGCGGCGCTCGGCAAGCTGATGGAGGAGGACCCCTCGCTGCACTTCGAGCAGAACGCCGAGCTGCACGAGATGACGCTGGAAGGCCAGGGCGAAATCCACCTGCGCGTGGCGGCCGACCGGCTGATGAGCAAATACGGCCTCAAGCTCAACACCCACCCCGCCAACGTCCCCTACAAGGAAACCATCCGCAAATCGGTCAACCAGCGCGGCCGCCACAAGCGGCAATCGGGCGGCCACGGCCAGTTCGGCGACGTGGTGCTGGAGATCAAGCCCATGCCGCGCGGCTCGGGCTTCGTGTTCGTCGACGAGATCGTCGGCGGCGTGGTGCCCAAGCAGTGGATCCCCTCGGTCGAGAAGGGCGTCATCGAATACCTCAAGGAAGGACCTCTGGGCTTCCCGGTGGTGGACGTCAGCGTGACGCTGAACGACGGCTCCTACCACACGGTGGACTCCTCGGACGCGGCGTTCCAGACCGCGGCGCGCATCGGCATGAGCGAAGGCATGCCGCAATGCTCGCCGGTGCTGCTCGAGCCGATCATGAAGGTGCGCATCCACGTGCCCAACGAGGCGACCTCGAAGGTCAACACGGTGGTGACGCAGCGCCGCGGCCAGCTCCTCGGCTTCGACGCCCGCCCCGGCTGGACCGGCTGGGACACGGTGGAAGCCGAGATGCCGCAATCGGAGATCGGCAATCTGATCATCGAGCTGCGCTCGCTGACCCAGGGCGTGGGCACCTATGAGATGTCGTTCGATCATCTCTCGGAGCTCACCGGCAAGGGCGCCGACCAGGTCGTGACGGCGCGCAAGGCGGCCAAGGAAGCGGCCTGACCGAGCGACGACAAGACAGGCGGGCATCGCGGGCTGAAGCGGCCGCGGGCCCGCCTTTTTTTGCGACGGGGCGCGGGCGAGACTTTAGGAATTTGATCCGATAATGGCCTTGGCGGGCGGCTTTGAGCAACATAATTGTGTGCGAAGGTTGCGGGGTACCCGTCCCCCGTCCCGCGCACCCCATGTGCCGCCGGGACCCCCAAGAAATCGAATTCAATTCGGCCATGCTGCGGTCAAGCAGCTAATGTAGCTTGATAATCTCCTTTCTTCGCGGCAGCGCACAAGGCGCCCCAAGCCGCCGTTTGGCGGAATATTCGGGTATTATCGGCGAGTGGTGTCTTTGCCGTGCCATGCTCGAAATATTAGGACGAAATTCCCGCATTCAAGGCCCCTGCGACAATCCATCCCAAGCAATCAGGGCGCGGACGGAGCAGCCGGCGGCGGCTGGGGGCGGCGGCTGGGGGCGGCGGCACAGGCACGGTGCGCGCCCTTCGGCAGGGGTTGAGCATCCTGTGATCTTCCAGCGGGAGGGACAGTCTATATTTTGATAGGTCTGCCGCGATTGGAGAACCCCGTACGCCCGACCCGCCCTCCTCTGTCACTGCAATAGATTCTCCTGGGCGGCGAACCATTTCAGCACGTCGGCGCGTGCGCCCTTGGTGACATGCGCCCAGCGCCCATTGCGGAAGGCGTCCTTGCGTTTGCCGTCCCACCAAGTCTCGTGGCCCACCAGCAGGACCCAGCCGCGGCGGCCGTCCTGCTCGACCGTGTGGACCTCGATCTGCACGGAAAAATCCGGCCCCCTCTCGGTCAGGCGCCGGCGCGTCCAGGAAACGGCGCCGACCTTCCAGCGATCCGCGGTGCGGTCGGGATTGGTCCGCAAGGCAAGCAGCGCAAACAGGTTGAAGAATTTGAGATCGCCGAGCTTCATGGACTCACCTGCGGTCGCGCCAATCTAGACTGTCCGGCTTTGCCTGCGTATCTCCGCCGCCGGCGGCGCACCGCGGGCGGCGGGCAAAATAGTGCACCAAAGGTGCATATTGTCGCATGGCTTAACCGCGGGACTTAACCCAGTCCTAACGACCTCTTTCTAC
The DNA here is from genome assembly GCA_028871345.1 of Alphaproteobacteria bacterium. Lineage (GTDB taxonomy): Bacteria > Pseudomonadota > Alphaproteobacteria > Micropepsales > Micropepsaceae > Rhizomicrobium. The sequence goes on along the minus strand of JAGWNK010000017.1, from coordinate 14,855 downwards.
ATTAGCGCGAGATTTCAACGCGACTTCGCACGAGTTGCGGGCGCCCACGCGGCCTCCGCAAGCGCGCCAACGTCGCGATAACGTCGTTGATCCGGGGGAACCATGGGACCCATCAAGCTCTCCGACCGCGGCCGGGTGACCATCCTGGCTGCCGTCTTCGCGCCGCCGCTGCTGGTCATGGCGTGGCTGTATTTCACGGCTGCCAACAGCTGGGTGCAGATGGCCGCGGTCGGCCTTCTGACCGCCGCCTGCGCCGCGGCGGGCTTCGTCAGGGCGCGCGCCATGCTCTACCTGGTGCGCGAGCTCAAGTCGAAGCTGCACGGCATCCACGAGACCCGCCACGTCATCGAATACACGCTCGACGGCACCATCATCTGGGCCAACGACAGGTTCCTCAAGTTGACGGGCTACAAGCTAGACGACATCGTCGGCAAGCATCACCGCATCTTCGTCGATCCCGATTACGCGGCGGGCGCGGAGTACCGCGAGTTCCTGACCAAGCTCGGCCGCGGCGCCTATGTCGAGGAGCGCTGCCGGCGCAAGACCAAGGACGGCCGCGACGTCTGGGTGCTCAACAACTACACTCCGGTCCACGATCCCTCGGGCAAGCCCTACAAGATCGTCAACTGGATGACCGACGTCACGGCCTATCAGGCGCAGGAGAACGTGGTCGCCACGCTGATCGACGCCCTCAACAAGCTGGCGTCGGGCGACCTCGCGGTGCGCATCGACCACACGCTGGTGCGCGAATACGAAGGCCTGAGGACAACGTTCAACGCCGCGGTCGGGCGCCTGCAGGAAACCATCGGCTCGGTGCGCGGCACCACCGACATCCTGGGCACCGGCGCGGCGGAGATCTCGCGGGCGGCCACCGACCTGTCGCGGCGCACCGAGCAGCAGGCGGCGAACCTCGAAGAGACCGCCGCGGCCCTGGAAGAGATGTCGGCCACCGTCAAGAACACCGCCGTCAATGCCAAGGACGCCAGCGCCGGCATCGCCGCGGCCAAACAGGCGGCGGAAGAAGGCGGCCGCGTGGTGGAAACCACGATCAAGGCCATGGACATGATCGCCCAGTCCTCGCGCCAGATCACCGACATCATCGGCGTCATCGACGAGATCGCCTTCCAGACCAATCTTCTGGCCCTCAATGCGGGCGTGGAGGCGGCGCGCGCCGGCGACGCCGGCAAGGGCTTCGCGGTGGTCGCCAGCGAAGTGCGCGCCCTGGCGCAGCGCTCCAGCGAGGCGGCCAAGCAGATCAAGACGCTGATCAAGACCTCCGGCGAATATGTCGGCGAAGGCGTCAAGCATGTGGGCGAATCCGGCGTGGCCTTGGGGCGCATCGCCGAACATGTGTCGCGGGTCGCCGACCTGATGGGCGAGATGGCGCTGGCGGCCGAGCAGCAATCGACCGGCATCGACCAGATCAACGCCGCGGTGTCGGAGATGGATCGCGTCACGCAGCAGAACGCCGCCATGGTGGAGGAAAGCACGGCGGCGACCGAGAACCTGGTTTCCGAGACGAGGTCGCTGGCGAAGGTGGTCGACTTCTTCGCCGTCGGCGAGGTGCAGGGCGCAAGACCCGCTCCCGCACCGGCGCGCCCCGCGCGGCCGGCGCGCGCCGCGCGGCACGCAGGAGCGCCGGCGGCGCAGCTGAAGGAAGCGGAGCCCGCCGACGATTGGACAGAGTTCTAGTGTCGTGGCTCCAAAGTTCGCCGCATCGCCGATATCAGCCGCTTGGCGAACCTTGGAACCAAAACGACACTGGGATTCAATAAACTTGGTGATGTCCTTTCGATTCCGAAATTCGCGGGAGACCGATATCGAGATGCGGCGAATTTCGGAATCGGGACACTAGATTCAGCGCAACCCGGCCCTAACTTTTATCCCGTACTTTTCGTGTGGCTTCAATCGCCGCCTCAACCGGCCCATGAAAGGATGCGAGATGTCCCTGCTTGCCTGGAACGACACGTACAGCGTCGGCGTCGTCGAGCTCGACAACGATCACAAGAAACTCATCGCGCTCATCAACGCCCTGTTCGACGCCATGCGCGCCCAGAAGGGACGCGAGATCGTCGGCGAAATCCTCGACGGCCTCGTCTCCTATACGGCGGAGCACTTCGCACGCGAGGAAAGGATGTTCGCCAAGACGGCCTATCCCGAGACCGCGGCCCACAAGGTCGCCCACCGCGCTCTCGTCCAGCAGGTCCTCGACGTCCAGGCGAAATACAAGGACGGCAAGATCGCGACCCTGTCGATCGAGCTGATGAAGTTCCTCAAGCGTTGGCTGACCGATCACATCCAGAACGAAGACAAGCGCTACAGCGCCCATCTGAACGGCTACGGAATCCGCTGAAGGCAAACCGGCGCCGCACCCGTCGGGGCACGGCGCCGGCAAGCGGATCAGGCGCTGCTAGTCTTGATCGTGGCCGCGCCAGCCGTGGTCATGGCCGCGCCCGCGATCGTGCCAACCGCGGTCGCCGCGGTCACGGTCGCCGCGGTCACGGTCGCGCCAATCGTGGCCGCGCCAGTGGCGGTAGTCGTCGCGATCGCGCCAGCGATACCAGTCGTCGCGATCGCGGAAGATGAAGTCGCCGTCGACGTACATCGACGGGCCCCAGTAGCCGCGATAGTAGGCGTAGCAGCGGCGCGGCGCCGGATAATCGTGCCAGCGATACCAGTCGCAGGGCCGGTAGTAGTCGTAGCCGTAATACGCCGGCACGCCGATGCCGATCGAGAAGTTCACGCCTGCCTGGGCGGGTGCCGCGGCCAACGCCGCGCCAAGCACCGCGCCGACGACAAGAGACTTGGACCAAAGGTTCACGCTACCCTCCGTCTGAAAGCATTGGATTCCCCTCTCGGAGCATGAATGTCGCCGCTGGACGCTGAACAGCGCATGAATGGCGCGTTAATCCGCCGGAGGAAATGTTGACGCGTTGTTCGGAAGCCGGCTGCGGTTTGCGGGCCGAACGGGCGTGACGCAGACTGGCGCCGGACGTTTTCCCGGAGCAGCCAAGGAAAAAGCCGTGTTTCCAGCCGCCTTCGCCACTGATTATGACGGCACGATTGCGACCGAGGGGCATGTGCCGCAAGACGTCGTCGACGCTTTGCGGACATTCAAGGCGACGGGGCGGCTCATTCTTGTCACAGGCCGGCTGCTGGACGAGTTGAAAGCGGTCTTCCCCGCGCTGGCGCTGTTCGACCGCGTCATCGCCGAGAACGGCGCGGTCCTCTACGAACCGGCCACCGGGCGCGAACGGGCCCTGGCGGAGGCGCCGCCCGGCGCCTTCGTGGCGGCGCTTCGCGCCCGCCGGATCACGCCGCTGTCCATCGGGCGGGTGATCGTCGCCAGCCGGGAACCTCATCAGGACGCGATCCTCAGGCTCATCGAGGAACTCGGCCTCGACCTGCAGGTCATCACCAACAAGGGTGCGGTGATGGTGCTGCCGGCCGGAGTCGACAAGGCGAGCGGTCTCAGAACGGCCCTGGCCGAGCTCCATCTGTCGCCAACCGAGGTGATGGGCGCCGGTGACGCGGAAAACGACCATGCGTTCCTGTCGCTGTGCGGCCGCTCGGTGGCGGTGGCCAACGCGCTGGAGAGCGTCAAGGCGGCGGCCGACATCGTCACCACGGCGCCGCGGGGGGCCGGCGTGAAGGAGGTCCTCGAAGGCCTGAAGAGCCGCGACGCCGGCGGGGTGCCGGGCAGGCGCCGCAAACCTGCGCCGAAGGACAGCTAAACCGGGTAGTGCTGCTCGAGCACCTTGGTGCAGGATTCGATGGCCGCCAGCAGACCGTCGCAAACGCGGTCCTGTTTCGCGGCTTTCGTGAACTCGGCGACGATGCCGTCCCATACCGATTGCGGCACCTTGAGATCGACATCGCGGTCGGTCACCACCTCGACATAGCGCTCGCCCAGCGAGACGAAGAAGGCGATGCCCGGCTTGCGCTCGGTCTGCGCCAGCACGCGCGCGGCGAAGGCATGATGCGCCATCTGGCGGGCATGGGCGTGCTTGATGTGCCTGGGCACGCAGGCCAGGCGCAGCGGCAGCCAGTCGAGCAGGAACGAGGCGGCAGCGAAGATCACCGCGCCGATGAAGAACGCCGTGCGCAGCGGCACCGCCGGGGCGAACAGCGCCAGCCCCGCCAGCACCGCGATGGCGGCGATGCCGCCATAGAAGGAGGGGAAGATCGCGTAGCGGTCGCTCACCGGCATCGTCACGATCACCAGGCGGGCGCGCGTGCGGGCTTCCGCGGCGGTCTCCGCCGCCTGGACGCGCACGCGTTCCTCATGCTTGAGCTGCGTCACCAATGCCCCGATGCGCCTCCCCCGCCGAACGAGCCGCCGCCGCCCGAGAATCCGCCGCCGAAGCTGCCGCCGCCCAATCCTCCGCCGCCAAAGCCGCCGAATCCGCCGCCGCCCCAAGGCCCGCGGCCGATGCCGCCCAGGAAGAGCAGCGGCCAGAAGAAGCGCCCGAACACCACCCACAGCAAGATGACGATGAAGATGATGGGGACGCCGCCGTGATGCGACTGGTCGTCGGTCTGCGGCTCTTCCGGCAGCGAGGCGCCTTCGAGCGAGGGCTTGCCGCCCAGCGCCTTCAAGGTGTCGACCGTGCCGGCCAGCACGCCGGAATCGTAATCGCCTTTCTTGAAGTAGGGCAGCATCACGTTCTGGATGATGAGCGCCGATTGCGCGTCGGTGAGCGTGCCTTCCAGGCCGTAGCCGACATCGATGCGCACGTCGTGCGTGGAAGGCGAGATCGTGATGAGGACGCCGTTATCCTTGCCTTTTTTCCCCAAGCCCCAGGCGCGCCCGAGCTGGTAGCCGTAGGTCTCGATGTCGGTGCCCTGCAGCGATTTCAATGTGGCGACCACCACCTGGTTGCCGGTCTGCTGCTCGTGCTGGTGAAGGAGCTGGTTGAGCTCCTGCTTGGTCTGGTCGGAGAGAATGCCCGCGTCGTCCACCACACGGCCGCTGAGCGGCGGGAAGGTGAGTGCCGAAGCGGGCGCCAGGATGGCGACAAAGGCCACAAGGGCGAACAAGGCGCTCAATAGTATCCGTGTCATTCCCGGCCGAGCATCGCGCGCGTGACGCGAGGGGAAGGGAATCAACGGGCTACACAGACTTCCGGACGCCCTTCCCTCGCGCATCCCCCGGAACAAATCCGCGGTTGCGCTCGCCGGGCATGACAAGAAACGTCGACGGGTTTCCAAGAACCTGGTGTCCTAGAATTGCACGGTGGGGGCCGACTGGTTCTTCTCGCTGGTCGTGAACGACGGATAGGGCTTGGCGTCGGGATAGAACATCGCGGCCGTCCAGCGATACGGAATGGTCCGCAGCATGGTGTTGTACCCCTGCACGGCCTGGATGTAGTCGCGCCGCGCCACCGTGATGCGGTTCTCGGTGCCCTCGAGCTGGGCCTGCAGCGCCAGGAAGTTCGAGTTCGATTTGAGGTCCGGATACGCTTCCGTCACCGCCATCAGCCGCGACAGAGCGCCGCCGAGCGTGGCCTGGCTGGCCTCGAATTTCTTGAGCGCCTCGGGGTTGTTCGCCAGCTGATCCGCGTTGATCACGGTCTGAGTCGCCTTGGCGCGCGCCTCGATCACCGCCGTGAGCACGGTCTGCTCCTGCTTGGCGTAGCCCTTCACGGTTGCCACGAGGTTGGGCACCAGATCGGCCCGGCGCTGGTATTCGTTCTGCACCTGGCTCCAGGCCGCCTTCACCTGCTCGTCCTGGGCCGGAATCTTGTTGATGCCGCAGCCGGCCAACGTGATTCCCAACAGAACGAGTGCCGCCAGGCGACCCGCAACGCGCGAAATGGACATCTTTGGCTCCCTTCGCCCCCGCCCGAAGCAGGGGTCTCCCATAAATAGCAAAAAATCGCCGGAGTGGGGGGGACCACTCCGGCGAGACTGCTTGGGAGGCTCGCGTGGTTGGGGCGCGAGCCGAGCCAGGCGGCACTGGGGCCGCCCAGGCTCTCGCCAAGGGGGCTTGGCGACGGCGTGCCCTGGGGGGAAGGCGAAGCCGCAGCTTTTAGATAGGGGGCCTTTCGCCAGGTTCAATGGGCGGCCAGCAAAAATATTGGAGATCCGTCTGCGGCCCGAAATCTCGAGCACCCGGGCGCTTTTTACCCGGAAATTGGCTGAAAATCCGCCGGCCTTCCGATGGGGAGAGGCGAAATGTCCCAAGAGTGTCCGGCGTTCAGTAGCGCCATTCCTTGGCTTCGCGGACCAGGAAGTCCCGGAAGGCCGCCACCCGCTTCGATTGCCGCAGCGCGTCGGCATAGACCAGATGCACGTCGAAACTGGGGCCCGGCACGTCGGGGAGAACGCGGATGAGTTGCGGGTGCTGGACGGCGACATAATCCGGCACGGTCGCGATGCCGAGTCCGTTCAAGGCGGCCTGCAGAATGCCCGTGACGTTGTTGATGCGCACCGTGCGCCCCTTGCAGGCGCCGCGCATCAGGCGACGGGTCTGCTCGACCAGCCAATTCACCTCGCGGACCTCCGGCGGCGCAGTCTCGCCATAAGAGATGATGGTGTGATTGGCGAGATCGTCGAAGGTCTGGGGCATCCCCTGGGCATCGACATAGGACTGCATGCTGTAGAGGTGATAGTGCACGGTGAACAGCTTGCGCTGGATGAGGTCGGCCTGCACGGGCGCGCGCATGCGCACGGCCACGTCGGCCTCGCGCTGGGACAGGTCAAGCTCGCGGTCCTCCATGACCAGATGAAGCTCGACCTCGGGGCATTCCTTGAGGAACGCGGCCAAGCGCGGGATCAGCCAGTAGGAGCCGATACCGTGACTGGTCGTCACCTTGAGCTGGCCGCGCGGCGCCTCGCGCACGTTCTTGAGCGCCTCTTCCGCCTGGGCCAGACGCGCCAGCACGTCGCTGACGGCGGCGTACAGCATCTCGCCTTCATCGGTGAGGGTGAGGCCGCGCGCGTGGCGCTGGAACAGCGGCGTGGTGATTTCCTCTTCCAGCGCGCTGATCTGCCGGCTGACCGCGGACTGGCTGAGGGTGAGCATCTGCCCTGCATGGGTAAAGCTTCCCGCCGACGCCACGGCGTGGAAGATGCGAAGCTTGTCCCAATCCATCGCCTACCCCTCGTCCACTAATGGCCGCCGGCGAGATACCTCTCGGCTTCGAGCGCCGCCATGCAGCCCATCCCGGCCGCGGTCACGGCCTGACGGAACACCTTGTCCTTCACATCGCCGGCCGCGAACACGCCAGCCACGCTGGTATGCGTGGAATCGGGTGCCGTCTTGATATAGCCGGATTCGTCCATGTCGACCTGGCCTTTGAACAGTGACGTCGCCGGCGAATGGCCTATGGCGACGAACAGACCGTCGATTTCGATCCGGTGTGTCGTGTCCGTAACGGTGTTGCGCAGCAGGGCGCCGGTGACGCTCTTCGGTTCTTCGGTGCCGACGATCTCTGCAACCGCCGTGTCGTAGAGGATGTCGATCTTGGGATTGGCTTCGAGGCGCGTCTGGTTGGTCTTGTCGCAGCGCAGCCGGTCGCGGCGGTGGATCAGCGTCACCCGCTCCGCGAAATTGGTGAGGAACAGGGCCTCCTCCGCTGCGGTATTGCCGCCGCCGACCACGGCCACCTTCTTGCCGCGGAAGAAGAAGCCGTCGCAGGTGGCACAGGCGGAGACTCCGAAGCCCTGAAACTTGGCCTCGGAGGGCAGCCCGAGCCAGTTGGCCTGGGCGCCGGTGGCGATGATCAGCGTATCGGCCGCGTAGGTCTCGCCGGAGTCTCCCACGAGGGTGAAGGGCCGCCGGGCGAGGTCGACGCTCGCGATGGTGTCGGAGACGAAGCGGGTGCCGAGATGGCGGGCCTGGTCCTGCATCTGATCCATCAGCCAAGGACCTTGGATCGCCTCGGCAAAGCCCGGGTAGTTCTCGACTTCGGTGGTGATGGTGAGCTGGCCGCCCGGCTGGATGCCGGCGATCAAGGTCGGCTCGAGCATGGCACGGGCGGCATAGATGGCGGCCGTGCAGCCCGCCGGACCGCTTCCAAGAATGACGACTTTCGCGTGGGACAAGGGACGAGCCTTCCGTTGCAGGGCAGCCGCGCCTGCCGCCTCCGCCCTTGGGAGCGTTGATATCGGGACCGGCAATCAAAAGGTCAAGCGCATGTCAAATTATGCAATTACTTCTGCGACTTAGCCACAGATTTCCCCAGCCCTGCGCGGCCTGGCCTGCGACTCGGAGTCCGCTGTCCTGTGGACAGAAATATTATTGCTCGAATCAGGAGCGAGGGGTACAAAAGCCGCGCCTTCCAATCGCGAGGACTGTCTTGGAGCACCACAAACTTGATTCCATCGATCTGAAAATCCTCGCAGAACTCCAGGCTGACGGCCGTATTACCAACGTCGAGTTGTCGCGGCGCGCCAAGATCACGGCGCCGCCGTGCTTGCGGCGCATGCGGGCGCTGGAGAAATCGGGGTACATCCAGGGCTACCACGCCGAGCTCGACGCCAAGTCGCTGGGATTCGAAGTGACGGGTTTCGCTTTCGTGGGATTGTCGAGCCAGCACGACCACGATCTCAAACAATTCGAGGAACATGTGCGATCGTGGCCGGCGGTGCGCGAGTGCTACATGTTGTCGGGCGAAGTGGACTTCATTCTCAAGGTCGTGGCGCGCGATCTGTCGAGCTTCCAGAATTTCATCACCGACGTGCTGACGGCGGAGAAGAACGTGGCCAGCGTCAAGACGGCGCTCGTCATCCACGCCTCGAAGATCGAACCGGGCGTGCCGATCGACGCGAAGGTGTAGAGCATCGCCGCCGGGCGGGCGATGCGAGTCCACGCCGTTGCCGCCGCTGCGCGCCGATCAGCCCGTGCGGGCCAGGCCCGTGCCGCGCAAGGGCCGGGCTGCAGGAATGTCGACGCACACCACGGTACCGCGTCCCACGGTGCTTTCGATCTTGAAGCTTCCCCGATGCAGCTCGGCGAGAGCCCGGACCAGTGCGAGGCCGAGCCCGGTCCCCTCGTGCGAGGCGCCCGCATTGTTGCGCACCTGCACGAAAGGATTGCCAAGGCGGCCGAGCTGGTCGGCGGCAATGCCCATGCCGGTATCGCAGACCGATATGACAACCCTGTCTTCGACCTGGTGCGCCCGCACGGTGACGCGACCGCCGCGCGGCGTGAACTTGATCGCGTTCGACAGGAGGTTCAGCAGGATCTGCTTCATCGCGCGCTGATCGGCGTTGGCCCATAGCGCGGACGGCGGGAGATCGTCAGCGAGCGTGACGCCGCGCTCGCCGGCCCTGCCCGACATGAGCGCCATGCAGTCGCGAGCGATCACCCGGACGTCCAGGCATTCCCACTGGAGTTCGAACTTGCCGGCCTCGATCTTCGACATGTCGAGGATGTCGCTGATCAGGGCGAGAAGATGCTGGCCGGCACGCTGGATGAGCTCGGCATATTCCTTGTAGCGCTCATCCCCGAGCGGGCCGAAGGTCTGGTCGTGCATGAGCTCGGCGAAGCCGATGATGGCGTTCAACGGCGTACGCAACTCGTGGCTCATGTTTGCCAGGAACATCGATTTCGAGCGGTTCGCCGAATGGGAGGCGTCACGCGCGACGAGCGCCTCCTCGCGCGACGCCTCGGCCCGGATGATGGCGGCGGCCAGGCCCTCTTCGAGGCGCCGCCGCTCGGCAAGCGCGGCGCCGGTCAGGACCACGGAAAACCCGTTCACGGCGATGAACAACTGCACGATCAGGATCTGATAATGCTGCGAATGCAGCGGAACCGGACTGTTGGAGCTGCCCATCAGGACGAGCACCATCAGGTAGGTTCCGGTCATGACCACGCCGATCGCGCCGCCGGCAAAGCCGCGCTGGAACGTCGCCAGAAGGACCGCCGGAAAGAAGAGGAACGCGAGAGGACCGTGGACCCAGTAATTGAGCGCGATCGTCCCCGCCACCGTACCCAGGACCAGAAGCGTCCCCAGGCGCTGGCCCCTCGCGAAGAGCTTCCGCAGCGAATCGACGCGGACGGTCATGAGGATCGGGACGAAGATGCCGTAGCCAAGGGCGTCCGTCGCATACCAGTTCAACGCCGATTCCACGAAATCCCTGCCGTCCGAGAAATGGAAATAGACCGCCGACGCCAGCCCTGCGGCAGCGGGGGCCGGCCCGATAGCCAGGAAATAGAAGACCAGCAACGATCTCGGCTTGGTGAAGTTCTCGCACATGCCGAGCATCCGCATCGGCGCGGCGACGATGAGCACGCCCATCGCGTTGCAGAATGTCAGGATCGCGCTCGACAGAATGCTGTCGCCCGTGAAGAGGTCGGCGCTGAAATTCGCGCCGAGTCCGGCCAGCAGAATGGGTCCCCAACGGTGCGGCGCGTTGACCAGGAGAAAATAGACAAGAATCGCGTTGGCCACCCAGATCGCGCTGATCCGTCCCATGGCCTCGGAAAGCGCCAGCCCACCCCACGCGGCGAAGAAGACGAGAGCCGCGATCCAAAGCAGCAGCGCCGGCGAGACATGGTCGCTGCGATCCGCTTGGGAAGGTGTGCCTCGAAACATGTGACGCTCTGGCCTGCGAGAATGCGACGCCATAGCATCCACGCCAATCGCAAAATTAGAGAACCTGGAATAAGGGACCATTAATCGGGACCAGGCGGCAGCCGTCCGTTTACGAATCGTAAATCCCTTGTCCGCGTAGGGCCGCAAGCAGCGACGGTTTGCGCCGGGTCCGGACGGCCGGTTTCCGGCCGTTCAGCCTCGCGGACGGAGGATCAGCGGAACAATCCTGCCGGCCATGCAGGCAGCAGAAACGAGCGCGCCTTGCGATCGGGGACGTGCGATAGGCAGTGTCAACGCGCCGTCAGAAGGCCGGCTTGAATTTCGCCGGCAGCGAGTCGGCTTCCTGCGGCGTCAGCTCGGTCATGGTTTTCACCACGCACGCTTCCACGGGGCCGCCCGGCCCTTCAGACACCTTCAGGTCCCAGTCCTGGGGCGTGCAGACCGAGGCGGAACGGAACATCGAAAGCAGGTGCGAATCGAACCTCGTCAAGAGGGAGCACGAGCCGGCCAATTCGAGCCGATAGACGTGGTGCGGGCGCACGCTGATGTAGACCGTCCGGGGATCCGAAGCCTTCCAGCTGACGAACTGGCGCGGGGAGAAGCAGGGCGAACTGTTTTCCGCAGGCTGCGCCGATGCCAGCGGGGCCAGGACGATCGCCGCCAGGAAAGCGGCCATCACATTGCGCATGACAACCTCCACGTCAAAGTCAGGCCACATTTTATACCCCCCGGTGCGCCGGCTGAAGCCGCGGGAAGCTCAAAGAGCAATATTCGTGGAACTTCGATCCGGTGCTAGGCTGGATGCCCACGGGGAGACTCCATGGACGACGCAGCGCGCGAGGCAGGATTGAAGAACCTCGCCTATTTCAAGGCCCAGGGCGAGAAGGCCTACGACGACATGTACGAGGCGCATTCTTTCGGCAGCGCCAGGGTCTGCTATTCCGACGCCAAGGATTATCTCGCACAAGCGATCACGCTGGCCAACGAGCTGGGCCTGACGGACGAGGCGGCGGCGCTCGACAAGCGCCTGCAGCACATCAAGGCGGTGTTCCAGCATCAGTTCGTGCAGTGAGCCGCCGCAACGACTAAGCAGCGAGGCTTGCGGCCCGCAACGTGACGCGCACCGTGGTGCCGACATTCTCGGCACTCTCGATCGTCATGGTTCCGCCGTGCAACTCGGCGAGCGAGCGCACCAGCGCCAGACCAAGCCCCGTGCCCGGTTGCGTCCGCGTGGCGTTGTTGCGCACGCGTTCGAACGGCCGGCCGAGCCGCGGCAGCTCGCTGGCGGGAATGCCGACGCCGGTGTCCCTGACGACGATGACCGCGCCCTCGCCTTCCGTCAGGAGGCTGACGGTGACCGAGCCGCCGGAAGGCGTGAACTTCACCGCATTCGACATCAGGTTGAGAAGGATCTGCTTGACGGCCCTCTGATCGGCCAGCGCGGGAAGCCCGCCTGCCGGTTCCTCGATGCGCAGCGCCACACCGCCTTCCGACGCCCGCTGCGCCAGCATCGCCGCGGCGTCGCGGACGGCGACCGCCAGATCGAGACGCTCGAGATGAATCTCGTACTTGCCTGCCTCGATCTTGGAGGCATCAAGGATGTCGTTGACCAGATCGAGAAGATGGCTGCCCGCGCTGTGGATGTGGGCGGCGTGCTCGGGGCACTGCGCCGTGCACTTCTGCGCCAGTCCGCCGTCGCGGATGATCTCGGAGAAGCCGAGGATCGCGTTGAGCGGCGTGCGCAGTTCGTGGCTCATGTTGGCGAGAAACTGCGACTTCGCGAGGTTGGCCTTGTCGGCCTCGCGGCGCGCCTCGATGGCCGCCTGCGTGGCTTCGCGCAGCTGTTTCTCGACCTTCTTCTTTCCATAGAGAACAGCGGTGACCACCAGCATCGTGGCCGTCAACACCACGACGAAGAACTGGAAGAAGAGAACCTTGTCGCGCAGCGGCGCATGGGTGGTGGCCAGGAAACCGTGCCCGTACGCGATATTGGCGAGAATGAAGCCGGTGATCAGGACCAGCCCGGCGGCGACGCCGGCGTAGCTCTGCTGGAAGGCGAGCACGAGGACACAGGGAAACAGGAGGAAGCCGAGCGGCAGCTGCGGCCAAGTGATCATGGTCCAGTAGACGAGCGTCAGCACGCCGATGCTGGCGAAGGCCGGCAGGAGCTGATTGCGCCGGAACAGATCGACGATGTCGGAACGCTTGACCAGCATGGCGGCCGGCGCCACCTGGATCAGCCCGAGCGCGTCGGACATGTACCAATTGCCGGCCGATTGGGCGAACGGTGCGTGCCGGGCCAGCCCCATATAGGCCGCGGCGATGATCGCGGACGCCATGATCGCCGGACCGAAGGCGAGAGTCATGAAGGCGAGCAGCGAGCGCAGGTCGCAAATGTCCTGGTCGAGCTGAAGACGGCGCATCGGAACCGCGACGACGAAAACCTCAACCAGATCGACGAGCGCGAACACGCAGCCGCTCGCGATGCCGTAACCGTAGACCAGATCAGCGAGCAGACCGGCGGCGAAGGCTGCCGCCGCGATCACGCCCCATTGGCGCGCGGGAGCCTTGAACAAGGCGGCCAGGACCAGGCCGTTCATCAGCCATATGCTGCCGATCCCCTGAGTCTGCCGCGCCAGTTCCAGTGAGAGCAAGCCGGCGGCGAGGAACGCGCCGGCGAGCACGGCGACACGGCCGATGCCGAGCGCCCGCGAAGATGGCGGCGCATCGGACGGCGGCGGGGCCGACCCTGGCAAGCCGGTCGTCATCGACATGGCGGACATCGAGGCCTTGAAAACGTGTGTTGGAATTATTGTGGGTTGCGCGTCGGAAATGATTGGTTAACTCAGACCTTTCCACAACTAGAATCATTTCCGGAGCCGCGGAACGACAAGCCGGACAGAGCCCGCGGCGCGATCCCGACCGGCAAGGGCACGCCAGCGATCAGCGCGCCGTTCGCACCCGCGGCCCTCACCCCTTCTGCACGGTGTAGCTGCCCGGCTTCGTCCCCGGAACCGCACGCCAGCCCGGCGCCAGGTCGAGAGTCCAGCCCGGGCCCATAAGATGGGGGCCCGCGACGTTCGACGGAGCCGCGACCGTGACGCGACTGAAATCGGTGGGGACGAGCGCCCCACCGGTGACGTCGAGCGTGCCCCACGCATCGGTGGCGTGGAAGGTCGGATAGACCGTACCGGCGTCGCCGAGCGAAATGAGGGCGCTGGGGTTGAAGCTGAAGGCGAACTTGGCGACCTTGGGCAGCGTCAAGGTGGGGCCGTCGACCAGCAAGGCGCGGTAGCGGGCCCTCTCGGCGTCTGCCCTGGCGGCGCGGTCGGCCTCGGCCATGCGAATGCCAGACGCTCCATAGACCGCGGCGCGCTGTTCGGCCGACACGGCCACGTTGGGGTGCAGCGCCGAAGCCAGAAGATCACCGAGGTCCGATTGCGCCGTCAACTTGCTGCGCCACCCCGGCAGCCACTGGTCGAGGAGAAGGCCATAGGGCGGACCCGAGATGTAGGCGAACGAGCGCACGTACGTCATGCTCTGGTCCGGATCCGCGAGCTTGGCGACGGCACGCCAACGCGCGGCGTCGCTGTCGGGCGCGGCGGCGACGAGGCCGGTGTATTCGGGAACGCCTTCGGCGATCTCCAGCCCCGCTTCTATCTTGGCGGAGCCGGGGAAAAGCGCCCGGCGGTGGGCGCGGAAGGCGAGCGCGTCGCGGATCGCCATCACCTGTGCCGGTCCCTTCTCGACGAGGGCGGCCGCCAGGGCGCGCCATTCCAGCTGCAGCCACAGACGGCCCTCCGGCGTGTCGAGATGCAGGCTCGGCGTATCGGGAGCGTTGAGATGAAGATCGGGCTGGATGCGATGGAACAGTTCGTGTGCGAACTTCACGCGGCGGGTGAACGTGTCGTCCGGCAGCGGCCAGCGCAACATCGTCCAGCGCTTTCCGGCCCACTCGGTCGGCGTGTCGGCGATCATGACGCTGTCAGGCAGGGTGCCGACATACGTACTGCCCTCCTGATGCAACAGCCCCTGCCCGTCGGGCTCGTCGGCAATCACGGCGCGCGTCTGCGGATCGACGAGGAGCATCGGGCCGTAGAGCTTCATCCCCCAAAGCCGTCCGCCTTCCTTGTCGGAGACCTGCTTCGCCTCGGCAAAGGCCTGCTGCGCCTTGACCGGGTCGATCGGGGCCGGCGCCTGTGCGGAAGCCGCGACCAGCATTAACACCGGGAGCAAGACTGCGAGATACCACTTATGGACGGGTAACATGGTGGTCTCCTAGTGTCGTGGTTCCAAAGTTCGTCGCATTAC
>JAGWNK010000090.1 GCA_028871345.1 Alphaproteobacteria bacterium | reverse complement strand
ATAGTTTTCCTGGCGATCGCTGGCTACTTCCTGGTGACGGAGCACAGCGCGCATCTCGCGCTTGCTGTTCCCTATCTGCCCTGGCTCCTACTGCTCGCATGTCCCCTGATGCACGTGTTCATGCACCACGGTCATGGCGGCCACGCCGACGACGGCCACCGCCACGATCACGGCCAATCGCGCTAATGAGGATCGAGTGAGATGCGCGCACGAAACGCCAGGCGGCTACATGCTCGTTCAAACCTGACTCCGCCAAAAGGCATCGCCAAGAAGTTGATCCTGGCCGCCGTCGTGCTCGGTATCGCCGGCATGATTCCGCTACTGCCTTATTGGCTGAGCGCCTCGTCAAAGAAACCCGCTATCGCTCGGATCGATGGGCTTAGGACCGTGATTGTCATCGAGGCGAACAAGCCGATGACTTCCGACGTAGTGCGCTCGCGCCAATGCAGACCATGGCTTATCTGCCGGAACGGCAAGGACGGCATCGATGTCGTTGTCCTGAAGACTGGAAAACTGCCGCTTCGCCCGGTGAAGGCAACCGTGCTGACCGATAAGGATTGCGCGGCGGACGTCTACGGCGACTCGCACTGCACGAACCGGCTGCGATTGGCGGACGGCCAGGTGATCGTGGTCAAGCATCATCACAACATGCAGATCTATCCGTGCCTGACGCCGGGGGAGACCGTCATGGTCGAACCCCAACCATCGACATAGTCCACGTAAGGCTTCTCGACGAATTGTTACCTGGTCGCAGTCTGACCGGATGAAGGAGCAAAGCAAATGACCGATAACGCCCATGACCTTGCGCAGTCTTACGGCCTGTGGAGTCTCGTGCTGATCAACTCCGGCGTCTTTATCATCTTCGCCTACAGCTTCTTCAAGCCGCGGACGAAGCGCGATTGGCGCTCGTTCGGCGCCTTCAGTGCGTTCTTGGTGGCCCTGTTCACGGAGATGTATGGCTTCCCGCTCACCATCTTTTTGTTATCTGGGTGGCTCCAGACAAACTACCCGAACGTCAATTGGTTCTCGCACGACTCCGGGCATCTCCTTGAGATGATGTTTGGCTGGAAAGCCAATCCGCATTTTGGGCCGTTCCACATCCTGAGTTTCTTTTTCATCGGCAGCGGCTTCATCCTGATCTCTTCCGGATGGAGCGTGCTTTACCAGGCCCAGAAAAATCACGAACTCGCGACCACAGGCGTCTATTCGCGCGTTCGCCATCCTCAATATGATGGCTTCATCCTGATCATGTTCGGCTTCCTGCTGCAGTGGCCGACCATCCTGACGGTCGCGATGTTCCCCGTCCTGGTCGTCATGTATCTGCTTCTCGCCAGAGCAGAAGAGCGTGAAGCGCTCTCCGAGTTTGGCGCTTCCTACGCCGAATATAAGCGCGCCGTACCGGGCTTCATTCCTCGTCCATGGCGCCGGTTCCGCGCTGCAACTTCGTAATTGTTTCACTCCAGGAGATAACAATGCCGTTCAAGTTCACGATGCTCAAGGCCGTCGCAGCCGCGTTGACGATAGCTTCTGTGTCACCTGCCTTTGCTGTTGGCGTTCCGGTCAAAGCAGCCACACCAAGTTATCGCTTCGAGTTGGTCGGACCCGCACAGCCCGCCGGTGCAAAACAACATGCCATTTCCGTGCGCATCATCCGCTCCTTAGACAACAAGCCCGTGATCGGTGCGGCGGTCACTTCGGTCCGACTCGACATGGGACCCGAAAACATGGCCGCCATGACGGCCCCTGTGAAGCAGTTGCCGAACAGCGCTGCGGGCGTCTACTCGTTTTCGTTTGACGACGGCGCTGTCTGGTTCGAGCGGGCCAAATGGGCGTTGACTATCACTGCCACAGTTCAGGGTGAGCGCCAGCCCGTCATCGGCAGTGTCGTATTCCAGGCAGGACGGTGACATGTTCAATCCAGCGAAAGACGCCGTGCACTACATTCGGCAGCAAGTGACTACAAACCGGTCGCTACGGCTTGCACTTGCAGCCGCGGCCATTGCCGCTCTCGGTATCGCGATCGGATATCGGATGAACTCCCACAGTCAACCATCCGTCATCATGGCGGCCGCTGCAGCGATCGAGCCGCAACCGGGTAGCACGCGGCGGATCCTTTACTACCGCAACGGCATGCAACCGACAGACACGTCGCCGGTGCCGAAGAAGGATTCGATGGGGATGGACTATGTCCCAGTCTACAGCGACGAAGTGGCGAGAGCACCCGGTACGTTCCAGCTCTCGACAGAAAAGATCCAACGGGCGGGTGTCAAGACCGATACCGTCGGCCGAATGTCCCTCGTGAACTCTGTGCGAGCGACGGGAACGGTCGCAGCCGATGAGAGTAAACAGGCGATCCTGAACGCCCGGTTCGACGGCTTTGTCGAGAAGTTGTTCGTCTCCACGACAGGCGAGCGGGTTCGTGCCAGTCAGCCCCTGATGCGGGTCTGGATTCAAAGTTCCGAAGTCCTTGTGAAGGAAGCCGACCTCGTGGGCGCGACACAGGCGGGCGCTTCCGACCATGCCGCTCTCGCCGAAAAGCTCCTTCGCCAATATGGCGTCCCGGCCTCGGAAATTGCCGAAATGCGGCGAACCGGCCAGACCACGCGCGAGATCCTGATCACAGCCCCGCTCGGCGGCACGGTCATGGAGAAGCCGGCGGTGGAAGGCATGCACTTTGCGGCCGGCGATACACTCTTCAAGACGGCCGACCTTT
The DNA here is from genome assembly GCA_028871345.1 of Alphaproteobacteria bacterium. GTDB lineage: Bacteria > Pseudomonadota > Alphaproteobacteria > Micropepsales > Micropepsaceae > Rhizomicrobium. The sequence goes on along the minus strand of JAGWNK010000090.1, from coordinate 568 downwards.
CGACTGTGTGGGTGTTGGCGCAGGTCTCCGAACGCGACCTCGCGGGGCTCATTCCGGGACAGTCCGCCAAGATCACCTTCCGCGACAATCCAAGCGAATCTTTCGAAGGCAAAGTTGCGTTCATCTATCCGGAGGTCAATCCGGACACGCGCACCACGCTGGTGCGCATCATCGTAGCGAACCCGGATGGGCGGTTACGCGTCGGCCAATATGCCGACGTCAGCGTCGATGTTCCGGTTTCCACCGGCCCGGTGCTTGCCGTCCCGGAATCGGCCGTGGTCGATGACGGATCGCACCAGATGGCGTTCGTCTCTTTGCCCGGCGGCGTGTTCCAGGCCCGCAAAGTTACGCTGGGAGCGCGTGCGAACGGCTATGACGAAATTCGCTCGGGCCTCAACGAAGGCGACCGGATCGTGACCTCCGGCAATTTCCTGATCGACGCCGAAAGCAATCTGCAAACCGCTGTTCAAACGATGTCAGGTTCCTCCAAATGATTTCCCGCATTATCCATTGGTCGGCGAAGAACCTCTTTCTGGTCTTCCTGGGAACGTTCTTTGCCGTGGCGGCC